>NZ_BONI01000029.1 GCF_016862635.1 Catellatospora coxensis | reverse complement strand
GCCGCACTGGTCGAGATGGCCCGCAAGCACGGCCGGGACGTCCGGCTCGTACATCCCGCGCACACCACGATGGACTGCGCGCACTGCATGACGAGAGCCAAGCATGCGCTGCCGCTGGGTGAACGCACCTACACCTGTACCACGTGCGGAGCCGTGTCCCCACGGGACAAGAACTCCGCCCGCGTGATGCTTATCAGGGCTGGTCTGTGCCCTGCTGGCACTGAGGGCGTAAGACCACCCGAGCCGCTGGCTCGAGTGGCTGCCTGAGTCAGGAATCCCCATAGCCTGAAGGCGGGAAGAAGTCCCCGCCTTCAGGTGAGGAGCAGTCAATTCAGGAACCAGTCGTTGCTCGTGTAGTCGGCGCGGCCGTCGGCCGCCGTGTAGTCCGTACTGGTCCACACCCGCAGGTAGGTCGACCCGTACCAGGCCTCGGTGCGGGCCCACACGTCCACCGTCTTGTAGCTGTAGACGTACGTCGCCTTGACCCAGCCGTCGCTCATCCGGACGGTGTCGCGCCACCCCCAGTCGCAGGCGGTGGGACTGCAGGAGCCCCACGGGCGGATCCGGTAGAAGCTGGTCCCGCCGGTGCAGATGCCGGTGTCCGCGTCGCAGATGATCACGTCGTTGCACACGAACTGCACCTGCGTGCGGACGATGGACCTGGTGGCCGGGTCGATGTTGTGCCAGTCGCCCTCCATCGCCGGGGTGACGCAGAGTGCCTGTGCGGGCGCCGCCGTCACCACGTTGGCGGTGACGGAAAGGCCGAGCGTGAGCAGCGTCGCCGCGAGCAGCGTCGCGACCAGCCGGGTCGGTCGGCCGCGTCGAACAGGGCTGTGCGCGTCGATTGCCATCGGAACCACTCTCCCTGAGATCGATGAGCGTGAGGTCGCTCGCCGGTCACGGTAAGTGGCGTCGGGGCACCCGACCGCTGTCTGTCGGCTACCCAGCAGCGTCGGCGCAGTACTGTAAGTGACAGTGTCTCAGGCGATCTGGACCTCGCGCGTCGCCGTATCCGGGTCGGTGAAGGCCAGCAGCCGCGCCCCCTCCGAGATGACCGCATCGCGATCGGTGGCGGCGAACTCCGAGAACGGCTCGACGGCCAGCACGGCGCGGCCGCGCTCGCGCTCGATCCGCCACATCCCGGCGACCGATCCGCCGATCAGGACGGTCGCCCGGATGATGCCGTTGATGGTGAAGATGCGCCTGCGGTGCTCGTCGGAGATGATCCGGGTGCGGTCGGCGTGCGCCAGCAGCACGCTGTCGAACTCGCCCAGCAGCCGCACCGGCGCGGGTTCGTCCGCGTCCGGCCGAGGCGCGTCGGGCAGGTCGAACAGCTCGACACCCTGCTCGTCGCGGAACGTCGCCAGCCGCGGCCGCAGCCGCTCGACGACCTCCTTCAGCCGGGTCACCCCCGCCCAGGCCTGCACGTCGCGCACACTCGCCGGGCCGTACGCGGCCAGGTAGCGCAGCACCATGGCCTCGGCCGACGGCTCGGCGAGCGCGGCCGACAGCCACGACTCCGCCGAGGTGTGCGCGGCCTGGCCGCTCGATCCCCACAGCCCGCGCGGCGGCACCTGCACCAGCGGCACCCGGGTGCGCACCACCGGCGCCAGCGCGCCCGCCTCGTAGCCCGGAAAACGTTCGGCCAGCAGCGCACCGAGTTCGGCCCAGGTGAGCGGCCGCTGCTCGACCAGCTCCCGGCCGTGCGCGGCGACCGCGTCCAGGTCCAGCCCGACCAACTGCTTGCCGTACCCGGCGGCCAGCCCTCGTTCCATGGAAGCGGCCAGCACCGGCCGCAGCGCCAGGCAGTCCTCGGCGGTGACCAGGTGGATCGTCGAGCGCATCAGCGAGATGCGGACCACCCGCCGGTTGGTGATCAGCTGCGACAGCTCGCCCGGTGCGAAGTCTTCGAGCCGGTTCCACAGCGCGACGTACGGCGGGTTCGGGGCCTGCGCCTGCAGTCCGAACAGGTGCGCGACCGCGTCGTGCACCGGCAGCCGCGTACGTTGCAGCAGCAGTTGGCGCGACAGCAGGGCGCGGTTGAGTGTTTGACGACTGAGCACAGGGGCCATGGGCATTTAAGCTACGTGGTGCGCCGCCGTCCGGCCGACCAACAGCGGGACGCACGTGGGAGACCACGTGCGTCCCGCGAGCGGCCATTAGTCGAGCACCTTGTGGGCGACCCCGACCACAGTCGTCGCGACCACGATGGCGGATACGGGGCCTCCGACCACGTAGCCGACTAGCCCGGCCGCGAACGACACAATGGCGATCACCGCCCATCGCAGCGGCAGCCGTTGTGGGGCAGGCGGTACTTGTTTCTGTTCTCGACGTAGTCTGGACATGCGGAAAGAACCTCATCTCAACGGGTTGGGGACGCCGTACGCGGCCTCCGGGGCACCACCCGGGGGCCGTCCGCTATAGGCGCGGACCGGCTGCGGCGCGTTCGGCACGACAGCGTCCGGCACGCCGGGTCGCTGCCACGCGACGGTCTTCGCCGCGTTCAGTTCGATACTGCCTTCCCGACGCCCGGCGGGAAAGGATGATCATGTACACTGTGGAAGCGGCTCGATCAGCCTGCTTCACACACCTAAATAATGGATGACTCAGAGAGTTGAGTCAGGCTGATTGAAACGTTCGGAATGAGAGCAGCGATTTTGTCTGATCCCTCCGCCTCCGCCTCCGCCTCCGCCTCCGCCTCCGCGCCGAGGCGCACTGCGGCTCAGCAAAAGTTCGACCAAATGGACTTGCGGCTGAACCGGCTTTACGAGTCCGAGAAGTCCTGCAGCCAGGCGACTGCCAATCTCGCGGCGATCGCGGAGCAGGGCGAACTTACCGGCGTGCGCATCCGCAACGAGTTCGTCTTCCGGGCGCAGCCCGCACCCGGTGAGCCCTCTGACCGCCGTCCCCCCAGGGGCGAGCACCGGCCACCGGCTACTCGCCTGGTCACGTCGCGCGGCACCGCATTGCGTTGCATGCTCATCGCCTTGTTCGAGGCGCAGGCCCGGACGAGGCCCGGCGGGCAGCCGGACAACCGTCGACCCATTCTTGCGGTGGGCGAAGACGTCGGTTGGACCGACCTGTTCGCCACGGACGCCAAGGCGATGGGTAATGGTCAGGTTTATATGACCGTGCAGGATAAGCAATCACGCCACCTGACGGCGGCGCTGAAGAAATTGGCGGCTGAAGAACTCATCTCCCTGCCCCACGCGGCCCGCGCCCGAAACAAGTATGAGAATTTCCTGCTGAACCGTGAGTCGGGGCGTCGCAGTGCAGGGCCGAACTCCCGCTACCGGGTACCGCGGCCGGACGAACCGCACTTCATCCTGCCCGCCGAAGTCTTCACAAAAGGCTGGATCCACGTCCTGGAAGACAGTGAGCTGACATTTCTACTGATGCTTGCGTATTTTCACGCGTCGAATCCCGACGGCTTTCGGGTTATCTCGTCGGTCAGGTTGTTGCATATGGGCATCAGTCGTGATGCATATGGCTCGCATGAACTACTTTCACGGCTGGGGTTGGTGTCGGTCGTACCCGCGGAAGGACGCCGTGGCGACGGGACGGTGGACGAGTACGGATCAGGTGGTCCTGCTATTCCTCATCTGTTGACGTTCTTGCCCGGTGGGCTGGCGGTCGGTGCCTTTGCCGCAGTTACCAAGGCGATCGATCAATGGATCATCGCTACCGGAAGCGGTGACCGTTGACGGTGAGGTCGGCTTATCGCGGCGGTACTCGACCGCAGATGCCTCCGATGCCAAGCGGGCCGTGCCGCAAGCACCCGGTGGCCGGCTAGGAGAGTTCGGGTTGGGCGAGTCCGCCGACTGGTTCCACAGTGCTACTTACGGCGGGTTCGGGGCCTCGGCCTGGAGCCCGCCCAGGTGCGCTACCGCCTCGTGCACCTAGTTCCGCGCCC
This sequence comes from Catellatospora coxensis, assembly GCF_016862635.1. GTDB lineage: Bacteria > Actinomycetota > Actinomycetes > Mycobacteriales > Micromonosporaceae > Catellatospora > Catellatospora coxensis. The sequence continues at coordinate 95,869 of NZ_BONI01000029.1, read as the reverse complement.
GGCGCAGCAGGACGTGGAGCGCAGTACGGCGCGGTTGAGTGTTTGACGACTGAGCACGGGGGCCATAGGCATTTAAGCTACGTGGTGCGCCCGCCGGTCCGGCCGGGCGTTCGTGGTAGGAGAGTGCCGATGACCGAGCTGCCGATCCCCGGCCCGTACGTGCCCTGGGTGACCGAGATCCCGCCGCGCCCCGAGACCGGCGGACCGCTGCGAGGCGTACGCCTGGCCGTCAAGGACCTGTTCGACGTCGCCGGCCTGCCCACCGGCGCCGGCAACCCCACCTGGCTCGCCACGCATCCACCCGCGACCCGGGACGCCGCGGCGGTGGCCGTGCTGACCGGCGCGGGCGCGCACATCGTCGGCAAGACGCACACCGGCGAGATGGCGTACAGCCTGTTCGGCACCAACGCGCACTACGGCGCGCCGGACAACCCGGCGGCACCCGGCCACATCACCGGCGGCTCGTCCAACGGCACCGCCGCCGCGGTCGCGGAGGGCTCGGCCGACCTGGGGCTGGGCACTGACACCGGCGGCTCCGTGCGCATCCCCGCCGGCTGGTGCGGCCTGTACGGCCTGCGGCCCAGCCACAGCCGGGTCAGCCGGTCCGGGGTGGTGCCGCTGTGCGGCTCGTTCGACGTGCCCGGCCTGCTCACCCGGGACCTGCCGCTGCTGCGCACCGCGACCGGCGTGCTGCTGACCGGCGGCCCCGACACCACCCCGATCCGCGGGCTCGTCGCCCCGGCCGACCTGTGGGAGCTCGCCGAACCGGCCGTGCGCCAGGCGCTGCAACCGGCCCTGGAACGGCTGGCCGCGACGCTGCCCTGCGACGAGAAGCCGCTGTGGGGCTCGGCCCCCGCCCCGGACTACCGGTTCGCGTACGCGGTCCGTACCGGCTGGGAGTTCTGGCAGCGCCACGGCGAATGGGTGCAGCGGCACGAGCCCGTCTTCGGCCCCGGGGTGGGCGAGCGGGTGCGCGCGGCCTCGGGGCGTACCCACCCGGAACTGATCGCCGCCGACCGGGAGATCACCGCGGTCCGCACCGCGATGGCGCAGCTGCTCGACGGCGCGGTGCTGGTCATCCCGACCGCGCCCGCGCCCGCCCCGGCCCGCGGCGCCGACACCGGCCCGCTGCGCGCCCCGATCCTCGGCCTGACCGGCATCTCCAGCGTCGTCGGCCTGCCCTCGCTCAGCGTGCCCGGCGCGACCGTCGGCGGCCTGCCCGTCGGGCTGTGCCTGGTCGGCGCACCCGGCACGGACGAGTCCCTGCTCGACCTCGCGGAGGTATTGCGATGACCGAACCGGGCGCGCTCGCGCCGGCCGACGCCGACCTCGACGTCCGCGACGCCCCGCCGCCGGGGCTGTGGCAGCGCATGAAAGCCGACCCCCAGTACGCCCCCGAACACCTGGCGCTGGAGGCGGTGGCCCGGATCGGGCCGCAGGCCGCGGCCTGGGTCGCGCGCATGCGCACCAGATATCCGAACATGCACCCCGACGGCCTGGCCCAGCTCGCGGTCAAGCGGTTCCGGCGGCACGCCCGGTTCACCGGCGCGGTGTCGGGCTCGGTCGGGCTGCCCGGCGCGATCGCCGACCTGGCCACCCTGGCCTGGACGCAGAGCCGGCTGGTGCTGCACCTGGCCGCCGTGTACGGCGTCGACCCGACCCACCCCGACCGGGCCACCGACCTGCTGGTGCTGCAGCGGGTGCACAAGGCGACCGAGGCGGCCCGGCTGGCGCTCGGCGTCGCCCAGGGCCGCGAGGGCATCGGCACGGCGCTGGCCAAGGGCGTCGGCACGACCACGAGCCGCGCACCCGTCGGCCGCGCGCTGGGCCGGTTGAGCTGGAAGCTCGCGCAGATGGCCGGGATGCGGGCGGTGCGCAAGGTCGCCGCGAAAGCGATCCCGTTCGCGGCGATCGTGTTCGGCGCGTGGGCGAACGCCTCGACCGTCAACGACCTGGCCTCACGCGCGATCAACCTGTACCGGTCGCCGACGCTGACCGCCGTGCCGCACCAGCGCCCGGCCCCGCGGTGACCACTACCGATCCGGCCGCCCATGCCCTGCCCGAACCGCCGGCCCTGCCCGGCGGTTCCGGGTATCCCGACGCCGCCGGGGCCGTGCCCGCACCGGCGCGCGGCGCTGCGGACGCGCCCGCATCGTCGCGGGCCGTGAAGGGCGTGCCGGTCGCGCGGCGGGGCAGGCGGCGCGGGGAGACCACGGTCGCGGTCGTCGCGCGGCTGGCCGGGGTGTCCGCGCCGACGGTGTCCAAAGTGCTCAACGGGCATCCCGGCGTGGCCGCCGAGACCCGGGCCCGGGTCGAGCAGGTGCTGCGGGAGCAGGACTACCGCCGCCCCGACGCGGTCACCCAGGCACCGATGCTGGAGGTCGTCTTCCAGGCGCTGGAGAGCCACCTGGCCATCGAGATCATGCGCGGGGTCGCGCAGGTCGCGGGCGTACGGCAGCTCGCGGTCGGGTTCACCGAGACGGCGTCGGCACCCGGCTGGCTCGACCAGGTGCTGCGACGGCGTCCGATCGCGGTCATCGCGGTGTACGGCGCGGCCATGCGCCGCGAGCACGCCCGGCTCGCGGCCAGCGGCATCCCGCTGGTGGCGCTGGACCCGACCGGCGAGCCGGTGCACAGCGTGCCCTCGGTCGGCGCGGCGAACTGGAACGGCGGCCTCACCGCCACCCGCCATCTGCTGGAACTGGGCCACCGCCGGATCGCGATGGTCGGCGGGCCGCCCGGCTTCCTCGCCGCCCGCGCCCGCCTCGACGGCTTCCGGGCGGCGATGGACGCCGCCGGCGCGCCCGTCGAGCCCGCGCTGCTGCGCACCGGCTCGCTGTCCTACGAGGACGGCCTGCGCCACGGGCAGGACCTGCTGGCCCTGGCCGCGCCGCCGACGGCCGTGTTCTGCTGCAACGACCTGCTGGCCCTCGGCGTGTACGAGGCGGCCCGCCGGGCCGGCCGCCGGGTGCCCGACGACCTGAGCGTGGTCGGCTTCGACGACCTGGAGTTCGCCCGCTGGAGCGGCCCCGCCCTGACCACGGTGCGCCAGCCGCTGGCCGAGATGGGCGCGGTCGCCGCCGACCTGGCCCTCACCCTCGCCGCCGGCGACACCCCACCCCGCCTGCGCGTAGACCTCGCCACCGACCTTGTCATCCGCGCGAGCACCGCCCCACCCCTGGCCCGTTGATCATGAACTTGCGGACGTGTCCGGCGGCGTGTCACCACCCTGCCGCCGTGATCACCGGCTGAGGCCTCGCCCGCCGAAAGTACCGGTCGCCTGCTCGCCTTGACCCGCGTCGTATCGACGCTTATGGTTCGAGCGAATGCATTCGACTACATATTGGAAACGTTTCTCAGCGGCGCTGCCCCGCCGCGGGAGGAGACACCATGCGCAAAGGAGTCAGGACGCTGCTGGCGGTCGCCGCGTCAGCCCTGGCCGTCGTGGGGGGACTCGTCGTCGCCTCACCACCGGCCGTGGCGGCGCAGCTCACCGAGGTCACCAACTTCGGGACCAACCCCAGCAACCTGCGGATGCACCTGTACGTGCCCGACAACATCGGCACCCGGCCCGCGGTCGTGGTCGCCGTGCACTACTGCACCGGCACCGGCCCGGCCTTCTACTCGGGCACGCAGTTCGCGCAGCTCGCCGACCAGTACAAGTTCATCGTGATCTACCCGTCGGCGACGCGCAGCGGCGCGTGCTTCGACGTGTCGTCGCCGGCGTCGCTGACCCACAACGGCGGCAGCGACTCGCTCAGCATCGTGTCGATGGTGCGCTGGGTGGTCCAGAACCGCGACGGCGACGCGAACCGGGTCTACGCCACCGGCGCGTCGTCCGGCGGCATGATGACCAACGTGCTGCTGGGGGCGTACCCGGACGTGTTCAAGGCGGGATCGTCGTTCATGGGAGTGCCGTTCGGGTGCTTCGCCACGACCGACGGCTCGATGTGGAACAGCACCTGCGCCAACGGCCAGCTCATCAAGACGGCCCAGCAGTGGGGCGACCAGGTCCGCGCCGCCTACCCCGGATACACCGGCCCCCGGCCGCGCATGCAGCTGTTCCACGGCACCGACGACACGACGCTGCGCTACCCGAACTTCGGCGAGGCGATCAAGCAGTGGACCAACGTGCACGGCCTGAGCCAGACCCCGACGTACACCGACACCCCGCAGTCCGGCTGGACCCGCACCCGTTACGGCGGCTCGGGCGTCAACGTCGCGGTCGAAGGCGTCAGCCTGGCCGGGGTCGGCCACAACCTGCCGCTGAGCGGCCAGGCCCTGATGGCGATCCAGTTCTTCGGCCTCACCTCCGCGCCGCCGAGCCCGTCGGCCCCGCCGTCGCCGAGCACGCCCCCGTCGCCCAGCACCCCGCCCTCGCCGAGCGTGCCGCCGAGCCCGCAGCCGCCGGGCGCGTGCCGGGTCGCGTACACGGTCAACCCGTGGAACACCGGCCTGACCGCGAACATCACCATCACGAACACCGGATCGTCCACGGTCAACGGCTGGGCGCTGGCGTTCACCCTGCCCGGCGGGCAGGCGATCACCTCCGGCTGGAACGCGACCTACTCGCCGGCCAGCGGTGCGGTGACCGCCCGCAACCTGAACTACAACGGCACCCTCGCGCCGGGCGCGAGCACCACGATCGGCTTCAACGCCAACCACACCGGCAACACCGGCAGACCGCCGTCGTTCACTCTCAACGGCAGCACCTGCACCATCGCGTGACCCGATGACCGCGGTCCCCGGTCGCGCCCTGCGGGGTGCGACCGGAGACCGCCGCGGGCGTTAGCGTGACCGGTATGACGGAAGTGGAGATGGGCGGCGCGGAGTACGTCCAGGTCGTCACGACCCTGGACGACCGGGACGCGGCCCTGGCGCTGGCCCGGTCGGCGGTCGAGGCGCGGGTCGCGGCCTGCGCCCAGCTCGGCGGCCCGACCCGTAGCGTGTACCGCTGGCAGGGCGGGATCGAGGAGGCCGAGGAGCACCCGCTCGTCTTCAAGACCACCGCGGCCGGCTACCCGGCGCTGGAGCGGCACATCCTCGACCGGCACCCGTACGACAACCCCGAGATCATCTGCATGCCCGTGCTCGCCGGCAACCCCGCCTACCTGGACTGGGTATCTGCCGAAACCGGCCGGTGACAGCCATCGTCAGCGCCGGATCTGGATGACTTGTCGCTGCTCTGACGACCACAATTCATCTAGATCGGCCGAGTGTGACGGCTGGTGGCCGCGAGGACCGGTGGTTCGGGTGGCGGCGCGGGGTGGCCTATGCTCCGCCGGTGTCGCGCACCTGGCCCACACCTGCGAATCGTCTGCTCCGCTGCGGCGTGCTGGTGCTCTTGTACCTTTACCTCGCCGGCCGGATCGTGCGCGGCTGGATCGGGGCAGACGACGAGGGCACCGTCTCGTTGATCGTGCAGGGCCTGATGGTGGTCCCCGCTGTGCTCGTCGTGCGTGCCGCCTGGCGCGAGACGCTGACCCTGACCGACGATGCGGTCATCGTCGAGAACTTCGCCGGTGCCCGGCGCGAAGTGCCGTTGGCTCAGGTGGAGCTGGCGACCGCGCGGCTCGGCGGGGTCCGGCTCCGGCTCGCCGACGGTGAGCAGACGACCGCAGCCGCGGTCATGCGGGTCGTGGTCAACCCCTGGCGGCGCAAGCCCCGCCCGAGCGAGGAGACGGCGCGGCTGATCAACGAGGCGGTACGGCGGGAGCGGCTGCGGCGGCTGCTGACCGCGGTCTGTGCGGTGCAGCAGGGGCGATCCGGGCGGTGACGGGCGAAAGCCGACTCGCGGGCATGGTTCGCCGATAGGCTCTGACCTGTGCGTACGGGTGGCGAGGGCGACGGTTACACGCCGGACCCGCGCCGCTGGCGTGCACTGAGCGTGTGCCTGGTGGGCGGGTTCATGGCGCTGCTCGACGTCAGCATCGTCAACGTCGCGCTGCCGTCGATCCGCGAAGGCCTCGACGCCTCGGACAGCGCCCTGCAGTGGGTGGTCTCCGGGTACGCCCTCGCTTTCGGACTGCTGCTGGTGCCCGCCGGCCGGTTCGGCGACATGAAGGGGCGGCGCAACGCGTTCGTCGCCGGGGTCGCGCTGTTCACCCTGGCCAGCGCCGGGGCCGGGCTGGCCCAGAGCGCGCTGTGGCTGGTGATCGCGCGCATCGTGCAGGGCGCTGCGGGCGGCATCATCAACCCGCAGATCAGCGGGCTCATCCAGCAGCTGTTCCGGGGCGCCGAGCGGGGCCGCGCGTTCGGCATGCTCGGCGCGACCGTCGGCATCTCCACCGCGATCGGGCCGCTGCTCGGCGGCCTGCTGATCCAGGCCGCCGGGACGACCGAGGGCTGGCGCTGGGTCTTCTACGTCAACGTGCCGGTCGGGGCGCTGGCGATCGGACTGGCGTACCGCTTCATTCCGAAGTTCTGCGACGACCAGCGGCGCAAGGAGAGCTTCGACCCGGTCGGGGTGGTGCTGCTGGCCACAGGTGTGGTGCTGGTGCTGCTGCCGCTGATCCAAGAGGAGGCGTGGGTCGGGCAGAGCAAGTGGCTGCTGCTCGCCGCCGGGGTGGCGGTGCTGGCCGGCTTCGTCGCCTGGGAGCGCCGGTACGCCCGCCACGCGCATCCCATGGTCGACCTGAACCTGTTCCGCCGCCGCTCGTACGCCCTGGGCGCGCTGCTGGGCCTGGCCTACTTCGCCGGGTTCACCGCGATCTTCTTCATCTACACCCTCTATCTGCAGCAGGGCCTGCACTACACGGCGTTGCAGGCAGGTCTGGCGACGGTGCCGTTCGCGCTCGGCTCGGCGGCGTCGGCCAGCCTCGGCGGGCCGATCGTGACTCGGGTCGGCCGCACGTTGATCGCGATCGGACTCGGCCTGGTGCTGATCGGCCTGGTCGGGGTCGAGATCGCCGTCGAGCTGGTGCCGGGCGGCCACGACGGCTGGGCGACGGCGCTGCCGCTGCTGATCGCCGGTATCGGCAGTGGTCTGGTCATCGCGCCGAACCAGACGCTGACGCTGGCCGAGGTGCCCGTCGCCGGGGCGGGCAGCGCCGGGGGAGTGCTGCAGACAGGCCAGCGCATCGGCGCGGCGGTGGGCATCGCCGTGGTCGGCGCGGTCTTCTTCGCCTCCATCGCGGACAGCGGCGGCGACTTCGCGCTCGGGTTCCGGCACGGCCTGTGGGTGACCATCGCCTTTGTGGTGCTGTCGCTGGTCATCGCCTTGATCGACGTGTACGCGAGCCGCCGCGCCGCCACCGGCCGGCATGCCGCTCCGCAGGGCACGCCCGTGACCGCCGTCCCTGACCGCCCGTCCCCGCCGGCCGACCAGGCCCCGCACACCCGCGCCGTCACCGGCCAGGCCTTCTACGACGCCTGACGGTGCCGCCCCGGCGCCTGATCGTTCGATTTGCCAGGCACGTGGGCGTATACGCGGTCAAGATACGCACGGGTGCCGGGCAAGTCCGACGATCTTCGGGGCATCCGGACGGCGAAAGCGCGGCGGTCAGAAGTCGCCGAAGTCGCCGAAGCCGGAGTCGAACCCGCCGGAGTCGTAGCCGCCGGGGTCGTAGCCGCCGGCTTCGTAGCCGCCGCCGGAGTCCGCGACGTTCTGGCCCTGGTCGGCGTAGCCGGTGTCGGTGTAGGTATCGGCCGTGCCGGCGTCCTGGGCGTCCGCCGCGCCCTGGGCGTCGGCGGTCGCGTCCGGGGAGACGTCCGGGGTGAGCGCGTCGTGGATCATGTCGCCGACGATGATCCCGCCGAGGAAGCCCAGGGCGGCGCCGCCCAGTCCCGCGCCGATCATCGTGCCGGCGCCCCGGTAGCCGCCGTAGCGGTAGCCGCCGAAACCCTGCGCGGGGTAGGCGTACGGCTTGCGGGGCTGCCCGGGCGCGGTCGGCCCGGCCTGCACCGATGGCCGCATGAACGATCCTGGGTCCTGGTCGGGCAGCGCCGCGACCCGGTCCAGGGCACGGCGCACCCAGCCGTCGACCAGCTCGATCCACTGGGCGGGCTGCGCGATCAGCTGCCGGAACTCCGGCTCGGCCACCCGGTGCACCTCACCGGGTCCGGGCCGTCCGGCCAGATCGGCGACCACGGTGAGCCCCTGCGGGTCGGCGGCGAAGGTGAACGCGAGCTGCGGGATGTGCGGGCCGACCGGCTGGCCCTGCGGGACCGGCGCGTAGAAGGTGATCGCCTGGGTCACCGGCGAGCCGGGGCGCAGTTCGCTGCGTACGAACCGGCAGCCGATCGTGCCCAACGCGTCGAGCACCGCCTGCTGGATCTCGGTGGGTTCGACGCCGAGCGGGTCGAAGTCGGTCTTCGCCGAGCCCTGGGCGACGGTGACCTCGGTGCGCACCCCGACGGCGACCCCGGGCATCGGGTGCCCGTAGACGAGCGTGACCGGCACGGCGTACGGCGTGGCCAGGTGGAAGCCGACGGCGTGGCCGGTGCCGCCGGTCAGTGGCACCCGGTCGGCCACCGGGTAGCGGGCCAGTTCCGTCTGCGCGCCGCCCCCGTCGGCGACCAGCAGCAACCACACCGAGGTGATCTCGACATCGCCCTTGGCGTGCAGCCGGACCTGCCCGGAGAACGCGCCGCCCGGCCGGGTCGCCGGAGTGGACAGGACGGTGTCGACGTCGACGCCGCCGAACCCCAGGCTGCTGAGAATGCGCCGCAGGACCATGCCTTCCATCATGCCGCCGCGACCCTCCCAAGATCTGCGAACCTGCCAGGCACCTGTGCGTATCTTGGCTGCTTAGACGCACAGGTGCCCGGCAAGTCGGTCGATCTAGAGGGCGGGGGTGAGGCTGCGGTGGTGGGGCATCTGCCAGCCGGCGGCCAGGCGGGAGGGGTGCACGTTGTCGCCGCCGCCGAAGAACTCGCAGAACTTCATGATCAGCGGGTCCCAGGCGACCGGGTCGACGTGCTGCGTACCGGGGATGATCAGGTCCGGCTCGACGTGGGCGCGGCGGACCTCGGCGGTGAACGCGGTGGCGAACGGCTCCGGGCCGCCGATCGGGAAGGCGCCGCTGATCTCGCATTCGAGCTGGATCGGGCACTGCGCGATCCGGTCGGGCGCGACCAGTTCCGAGGGCATCGGGTCCAGCCCGGCGGCGGCGAACTTGTCGGGCACGTGCCGGTAGCCCATCGCCAGCTTGCGCGGTGAAGGCTGCGGCGCGCCGGTGGTCAGCGCGAGCCGGTCCACGGCGTCGACCAGCGTCGACGGCACCAGGTTGAGCACGCACTCGCGCTCGCGCCGCAGGTTGGCGGCGGTCTGCGCGCTGTCGCCCAGGCCGAGCACGCAGGTGCTGCCCAGCCACCAGGCTGACGACATCGGGGCCAGGTTGGTCGTGCCGTCCGGGTTGCGGGAACTGATGATCACTACGGGGGTGCCGAAGTACAGCACCTTGAGGTCGAGGGTCTGGTGCACTGCCGTCCTAACGCCGCGTCCGTGCCCCGAGGTGCCGGGGCCGATGCCGAGCCTGCCGGGCGACCGGCCGCCGTGCTGGCGGGGAACGGACACGGCATCGGAGCTAGCGGCGCACCTGCAGGGTCGCCAGGAGTTCGGCGGTCGCGGCGGCGACGGCGGCCACCGCCTTGTCGAAGGCCTCGGCGTTGTGCGCGGCCGGGGCGCGGAAACCGGAGATCTTGCGGACGTACTGCAGCGCGGCGGCCTGCATGTCCTCCTCGGTGACGATCTCCTGGAACGGCGGGCGAAGGGTCTTGATGCTGCGGCACATGGTTGCCATTGTGCTCCGTGGGCATGATGGACGGGTGTCCGCTGCCGCGCCGATGACCGAGAGCCGACCCGCCGCCGTACGCGTGCTGGCCGTCCTGCTCGCCCTGACCGCGCTGGCCACGGCGTCAGTCGAGTGGCTGAACTGGTACTACGCCATCGACGGGGGCTACCCGCTGTTCGTGCGTACCGGCTGGGCGCTGCTGCGCTCGCTGCTGTTCCTGGTGCTGATCTTCCACCTGTGGCGGGGCAGGCACGGCGCGGCGCCGTTCGGGCTGATCCTGGCGGTGACGACGCTGTTCTCACTGGCCCGGCTGGTCGTGCCTCGGCAGGGCGCCCCGGCGCTGCCCGGGGTCCTCGGATTCGGCGTGGTCGCGGCGCTGTGCCTGACCGTGGTGCTGCTGCTGTACCGGTCGGCGAGCGTGCAGGAGTATCTGGCCCGGCCGAAGCTGCGCTGGTGGATCAGCCGGGACGGGCTGACCCGCAAGCCGATGCCGGCGCGGCCGCAGGTGCCCGGCTGGGTGCTGACGACCCGGGTCGCCGTGTTCAGCTACAGCGCACTGATGCTGGTCGCCTGCGTGGTGGCGGCGGGGCGGCTGTTCGACGGGGACGTGGGCCTGCTGCCCGTGATCGTGGGCTGGTTCGTGTTCGCGCTGCTGGTCAGCTACGTGGCGCTGTTCCTGAGCATCTTCCTGGTCAAGGGCAAGCGGTGGGTCCGGCTGCAGCTGGTGCTGCTGACCCTGCTGGTGCTGGTGGTGCACCTGCCGCTGTGCCTGGCCATGCTCGGCGTGGACGGGCTGGTCCGCGACGGCGGCCCGCTGCTGGTGGCAGCGCTGCTGGCGCTGTGGGGGCTGTGGCGCGCGGGCCGCAACGGCCACTTCACCCCCGCACCAAGCTCCGCTGCTCAGCCCGACCCGGCCCCGACTGCGGCCACCCGCTGACGCCGCTGCGTCGTGCCCAGCGGGCTCCGGCCGCGGCCCGTTCTTCAATAGACGTTGGCCTATCACATTGAAAATCCGGCCGCCGGAGTCGATGAGATAGGCCAACGTCGACGTAGGGCGGGGCCGGGTGGGTGGGTGGGTGGGTGGGTGGGTGGGGCGGTGGGGGATCAGGTGGGGGTGCGGAAGGTGCGGCGGTAGGCGAGGGGGGCCGTGCCGACGGTGGCGCGCAGGTGCTGGCGCAGGGAGACGGCGGTGCCGAAGCCGGCCCGGTCGGCGACCTGATCGATGGTCAGGTCCGTGCTCTCCAGCAGGTGGCGGGCGTGCTCGACGCGCTGGCGGGTGAGCCAGCGGCCCGGTGACAGCCCGGTCTCCTCCCGGAACCGCCGGGTGAACGTGCGTACGCTCATGCGGGCGTGGCGGGCGAGCTGGTCCAGGTCGAGGGGTTCGCCGAGGCGGGCCAGCACCCATTCGCGGGTGGCCGCGGTGGAGGCGTCGCCGGGCGCGGGCAGGGGCCGCTCGATGAACTGGGACTGACCGCCGTCGCGCCAGGGGGCGACGACGCAGCGGCGGGCGGCCCGGTTGGCGACCTCGCTGCCGTGGTCGCGGCGGATCACGTGCAGGCACAGGTCGAGCCCGGCGGCGACGCCGGCCGAGGTGAGCACGTCGCCGTCGTCGATGAACAGCACGTCGGCGTCGAGCTCGACCTGCGGGAAGCGGCTGCGGAAGTCCTCGGCGTAGGCCCAGTGGGTGGCGGCGGGGCGGCCGTCGAGCAGGCCGGCGGCGGCCAGCACGTACGCCCCGGTGCAGATGGACATGATCCGTTTGCCGGCGGTGCGGGCGGCGCGGAGCGCGGTGACGGCCTGGACCGTGGTGGGGGCGTCGAGGCGGTCGCGGTGGACGCCGGGCACGATCACGGTGTCGGCCCAGTCGAGCAGGTCCAGACCGTAGTCGGGCTGCACGGAGAAGCCTGCGCTGGCGCGGATCGGGCCGCCGTCGGGGGTGCAGACCCGGGTCTCGTACAGCCGGTGGCCGGCGCTGTCGGCGGCGCAGCCGAACACCTGGCTGGGGATGCCGAGGTCGAGAGCCATCACCCCGTCGAGGGCGAGCACGGCGATCCGGTGGCGAGCGGTCATGGCTCGATTCTTTCACATAGTGGCGTTCAGGCCACTGTTTCGCGGTGGGGGGATCGCGCACGATTACCGCGTGACGTTGCTGGAAAACAGGGTGAACAGGACGCGGAGCCAGAATCTCGCCTGGGCGGTCGCCGCCGTGGCGCTGGTGTCGATCGTCGGCGCGGCCGGCTTCCGGGCCACGCCCGGTGTGCTCATCGAGCCGCTGGAGCAGGCTTTCGGCTGGTCGCGCGGCACCATCTCGGCCGCTGTGTCGATCAACCTGGTGCTGTACGGGCTGACCTCCCCCTTCGCCGCGGCGCTGATGGAGCGCTTCGGCATGCGCCGGGTGGTGGCCGGGGCGCTGCTGCTGGTCGCCACCGGCAGCGGGCTGACCGTGTTCATGACCGCGAGCTGGCAGCTGATGCTGCTGTGGGGTGTGCTGGTCGGTCTGGGCACCGGCTCGATGGCGCTGGCGTTCGTGGCCACGTTCACCAGCCGCTGGTTCGTCAAGCACCGGGGCCTGGTGACCGGAGTGCTGACCGCGGGCGGCGCGGCCGGGCAGCTGGTGTTCCTGCCGCTGCTGGCGAGCCTGGTGCAGGCCTACGACTGGCGGGTGGCGGCGCTGACCGTCGCCGGGTCGGCGCTGCTGGTGGTGCCGCTGGTGCTCTGGCTGCTCCGCGACGACCCCGCCGACCTGGGCATCACCGCGTACGGCGCGGACCCCGACACCCCGCCCGCCCCTCCGGCGGTGAGCACGGGTGCGGCCCGCCGAGCGCTGGGCGCGCTGCGCGACGCCGCGAAGACGCGTACGTTCTGGCTGCTGGCGGGCGGTTTCGCGATCTGCGGCGCGACGACGAACGGCCTCGTGGGCACGCACTTCATCCCCGCCGCACACGACCACGGCATGCCCACCACGACCGCGGCGAGCCTGCTGGCGCTGGTCGGCGTCTTCGACATCGTCGGCACCATCGCCTCGGGCTGGCTCACCGACCGCTTCGACCCGCGCTGGCTGCTGGGCATCTACTACGCGCTGCGCGGGCTGTCGCTGATGATCCTGCCGGGGCTGTTCGCCGCCGACCCGCACCCGAGCATGCTGGTCTTCATCCTGTTCTACGGCCTGGACTGGGTGGCCACCGTGCCGCCGACGATCGCGCTGTGCCGCAAGCACTTCGGCGCGTCCGGGGCGATCGTGTTCGGCTGGGTCTTCGCCTCGCACCAGTTCGGGGCGGCCGGTATCGCGCTGGTCGCGGGCCTGGTCCGGGACAGCAGCGGCTCGTACGCCGCGGCGTTCTACGGGGCGGGGCTGCTGTCACTGGCTGCGACCGCGATGTCCCTGGCGATCGTCCGGCCGGGGGTGGTCCGGCGCTGGCGGCTCGCCGCCTGACCGGTTGACCTGCCCCGACGCCGAGCCGGGGGTCGGGGCAGGCATGAAATGCGGTCACTGCGGGTATATGAGCGCTCGTGATAACCACGCTGGTGAAGGGTGTACCCACGCCCGAACATCTCGCCAGGGTGCAGAGCACCCTGCCTGCCAACGGCATCGCCCCGTTGAAGATCGCGATGGTGGCGCCGCCCTACTTCGACGTGCCACCAGCCGCCTACGGCGGTATCGAGGCGGTGCTCGCCGACCTGTCCAACGCCCTGGTGGACCTGGGACACCAAGTCACCATGATCGGCGCGGGCAAGGACGGCACGAGGGCGAGATTCTGGCAGGTGTGGGACCGGGCCGTGCCCGAACGGCTGGGCGAGCCCGGGCCCGAGATCATCTACGCGACGCTGACCCGCCGGGTCATCGAGAACCTGGCCACCGCGGGTGAGGTCGACGTGGTCCACGACCACACCTTCGCGGGGCCGCTCAACGCTCCGGCGTACGAGGCGATGGGTCTGCCCACGATCGCCACGGTGCACGGCCCGGTCGACTCCGAACTGCGCGGCTACTACCAGACCCTGGACCGGGACCTGTCCCTCGTCGGCATCAGCGAGCGGCAGCGCTCGCTGGCCCCGGAGCTGAACTGGATCGGCGTCGTGCACAACGGGCTGCGCCCGGCCGACTGGCCCTTCCAGCGGGAGAAGAAGGACTACGCGCTGTTCCTGGGCCGGTTCAACGCCGACAAGGGCGCGCACACCGCCGTGCACGCCGCGCACGCGGCCGGGCTGCCGCTGATCCTGGCCGGCAAGTGCGCCGAGCCCGCCGAGAAGAAGTACTACGCCGAGCAGGTGGAGCCGCTGCTCGGACCGAACGACCAGATGATCGGGATCGCCGACGCGACACTCAAGCGTGAGTTGCTGGCAAATGCCCGCTGTCTGTTGTTCCCTATCCAATGGGAGGAACCGTTCGGCATGGTGATGATCGAGGCGATGATCTGCGGCACGCCCGTGGTGGCGCTGCGCCGCGGCGCGGTGCCCGAGGTGGTCGAGCACGGCGTCAGCGGTTTCATCTGCGACGATCCGGCCGAGCTGCCGGCGGCGCTGCGCGCGGTGTCCGAACTCGACCCAGCCGAGTGCCGCGAGCAGGTGGTGCGCCGGTTCAGCGACGAGCGGACGGCGGTCGGCTACGTGCAGGCATACCGGGCGGCGCTGGCGGAGCGGCGCAGGCCGCGGCTGCCCGGCCGGGGCGGTCGTGCGATGGCACGCGTCGGACGGCTGACGTCGGCGGGTGAGCGGTGACGGTGTTCGGGCCGGCCCAGCCGGCACCGCTCAACGCAGGCGACCCGCAGCCGCTCGGCCAGGGTCAGGTCACCATCGTCGAAGGCACGACCTTCAGCATCTGCGCGCCCAACGGGGACATGGACCCCGGGGGCGCGCAGGGCCTTTTCTTCCGCGACACCCGGATCATCTCGCGCTGGCAGCTGCGCATCGACGGCCAGCAGCCGCAGCCGCTGTCGGTGGCCGACACCGACACCTTCGCGTCCCGGTTCATGCTGCGGCGCGCGCCCACGGCCGGGCACGCCGACAGCACCCTGCTGGTGGTGCGTCAGCGCATCGTCGGCGAGGGCATGCGCGAGGTCGTCACGCTGACCAACGTCGGCCGTGAGGCCACCCTGGTGCACCTGGAACTGCACGTCGACGCCGACTTCGCCGACCTGTTCGCGGTCAAGGAAGGCCACGCCGCGGGCACGGCCACGCACGCCCAGGCCAGCGGGGTCAACCTGGTGTTCAGCCGGCCCGACAACTCGCGCGGGCTGCTCGTGCACGCCACCGGCGAGCCGGTCAGCAGCCACAACGGGTTGAGCTGGCAGATCGTCATCCCGGCCCGGGACGAGTGGCGCACCGAGATCATCGTGCACCCGGTGGTGGACAGCCGGCGCATCGAGCCGCGCTTCCGCGAGCACCTGAGCCCCGAGGAGGCCGAGGAGCACTCGTGGCGGCGCCAGGTCACCTCGATCCGGACCCAGCACGAGCAGCTGGGGCTGGTGCTGCGGCGCAGCGTGCGCGACCTCGACGCGCTGCGCATCGCGGCGGGGGAGGACTCCGCGCACACCTTCGTGGCCGCGGGCGCGCCCTGGTTCATGACCCTGTTCGGCCGGGACAGCCTGCTCACCTCGTGGATGGCGCTGCCGCTGGACCCGTCGCTGGCCGTCGGCACCCTCTACACCCTGGCCGCGCTGCAGGGCCGCCAGGTCGACCCGTGCACCGAGGAGGAGCCCGGACGCATCCTGCACGAGCTGCGGCTGGGCCCGCAGAGCACGTCGGCGCTGGGCGGCTCGCACTACTACGGCACCATCGACGCCAGCCCGCTGTTCGTCGCGCTGCTCGGCGAGGCCTGGAAGTGGGGCGCGGCCGAGTCGGACGTGCGGGCGCTGCTGCCGGCCGCCGACGCGGTGCTCGCCTGGATCGACGGCTTCGGCGACCGTGACGGCGACGGCTTCGTCGAGTACCAGCGGGCCACCGATCGCGGCCTGTTCAACCAGGGCTGGAAGGACAGCTGGGACGGGGTCAACGACGCGGCGGGGCAGCTGGCCGAGCCGCCGATCGCGCTCGCCGAGGTGCAGGCGTACGCGTACGCGGCCTGGCTGGCCCGGGCCGACCTGGCCGACGCGTTCGGCGAGCCGGCGCTGGCCGAGTCCTGCCGGGCCCGCGCCGACAAGCTGCGTTCGCTGTTCGCCGAGGCGTTCTGGCTGCCCGACGAGGGCTACTTCGCGATCGCGCTGGACGGGCGCAAGCGCCGGATGGACGCCATGTCCAGCAACGTCGGGCACTGCCTGTGGGCCGGCATCGTCACCGACGAGCACGCCGCGCAGCTGGTCGCCCGGCTGTCGGAACCGGACATGGACAGCGGGTACGGGCTGCGTACGCTGTCGGACCGGATGGGCGCGTACAACCCGATGAGCTACCACAACGGGTCGGTGTGGCCGCACGACACCGCGCTGTGCGTGGCCGGGCTGATGCGCTACGCCCACATCCCGGGCGCGGTCGAGCTGGCGCACCGGCTCACCGACGGGCTGCTGCGGGCCGCGATGTCGTTCGGCGGGCGGCTGCCCGAGCTGTTCTGCGGCTTCCCGGCGGACCAGTTCCGCCCGCCGGTGCCGTACCCGACGTCGTGCTCGCCGCAGGCGTGGGCCAGCGGCGCGCCGCTGCTGATCGTGCGCGCCTTTCTCGGCCTGGACCTGGACGTGCCCAAGCGCAGCCTGGTGCTGCGGCCGCGGCTGCCCCAGGAGTGGGGCACCGTGACGGTGGACCGGCTGCCGTTCGCCGGGTCGCTGCTGAAGATCACCGCGTCGGGCACCGAGGCCGAGGTCCGCGGCCTGCCGGAACCGTCGACGGTCATCAACTGAGGACGGTCCGGCCGCCGACCGCACCCGACAGGCGCGGAAGTCGCGAAGCGACGAGCGACCGGAGGGTAAGGGAGGCTTCCGGGGCCGGACCGCGCGCCCGCGGAGGCGGGCGCCATCAGCTCAGTCCCTGGGCGGTCAGGGACTGGCGCAGGTGCTGCAGGCAGCGGGTGAGCAGGCGGGAGACGTGCATCTGGGACAGGCCGAGCCGCTGGGCGATCTCGGCCTGGGTCAGGTCGGCGGCGAAGCGCAGCGCGAGGATGTGGCGGTCGCGCGGGGACAGCCCGGCCACGGCGCGGCCGATGGCGTGGCGGTCGGGCAGCGACTCCAGCCGCCGGTCCTGTTCGCCGAGCAGCTCACCCAGCTCGGCGAAGCCGTTGCCGCTGCGCACGACGCTGTTGAGGGAGCCGATGGCGTACGCGTGCGCGCACTCCAGCCCGTCGCGGATGTCGCCCTCGTCGCGTCCCAGGTGCGCGGCCAGGTCCCGGATGTCGGGGGTGCGCTGCAGGGTCTGCGACAGCTGCGGCACCGCCCGGCTGATCTCCAGGTGCAGTTCCTGCAGCCGGCGGTGCACGCGCAGCGCCCAGCCCCGGTCGCGGAAGTGCCGGCGCAGCTCGCCGAGCATGGTGGGCCCGGCGAAGTGCTCGAACCGCACACCGTGGCTGCTGTCGTAGCGGTCCACCGACTTGATCAAGCCCAGCAGCGCGACCTGGACCAGGTCGTCGGGGTCCTCGCCGCGGAAGCTGAACCGCCGGGCCAGCCGCCGGGCCAGCGGCATGCCGGCGTGGATCACCGCGGCACGGGCGCGTTCCCGGGCCGGGTCGTCCGGCGCCAGCCGGTGCAGCCTGGCCAGGGCCACGGACACCCGGCGGTCGCGCTCGGCGGTCCACACCTCACCCGCGGGCTCCAGGGAGCCCACGCCAAGCACAGCATCGATCCTCAACGCGTCCGCATGGGTGCTCATCGCCGCCATCCGCTGGTCACGCCGGTCGCGCCGCCCCACGCGGCATCGGGTCACCGGCCTTCAGCAGTCAGACTCACTAAGCGGATTTTAACGACATGTCAGCTTCGGTGGCCGGGGTTGCCGGCTTTCTAGGGCGCGGCATCCGGACCTCCTCCGCCCGCACCGCGGTGCCGTACGCGCAGATCTCGATCCACGACTCGGTGATCGGCCGGTGGTCGAACCGCATGGCCAGGACCGCGTTCGCGCCCATCCGCGCGGCGACGCGCGCCATGCGGTCGACGGCCTCCAGGCGGCACTCGGTCAGCATGTGGATGCGCTCGGGCATGCTCACCCCGCTGCCGTCCATCGCCGACTTGAAGCCCTCGGTGTACGGGCTGAGCGTCCGTGCGGACAGCCCCAGCACCTCGCCGTAGACGGCCCGGACCACGTGGCCCGGCAGCTGGTCTGTGGTCACCACCAGCACACCCGCGCGGTTGACGACGTCACGCATGGACACCACCTCCTGAAAGTCCGATAAGAGTGGTATATCCATCGTGAATGAAGACGTAATCATTTGGTACTCATTTACCATCTTTTTGTGTTAATGGGGCACACGGGGCACCGGCCGCCGGGCGTGCGACCATCGCCTCATGCCGCTCACGCCGATCATCGCCACCCTCGCCTACGTGCTGTCGCCCGACGGCGGCAGCGTGCTGCTGCTGCACCGCGACAAGCGGCCCGACGACATCCACTTCGGCAAGCACATCGGCCTCGGCGGGCGGGTCGAGCGCGACGAGGACGTGCTCACCGGCGTGAAACGCGAGGTCGAGGAGGAGTCGGGGCTGATCGCCCGGCGGCTGTCGCTGCGTGGCACGGTGTCCTGGCCAGGCTTCGGCCGCCGCGGCGAGGACTGGTTCGGCTTCGTGTTCCGCGTCGACGAGTTCGACGGCGAGCCGCACCAGGGCAACCACGAGGGCACCCTGGGCTGGGTGCCGCGCGAGCGCCTGTACGAGGTGCCGATGTGGGCCAGTGACCGTGAATGGCTGCCGATGGTCTTCGACGACGACCCTCGCCCGTTCCACGGCGTCATGCCCTACCGCGACGGCGAGATGGTGAGCTGGAGCTACGTGCGCTGACGCGGCCTGTAGTTCGAAGACAATCACTATATGGATCGCTGTATGCGGTGCTGCCTATGGTGTGTGCACCGTGACCGGGACGGGGGTGCGGTCGCGGGGAAGCGGTGATGGCCCGGTCATCCCACGCTGGCAGCGCGAGCTGCCTACGGAGGGTGCGGGAAGGCCGGGCCATCGCCGGTGAGGAACGTCTCCACGACCTTCTCCTGCGACCTGCCGTACGTGGCGAACAGCCGGGTCGCCTCAGCCCGGCAGCGGGCCGCGGTGGCGCGGTCGCCGTCCGCCTGCGCCACCTTGGCGACCTGCCACAGCGCCGCGCCCTGCCGGCCGTGGTCGTCGACGTCGCGGGCCCGGCGCAGGGCAGACTGCGCGTCGGTGCGCGCCAGGTCGGGCCGCCGGACCCGCAGCAGGATCTCCGAGCGGACCAGGGCCATGTCCACGAAATAGGCCATGTCGCCGTGCGCGTCGGCGATCGCCAGGCTGCGCCGGCAGTAGCCCAGTGCCCGCCGGAAGCCGCCGGCCTTGGCCTGCAGCACGGCCAGCAGGCCCAGCGCCATCATGGTGTGGCTGGTCCGGCGGTCGCTGCGGACCAGTTCCAGGCTGCGGTGCACGGCGGTGATGGCCTCGTCGAGCCGGTCCTGGGCGGCGAGCACCTCGCCGATGTTGACCAGCACCAGCGCCTGCAGCATCGTCGCGCCGAGCCGGGCGAGCGCGTCGTGGCTGTCCTGGAACTGGCGCAGCGCCTCGTCGAGTTCGCCCGTCCGGCTGGCGAGGATGCCGAGGCTGTTGGCGACCATGGCGATCCCGTCGAGGTCGTCGCGCGCCCGCCAGAACGCCGCCGCCTGTTCCAGCGACTCCCGCGACTCGGCGTAGCGGCCCCGGTAGTAGTAGGACTGCCCGCGCATGTTGTACGCGATACCGGCCGAGTGCGGGTCCTCCGGGGCGTGCAGGCGCAGCGCCAGCGCGGCCAGCCGCTCCACCTCGTCGGGAGCCCGGCGCAGCAGGTAGTTGCTCATCGCCCGCAGCAGCTGCGCCGGATACCGCCGGTCCACCGGGGTGGCCTCGCCCGCCTGCGCGGCGACCGCCAGGGCCGCCGGCAGCTCGGCGTCGAGCCAGCTGCTCGCCTCGGCCAGGGTCTCGACCGGCGCGAGGTCGGTGCCCTCCAGGCCCTGCAGCGCGGCGTCGATCGGCCGCCGTACGCCCACCACCAGCTGCAGGGCCCGGTACGCGGTGCCCACGTAGTACACGAACAGGCGGTGCAGCGCCTCGGCCCGCTCCTGCGGCGGGTCGTCGTGCAGCGCGCACTCGGCCGCGTACAGGCGCAGCAGGTCGTGCAGCTGGACGCGGCCGCCGGACATGTCCACGAGCCGTGCCTCGACGAGCCGGTCCAGCGCGGAGGCGGCGTACCCCCGGGACCGGCCCAGCAGCGCCGCCATCGCGGTCACGCTCAGGTGCGGCGCGCGGGCCAGGCCCGCCATCCGGAACGCCCGCGCCGCCGCCTCGTTCAGGGCCCGGTAGCTGGCCTGGAAGCAGGAGCGCACGGCCATGTCGTCGGTGTGCAGCTCGTCGAGGCGGCTGCGCTCGTCGACCAGCCGTCCGACGAGGTCCGCCGCCGACCAGTCCGGTCGGGCGTCGAGCCGCGCCGCGGCGATACGCAGTGCCAGCGGCAGTCGCCCGCACAGCGCCGCCAGCCGGTGCGCCGCCTGCGCGTCGGCGCGGCTGCCGAGCAGCCGCAGCGCGTCGTCCTCGTCGAGCACGTCCAGCGGCAGCAGCGCGGCGGAGTCGAGCGAGGTCAGCGCGCGGCGGCTGGTGACCAGCACCAGGCAGTCGGCGGTGCCCGGCAGCAGCGGCCGCACCTGGGCGGCGTCCACGGCGTTGTCGAGCAGCACCAGCATCCGCCGCCCGGCCAGCCGGGTGCGGAACAGCCCGGCTGCTTCGGCGGGGTCGGCGGGGATGTCGCCCTCGGGCGTGCCCAGCGCGCGCAGGAAACGGTGGAGCACGTCGCCGGGCTCCAAGGGGGTGAGCCGAGGGTTGGAACCCTGCAGGTCGAGGTACAGCTGCCCGTCGGGGTGCTCGTCGGCCAGGGCGTGGGCGAGCCGGATCGCCAGCGCCGACTTGCCGACCCCGCCGGGCCCGTGGATGTTGCGCACCCGGGCGGTGGCGCTGCTCAGCTCGGCGAGCTCGCGCTCGCGTCCCACCAGGACGGTCGCGTCGGGCGGCAGCTGCCGGGGCCGCGCCTCGACCAGCCCGCGCCCCGGTGCCAGTGCCGGGTCACGACGCAGGATCGCGGCCTGGACCTCGCGTAGCCCGTCGCCGGGCTCCAGGCCCAGCCCGTCGGCGAGGGCCTGCCGGGCCTGCTGGTAGACGTCGAGTGCGGCGGCGGCGTCGCCGGCGGCGTACAGCACCCGCATGAGCTGGCCGTAGGCGGGTTCGCGGGTGGGGTGGGCGGCGATGTGCTCGCGCAGCGGCGTGACCAGGGCGATGCCTTCACCGGACAGCAGGCGCGCCTCGAACAGGTGCTCGGTGTGGGCGGTGCGCAGCTCGTCGAGCGCGGTGGCCCGCGCCGCCAGCGCCGGGCCGACCGGAACGTCGGCCAGGGCCGGTCCGGTCCAGCAGGCCAGCGCCCGGCCGAGGCGGGAGACCGCGTCCTGGGCCCGGCCCTCGGCCAGCGCCGCGGTGCCCTCGGCGGCGAGCTTCTCCCAGACGGGCACGTCGTACTCGCCGGGGGCGAGGTGCAGCCGGTAGCCGCCGGGTGTGGTGGCCAGCCGGTCGGGGTCGATGCCCGCGGCGGCCAGGGCGCGGCGCAGCGCGAGGGCGTACGAGCGCAGGTTGGCCACGGCCGAGCGCGGCGGCTGGTCGCCCCACAGCTCGTCGGTGAGCCGTTCCAGGCTGACCACCCGGTCGGCGTCGAGCAGCAGCACCGCCAGCATGCAGCGGACCTTGGGCACGGTGATCGCGCCGGGATTCCCGCTCCGGCCGAGGGCCACCGGCCCCAGCAGCCGAAACAAGATCGACACGTTGCCTCCGAGGTGGATGTGCGTCGGCACTCAGCCTACGAGCCGCCGCGGCGAGGGTTCACTCACGTTCCCGTCACTCGGAACGCAGCGCCACGACCGGGTCGAGGCGGCCTGCCCGCTGCGCGGGCACCACGCCGAACACGATGCCGACGGCGCAGCTGACCCCGAACGCCAGCGCGATCGACCACCAGGTCAGCGCGGCGGGCACCGGGCTCAGCGCGGCCGTGGCCAGCGACGCGCCGACGCCGAACGCGATGCCGAGCAGGCCGCCGATGGTGGTCAGCAGCACCGCCTCCAGCAGGAACTGCAGCCCGATGTCGCGCGGCCGCGCGCCCAGCGCCATGCGCAGCCCGATCTCGCGGGTGCGCTCGCGCACCGAGACCAGCATGATGTTGGACACGCCGACGCCGCCGACCAGCAGCGAGATGCCCGCGATCGCGGCCAGCACGGCGGTCAGCACGCCCAGGATGTCGCCGAGCACGCCGAGGATCTGCTCCTGCGTGACGGCGCTGAACTCCTCGTCGGGGTGGCGGCGGTGCAGCTCGGCGACGATGTCGCGGCCGAGCCGGTCGATGGTCTCGGCGTCGGGGGCCTTGACCGCGAACGCGTCCACGCGTTTGGTCGCCAGCAGCCGCTGCGCCGTGGTCAGCGGCACGTGCACCTCGTTGTCGCGGTCCACGCCCAGGCTCTGCCCGAGCGGCGCGAACACCCCGATCACCCGGAACCGCACGCCCGCGATGGTGACCTGCTGGCCGATCGGGTCGCGTTCGCCGAACAGGGTCCTGGCCACGGAGCTGCCGAGCACCGCGACCCGGCGCCCGGTCTCCACGTCGGTGCGGGTCAGGTACGCCCCGGCGCGCACGTCGCGCAGGAACACCTTCGGGGTCGTCTCCAGCACGCCGAGCAGGCTGGTGAACACCTGCTCCTTGCCCGCGCGCACGTTCTCGCCCGAGGTCAGCGACACGGCGACCCGGTCCCGGTCGCCCGCGATCCGGATCACGGCATCCAGATCGGACTGGTCCAGTCGCGACACCGCCGGGGCGGCGTTCAGGCTGACCTGGCCGGGGACCACCAGCAGCAGGTTCGAACCCAGCCCTTCCACCTGGGCCTGCACCTCGTTCTTGGTGCCGGTGCCCAGCGCGACCAGGATCACCACCGCGCCGACGCCGATCACCATGCCCAGCATGGTCAGCCCGCTGCGCAGCCGGTTGGCCCGCAGCGCGTCCAGCGCCACCCGCCACGCCTCCGCCAGCCTCATGCGCGCACCTCCGCGTCGCCGTCGCCGGCCGAGCCCGTCGAGACCGATCCGGTGTCCGACACGATGCGGCCGTCGCGCATCGTGATCTGGCGGCGGGCGCGTGCCGCGACCTCCCGGTCGTGGGTCACCAGCATCACCGCCACACCCTCGGCGGTGTTGAGCTGCTCCAGCAGTTCCAGCACCGCCAGGCCGGTGGCCTGGTCGAGGTTGCCCGTCGGTTCGTCGGCCAGCAGCACCGCCGGTTCGGTGACCAGCGCCCGCGCGATCGCCACGCGCTGCTGCTCGCCGCCGGACAACTGGTTGGGCCGGTGCCCGATGCGGTGCGACAGGCCGACCCGCTCCAGCATCCGGGCGGCTCGCTCGCGGCGCTCGCGCGCGCTCAGGCCGCGGTAGACCAGCGGCAGTGCCACGTTGTCCAGCGCGCTGGTACGCGACAGCAGGTGGAACGACTGGAAGACGAAGCCGATGGTGGCGTTGCGCAGGTGCGCCATCTCGGCGGGGGTCAGCCCGGCCACGTCGCGCCCGCCGATGCGCAGCCGGCCCGACGTCGGCTGGTCGAGGCCGCCGAGCAGGTGCATCAGCGTCGACTTGCCCGAGCCCGACGGGCCGACGACGGCGGTGTACTCGCCGTGCGCCACGGTCAGCGTCACCCCGCGCAGCGCCGGCACGCCCACCCCGTCCAGGGCGTACGTGCGCGCCACGTCGATCGCCTCGATCGCGGCGTCGCCGGTCACGGCAGGTCCGTTCCCTCGGTGACCCGGTCCACGCCGCGCACCACGATGCGCTCGCCCTCGGCCAGCCCGTCGGTGATCTGCAGGGTGTCCATCCCGGACGCGCCGACGGTCACGAAACGCCGCTGCGCCCTGCCGTCCGCGCCGCGTACCCAGACGCAGTCGCGCCCCTCGCCGGTGAACACGGCCGCTGCGGGCACCGCGATCACACCGGCGGCCTCGCGTACCTTCAGCCGGGCGACCGCGCTCATGCCCGGTCGCGGCGTCGGCGCGTCCGCGGGCGTCTCCAGCGTCAGGTGCACCCGGTAGGCGACCGCGCCGCGGCTGTTCGGGGTCGGCAGCACGTCGACCGCGCCGACCCGGGCCGGGTACTGCACGCCCGGCGCGGCGTCGAGCTCCACCTCGGCGCTGATCCCGGTGCGCACCAGCAGGATGTCGGTCTCGTCGACGTCGGCGACGATGCCGAGCACGCTCGTGTCGACCACGGTGACGATCGCGGTGCCGGCGCTGACCGGCGCGCCGACGGCCGGTGCGGCGGCGACCCCGGCGGGCGCCGCGACCGGCCCGGCCACTCCGGCCGGCGCGCCCGCGTTCAAGCCGCCGAGCAGGCTGCTCAGATCGGGGCTCGCCGCCGCGGAGGAGGTGCCGCCCAGCTGCACGACCCCGGCGATGGGGGCGCGCAGGGTCAGCGCGTCCACGCTCGCCTTCGCCAGGTCGTACGCCTGCTGTGCCTGCAGCCGCTGCGCGGACCCCAGCGCCTGCATAGCCGAACCGAGGCTCGCCACGCCCCGCTGCACCGCGTCGGCGGCCGCGGCCACGCCCGCCGAAGCCTGCCGGTAGCCGGCCTCCGCGGCGGTGATGTGCGCGAGCAGCGCGTCCCTGGTCGACGGGTCGGTGACCTGCTCGGCCGCGTCCCGCGCGTGGTCGAACGCCTCGCGGGCGGAGCGGTCCAGCTTGCGGCGCGCGGCGGACAGGTCCACCCGCACCCCGCCGCCGCCCGAGCGCTTCGACGCGTCCAGCGCCTGCTTGGCCTGGCGCAGCCGGGTTCGGCTGGCGGGGGAGTCGACCACGGCCAGCAGCTGGCCCTTGGCGACCTGCTGGCCCGGGGTGACGGCGAGCCTGGCCAGGATGCCCTCGGCGGGCGCGGTCACGGTCGCGGCGGCACGCGCGGTGACCGAGGCGGGGGCGTCGACGACCTCGCTGACCGTCGATCGGCCGACCTGGGCCACGGTCACGTCGAGGCCGTCGTCGCAGGACGCCGCGGTCAGCGAGGTCAGCAGGAGCACCGTGCCGAGGGCGAGCGCGGGCCGGGCGGCGCTGCGGAGGGGTGTGCGCACCTGCCGGAGCCTATCCATGGCGGTCCACCCGTGGCCATCCGGGCGCTGCGGCGACGCGGCCCGGTGTGGCAGTCTCTTCGCGGAGGTGCGTGATGGCGGCAGAGGACACGGCAGCGCGGGACGAGGCCACGCAGGCCCCGGCTCCGGCGCAGCGGCGGCCGGAGGTGGACCCGGACACCCCGGACGCGCAGGCGGCGCGCCGCAACCGGCACGTGTTCGTCGTCGGCTTCCTCGGCGGGCTCGGCCTGATGTGCGCCATCATCCTCACCTGGGCGGTACGCGAGACGCTGTCGGTGCTGCTGCTGATGTTCGCGGCCCTGTTCCTGGCGATCGGCCTGCACCCGGCGGTCGCCTGGCTGCAGCGGCGCGGCCTGCCGCGCGGCCTCGCGGTGACCGTGGTCGCGCTCGGTGTGGTGCTGGTCGCGTGCGGCGGTCTCGGTGCGCTGGCTCCGCCGCTGATCACGCAGACCAGTGAACTGATCACGAACCTGCCCGGCTACCTCGACGAGCTGAACCGCAACCCACAGGTCGCCGACTTCAACCAGCGCTTCGACGTGATCGACCGGCTGAAGGACGCCGCCACCAACGAGAACATCACCAAGGCGCTCGGCGGCGCGCTGGGCGGGGTGCAGGCCGTCTTCGGCGTCATCTTCAACGTGCTCACCGTGTTCATCCTCACCATCTACTTCCTGGCCGCATGGACCCGGCTCAAGGAGGGCTTCTACCGGCTGTTCCCGGCCTCGCGCCGGGACACCGCCCGCGAGCTCGGCGACGAGATCTTCGAGAAGATCGGCGCGTACCTGCTGGGCTCGCTGGCCATCGCCTTCGTCGCCGGGCTGAGCACGTTCGTGTTCCTGCTCATCCTCGGGGTGTCGTACGCGTTCGCGCTGGCCATGGTCGTCGCGGTGTGCGACCTGATCCCGCAGATCGGCGCGACGCTGGGCGCGGTCGTGGTGGTCATCGCCGGGTTCGCGCACTCGCCCGAGGCCGGCATCGCCTGCGTGATCTTCTTCATCCTGTACCAGCAGCTGGAGAACTGGGTGATCGCACCTCGTGTGCTGCGGCGCTCGGTCGACGTCTCCGACCTGGCCGTGATCCTGTCCGCGCTGATCGGGGCGGTGCTGCTGGGCGCGCTCGGCGCATTGATCGCGATCCCGGTGGTCGCCGGGGTGCAGCTGACCATGCGGAAGATCGCGATGCCGCACCTGGACCGCATCTGAGCGCGGCGACGGAAGGCCGACACACCACCACCTCCAGGTATGCGGTATGACTGTCGGCATGCAACCCGACGGCATCCTCCCCTCCGCCGTGTCCACGGCCGACAGCGCCGATCCGCTGGCCAAGCTGATCGACTCGGCGCGCGGCTGGCACGGCGTACAACTCGGCGTGCTCGGTTTCATCGGCTTCTGCGGCGTGCTGAAGATGGGCGCGCAAGCGCCCGGCCCCGACTGGCTGCAGTGGCTGGCCACCGGCGGCTCGGTGGGCGCGTTCGTGACGGCCCTG
Organism: Catellatospora coxensis; assembly: GCF_016862635.1. Taxonomy (GTDB): domain Bacteria; phylum Actinomycetota; class Actinomycetes; order Mycobacteriales; family Micromonosporaceae; genus Catellatospora; species Catellatospora coxensis. Next base: position 69,392 of record NZ_BONI01000029.1, on the reverse strand, counting down.
TGGTCGATCGTCATGGTCGGCAAGGTGGCCTGGCCGGTCGGCGACCCCGCCGCGCCCGCGGACCCCGCCGAGATGAGCGGTCAGCTGCGCTCCGGCATCCGCACCACCATCGCCGCGGTGGCGCTGATGGCGTTCGCGGGCCTGTCCGCGTGGTGGCCGACCGAGGCGGCCCCGTCGGTCGAGGTCAGCCTCGGCAACGGCGGCAAGGCCTGCGGCCAGGTCGCCGAGGGCGCCCCCGCCGGCGCCATGTGGCTGAACACGACGGCCGGCGAGACCCTGGAGGTCCACCTCACCACCGTCGCCACCATCCGCCCCGTCACCTCCTGCTGACCCGCCGGCCCCGCCACACCTGGCGGGGCCGGCGGTCAGACCTGCCAGACGTCGACGCAGGTGGTGTCCGCGGTGGACCAGCGGGCCAGCAGGTGGTGGCCGTCGGCGCTGAACGCGGTGCGCACCGAGCGCGCGGCGGCGATGTCGGTGCGGAACACCTCCTCGTCGGTGCCCGACTCGTGCAGCCACACCGCGTTGCCCGCGGCCCCGGCCCGCAGCCGCCCGTCGGGGCTGTCGCACTGCGGCGCGAAGCCGTCGTGCGGGCTGTGCTCGGCGTAGCCGTCGTAGCGACGGTGCAGGTCCTCGCCGACCATCTCCTCGACGACCGTGCCCGTGCCCAGGTCCCACATCGTCGCCACGTCGCGCACGTACCGTCCGACGTGGACCTTGCGGTCGGCCTCGGCGATGAGCCGCCACTGGCCCTCGTGCACCAGCACCTTCACCGGCCGGTTGTTCGACGCCGCCTTGAAACTGCTGGTCAGGTGACCACTGGCGACGTCCCACACGGTGAACTGCCCGTCGGGGTTCCAGGCGACCAGGGCCAGCCGGCCGCCCGGCCCGACGAACACCTTGCCGGTGCCGTCGCCGACGCGCTGCTTGGGGCGCACCTCGTTGACGACCGCGCCGGTGGCGATGGAGCGCATCCGCACGTACGCGCCGGAGCGCTCGCACTCCACGAGCAGCTCGTGGTCGGGGGTGAGCAGCCAGTCCCCGGCGACGCGCATCTGATGGCGTTTGGCGGCCCGGTCGCCGCTGATCAGCTTCGCCGAGCGGGCCACCGCCGCGACGGTGTCGGAGGTCAGGAAGTCTCCGGCGGCGGTGCGGTGCTCCAGGAGGATGCCTTCGCGCTGCGCGGTCAGGTCGTACACCCGGTCGTCGGCGGTGCGCACCTGGGCCAGGGCCGCGCCCGGACCGTACTGCTGCCCCGGGCCGACCAGCCAGCGCACCAGCCGGGCACGGCCGTCGGGCAGGTCCCAGCTCAGCGGCTCCATCCGCCACGACGCGGTGTTGGCCGGCACCCGCCGCGCGGCGACCCGCCCGGCCCAGCGCGCCGCGCCGCGGATCACCGCGTACTCCGGCTCGCTCGGCTGGCGCACCGGCCGGCCCAGCTCGGCGTGCAGCACCGCACGGGCCGCGGGCAGCCGGGACGCCCCGCCGACCAGCAGCACGCCACCGACATCGGCGAGGGTGAACCCGGCACGGGCCACCACCGCGCGGCAGCTCGCGACCAGCCAGCGCAGCGCCGGCTCGGCCAGCCGGTCCAGGCCGGCCCGGTCCAGCCGGTACGGCGGGGCGTGCGGGGTCATCCGGTCCACGACCTCGTCGGTGTCTGCCAGCCGGTGCTTGACCGAGCGGACGAACTCGCCCGCCGCGTACCGGGCGTGCAGGCCGGTGTCGCCGCCGGACTGCAGCGCGGGGGCGAGCCAGTCGTGCAGCGCCGCCCGCAGGTCGTCGACGAGCAGCCGGTCGAAGTCCTGGCCGCTGCCCGACGTCTCGTGCGCCAGCACCTCGGGGCGCTCGCCGTGCATCCGGGCCAGCGACACCGTCCACGACGCGCCCAGGTCGCAGACCAGCACCAGCGCGCCGTCCGGCTGGTCGCCGTGGGTGTAGGGGTCCATGACCGCGGCGGTGGCGTCGCCGACCAGTTCCACGTCCGGGAAACCGGCGTCGGTGGCCAGCGCGACGAGCAGGCTGCGTCGCGCGTCGTGCGGCGTGTACGCGGCGGGCACGGTCAGCGCCAGCCGGTCGACGGTGACACCGAAGCGGCGTTCGGCGTCGTGCCGCAGCGTACGCAGGAACACGGCCAGCACCTCCTGGGCGGAGGCCTGCCGGTCGCCCAGGCGGACCGGCTCGCCGCTGTCCAGCGACTGGCGCGGCCCGGCCGCGAACCCGCGCGGCAGCACCTCGCGCCGGCGCACCGCGGCGCTGCCCACCAGCAGGTCGTCACCGTCCAGGCAGACCGCCGACGGCCTGCTGAGCGCGCCGGTCACCGGGCACGGCACGGGGTGGACCTGCGTGCCCGCGACGAGCGCAGCCGTGGTCTGGTACGTGCCGAAGTCGACCACCAGGAGGTGCTGTGCCATAGCGGTACTCCCGAGTTCCCTCGAAGCGACCCGACCTGACGCCGTCGTCTGCCGCGTTGATGGTCGCCGATGCTAGCCATCGGCTGTTGCGAGCGCGTTAACGGCTCGCGCCGACGCGGGTCCGCGACCGGTGACCGGGAACGTCAGACAACCAGGAACTCGAGCTGTTCGAGCGCCTGGCCGAAGCAGCGCGTCGCCTCGGGGTCGGTGGTGGCCAGGAACGCCGCCTCCAGCCGGTGCGCGGGAAGACCCGTACGCAACCAGGCTCTGACCTCGTGGTGGTAGCGGTCGTCGCGGGAGAAGGTCCAGCCGAAGTCCTCGACGAACCAGGCCAGGTGCGTGGTCGCCGTCTCGCCGGGCTCGCGCGTCCAGACGGCGAGGTACGGCTCGACGGTGTGCCCGTTCTCGGCGGCCCCTTCGAGCACCGCGTCGACCTTGAGGGCCGAGCCGCGGTCGGTGAGGATCTGCCGCATCAGGGCCAGCAGGTATGCCTCGACGGCCGCCAGCTCGTCGGCTCCCCAGGCCGCCCCGTGGTAGCGCACGTTGCTGAGCGTCTTGGTCAGCAGGTGGCCGTCGTGCTGCTCGCCGGTGGCGAACAGTTCCAGGATGCGTGGCAGGAAGTGCCGGAGATCCGCCTCGTCGCCCCAGGTGGACAAAAGCTTGAAGGTGAACCGTTCGAGGTCGTCCGCGGTCAGCCGGCGCAGCGGCGTCCGCTGCAGGACCATGGCCTCCTCGTCGCTCACGCAGTGACCGCAGTAGCCGATCCGGTCCGCGCGCGGGTGCCGGGCGAACGCGGTGTAGAGCTGCTCCACGGCCGCCTGCAGATCGGGGTGCATGCGGCGATGCTAGGCCAACCCGGAGCGCGCCTTCCCGTTCTTTTCCGGATGGCGGCCGACGGACCGTGAAGCATCCACATCGGATGCGTGGGCTCGGCGCTACCGCATCACCGGATCGTCCCGCTGCCAGTCGAGTTCGAGCAGCTCCAGGCCGTACGCGAGGTCCCGGCGGGCGGCCGGGTCGGTCGTGGCGGCCAGGGCCGCGGTCAGCGCGGCGGCGGGCGCGGCACTGCCGAGCCAGTCCGCGATGTCACCGAGGTAGCGCTCGCCGCCCCAGCTCGGCATGCGGCCGCCGCCGATGAACCGGGCCAGCAGCAGGGCGGCGGCCGGTGACGGGTCGGCCGCCCAGTCCGCGAGGTACGGCAGCACGTCGTGGTCGTGCAGGCTGCACGCGCCGAGCACGTCCTCGGCGGTGAAGGCGGGGTCGGCCGCGGACCGGATCTGCCGCCACAGGGCCAGGTGGTAGCGGTGCAGGGCGGCGCGTTCGTCGGCGGGCCGGTCCGGGCGGTGGGCCTCGCTCAGGTTCTTGCGGAGCAGCGCGCCGTCGCGGTGCTCGCCCGTGGCGAACAGTTCCAGGACGCGGGGCAGGAAGTGGCTGAAGTCGTCCTCGTCGCGCCATCCGGCGAACAGGTGCGCGTCCAGTTGATGGGCGGTCAGCTCGCGCAGCGGCGTCCGGGCCAGCCCGGGTTCGGTGTCCGGCCGCCGCAGGCGCTGCTCGACGCCGGGGGCGAGCGGGTAGCGGGCGAACACGGTGTAGAGCGAGCCCACCGCCGCGGCCAGTTCCCGGTCCATGCCGGTGAGCGTAGGCGGCTGCGGGCTTCCGGTGTGCCCGGCGCTGCTCGGCGGCTTGCCGCGAAAGGAAGGGCGCCTTCTACAACGCTCCGCGTTGTAGAAGGCGCCCTTCCCATCTCTCAGCGGGTTTTGCCCCAGGGTTTGTAGGTGGACAGGACGGTGGCGGCGGTGAGGACGATGACGGAGGCGATGGAGCCGTCGAGGACCTGCTGGGCGGGGTCGGTGAGCAGGCCGGCGCGGGCGGCGTCGACGGCGTCGACGAGGGCGGGGTGGCGGGTGAGCATCGGGACGACGAGCACGGCCACGTTCAGCACGAGCTTGATCGCGACCCACCAGTGGCGCAGCAGGCCCCAGTGGCTGCCCAGGCCGAGGATGACGCCGGTGACCAGGGCGGCCAGGCCCAGCGGCAGCATCGCGGCGGTGTCGAAGTCCAGCATCAGCTGGTACGTCGTGGCGCGGGTGGCCGGGTCGTCGGCGGCCCGTGCGGTCAGCGCCATGACGAGCAGCGCGTAGGCCACGCCGAGCCAGCCGACCGAGGTGACGATGTGCGCGGTGAGCAGGAAGCGGCGCGCGTTGCGGGGCAGCCGCGGCGGGCCGGGCCGGGTGCGCGGCGAGCGCCGGGTCGGGGTGTCCAGGGCGGTCATGGGGCTTCTCCTGTCCAGCCGGGCCGGACCAGGCCCGATTCGTACGCCTCGACGACCAGGTGGGCGCGGTCGCGCGCGCCGAGTTTGACCATGGCCCGGCTGACGTGGGTCTTGGCGGTGGCGGGGCTGACGAACAGCCGCTCGCCGATCTCGTCGTTGGACAGCCCTGCCGCGACCAGGGCCATCACCTCGCGTTCGCGGTCGGTGAGCGCGTCCAGCGCGGCGAGGCGGGCGGAGTCCCTGGGCCGCCGCGAGCGCTGGGCGTACTCGGCGATGAGCCGCCGGGTGACCCCGGGCGACAGCAGCGCGTCGCCGCGGGCGACCACCCGGACGGCCTGGATCAGGTCGGCGGGTTCGGTGTCCTTGACCAGGAAGCCGCTGGCTCCGTCGCGCAGCGCGTCGAACACGTACTCGTCGAGGTCGAACGTGGTCAGGATGACCACCCTCACCTCGGCCAGGGCCGGGTCGGCCGCGATGCGCCGGGTGGCCTCGATGCCGTCCAGGCGCGGCATGCGGATGTCCATGAGCACCACGTCGGGGCGCAGCGCGGCGGTCTGGCGTACCGCCTCCTCGCCGTCGGCGGCCTCGCCCACGACGGTGATGTCGTCCTGCGCGGACAGCAGCGCCCGGAACCCGGCGCGGACCAGTGCCTGGTCGTCCACCAGCAACACGTTGATCATGAGGTTCCTCCGGTGGGCAGGACCGCACAGACGGTGAACCCGCCCTCGGGACGCGGGCCGATCGCGACCGTGCCACCCAGCGCGGCGACCCGCTCGCGGATGCCGGACAGGCCGTTGCCGTCCGCGGTCTCGCCGCCCCGGCCCCGGTCGGTGATGTCGAGGACCAGCTCGTCGGTGTCGTAGCCGACGGACACCTGGGCGGCGTCGACCCCGGCATGGCGGTGCACATTGGTCAGCGACTCCTGCACGATCCGGTACGCGGCCAGATCCACCGGCGTGGGCAGCTCGCGCGGTGTGCCGGTGACCCGCACGTCGACCCGCAGCCCGGCCCCGGCGAACCGGGCGACCAGCTCGTCGAGCCGGTCGATGCTCGGCGCGGGGCTCCGCGGGGCCTGCTCGTCGACGGCGCGCAGCACGCCGAGGGTGGCGCGCAGCTCGCGCAGGGTGTCCCGGCTGGCCGTCTTGATCGCGGCGAGCGCGGTGCGGGCCTGCTCCGGGTCGTCGTCGAGCAGGTGCAGCGCGACCCCCGCCTGCACGTTGATCAGGGAGATGTGGTGGGCGACGACGTCGTGCACCTCGCGGGCCATGCGCAGCCGCTCGTCGCCGATGCGGCGGCGGCGCTGCTCGATGATCCGGTCGCGGTTGCTGGCGATGACCTGCGCGATGAGCAGCACGCCGACCAGCACCGCGCCGGAGACCACGCCGCGCCACAGCAGCGGGTGTTCCGCCCAGCCGAGGAGCATGAACCCCAGCCAGCCCGCGGCGGCGGTGACCCAGGCGGCGATCCTGTGCCCGAGCACGACCGCTCCGACGAGGGTCAGCAGGAACGCCAGGAAGAACGGCCCCGGCGGGTAGCCGAGTGGCACGTACGCCCCGGTCAGCGCGGTCACCGCGGTGAGCGCCGCGACCATGTGCACCCGCCACAGCCACATCGCCGCCGCCGACCCCACCAGCAGCGCGTACCCGAGCCAGTCCAGCGCCCGGAACTGCACGCCGCCCTCCACCGCTGCCACCCGGCTCGCGAAAGTCACCCCGATCACCTGAATGACGGCGATGAGCAGCGGAAACAACCGCCGTCGGCGGGGCGGATAACGATGGTCCCAGGTCATGCCCCCACGCTAGGCCGACCGCCACCCTCCCGTCGTCGCACACCGGGAGTCTCCCCGCCTACTCCCCCCGGAGTACAAGCAAGGGCACCTTCACATCGCCATGCGTGGCGGAAGGTGCCCTTGTTAACGCTGCACGGCCGGTGACCTGCGGCTCAGGCGTTGATCGGGCGGGTGGCGGTGGACAGGCCGGCCAGCACGGCCATCGCCTGGTCGGCGTCGGCGCAGCCGACGAACAGGTGGTCGTGGAAGTAGCCGGCCACCACGTTGCAGCTGATGCCGACGTCGGCCAGGGCACCGGAGACGGCCGCGGTCAGCCCGACGGCGTCCAGCGCCGAGTGCACCCGCAGGGTGATCCACGCGGCGACGAAGTCGTACGGCAGCCCGGCCGCGTCGGCCTCGGCGCGCATCACCACCAGGGTCGTGCCCTCGGGCTCGGCGACCATCACGACCGGGTGCACGCCCGGCGGCACGGCGCCGGTGACGGTGGTGAAGACGTACTCGTACGGGTGGCGCTGGGGTTGTAGCCCGTGCAGCAGCGCACCGAGGTCGCGTTCTCCGGTCACGCCACACATGATGTCAGCTCCGCGGGTCATCTCTGGGCACCTCACTCCGAGCGGTGATTCGACGTGGGACCGGGCGACCGTGGGTCAGGCCACCGTCACGAGGACGCTCTGCCAGCCCGACGCCCCGTTTGGGAACGGGTCGGCCCGCTGCTCGGTCTGCAGCGCGCCGGTGCCGTCGACGGCGCGTACCCGCAGCGTGTGGCTGCCGGCGGTGGCGGCGGGCCAGTCCCAGGTCCACTGGACCCAGGTGTCGGTGGACGGCACCGGCAGCAGCCGGGCCTGCTGCCACGGTGCGTCGTCGACCTGGACCTCGACCGCGCTGATGCCGCGGTGCTGCGCCCAGGCGACCCCGGCCACGGGCACCGTGCCCGCGGCGAGCTGGGCGAACGCCTTGGGCCGGTCGATGCGGGAGGCGGTCTTGACCGGGCCCGTCGCGGCCCAGCCGCGCTGTACCCAGTACGCGTCGAAGCTGCTGAACGTGGCCAGCTCCAATGAGGTGATCCACTTGGCGGCGCCGACGTAGCCGTACAGGCCGGGGGTGAGCATGCGAACCGGGAAGCCGTGCTCCGGCGGTAGGGCCTGGCCGTTCATGCCCAGCGCCAGTATCGCGTCGCGGCCGTCGAGCACGGTGGCCACAGGGGTGCCGATGGTGATGCCGTCCGCGCCCCGGGCGACGATCTGGTCCGCGCCGGCCTGCACGCCCGCGGCCCGCAGCAGCGGCGCGAGCGGCACGCCGAGCCAGCGCGCGTTGCCGACGTACGGGCCGCCGACCTCGTTGGACACGCAGTTGAGCGTGATGTCGCGTTCGATGAGCGGCTGCTTGAGCAGGTCGTCGAAGGTCAGCTCGGTGGGCCGGTCGACCATGCCGGTGATCTGCAGCGTCCACTGGCGCGGGTCGACGCGCGGCACGGTCAGCGCGATGTCGACACGGTAGAAGTCCTGGTTGGGCGTGTAGAAGCCGGGCGTCTGCTCCGGCGGCGGCCCGGGGTCGGCGGGTGCGGGCAGGGCGATCGCCGCGCGGGCCTCATCGGCGGCCTGGGCGCCGCTGCGCCGGATGATCGCGGCGAGTCCGCCCGCGAGCGCGGTGCCGAGCGCGACCAGGCCTGCGGCGACCAGGAATGCGCGCCGGCCGGTTCGTGCGGCCGCTCGGTCGTCGCGACTCGTGTCACCTGCCGCTGCGGCGGGGACCGCCGCCGGTTCGCCCGCAGGTGCGCCGTCGGTGGCGGGACCGGTTCCCGGCACCGGGGATGGGGGCGGGGGTGCGGTGGCGGCTTTCGGGGCCAGCCAGGCCAGCAGCCCGGCGGAGACGGCGCCGGCGAGCAGGGCGGGCAGGGCGTCGATCGGGCGGGCCATGGGCCTGGTCAGCGCCGCGGCCGCGCCGACCAGTCCGAGTGCGCCGATGGCGAGCAGCGCCGCGGCGCGGTGGTGGACCGCGAGCACGCCGACGGCGGCGGCCAGCAGGGCGAGCACGGCCAGGATGGTGCCGATGAGCAGGGGCTTGTCGTACGTGCCGAAGGTCGCGACCGCGTACTCCTTCACCGGCGTGGGGGTCGCGTCGATGACGGTGCCGCCGATGGCGACCAGGGGCGAGGACTCGGGCCGCACCGGCGAGGCGACGAGTTCCGCGGTGGCGATGCCGCCCGCGGCGGCCAGCAGCCCGCTCAGCGCGGGGCGGATGAGGCGTCGCATGGGAGTCCTCCTCGGGGAGTCAGGAAGGGCGCCTGGTGTCCGGAAAGCGGAGCGGCGAGGTGTGCCGCCCAGGCGCCCTTCCTGCCGTCCGTCAGGACGGAGGCATGAGCACGCTGTCGACGAGGTAGACCACGCCGTTGCGGGTCTGGATGTTGCCGCAGACGATCATCGCGGTGTCGTTGACCTTGAACTCGGTGCCGCTGCCGGTGACCGTGATGTCCTGGCCCTCCAGGGTCTTGTGGGCGCCGGCGAGGGCGTCGGGCGCGGTCTTCCCGTCCACGACGTGGTAGGCGAGGATCTTCTTGAGCAGTTCCTTGTCGGCGAGCACCTTGTCCAGATCGGCCTTCGGGATCTTGGCGAAGGCCTCGTTGGTGGGCGCGAAGACCGTGACGGCCTCGGCGTTGTTGAGCGTGTCGGCCAGCTCGCCGGCCTGGATCGCGGCGGCCAGCGTGGACAGCTGCGGGTTCGCCGCGGCCGCGGTGGCCACCGGCTGCTGGGCCATCATCTCCAGGCTGCCCGGGTTGGCCGGGTCCTTGGGAATGGTGGCGCAGGCCGGCCCGAACTCGCCGCCCGCGGCGCCGGGCATGGACGGCAGGGCCGTCGGCACCGTGGTGGGTACGCCGGTCGGCATACCGGTCGGCTGCGTGGTGGCCGCCGTGTTCCCGCCCCCGCAGGCGCTGAGCGCCAGCGAGAGCGAGAACGCGGCGACGGCCGCGAGCGCGGTGAGTTTCCTCTTGCCGTACATGACGGTGGTTCCTTTCCTCCGGTGAAGACCTCCACCGGTGATTCGACACTGAACCCGTCATAGTTTGGTGCGATTAGCGCGATTTCTGTCTGTTTTTTTCTATTTCATGGGTATCTCAGCGATGATGGGCAGTGTGGGACTGGCCGAACCACCGGCCGGTTCCACCGTCAGGCCCATCGCGTCGGCGGCGTTGACACCGCTGACCAGGTGCGTGGCGGTGCCCTGCCCCGCGGCGAGCACCCCGGCCGAGTGCGGCGTCGTGCCCTCCATCAGCCAGAACTGGTACGCCTTCTGTGCCCCGGGCGAGTGCGTCGCCAGCAGGATCACCGCCGCGTCCTGGCCCGCCGAGGACACCACGGTGACCTTGCCGCCACCGGCCACGCCGGAGGTGCGCACCGTTGCGTCCGGCGCGGTCAGCACCGCCTGCGTACGCGCCAGCTCCTGCTGCGCCGCCGCCGTCGCCGCCCGCTCCTCGCGCAACCGCCGCTCCTGCACCGCGAACGTCGCCCCGCCGACCAGGGCCGCGACGAGCAGGCACGCCGCGGCTGTCAACGCAGCCGGATGCCGCCACCAGCGGGTCGGCTCGCGCCGTGCGCGCACCGGCCGGGCCGGCGGGATCTGCCGGGTACGCCGCACCGCCGCCAGCACGTTGTCCCGCAGCGCGGGCGGCGGCACCGACCAGGCGTCGTCGGCCAGCCGCGCCACGGTCTCGTGCAGCTCGGCGACCTCCGCCGCGCACGTCTCACACCCGCGCAGATGCTGGATGAACGTCTCGCGCTCGGCCTCGTCCAGCGCATGCAGCACATACGGCCCGGCCAGAGAGTGGATCTCGCTCATGCCGACACCTCCACGCCGAGGCAGTCGCGCAGCCGGATCAGGCCGTCGCGCATGCGGGTCTTCACGGTGGGCAGCCCGGCGCCGAGCAGCTGGGCGACCTGCTGGTAGGTGTAACCGCCGTAGTAGGCCAGGGTGATCGCCTCACGCTGCAGGTCGGTCAGCGTCTTGATGCACCGGCGCACCTGCTGGCGCTGCAACCGGGCGGTGGCCTGCTCGACCACCTCGTCGGCGGGCGTCTGCGTCGCCTCCGGCGCCATCCGCTGCACCCGGTCCAGCGCCGCCTGCTCGGAGCGCACCCGGTCCACGGCCCGCCGGTGGGTGATGGTGAAGACCCAGGCGGTGGCCGAGCCGCGGGCCGGATCGAAGCGGCTCGCGGTGCGCCACACCTCGACCAGCGCCTCCTGCGCGACCTCCTCGGCCTGCGCCGGATCACGCACGACGCGGCGGGCCAGGCCGTAGACGCGCGGCGCGACCAGCTCGTACAGCCTGGTGAAGGCGGCCTCGTCGCCGCGGGCCACGGCCCGCAGCAGGGATTCGGCGTCCGCGGGCGCGGCCGGGTCCGGCACGCTGGCCAGGCGGTCGGGCCGTTGGTACGGCTGTTCGTCACCGTTCACAGTTCCGCCCTTTCGGCGTGGATCTGTTCACCCGTCACTTGCGTATCACTGAGCATTCGGCACCGAGGCCCCCGTGGATGGGTCCGATCTCGTCCATCGCCCACACCGATCATCTCGCCCCCGCCGCCCCCGGTGCGACAGGCCGTCGTCGATCGGGTGATCCGTCTCTCAGGGGAGCGCGCCTGAGCAGGTCAGCTGCGTATGGTCAGGAAACGAAACCGTTCCGTTTCGCATCTCCCTTCCCCCGGAGCCTGTCATGAGCCGTGCCCGCGTGCCCGCCGGAGCGCCCCTGTGCGCCGCCGTGCGCGAGCTGCTGCGCGAGGTCGGCTACGACAAGATGACCATGGACGCGATCGCGGCGCGCGCCCACATGAGCAAGGCGACCCTGTACCGGCACTGGCCCGGCAAGCCCGACCTGGTCGCCCAGGTGCTGCGCCAGCAGCAGACCGAGGACGTCGCCCCGGCCGACACCGGCAGCCTGCGCGGCGACCTGATCGAGCTGCTCGCCACCGCGGCCCGCTGCGTCGTCGACGAGGGCCCGCTGATCCACGCGCTGTCGTTCGAGATGCAGTCGAACCCCGAGCTCGCCGGCATCGTCCGCGGCCAGGTGTACCCGGAGATCCACCGGCACACCGAGGCGCTGCTGGAACGGGCCGTGCAGCGCGGCGAGATCAAGCCGCAGCCCTACGACAGCCTCTTCCCCGACCTCGTCACGGCGCAGCTTATGGCGAGGCACCTCGGACACGGCCGGGCGCTCGACGACGAGTACCTGGCCCGGGTCTGCGACGAGATCCTCCTGCCCGTCCTGGCCCGCTGAAACACCCTCACCACCGAAAGGCACCACGATGACCACCACGGTCTCCCGACCCGAGGCAGCGGAACCCTCCGCCGCCGCCCCGAACCCCCGGCGCTGGCTGGCGCTGACGATCATCGCGATCGCGCAGCTCATGGTGGTGCTCGACGCGACCATCGTGAACATCGCGCTGCCCGCCATGCAGGACGACCTGGGCATCACCGACGCCGAGCGGCAGTGGGTGCTCACCGCGTACACCCTGACCTTCGGTGGTCTGCTGCTGCTCGGCGGCCGCATCGCCGACTACTGGGGCCGCAAGCGGACCTTCGTCGCCGGCGCGATCGGCTTCGCGGCCGCGTCCGCCCTGGGCGGTCTGGCCTGGGACGGCCTGAGCCTGTTCGCGGCGCGCGGCCTGCAGGGCGCGTTCGGCGCGTTGCTCGCCCCGGCCGGTCTGGCCCTGCTGACGGTGCTGTTCACCGACGCCAAGGAGCGCGCCAAGGCGTTCGCCGTGTACGGCGCGATCGCCGGTGGCGGCGCGGCGGTCGGCCTGCTGCTGGGCGGGGTGCTCACCGAGTACGCCGACTGGCGCTGGTGCCTGCTGGTCAACATCCCGATCGCGATCATCGCCATCGCCGCGGCGATCCCGTTCGTGCCCGAGAGCAAGGCCGAGGGCAACACCCGCTACGACATCCCCGGCGCGATCGTGGTCACCCTGGGCCTGATCTCCCTCGTGTACGGCCTGACCAAGGCGGCCGAGCCGGAGCACGGCTGGGACTCCCCGGAGGCGCTCGCCTACATGATCGGCGGCGCGCTGCTGCTGGTCGCGTTCGTCGTCATCCAGAAGTTCTCGAAGAACCCGCTGCTGCCGCTGCGCATCCTGCTCGACCGCAACCGCGGCGGCGCGTACCTGTCCAGCACCCTGACCGGCGCCGGCCTGATGGGCGCGTTCTTCTTCCTGACCTTCTACTTCCAGGGCGTGCTCGGCTACACCCCGATCGAGGCCGGTCTCGCCTCGCTGCCGATCTCGGCGGGCGTGTTCATCTCCGCGGGTGTCGCCAGCCAGCTGCTGCCCAAGCTGGGCGCGAAGCCGCTGATGATCGCCGGTGCGGTGCTGGCCGCGGGCTCCATGCTGTTCCTCACCCAGATCGGCGTGACCACGTCGTACGCCAGCCACGTGCTGCCCGGCGCGATCGTGCTCGGCCTCGGCCTGGGCTTCACCTTCGTGCCGCTGTCCAGCCTCGCGCTGGTCGGTGTGCCGCAGCACGACGCCGGCGCGGCCAGCGCGACGCTGAACGCCACCCAGCAGGTGGGCGGCTCGCTGGGCGCGGCGCTGCTGAGCACGTTCGCGCTCAACGCGACCACGGACTACGCGGCCGAGCACCTCAAGCCGGGGATGGACCCGCAGGTGGCCGGGTTCGTGCAGGCCGAGGCGGCGGTGCACGGGTTCGCGACGGCGTTCGCGTGGGGCGGCGGGCTGCTGGTCGTGTCGGCGATCGTGATCACCGTACTGATCAAGGTCCGCAAGTCCGACCTGCCGGCGGAGGGCGCGGTGCACGTCGGCTGACGCGCCGTCGTTTGCCATAAACGTTGGCCTATCTCATCGAATTCGAGTCTCGGATTTTCGATGAGATAGGCCAACGTCTGTGTATGGGGGGCGCGTCAGGCGCCCTTCGGCGGCTTGGTGGAGCAGCCGTTCTTGCGTTCCCAGGTGTCGATCTCGGTGACGGGGGACTTGACGGCGCCCTTGCGCCACGCGTCGAGGTAGCGCCACGGCCAGATCACGCCGCGCCGGATCCACCAGTCCCCGGTGCTCGCACACTCCGGGGACATGCCGAAGTGCAGATGGCAGGCGCTGGCCAGGCCGGTACGGCCCACCTTGCCCAGCGGCTGGCCCGCCTTCACGCGTACGCCCGCGCGGATCTTGCCGTCGATCGCGGAGAAGTGCGAGCCGTAGTAGCGCACGCCGTCGTCGCCGAGCAGCGACACCGACTTGCCGCCGCGCAGCGCGCCGTCGTCGGTCTTCGGGTCGTACAGGTCGACCGGCGAGATCTCCAGCACCACGCCGTCGGTGACCGCGACGACGGTCGCCCCGCACGGCGCCATCACGTCCGTGGCCTGGTAGTCGTGGTGGGTACGCCCGTAGGAGCTCTTGCCGAGCACGGGGAACACGTGGTGGGTGGCGGCGGCCGACGGCGAGGCGGCGGCCGACGGTGACGGCGAGGCCGCCGGTGTCGTGGACGGGACGGCCGTCGGCGCGGCGGCCGGCACGAAGGCGGGCCCGGCCGTCGGCCCGGAACAGGCGGCGAGGGTGAGCGCGGTCGCCAGGCCGGCGGCTACGAGGGGGAAACGCACCCGCCGACCCTACTCCCGCGGGTGTCCCGCAACTGTCCGCGCGTCCGCGGACGGGGCGTGGTCCGCCGCCTGGTCGGTCTGGGCCTCGGCCAACACGCCGCCCCCGGCCGCCTGAACGCCACCGCCCGGCAGGCGCTCGAATCCGCAGGTCACGGCGCTGCGACGTTAAGAAGGTGCCCTTCCTCTACGAATAGCGATAAGAAGGTGCCCTTCCTTAGGGCGTGCGGTCGATGTAGAGGACTACGGTGCCGAAGAGGTGGTCGTGCCAGGCTCGGCGTTTGGAGTCCGTCAGGACGCCGACCATGCCGATCAGCCAGAGGACGGGGATGGCGAGGCCTACGACGGCGCGGAGGAAGGCGCGGCAGAGGCCTACGTGGCGGCCGTCGGTGCGGCGGACGACGGTGCCGAACAGCAGGGAGCCGAGGGTCTGGCCGGTCATCCACCAGCAGGCGGTGAAGTAGACGACCGGCAGCACCGCGGCGACCACCGCGGATGCCGCCTTGAGCCAGCCGGGGGCCTGGCCGGCCAGCGCGGACCAGACCGCGGGCACGCCGGACACGGCCAGCGACGAGGCGATCGCGAGCATCCCGGCGTCGATGGCCAGCCCGGAGACCCGGGACACCATGCCTGCGTACGGTGGATGGTGGCCAGCCGCGGTCACCGCTCACCGTTCGCGTGGTGGCGGTGGAAGACCCGCCGGAACGACGACTCGATCCGGTCGTCGGCGGTCGCGGAGGTCTCGCGCAGCTCGTCGGTGGCGCTGGCGAGCACGCCGCGGCTCTGCTCGGTGATCAGCTCCTGGAGCCGGGGGTCTCGGGTCATGTCGTCGATGACGACGGGGATGACTTTGCGCCTGATCTCGGGGATGGCGCCCTCGACGAGCCGCGGCACCACGCTGTTGATCAGGTATGGCATCAGGTTGTCCACCATGCGCGGCACGATCGACTTCTCGACCCAGGTCAGGCTCTCGTCGACGGTGTCGCGCAGCGCGACGGCCGCGGCGGCGCGGCTGGAGACCAGGGTGTCGCGCCCGCGCAGCCCGGCGGCGGTGACGACGTCGCGGGCGGTGTCGATCGGGGAGTTCGCCGGCAGCGCGGCGCGGGTGGCTCCGGCGAGCTTGCGGGCCTGGTTGCGGGTGGCTTCGCCGAGCTGGGCTCCGGTGCGTCTGGCGAGGTCGTAGCTCTGCTGGGTGAGGCCGACGGCGATGGCGACCGGCGAGCGGGCGTCGGCGGGCGAGGGCTCGACGCCGCTGGTGAGCATGTCTTCGATGCGGGCCTGTTCGGCCGGGTCGACCGGGCCGGTCAGCCTGCGGAGTCGTTCGGCGACGAGCATCGCGGCACCGAGGGCGAGGCCCGGCACGCCATGCCGCGCCCTCGCGGGTTCGGTCATAACATGAATTTACTCCAGACCACCCCATAGCGGGGTTAATGCGGAGCTAATACCGGCCGGTAATCGCCGGGCCACCCGGCCCGTTTCCGGGCGTACGCCGGTTTACAGCGGTGGAGCGGGCCGCGGCGGCCCGCCGGATCGCTGGAGGCGCCCCTTGTCCCGGTTCATCGACGGCGTCTGGTCGTGGCTGGTCGCCGCGGCCGCCGAGACCTCGTGGCGCGAGCTGATGCCGCTGGGCCTGGCCGGCGCGTTCGTATGGGGGCTGTGGTTCTACCGGGTGCTGCTGTCCCGGCTCGACCGGCCGGTCCTCAACGACTTCCGCACGTCGGTGTCGGTGGTGGTGCCGTCCTACCGCGAGGATCCGGACATCCTGCTGGAGTGCCTGCGCAGCTGGCTCGCCCAGAACCCCGACGAGGTCGTGCTCGTGCCCGACGTCGGCGACACCGAGGTGCTGCGGCGGCTGGCCGACGTCGAGGACCCGCGGCTGCGGGTGCTGCCGTTCACGCACCGGGGCAAGCGCTCGGCGCTGGGTGTCGGCATCCGCGCCGCCCGCGGCGAGCTCGTCGTGCTGGTGGACTCCGACACGCGCTGGCAGCGCGGGCTGCTGGCGGCGGTGCAGATGCCGTTCGCCGACCCGACCGTCGGCGGCGTCGGCACCCAGCAGAACGTGCACCAGCGCGCCACCAGCGTCTGGCGGCGGGTCGCGGACTGGCTGGTCAACCTGCGCTACTACGACTACGTGCCGGCGATGGGCCGGGCCGGGGCCGTGGCGTGCCTGTCCGGGCGCACCGCGGCGTACCGGCGGTCGGTGGTGCTGCCCGTGCTCGACCACCTGGAGAACGAGTTCTTCCTCGGCCGGCGCTGCGTGGCCGGGGACGACGGCAGGCTGACCTGGCTGGTGCTGGCCTCGGGCTACCGCACCGTGCACCAGTCCTCGGCGCGGGCCATGTCGATGTTCCCGTCGACGCTGCGGGCCTTCGTCAAGCAGCGGGTGCGCTGGAGCCGCAACTCCTACCGCTGCTACCTGACCGCGCTGTGGAAGGGCTGGCTGTGGCGTACCCCGCTGATCACGAAGATCACCGTGCTGCAGATCCTGCTCACGCCGGTCACCATGGGCATGGCCCTGGGCTACCTGCTGCTGTCCCGGCTGGAGCTGAGCCCGCGCGGCGCGATCGTGGTGCTGTTCTGGCTGCTGGTCGGGCGCGGCATCCGCGGCTGGTCGCATCTGCGCCGCCATCCGCGGGAACTGCTGATGCTGCCGCTGGTCGCGGCCGTGGTCATCGGAATCTCGCTACCGATCAAGCTGTACGCGTTCGCGACCATGAACCGGCAGGGCTGGCTGACCCGCGGCGCGGACCGGATCGGCGGCGACGGCCAGGGCGCGAGCACGCTGTCCCCGCCCACCCGTGCCCGGCGCCGCGCCGTGGCCGTCTCGTCG
Source organism: Catellatospora coxensis (assembly GCF_016862635.1). Taxonomy (GTDB): domain Bacteria; phylum Actinomycetota; class Actinomycetes; order Mycobacteriales; family Micromonosporaceae; genus Catellatospora; species Catellatospora coxensis. Next base: position 52,497 of record NZ_BONI01000029.1, on the reverse strand, counting down.
GACGCCGCATGAACCGGCCCCGGGCAGCCGCGCCCTTTCGGCGGGTCGCGTCCGCGCTCGCCGGTGCCGCCACGGCCGCCGTGCTGCTCGCCGCGTTCGGCGCATCCGCCGCGCCCTCGTCCGCGGCCCGACCCGCGGCCCATCGCGCCGCCGCCGCCGAAGCCGCGCCGGCCGATGCCGAGCGGCAGGCCGCGCTGGTGGCGGCCGAGGACCGGTGGCTCAACCAGGTCAGGGCGGTCACCGCGGTCGCCCCGCTGCGTGATCTGCTCAGCCGGGCCCCGGGCAGCACCACGCAGAAGTGGGACCGGCCCTACCGGCTCGACACCGCCGGCGGCTACACGCTGGTGCTGACCGCGCGCACCGCCGCGTACACGGTCGACGACCTGCTGCGGCTCGCCCCGCAGACGTTCGTCCGCCAGCAGCAGGGCGCGTACCTGCTGACCGAGAACATCTACCTCAACTCCGGGGCGCGGCTGAAGCTGGCCCACCCCGGCGGCCTGGAACTGCGCCTGGCCAGCCGCAGCAGCGGCTTCGTGGCGATCGTGTCGTTCGGCGGCGGCCTGACCCTGGCGGGCACCAAGCAGGCCCCGGTGCGCGTGACCAGCTGGGATCCGCGTACCGGCAAACCCGACACCGACGTCCGTGACGGACGGGCCTACCTGCGGGCGATCGGCGGCAACTTCGCCATGAGCCATGCCCGCGCGTCGCATCTCGGGTTCTGGAGTGGCCGCACCGGCGGGGTCAGCCTGACCGGCACCGACCGGCCCGACACCGGCGCGGTCGAGGGGCCGAGCGCCGCGACGCCCGGCCGGATCCTGCCCGGCGAGGTGCGCATCTCGTCCGGGGGCCGGGTGGCCAGCCCGGACAGCCGGTTCACCGTGCCGAGCCTGTCCTACGTGTCCGGGACCATCGGCAACAGCGAGTTCGTCGGCAACGCGTACGGGCTGTTCGTGTCCAGCGCCGACGGTATCAAGATCACCGACACGAAGGTGCGCGACAGCCTGCAGCACGGCCTGGTGCTGCACCGCTTCGCCACCAACGCGGTCATCGAACGCACCGTGTCCCAGCACAACGGCGGCGACGGCTTCCTGCTGTCCCGGGCCACCCAGCAGGTCCGCATCACCAACACGACCGCCGAACGCAACGGCGGCAACGGGTTCACCCTCAGCGGGCGGCCGCTGGCCGACGGGCCCTCGGCGTCCGGCCAGTCCACCGCCAGCTACGGCGCGAACACGGTCTCGCACAGCACCGCCCGCGGCAACGGCCACTACGGCTTCGAGATCCTGGGCGGGCTGAACGTCAGCATCCAGGAGAACCAGATCGAGGGCGGCGACATGGGCATCGTGGCCCGGCTCGGCACGCGCGACCTGACCCTCACCGCCAACCGGCTCTCCGACCAGCGCCGCCAGGCGATCGCGATCCGCGACGGCGTCGCCGGGGCCCGCATCACCGGCAACCTCATCGAGAGCACCCGGACCGGGGTGTACGTGCGCGACTCCGTCGCCGAGGTGCGCGGCAACACCATCCACGACGCGAACAGCCACGGCGTCACCTTCGTCGGCGCGGTCGGCGGCTCGGTCGCCGCCGGCAACGCGATCACCGGCATCGGCCCCAGCGCGGTGGACACCGGCCGCGCCGAGGGCAGGCTCACGGTGCGCGACAACCAGACCGACGCGTGGCTGGACACCAGCACGCTGTGGGCCCGGGTGCGCCACTACGCCAGCCCGATGACGCTGCTGTGGACCGCGATCCTGCTGCTCATCGTCGTGCTGGCGTTCCGCCGCCGCCCCGACGACCACGGCCACCCGTACGCGGCGACCAAACCGCTGTTCCCCGGTGGGCCGTCGCCGGGGCGGTCCGAGCCCGGCCGGCCCAGCCCGCGCGAGACGGCCCGTGGCCGGGCCCGGGTGGTGATGGCCGAATGACCGCACCGTCCCCGCGCCGGCCGAGCCCTCGGCACGCCTCGCCCCGCCCGGCCTCGCCGGCGCGCGTCGCGGCGGCCGACGGAGTCCGCCTCGGGTCACGTCGGCGCGGCCGGGGTCCAATGCTGCCGTTCGTGGCGACGTCCCTGCTGGCGGGGATGGTCGTGCTGCTGCTCATGGCGCTGGGCGGATGCCTGGGACCGCATCCCGGTGCGGCGTCCGGAGCCACCCCGGCACCCGACGCCGGCCGAGCCGGGTCCGCCGCGGGCTCGACGCCGAGCCGGGCCACGGCGGCCTGCCCGCCCGCGACGGTGACCGTGGCAGACGGGTCGGCGCTGGCCGGCGCGCTGGCGCGGGCCCGGCCGGGGGACAGTATCAGGCTCGCGGACGGGGTGTACGCGGGCCGCTTCGCCGCCACCGTCGCCGGCACCGCTGGAAAACCCGTGCACCTGTGCGGCGGACGCGGCGCGGTGCTCGACGGCGGGGGCACCGGCCACGGGTACGCCCTGCACCTCGACGGCGCGGACCACTGGCGGCTGACCGGGTTCACGGTCCGCAACGCGCAGAAGGGCGTCATGCTCGACCGCACCAGCCACGCCGTGCTCACCGGCCTGACCGTGGAGCACGTCGGCGACGAGGCGGTCCACCTGCGCGCCTTCAGCTCCGACAACCTGGTGCGCGACAGCGTCGTACGCGACACCGGCCTGCGCCGGGCGAAGTTCGGCGAGGGCGTGTACGTCGGCACCGCGCAGAGCAACTGGTGCGACGTCACCGCCTGCGAGCCCGACCGCAGCGACCGCAACGTGATCCGCGGCAACCGGATCAGCGCCACCACGGCCGAACCCGTCGACGTCAAGGAGGGCACCACCGGCGGGACCATCGAGGCCAACACGTTCGACGGCGCGGCCATGACCGGCTCGTACGCCGACTCGTGGGTCGACGTGAAGGGCAACGGCTGGCTGATCAAAGCCAACACGGGCCGGCACTCGCGCGGCGACGGCTTCCAGACCCACCGTGTCGCCGACGGGTGGGGCGACCGCAACGTGTTCACCGCCAACACCGCCGCCGTCGACGGCCCGGGCTGGGGATTCCACCTGACGCCCGTCGCCGGCAACGTCGTCGCCTGCGACAACACCGTCTCCGGCGCCGCCAAGGGCTTTGCCGACACGGACTGCCGCCGGACATGGTGAAGCCCGGGAGACTGTCCTTCTCCCGGGCCTCGGGGTGCCACCGAATTGCACACACCAGTACGTTTAAGCGAACGGGTCAGTATCAAGACCCCGTGTCTCTACCGTTTGGACTACCGCCCCAGGAAGAGGAGCGGGCCGGGCTCGAACCGGCACCCCGGGGATTTCGCCCGTACGCGGTCGACCTGGTGTTCGGCGGCGAATGCTGAGTCTGGAGCGAGAATCTGAGTTTGATCGCGGCTGCCTCTGCCAGTTGGGCTACCCCCGCAGGTGGTGCAGGGGGTGGGACTCGAACCCACACTGTCACCGCGTTGTTCAGCTTCGGCTTCAGCTTCAGCTTGCGCTCCTCGCGCACCCCCGCCCTCCGGCGGGGGAGTCTCGTCAGGCGAACAGGTAACCGAAGACGCGGTCGCCGACGTGCTTGTCGACCGCCTCGGCGTTGTTGGCCTCCTCGCGGGCGAACTTGACCGCCTGCTGCAGCTTCTCCACCCGCTCCAGCAGCGTCGACACCCGCTTGGCCGGCAGCGCGCCGGAGAACTTCACCGTGGTCCAGTAACCCACCGCGATGTCCTCGTAGTACACCTCGACCTGCGCCGGGTGCTTCTCGGTCGCCTCGGCCTTGACGTGGTTGCGGGGCACCTTCTTGGTGCGGATGGTGCGCACCGGCTCGGTGGACCAGCAGTCGGCGGAGTCACTGAACACCCACGACTCGGCGGCGTCCAGCACCGGCAGCTTCTTGACGAAGGTGTGCAGGTCGGTGAGCTGCTTCTCCAGGAACAGCAGGTACGTCACCGGCACGTCGGACAGCAGCACCCGGTCGTCGACGACCACGTCGGCGCGGGCCGTGCAGTTGGTCGCGTCCTTGGTCGCGGTCACGTCGAACAGCCGCGACAGGGTGACGCCGATCTGGCGCAGCACGTCCTCGGCGCGGGTCTGCACCTTCGTGGACTCCGGCGGCAGCTGCTCGCCCTCCTCGTCCTTGGCCTGGTATGTCCTCGAGATGCCCGACAGCAGCGCCGGCTTCTGCACGGCGTGGTGGGCCTCGGTCAGGTCCTGGAACGAGCGGCTCTTGATGCCCTTCTCGACCGCGATGATCTGGTTCAGCTTCGCCATCAGTGTTCCTCCCGGCGAGTGACGCTAGACGATCACCCGGTCGGGCGGCAATCGGGATTCCGACCGTGCGAACTCAGTTGATCAAGTACGGTGAACTCCTGGTGGAGTCGGGGGTGGTCGGCCGTGGTGATCGGCTTTGCGATGCTGGCCACCGGATTCGTCTTCGTCTGCGGCGCCAACGACGGCGCGGCCCTGCTCGCCCTCGCCCTGCGCCAGCGCGAACTGCCCCTCTACGGCGTGCTCGCCGTGCTGCTCGCCGCGATCATCGCCGGACCGGCCCTGTTCGGACTCGCGGTCGCGCACACCTTCACCGACCGCCTCGTCGACGCCGGCGGCGTCCGGGGACCCCTGGTCGTGCTCGCCGGGGTCGGCGTCGCGCTGGCCCTCGTCCTGACCCTGGCCTGGCGCGGGGTGCCGACCAGCGTGACCCTGGCCGTGCTCGGCGGCCTGGCCGGGGTCGGCGCCGGGCTGGGCGTGCCGCCCGCCTGGTCCACCCTGGCCGTCGTGCTCGCGGTCGCCGCGCTCGCCCCGCTGCTCGGCGGCGGCCTCGGCTACCTGCTCGGCCTGGCCGCCCGTCGCCTGCCCACCACGTCCCGGCTGCCCCGCGCGATGCGGTACGCGCACGTCACCGCGTTCGCCGGGCAGAGCCTCGCCTACGCCGCCAACGACGGGCAGAAGATGTTCGCCGTCGTCGGCGTCGCGCTCGGGGTCGCCCACCGGGCCCCCGGCATGCAGGCCCCGCCGCTGCTGCTGCTGTGCGCGACGGCGCTGGTGTTCGCGGCCGGGGCGGTGCTGAGCCTGCGGCGCATGGCCCGGGGCGCGGCCGGCGGGCTCACCCCGCAGCGCCCGTGGACCCTGGTCACGGCCGGGGTCGCGTCGGCCACCGCGGTGTTCGGCAGCGCGGGCATGGGCGTGCCCGTCAGCATGACCCAGTCCGCCACGGCGGGGCTGGTCGGCGCGGGAGCCAGCACCGGCGTACGCCGCATCCGCTGGCAGTTCGCCACCCCCGTGCTGACCGCCTGGCTGGTCACCGTCCCCGCCAGCCTCACCCTCGGCTACGCCGCGGGCCTGGCTTTGCGGAGCACGCTGTGATCAGGCTGCGGCGGGTGCTCGACGACCTCGCGGGGCGCGCCCCGAAACGGGTGCTGGCGATCGTGCTCGCGCAGATCGACGCCGCCCTGGAAGGGGTGGCGCTGGCCGTGATGGTGACCATCGGCGAGATCGAGCCGCCGCTGGCCCGGCTGCGCATCGCCGAGATCGAGCACGACGGCGACGCCCACCGCGGCCGGCTGGTCGCCGAGCTGGCCGCGACGCTGGCCACCCCGATCGACCGCGAGGACCTGTTCCGGCTGTCCCGCTCCGTCGACGACGTGCTCGACCACCTGCGCGACTACGTGCGCGAGACGGACCTCTACGGCGTACGCCTGGACCACCACGCGGTGGCGATCCTGGAGCAGGTCGCCATCGGCCTGCGCGACCTGCGCCGGGCGCTGGACCGGCTGGTCGACCGCCCGGTCGAGGCGGCGGAGGCGGCGCTGGCCGCGCACAAACGCTCCGGCCGGGTGCGCCACCTATACGCCCAGGGTCTGGCCGAGCTGCTCAGCGGCGAGGTCACCGGTCCCGTGCTCAAGCAGCGCGAGCTGCTGCGCCGCCTCGACGTGGTCGGGCTGCGCCTGGCCGAGTGCGCCGACGCGCTCGCCGACGCGATGCTCAAACGCAGCCTGTAGCGTTCACTTGTCGTTCGCGCCGGGTCCCACCCAGCGGCCCAGCGGCCGGTCGGTGCTGTTCTCGTCGTCGTCCTTCTTGGACCGGTCGAGTCCCGCCAGCAGGCCGGCCAGGCCGCCGCTGCCGATGCCGCTCTTGGAAAGGCGCTGGTCGAGCTCGGTCGGGCCACCCGAACCGGCGTCGGTCAACGCCAGCATCTGGGCGGCCTCGTCTGGGCTCAGGCCGTACTCGGCGCTGACCTCGTCGGGGTTGGTGCGGGCGTGCGCGGCGAACTCGGGATCGATCGCCATGCGCTCGACGACCTCAGGGAACCGGGACATGATCAAGGTCCTTTCGCTGGGTGGTCCATTGTGCGGTCTTGGTGGGACATCGTCCACACCCGGTCACCATGGCGACGGTCACGTGACAGCGCGGCTTTGCGGCATCATGGGGACTTCGACGGGGAGGTTCGACGATGAGGCTGACAGTCGTGGGGTGTGCCGGGTCGGTGCCCGGCCCCGACAGTGCCGGGTCCTGCTACCTGGTCGAGCAGGACGGGCACCGGGTGCTGCTCGACGTGGGCACGGGTGCGGTCGGCCCGCTGCAGCGCCACTGCGATCCGGCGGCCCTGGACGCGGTGCTGATCTCGCACGCGCACGCCGACCACTGCTCCGACCTGAGCCCGATCGCGTACGTGCGGGACCGGGTCAAGGCCGCGCCGCTGGACGTGTACGGCCCGGCGAACCTGCGCGACGAGCTGAACTGGCGGCACCCCGCGCCGCAGTTCACGTTCCACGACCTGCCGTCGGAGCCGCCGCGCCTCGGGTCGCTGCGGGTCACGGTCGCGGCGGTCGAGCACGGCATGGAGTCGTACGCCTTCCGGGTCGACGACACCCTCTGCTACACCGGCGACACCGCCCCCTGCGAGTCATTGGACAAGCTGGCCCAGGGCTGCGAGGTCCTGCTGGCCGAGGGCGCGGGCTTCGACGACACCGGCGTGCCGCGCCACCTCACCGCCGGCGACGCCGGTCGACTCGCCGCCCGCGCCGGAGCCAAGCTACTGATCCTGACCCACCTGCGCTCCTGGCTGGACCACGGCCGCCTCCTCGCCGAAGCCGCCCAGCACGCAGGCTGCCCCGTCATCCTCGCCCACCCCAACCTCCGCCTCCAGCTGTGAAGAAAGGAAGGGCACCTTCACAACGCCATGCGTTGTAGAAGGTGCCCTTCCCAACATCTGATGTCGCGGAGCTGCGGTTTGTGGCCCGCAGGCGGGTTGCGGCGGTGCGGGTCACCGACGGCGGTCCAGGCCGGCGAGCTGCCAGGCCAGGCGGCGGCGGAAGGCGGCGCTGCGGCCGAGCAGCCCGAGCACCAGGTTGCGAGCCGGTCGCCAGTACGCGGGCATGGTCGCCAGCGTGGTGAGCCGCCCGGCGAAGGTGACGACCTTGCGGGCGTGCGCCTGGTGCGCGGCGGCGTACCCGTCGAGGATCTCGGGTGAGGCCCCCTGGAGCACGCGGGACAGCGCCTCGCCGAGCGCGGCCGCGTCGTCGATGCCGAGGTTCATGCCCTGCCCGCCGGCCGGGGAGTGGACGTGGGCGGCGTCGCCGGCCAGCAGCACCCGGCCGTGGCGGAACGTGTCGGCGACGCGGTGGTGCACCCGGAACCGCGAGCCCCACACCACCTCGCGGACGGCGACCGGCGCGGCCTTCGGCCCGCGGGTGTCGAGCAGCTGCTGCACGAACGCGACGTCAGGCACTTCTGGGGCACTGTCCACGGTCGCGACGATGCGGAACGTCCCGTCGGGCAGCGGCGCGACGACGACCATCCCGGCGGGGGAGAAGTACAGCACGACCTCCGCGTCGGAGACCGCGCCGTCGAGCCGGACGTCGGCGAGCGAGAACGACTCGGCGTACGTGCTGCCGGTGAAGCCGATCCCGGCGTTCTGGCGGACCGTGCTGTGCATGCCGTCGGCCCCGATGAGGTAGGCCGCGCGGATCTGCCGCCCGCCGTCGAGGGTGGCGGTGACGCCGGTGTCGTCCTGCCGGACGGCGGTCACCGTGGCCGGGCGCAGCACCGTGCCGCCGAGTTCCTTCAGCCGGGCCAGCAGCACGGCCTCGGTCTCCGCCTGGGAGATCATCAGCGTGTACGGGAACGGCGTCGGCAGCCCGCCGAACGGCACCGGCACGAGCAGCCGGTCGCGGTCGCGGATGGTGAACCGCGCCGCGTGGATGCCGCGGGCCGTCAGCTCCTCGGTGACGCCGTAGGGCTCCAGCACCTCCAGGGTGCGGGCGTGCACCACCGCGGCGCGGGACGTGTTGGCGCCCTCGGCCTGCGTGTCGACGACGGTGACGGTGTGTCCGCGCTGGGTCAGCGCGACGGCGGCGGTGAGTCCGGCGGGGCCGGCTCCGACGATCAGGATGTCGACGGTCGGGGTGGACATGGTTTCCTCCAGGTCAACGATCGTTGGCCAACGCTTGTTGACTTCGACGGTAGACCCGGGCCGGGTTGATTGTCAACAAGTGTTGGCCTACAGTTGTTGACATGCGGCGTACCTCGGAGGAAACGAAGTCGATCATCCTGGCGGCGGCGCGCGAGCGCTTCGCCGCAGACGGCTACGAACGCGCCACCATCCGGTCCATCGCCGCCGACGCGAAGATCGACCCGGCGATGGTGATGCGCTACTTCGGCAGCAAGGAGAAGCTGTTCGCCGCGGCCGCCGAGTTCGACCTGCGGTTCGACGCCCTGGCCGAGGTGCCGCGCGAGCGGCTCGGGGCGGAGTTCGTCCGGCACTTCCTGCGCCAGTGGGAGGCCGGCGAGTCACTGCAGGTGCTGCTGCGCACCGGCATCACCAACGACGGCGCGGCCGAGCGCATGCGCGAGATCTTCGCCGGGCAGCTCGCCCCGAAGATCGCCCAGCTCACCGGTGACCCGGCGAGCGCGCCGGTGCGCGCCGCGATGGTCAGCGCGCAGATGCTCGGCATCGGCCTGGCCCGCTACATCCTGGAGTTCCCGCCGGTCGTGGCCATGTCCGAGGACGACCTGGTCACCTGGCTCGGCCCGACGATCCAGCGCTACCTCACCGCCGATTGACCGACCGTGCCGTGTCGGCACGGGCGCGATCGCGAGAACATCACCTGATGCTGGATGAACAAAGTGCGATCGCGGCGGCCGCCCGGTACCTTGCGCGGCAGATTCCGAGCGGCGTCGGCGAGATCCGGGTCTGGCCCGAGCGCGCCTTCCTCGACGGCCACCGGCTCATCGTGCCGTACAACACCGTCGATCTCATCGATCACGGCATTGAGGACGCCGAGCTGGGGGGCAACGGGCCGATCTGCGTCGACCTGAGAAGCGGCGACTGCGACTTCCTGTCCTGGGAAGCCATATGGGAGTACAAGGACAGGGGATTCGTCGTGTGACCGCCAGGCCCCACCGGCTGCGGCCGGATCAACTCATCCGCTCCAGCCACGGTCGGCTTGCCTCGCCGAAGGGCTCGGTGTGCGCGCGTACCGCCGCCAGCAGCTCTTCGGCGTTGCGCCGCGCTCCGGCGACGACGTCGTCGGGGTAGCCGAACAGGATCCGGTGCTCGTCGAACTCGTCCTCGTCGAGCAGTTCCACCGCGCCGGTCTCGCGGCGGCGGACCACGTCGAGGTCCAGGTCGATGGAGACGACCTCGTCCGGGCCGTGCCACACGGGCCGGTCGGACACGTCGATGTAGATCTCGGTGCGGTGCGGGGCGGCGTTGAACGCGGCCACCCAGTCGCCCTCGTGCGGGATCAGCACCACGTGCGCGACCGGGAAGAACACGGCCGGTTCCGCGCCGCGCCGCCACGGCGTGTGCGTCGTCGCGCCCAGCCAGACGCCGTGCTCGTCCTCGCCGAGCCGGGGCATGGTGGCGTGCCAGTGCAGGCGGCCGTCGTACTTGCGGGCGACTACGCGCACGTCGCCGGGCCGCGGCGCGAGGTCCTTCTCCAGCCAGTGCCGGGCGTACGGGTTGCCGTTGTAGTCGCCGATCTCGTGGTAGCCGCCGGTCCGGTACAGCTGGAGGGCTTCGGGCTGGCGGTCGCCGGTGTCGAGCCGGATGCGCCGGTAGCCGCGCCGCCGGGCGACGTCCTCCAGCTCGACCATCATCGTGCGGGCCAGGTTGCGTCCGCGCGCGGCGGGGCGCAGGAACACCCGCCGGACCTCGGCGCTGTGGTCGTCGCACCGGCGCAGGCCGCCGCAGCCGATCGGTTCGTCCCCGTCGTACATCACCAGCCAGGTGCCGTCCGGCGCGCGCAGCTCCGCGAGGTCCAGGGCCGGGGCCGCGGCCGTGCCGGACCGCTCGTAGCGGGCGCCGATGTCGGCGAGGAACTCGGCGGTCAGCTCCCGCGACACGTCGTCGTCGGGGTCCTGCACCGTGATGCGCACCTGTGGCACGTAGATCCTCCCTCGTCCGGCTCCAGGTCGAGAATGCCGTATCGACGCCGGTCAGCCCACGCCACCCCGATCATCCGGTGTGGACGGCACGGATTGGTCCCCGGATCGGGGCAACATCCGGCGGTGGTGGACCCGTCCTCAGGGGGAGTGGGCGGCGCGGCGCGTCGCCCGTCGAGAGGAGCGCCCTGTGTCCCAGCGCCGCCGCCGTGCATCCGCCAAAGCCGCCCCGCCGTCCGCTCGCCGCCGCCGCGCGCCGCTGTGGAGCATGCTCGCCGTGACGTTCGGGGCGCTGCTGATGATGATCTCCGGGGGGAGCCTGATCGTGGTCAAGTCCTTCGCCGACACGCTGCGCGACAGCGTCGAGGTCGCCGCGCCGGAGGTGCTCGCGGGGCCGTCGGGGTCGGCCGCGCCCGACGCGAAGGCGCTCAAGGGCGCGTTCGACATCCTGCTGCTGGGCATCGACACCCGGTCGGGGCAGAAGGCCGACAACGCGCGGTCGGACACCATCATGATCGTGCACGTGTCGGCCTCGCACCGGGAGGCGTACCTGCTGTCGGTGCCGCGCGACGTGCGGGTCAACGTGCCGGGCCACGGCTATCGCAAGGTAAACGGCGCGTTCCAGGCCGGGTTGGGGCCCAAGGGCGACTGGGCGGGCGGGATGAAGCTCGCCGCGCAGGTGATCGGCAAGCTGACCGGGATCACGTTCGAGGCGGCGGTGGTCGTGGACTTCAGCGGCTTCAACAAGGTCATCAAGGCGCTGGGCAGTGTGCGCATGTGCGTGGAGGCCGACACCAGGTCGATCCACCACTTCATGGTCAAGGGCAAGCCGAAGTACGTCGGCGGTATGCAGGACGACAAGGAGGCCAACGCCTATTCGCGCAACACCGGCAACGAGCGGTACGTGCACCGGAAGGGCTGCCGGGACATGCAGGACTGGGAGGCGCTGGACTTCGCCCGGCAGCGCTACCTGCCGGACAACTCGCTCGACTACGGCCGCCAGCGCCACCAGCAGCAGCTCATGCAGGCGATGATGGCGAAGGCGACCTCGGCAGGGGTGCTCACCGACATCGGCAAGGTCAACAATCTGATCCGGGCGGCCGGCGAGTCGATGCTGATGAGCCTGCCCCGGGGCATGGACATCATCGACTTCTTCTTCGCCATGCAGGACATCGCCGCCGCCGACCTGCTGTCGCTGAAGACCAACGGCGGCTGGTACAACGGCTACGAGATCAACGGCGAGTCGTTCGAGGACCTCAACGACCTGTCCAAGCTGATGTTCAAGGCCGCCTCGCTCGACAAGCTGGGCGAGTTCGTCATGCTCAACCCGATCGTCGTCAACAAGAAGGTCTAGCGGTAGCCGGTGACGTCGGCCGGCTTGCCCGGGTCCTGGACCTCGACCAGGTAGCGCCAGCAGTCCGGCCGGCTGCCGTCGAGGTCGGTGAACCCGTACTCCCGCGCGAGCTGCCCGCTGGAGACCGACTGGCCGTTCCACCGGGCGACCTGCGGGTCGGCGGCGAGCGCCGCGACGGCGCGGCCGGTGTACGCCGGGGACTCGGAGATCGCGAAGTGGGGTTGCGCGGCGACGGCGTCGCGCCAGTTGGCCTCGGTCACGCCGTAGTGCTCCAGCATGATCTCCGAGCGCATCCAGCCGGGGGTCAGCGCGACGGCGGTGGCTCCGTACGGCGCGAGTTCCTTGCCCTGGGCGAACGCCATCCGCAGCACGGACGTCTTGGCCAGGTCGTAGAAGAAGCCGACCCGGTAGTTGGCGCGGTTGTACTCCTCGGTGCCGTCGGTCATCCCCACCACCAGGCCGCCGGGCTGTTTGATCAGCAGCGGCAGCGCGTAGTGGCTGGTGATGATGTGGGTGTCGACGGCCAGCCGCAGGATGCGCCGGCCCGTCTCCAGGTCGTCCTCCCACAGCTTCTTGTCCCAGCTGAACAGGTTCTCGGCGCCCCAGATGGCGTTGACCAGGACGTCGAGACGGCCCTGCTCGTCGTCGATCCGCCGGATCAGCCGCTCGACCTGCTCCGGGACCAGGTGGTCGACCTGCACCGGGATCGCGGTCCCGCCGGCGGCGCGGACCAGCTCAGCCGTCTCCTCGATCGTCTCGGGGCGGTCCATCTCCGAGCGCTGCGCGCCGGTGCTGCGCCCGGTCAGGTAGACCGTGGCCCCCTGCGCACCCAACTGCACGGCGATCTGCCGCCCCGCACCCCGCGTACCACCCGCGACCAGTGCGATCCTGCCTGCCAACGTGTCGTCCATGAGTCGATCCTGTCAGCGAACCCTGACAGCTCCTGTCATGTTTGGCCGGCGATGTCAGTTCGGGTCTGGTCGGGCGCGGCGTGCTTCGTGCTCGGCGATGCGCGCTCGCATTCGCTCGATGCCGTCGGCGGTCAGCTCGTGGCCTGTGTCGGCGAGCAATCGCCGGGTCGCGGCGAGACGTTCCTGGCGGCTCCACCGGTCCTGGGCTTCGTTTCGCGCGTCGTCGGGCAGGGGGCGCAGATCCTTCTCCAGTCGGTGCAGCGTGGGCGCGCTGGCGTCGACGGGCCGGTAACCCGTCGAGTGGTACAGGCCCAGCGCTTCCGGCTGGCGGTCGCCGGTGCTCAGACGTATCCGGGTGTAACCGAGCTCGCGCGCGGTGTCCTCCAGCTTGGCCAGCAGCAAGCGGCCGGCCTGCCGCCCCCGGGCCGCCTCTCGTACGTACACCCATTTGATCTCGCCGGTGTGCTCGTCGAGCCCGCGCAGGCCACCGCAGCCGATCGGCTGGCCGCCGTCGTACACCACGACCCAGGCCGCGCCGGGCGCGTCGAGCACCGGCAGTTCGCTGGTCTCCGCGTCGGCGCTGAAGTCCTGCTCGGGGTAGCGGCGGGCCAGTTCGGCGACGAACTCCCGTCGCAGGTCACGGGAGTCGATGGTGCCGGTATGGCACCGCTCGATCCGGATCCTGGCCCACATGGCGTCCTCCTCGTCCGGCCGGAGTGCGCGCCGCACCGTTGCGTGAACGGTACGGCGCGCACCGGCTCGTGGTCACTCGGTGGCGCGCACCGCGGCGGTGACATGGGCGACCGCGCCGGACAGCGGGATGCGCTCGGTGTGGCCGGTGGCCCGGTCGGTGAACTCGACGGTGCCCTCGGCCAGCCCGCGGGCGGCGACCGTGATGCGGTACGGCACACCGATCAGCTCGATGTCGCTGAACTTCACCCCGGGGCGTTCGGCCCGGTCGTCGAGCAGCACGTCCATGCGCTGCCCGCGCAGCCCGGCGTACAGCGACTCGGCGGCCGAGACGACGTCGTCGGCGTTGCCGAGCACCGCGATCGCGACGTCGAACGGCGCGACCGTCACCGGCCACACGATGCCCTTGTCGTCGTGGTGCGTCTCGACGATCGCCGCCAGCGCGCGTTCGACGCCGATGCCGTAGCAGCCCATGACCGGGTTGACCCGCTCGCCGTCGGCCCCGAGCACGGTGACGCCCAGGGTCTCGGTGTAGCGGCCGCCGAGCTTGAAGATGTGCCCGATCTCGACGGTGCGCAGCACGTCCAGGGGCTGCTCGCAGCGGGCGCAGGGTTCGCCGGCGACGACTTCGCGCAGGTCCGCCCAGCGGCTGACGGCGATGTCGCGGTCGACGTCGACGCCGCGCAGGTGTACGCCGTCGCGGTTGGCGCCCGTGGTCATGTCGCGGCGGCCGCGCAGGGCGAGGTCGGCGAGGATCGGCAGGCCGGTGACGCCGACGCCGCCGAGGCTGCCCGGCAGCGCGCCGAGGGCCTCGCGGATCTCCTCGGGGTGGGCGGGGCGCACGTTCACCGCGGCCAGGGTGTCGATGAGCTTCTGCTCGACCAGGGCGTGGTCGCCGCGCATGAGCACGAGGGTGAGCTGGTCGTCGACGACGTACACCAGGGTCTTGACCTGGCGGTCGGCGGTGACGCCGAAGCCGGTGACCAGGTCCTCGATGGTGCGCACGGCCGGGGTGTCGAACGCCTCGGGCGCGCTCAGGCCGTCGCCGTCGGCGACCTGGGGCAGGTGCGAGGTGGCCTTCTCCACGTTCGCGGCGTACCCGCAGGCGCAGTGCACGACGATGTCCTCGCCGGCGGCGGTCGGGCACATGAACTCGATCGAGTCGCTGCCGCCCATGATGCCGCTGGAGGCCTCGACCGGGATGGCGGGGATGCCGAGCCGGGCGAAGATCCGCGTGTACGCCTCGTGGTGCAGGTCGAAGGACCGGTCGAGCCCGGTGCCGTCGACGTCGAAGCTGTAGGAGTCCTTCATGGTGAACTCGCGGACCCGGATCAGGCCGCTCTTGGGGCGGGGCTCGTCGCGGAACTTCGTCTGGAACTGGTACCAGCGCTGGGGCAGGTCGCGGTAGGAGCGCAGCTCCTGGGCGATGGTCGTGAAGATCTCCTCGTGGGTCATGCCCATCGCGACGTCGACGCCCTTGCGGTCGGTCAGCCGGAACATCTCCGCGCCGATCTTGTCCCAGCGGCCGCTCTTCTGCCAGACCTCGGCCGGCTGCATGGTGGGCAGCAGGAACTCCTGCGCGCCGATGCGCGACATCTCCTCGCGGATCACCTCGATGATCTTCGCGCGGACCCGTACGGCCAGCGGCAGCAGCGAGTAGTGGCCCGCCATCAGCTGCCGGATGTAGCCCGCGCGCAGGAGCAGCCGGTGGCTGACGGCGTCCGCCCCCGCCGGGTCCTGGCGGAGGGTCGGGACGTAGAGCTCTGACCAGCGCATTACACGTACACCTGCACTCTCTG
The DNA here is from genome assembly GCF_016862635.1 of Catellatospora coxensis. Taxonomy (GTDB): domain Bacteria; phylum Actinomycetota; class Actinomycetes; order Mycobacteriales; family Micromonosporaceae; genus Catellatospora; species Catellatospora coxensis. The sequence goes on along the minus strand of NZ_BONI01000029.1, from coordinate 37,407 downwards.
CCTGTCGGACCGGCGGCGTGCCCGCCGGGCGATCCGCCGATCCTATGAGCAGGGCGTACGCGGTACGAGCCGTTTACGGCGTGGCGCGGTCCTGCATCTCCCAGGCGTGGTCGAGCACGTGCCAGGCGATCCGGCGGGCCGCGTAGGAGTGCGGCCAGCCGCCGCGCGGCGGCGGGGCGCCGTCCGTCGGGCTGCCCAGCACCTCCAGGACCTCGGCGCGCAGCGCCGCGGTGTCGCCGGGCGCGAGGTGCCGGACCCCGATCCGGCGGGCGTACGACACCTCCGCGGCGATCACGTGCTCGACCATCCGGTCCCGGTCCCGCCCTCCGCCGCGCGGACCTTTGCGCAGCTCGGCAGGGGTGACCGCGACGACGTCGGCGAAGACGTCCCAGGCGGCCCGCACGAGCGCGGCCTGCCGCTGCGCGGTGTCGTGGTCGCGTGGGGCGAAGTCGGCGGACGCGGGCTGCTCCGGCGCGCCGAAGTCGGTGGTCGAGCCGCCGCGCACGCGCTCCACCACGCGTACGTCACCGGGCTCGAACGGGATCTTCGCCCGCTCGGCGACGACCGCGTAGCGCTCGGCGTAGGAGGTCAGCGCCGCGAGGGCGTGCTGCGCGTCACGCCCGGAGCGGCACCAGCCGGGCCACTCCAGGGCGCACGCGAAGATCCGTTTTGAGCCGAGTTCCAGGTATATGGCAGCCACATGGACATACTGACATGCCTGAACGGCTAGGCCAGGATGTCGTACCGTACGGTCGTCACTCCGCTGCTCAGATTCGCGATCTCGGCGAAGGCGGCCCGGGACAGGTCCAGGCAGCGGCCGGTGATGTAGGGGCCGCGGTCGTTGATGCGTACCACGACGGACTTGCCGTTGGCGGTGTTGGTGACCCGGACCCGGGTGTTGAACTTCAGCGACTTGTGCGCCGCGGTCAGCGCGTCCGGGTCGAAGGTCTCGCCGTTGGCGGTGCCCTGCGGTTCGTCGTAGTAGGACGCCTTGCAGGTGCCGGAGTCGAGCACCGTGGCGGTCTCGGTCGGCGAGGCGGGGGCGTTGCGGTTGCCGCGGGACGGGCGCTGCGGGGCTTCGCGGCGGGCGTCGGTGACCTTCGGTGACGGCGACGGGGTCGCGGCGGTCTCTCCGGCGGCGGCGGTGGGATCGTTCTGCTGGGGTTCGGCGGCCACTTCGGCGGCGATCAGACCGCCTCCGACCAGGACGGCCGTGGCGACGGTGGCGGTGGCGAACGGGGCGAGCCTGCGACGGGGCTTACGGGGCAGTGAATGTCGGCCGGGCAAGGTGCTGACCTTCCGTAGGCAACAGGACGGGCGCCGGTCGCCACGTTCACGCGAACCGGGGCCGAAGCCGACCGTATCGAGGCGTACGCATGGCATGTCAAAAGGATCGAGCATATTGGGTGCTTTTGCCCCACAAGGTTCGCCCGATCGAACGACACGCCCCCGCGGCCCGCCACCCGCCGATGATCCGTTTTTGTGGACGCCTGCCGCTGCTATAGCGACGTCCATCGTCCACAAAAACGGATCAAGCCCAGCCGCGACAGCGATGGCCTAGGCCAACCGGCGGTGGAGCCACGATGTGCGCCGCTCAATAGCGGTCAGCCGCCGCGGCGTTCGCGGGCGCGGGCGGCGACCTGCTTGGACAGGACGGACAGCCCCGTCGCGATGATCACCGTGTTGAACAGCATCTGCACGATCACCAGGCCGCGGGCGATCTGGCCTTGCGCGTGTACGTCGCCGAACCCGACCGTGGCCAGCGTGGACAGCGCGAAGTACAGCGCGTCCACACGGGTGTTCAGGTCGACGAACTCCCCTGGGGCGTGGAAAGCGAGGAGGTAGTCGGCCATCGCGAAGAACAGCACGCCCGCGACCAGGGCGGTGAGCAGGCCGGTCAGCGGGACCTCGGTCTGATCGAGCTGGCGGCTGACCTGGCGCAGGATCAGCACCACGGCGAGTACCAGGCCGATCAGCGTGAGCAGGACCCGCAGGACGAGTTTCCACAGGCTGTCGCTGGTGTCGGTGGGGACGACGAAGTACAGGGCCAGTAGCAGCAGGCTGTTGATCAGCGACTGGATGATCGGGCGCCGAGATGTGACCGACATGTCGGTATTGTCGCCGACATCGAGTCGATCCCTGCAACGCGCCGCGACGAGCGTTCCGGCCAGGGCAGCCGGCTCGCCGCGGTGCTAGCGGAAACGCACGGTCAGGGATGTTGAGATGGCCTTCGGCTTCCGCGCGTCAGCCGGCGGCCACCCGGAAGCCGATGTTGCCCGCCGAGCTGTCGGGTGTGTTGGCGGAGCGGGCCGCGATGCGGTAGCGGTTGCAGTACGACTCGTGGCACATGTGCGAGCCGCCGCGCATCACCCTCGCCGTGCCCTCGGCCGGCCCGGTCGGATCGACCCGTGGGCCGGTGGCGTGGAAGTCGACGCTGAACCAGTCCGCGCACCACTCCCACACGTTGCCCGCGACGTTGTACAGGCCGTACCCGTTGGGCCGATAAGACTTCACCGGTGCGGTGCCCAGGTGCCCGTCGGCGGCGGTGTTGCGGGTCGGGAACTCGCCCTGCCAGATGTTGCACAGGTGCCGCCCACCCGGGGTCAGCTCGTCGCCCCACGGGTAGCGGGCCTGCTCCAGGCCGCCCCGGGCGGCGTACTCCCATTCGGCCTCGGTCGGCAGCCGGGTCCCCGACCAGTCGCAGTAGGACTGGGCGTCGTGCCAGGACACGTGCACCACGGGATGGTTCTGCAGCGCGCCGACGTCGGAGCCGGGCCCGTACGGCCGCCGCCAGTCGGCTCCGGGCACCACCGCCCACCACGGCGCGGCCTGCACCCGCTGCGCCTGCCGGGCGGACTGCGGTGGCAGGAACCCCTCGAAGACGAACGAGAACCCGAACCGCTCGGCGTCGGTGACGTGCCCGGTGGCCTTCACGAACGTGGCGAACCGGGCGTTGGTGACCGTCGTCGGGTCGATGCGGAACGGGCGCAGCTCGATCTCGCGGACCGGTCCCTCGCCGTCGGCGGGGAAGCCCTCGGCGTCGTCGGTGCCCATCAGAAACCTGCCACCGGGTATGGCCACGGTGCGCCCGGCGGCCCGGGTCGGCGTGCCAGTGTGCGGGGCGGCCGTCGCGTGAGCATGGGTCCGGGCGGGCGTCGCCGTGTGGGCTGCTGCCGCGCCGACGCTGTTCGCGGGGCTCGCCGTGAGCGTGAGCAGGGCAGGTCCGCCGACGTCCGCCGAGGGTGCGCAGCAGGCGGGAGGATGGGCGGCCATGGTGCTCCTTCCTGGAACCCGGCGGCGGGGTCGGACCCACCGCCGGGATGGTGCCGGTGATGTCAGGGTGCGGTGCTGCCGGAGCTGACGCGGTCGGCGGCCAGTTGCGCCGCCAGGGCGGGAATGCCCAGTGCCTGTTCCTGGGCGGGAGTGGCGTTGTGGAGCTTGTTCACCAGCTGATGCGGGTCGTTGACCAGGTCGTAGTACTCGCGGAACAGGACCGCGCCGGAGCCGGTCGGCAGGCCGTTGTTGTCGGTGTGTAGCTGGTAGTACTCGGTGTACTGCTTGTTCGCGCCGATGTACGACGCCCAGGTGAGCGGGCCGCCGGTGCCGGTGCCGTGCTTGAAGAACTCGGTCAGCACGCGGGTCCGCCGGTGGGAGCCGAGCAGGGAGTGCCCGTCCTGCGGATACTGCGTGTCGGGGGTGATCCCGGCCGCGTCGAGGATGGTCGGCGCGATGTCGATGTTGGCCGCGAGCCGGTTGTCGTTGGTGCCGGTGTCCAGGCCGCCGGCCGGCCAGGACACGAAGAACGGCACCTCGACGACAGGAGTGTAGGGCACCGACTTCTTGGTCCAGCCGTGGTCGCCCCAGGCGAAGCCGTTGTCGGCGATGAAGAAGACCAGTGTGTTGTCCAGCTGGCCGAGGGCTTCGAGCTTGTCGTGCACGGCCTGCACGGCGTCGTCGACCGACAGCAGGGTGCGCAGCTGGTTGGTACGGATGTTGCGGCCGTCGGCGAGCGTGCCGGTGGCGTCCTGGATGAAGCCGGGCTTGTCGCTGCGGTCGGCCTCGGGCACCGACGGCCGGCCGTCCCAGGCGGGCACGGCCGTGTCGGCGTACTTGCCCTCGGGGGTGTTCGGGCCGTGGGAGGCGTACGGGGCGAGGTAGAGGAACCAGGGGCGGGTGTCGGCGACGCTGCGGTCGAGGAAGCTCAGCGCCCGGTTCTTCACCACGGTGGTGGTGTAGTTGTTGATCGTCTGCACGGTGCCGTCGACGTTCCAGGTGCCGTTGTTGAACGTCGGCGGGGCGAGCACCGCGAACTCGTCGAAGTGGGGCGGGTTGTCGTCGACGTCCCAGCCGTTGAGGTACTTGCCGTACAGGCCGGTGCGGTAGCCGGCCTGCTGCAGGTAGCGCTGCACGGTGGAGTGGTGGTTGAGGTTCGCGGCGTGCTGGTTGCCGCGTACGCCGTGGTTGTGCGCGTACTGGCCGGTGAAGATCGAGGAGCGGCCCGGCGCGCACAGCGGCGTGGTCGCGTGCCCGCGGGTGAACTCGACGCCGCCGCCGGTCAGCCAGGCCCGGGTCTTCGGCAGCGCCCAGGCCGTCTGCTTCGGGTGGTCGTCGGTGACGATCACGAGGACGTTCGGCCTGGTGTCGGCGGCCTGCGCGGCGGCCGTGGGCCAGCCGGCGGCCGCGGACGCGCCGGCCGCGGCGGTGGCCGCGAGCAGGGTGCGCCGCTTCAGTGAGGGGGTGCTCTCGGACATGGGCTTCCTTTCGTACGCGCACGGCGGAGCGACGCCGCGCAGCAGGAGGTGCCCGGCGTACGGCCGGGTGAAGGGGGAGCGGGCGGCGGTGGCGGTGCCACGCGGCCGCGGTCAGCCGCCGTGGGGCAGGCCGGGTGCGCAGGTCAGCGCAGACAGAGGGAACTCGCCTGCCGTCGCAGATCGACGTGCCGGCGGGCCGTCAACAAAGGCCTGCGCTCCATGCGTTCGAGCCTAGGAAGCGCCGCCGAGGATCTCAAGAAACTCAATATTTCGTGATTGTGGAACTTGTGAACGGCCCGGCTCGCGCTGGGCGGCGGCTCGCGGTCAGCGCCGGCGGGCGGAGGCGTCGATTTCGGCGTTGGCCTGCGCGACCTTGTCCGCGATCACCGCGCCGATCATGCCGAGCACGACGAGGTAGAGGGCGTGGAGCAGCGGGCTGGGCAGGGACAGCGCCGACAGCACGCTCCCGCCGGGCTCGAACGGCTGCCGGTCGAGGTGGAGCACGCCCTCGTCGTCGGTCATCGCGCTGGTCAGGATCCAGCTCTGGGCCAGGTTCGCGGCGACGTTGACGACGAGACCGAGCACCGGGACGAGCACCGGCTGCCGCAGTTTCAGCAGCCAGGCCGCGACTCCCGCCGCGACCAGCGCGACGAGGGGCACCGCCAGGTCGTGCGCGGCGTCGAAGCCGGCCACGTCGTCGCCGAGCAGGATGCCCACCAGGCCGGCGGCCAGGAACGCGGCGAGACCGACGAGCGCACCGCGGCCAAGGACCCGAAGCATGGCGTACGCACCTTCCCAGTGATCAACGACGGGCGTCATCATCCGCCCGGCCGCCCGGTTCGGCAAGGGGCACGGCTCACTCGGACTGGGCTGCCAGCCGGGCCCGGAGGAATACGAGTTCGGCCTCGGTGCCGATGGCGGGGCGGTCCTGCGGGTGGTCGACATACCAGCGGATGGTGTCGGCGACGAACCACGGGTCGGCGTCCCAGCCGAGCGGGATCAGCGGGTTCTTGACGAACACCGGTGACACGAGGTCGGGCTGGTCCAGGGGCAGGCCGAGGTTCTGCTCGTTGCGGCGGGGCCGCAGCGGGGTTCCGCGCCGCAGCGCCGCCCAGGGAATGGTCACCGAGCGCAGGTTGCGTACGCGTACACCGTCGGGCCGCAGTTCCAAGCGGGGCAGGTCGCACCAGGACAGCAGCGCGCCCCCGGCCGCGACCAGCGCGATCAGGATGTCGACGCCGATGCTGAACAGGCTCAGCTCGGCCCAGGTCTCGCCGGGGCCCGGCCCGACCAGGACCCCGGCGATCATGATCCAGAAGAGGTGGAGGCCGAGCCACTGCCGCGACGACGTGGTGAACGCGCCGGTCCGGACCTCGAACGTGGTCCGCTCCCCGCTCGGACGCAGCACCAGGAGCAGCAGCAATGCCATCGCCGCTCCGAACACGGTGAGCTCCATCAGGATCCCGATCGGCACCGGCCGGTCCGGGACGTTGCCGGCGACCACCTGCCAGCCGACCGTGAGCACGACGGTCAGCAGGATCAGGCCACGGGTGCGGGCGAGCCGGGAGGCGAACATGGCTCGGCATCGTACGTGCTGGTCGCACCACCCGGGTGCCCGCGTGGTCCGGGGCTCACGCCCGGGCGTTCGCGTGGCCGGTCGTGCGGGCCAGGGTGAGCACCTCCTCGACGCTCCACTGGTCGTCGGCGTGCTCGCCGTACTTGGCGGCCAGCACGGTGCCGTCGGGGCCGATGAGGAAGTCCGCGGGCAGGCCGAGGCGGCCGCCGGCCGGGCTGGTCGCGGGCAGGTGGGCCTTGCGCTGCGGCAGGAGCCAGAGGGCGACCGCGATGCCGCGCACGATTCCGGGCCAGGCGCGCGGGTCGAGCAGCGACCGTGCCCCGGCCTCGACGCCGAAGGCCCGGTACCACCGCTTGTCGCCGTCGGCGATGCAGGGGAAGGGCAGGTCGGTCACGTGCTCGAGCAGTTCGTCGGCTCCGGAGTGGAAGAACACGATCTCGCGGACGCCCGCCTCGGCGAGCCGGTCCGTGGCCCGTACGAAGGAGCGCAGGTGCAGGTGGCAGATCGGGCAGCCGGCGAAGCGCCGGAACTGCAGGTGGACGAGGCGGCCGGGGTGCGGGAAGCGCACCGGTTCGCCGGTGACGGCGAAGAGTTCTGCGGAGGGCGCCCGGTCGCCTGGTACGAGCTTGGCCATGAGTACACCTTTCGTAGGAGTACAACGTACGCCTACGAAGCTATAAGCGTATCTTGTACGCTGTCAAGCCGTGCCCCGCAAGCGATCCCTGACCACCGACCAGCTCGCCGCCGCCGCCCTGGCCGTGGTCGACCGCGACGGCCTCGCGATGCTGACGATGCGCGCCGTGGCGCAGGAACTGAACATGGGCACGATGTCGCTCTACCGGTACGTCAGCGACCGGGAGCAGCTCGAACGGCTGGTCGTGGAGCTGGTGCTGGGCGGCGTCGACTTCACCGTGCCCGACCTGCCGACCTGGCAGGAGCGCATCGCCGCGCTGTGCGAGCGCATCCGGCTGGCGGTGCACGCCCACCCGGCCATGGTCCCGCTGCTGCTGGTGCACCGGCACGCCTCCCCGGGCGTACGCCGCAGCGGCGAGGCGATGCTCAGCGTCCTGGCCGGGGCGGGCTTCTCCGGCGAGCGGCGCGTCATCGCGTTCCGCGCGCTGGTGAGCTACCTCATCGGCGCGCTGCAGGCCGAAGGGCTGGGGCCGCTGTCCGGCGCCGGCACCGACGTGCTGGCCACACTCGGCGAGCAGCACCCGCACCTGGCGGAGACGGCCGTGTCGGCGCGCGACGTGTCGCCGCAGCGCGAGTTCGGCGAAGGACTGGCCCTGCTGCTGCGCGGCCTCACCGCCTGATGCCGCGACCGCCCGGCCGCGCGCTCTGCCGGGCGACCGGCCGGGGCGGCGTCAGGCGGCTTCGCGGCTGTCGGTGAGCAGGCCGTCCAGCAGCAGGCGGAGGCCGCCGTCGAGGGCGTCCTTGGCCTGGCGGACCGGGTCGTAGTCCGTCGTGGACGACGACCCGGCCAGTGCCGTCGAGTGCGGGAAGCGCTGCGCGAAGTCGGGTGCCAGCCGGCTGAGCTGAGCGGAGCGCTCGGTCCACCACTGCTGGTCGGAGGTGCCGGTCGCGGCCGCGGCCGCCCGGCCCTCGGCGGCGGTCTGCGCGGCGCCCCGGACGAGGTGGAACAGCGCGCTGACGGCGGGCCGCAGCCGGTCCGGCGGCAGCTCGGCGGCCTGCAGGACGGCCAGCAGCGATTCGAGGACCGCCTGCTCGTGCGGGCCGAGCACCGGCCGGGCGTAGGACACCTGCAGCAGCCACGGGTGGCGCAGGTAGCGGTCCCACAGGCCGTCGGCCCAGCCCCGCACCGCGTTGCGCACTCCGCCGTCGAGCGGGTACCGCTGCGGCCGGCCCGCGTGGGCGTGGTCGTACATCAGGTCGACGAGTTCGCGCTTGCTGGGCACGTAGGTGTACAGCGCCATCGCCGAGGTGCCCAGCCGCTCGCCGACGGCGCGCATGGACAGCCGCTCCATGCCGTCGGCGTCGGCGATCGCGATGGCGGCCTCGACGATCGCGTCGACGGTGAGGCCCTGCTTCGGGCCGGGCGCGGTGCGGCCGCGGGCTGTGTCCGGCCCGGCCGGGGAGTGCGCCCGCCACAGCAGCGCCATGGTCCGCGCAGGGTCGCCCTGGCCGCCGTACAACGTCATGTGACAACTCCGTACATCGTAAGCTAATGTCTTCGCCGGGATCACTTTACGGCATACGGAGATGGTGATGGCGAGCGTACGACTGCACGACGGCAGCACGATCGAGTTCGAGGCGCACGGCGACGGACCCGTCCTGCTGCTGCCGGTGGACCCGACCCCGCTGGAGGGCCCGAAGGCCGAGGCCATGCGCGCCTGGGGCGCCGACCCGGCGCTCGGGCGGTCACTGATCGACGGTCTGCGCGACCGCTTCCGCGTCGTCGCCTTCGACTACGAGGGCCACGTCATGGCACACCCGAAACCCGAGACGCTCACCCCCGCCAACGCCGCCCGCGACCTGCTGGCCGTCGCCGACGCGGCGGGCGCCGACCGGTTCGCCTACTACGGCTACTCCTGGCTCGGGCTGCTCGGCCAGCAGCTCGCCCTGCACACCGGCCGGCTGTCCGCCCTGGTCATGGGCGGCTACCCACCGGTCGGCGGCCCGTACGCGGCGATGCTCGCGGTGACCGAGGCCGCACACGCGGCGTCGCTGGCGGCCGTGCAGAACCCGCCGGCGCCGACCGAGACCGTGCCCGGCGACTGGTCGACCGTCTCGGTCGTCACGACCGTCGACCAGACCCGCCAGTTCGTCACGCTGTACGAGTCGCTGCGCGACTTCGACGACCGCGCCGCCCAGCCGTCACTGACCTGCCCGCGGCTGTGCGTCGTCGGCTCCGCCGACACCATCGAGTACGGCGAGCAGTGGGGCGGCGTCACCGTCGACATCGCCGGACCCGTGCTACGCGAGCGGGCCGCGCTCGAAGCGCTCGGCTGGGACGTCGCCGTCCTCGACGGGCTGGACCACATGCAGGCCATGCAGGCGGCGGCGGCGCTGCCGGTGCTGCGCCCCTGGCTGGAGTCACGGCTGTGACCGGTGCCCGGATCAGCTCGCCTTCGCCCGCCGCGGCCGCCCCGCCAGCAGGCACAGCACCGCGGTCGCCAGATACAGCACGGTGACCGCGAGCCAGCTCTGCCGGTGCTCGGTCAGCTCGCTGGGCAGCATCGGATGCGCCAGCCCGTCCGGCTCCTCGACCACGGTCACCGACTCGCCGATGCGGTAGGCCCGCTCGTCGACGGTGAGCTCGCCGCCGAGCGCCCGACCGGAGTGGGCGGCCATCGCATAGTGGTAGCCGCCCGGCGGCCCACCGCTCTCCCGCAGTGACACGACCTGCGCCTCCACCAGGCCGCCGCGCAGCTGCAGCAGGCTCGGCCCGGTCTCGCGCAACATGATCACGACGAACAGGAAGCCGATCACCGCGGCCACCGCCGTCCACGCCGGACGGAAGCCGGTCACCGCGAACCAGCCCGCGGCCAGGCCAGCGGCGAGGATCAGCCCGACGGCCAGCCCGCGATGCTCGGCGGGCAGCAGCGCGGTGCCCGCGAGCCCCGCCACCAGCGCGGCCACGGTGATGACCAGGAACAGCCGCAGGCCGCGGAGCTGCCGGGGATGCAGCGCGCGGAAGGGGTTTCGCATGGGCTAGAGAGTAAGGCCCGCCGCGGCCGGCCCCGTCCCGGCCGGACGTGCGGTCTTCGACCTGCCGGTACGCGAAGAAGAGGGCCCCCCGCGGACGGGGAGCCCTCTTTCAGCCGGTGGTGCCGGCTCAGACGATGCGCTCGCGGCGGCGGCGTGCCGTCACCAGCAGGACCGCGCCCAGGCCGACCAGCGCGACACCGGCCAGCGCGATGCCGGCCAGCGGCGCGCCGGTGCGCGGCAGGGTGCCGGTCTCCGCCGACGGGGACGCCGAGACCGAAGGCACGTCACTGTGCGACGGGCTGGTCTGCGGGGACTCGCTGACCTGCGGCGACGGCGAGGTGCCGACCTCGGTCGAGGGCGACGTGCTCGGCTCCGGCGAGTTGCTCGGCTCGGGGGACTGCTCGGGCTCCGGGCTCGTCTCCGGGGAGGCCGGCGCCTCCGGCGACGGGCTGGTCTCGGGCTCCGGCGACTCCTCCGGCTGCGGCGTGACGCCGGCCGACGGGCTGGCCTCCGGCGACGCCGAGGCGGTCACCTCGGGCGACGGAGAGATGCTCGCCTCGGGAGACGGCGACAGGCTCGCCGACGGCGACGGCGACGGCGAGGGGAAGACGCTCGGCTCGGGCCTGGGGGAGGCCGACGGGCTCGGCGCGGGCGGCGGGGTGTCCTTGCCGGCGCAGGTGTGCGTCACCACGAGCTTGAGCTTGTCGTTGCCGTTGCCGTTGCCGTTCGTCTTGACGACCAGCTTGGCCTGCGCGGTGACCAGCTCCCAGCCGTGCGGCACGACGACCCACGCCAGGTGCGGGTTCGCGGCGTTGGCGAAGCCGTCCGGGTAGGCGTCGGCGTCGCCGGTGCGGATGAAGGTCTCGACCTCGTCGTCGCCGTCGTAGAACGTCGCCTTCACGCCGACGACCTTGTCGAACTCGTTCGACGGCGAGTTGAAGACCCAGCCGTCCTTGCTGTCGCCGATGTTGCCGACCTCGGTGCAGTCCCGGGTGAAGTCCTCGGCCTCGCTGCCCTGGTGGGACTCCTGCAACACGACGTTGTACGGAGCGTCTGGCTTGTCGTCGGCCAGCGCCGGGATGGCGGCGAAACCGATGGTGCCGGTGGCGAGCACCGCGCCCGCGATGACCGCGATGCGCCCGCGCTTGTTCATTCTTGCTCCGATTCTGGTCAGCAGTGTGCACGGTGATCCTGCCCGGCGGGCGGGTTCCGTAGATCACGTGCGCGGTCCGTCCTGGCGGCCCGTCAGGACGCCATGTCCGACCGTTCGGCCAGCTCAGGTGACATTCGGATCAACCGGTGGTTGACCCGGGCTCGTACTATCCGCGCATGCGGCGGGAGGAGATCGACACCGTACGGGTGCTCTGGCAGGAAATGCCCGGCGAATTCACGGCCACCCTGGCGTTCGGGGTGGGCGCCCGCGACGAAGACGTCGACCAGCTGGGCATCACCCATCTGGTCACCCGGCACCTGCTGTTGAGCCTGCTCGCGGAGCCCGATACGACGGCGGGACTGCTGGAGACGTCGTTCACCCTGTCCGGTGAGCCGACCCGGGTCGGCGAGGACCTCGGCGAACTCGCCGCGCTGGTCGCGGCAGCCGACCTGAGCGGACTCGTGCTGACCGCCCAGCAGCTCGACGCCACCGACCGGGCGACCGACCTCGACCTCGACGTCGACGACGCGGTGCGCGACCCGTGGGCGTCGCTGCTGGCGCGCCGGCTCGGCCCGACCGGCCCCGGCCTGCTGCGCTGGCCCGTCGTCGATCCGCACCGGCTCACCGCCGACGAGGCCCGCGCCCACCTGGCCCGCTGGTTCACCGCGGGCAACGCCGTGCTCACCTGCACCGGCCCGCCTCCGGCCGGGCTGCGCCTGCCGCTGCCGGCCGGACCCCGCGCCGCTCACGTGACGGGACCATCGGGCGGTCCGGCCGGACCGGCCTGGTACGCCGACGAGGTCGTCGCACCCGGCATAGCCGTGACCGCCACCGCAGGCCCGCAGGCGTTTCTGCTGCTGCGGGTGTTCGGCACCCGGGTCGACGCGCTGCTGGAGCGGGCCGGCGTGAAGGCATGGTCCACCGAGTGGTCGACCCCGGTCGGCGGCGACCGGCTCGAACTGGGCCTGAGCCTGCACCTGCGCGGCCGGAACCGGCACCGCGACAGCGCCGTTGCCGCCCGGATCCTGTGGCAGGAGCTGCTGCGGCTGGCCGCCGAGGAGCCCACGCCCACCGAGCTGGCCACCGTCGTCACCCGCTTCACCCGACCCCCGGCCGAGGACCCGCAGCTGCGCGACGGGCTGGAGCGCCTGGGCGTGCTCGCCGCCGCAGAGCACGCCCACGCTCAGGCGCCGCTGGCAGAGGCCGGGCACCAAGAGCTGTTCGACGTCTACGACGAGTTCGGCGACGCCCAGGCGAGCGCCGCGTCCCGGCTCGGTCCAGCAGACGTGCGCGCGGCCGCGGCGTCGTGGCTGCCGTCGGCGCTGCTGGTGGTCCCCGTCGGGGTGGGCGTCGCGCTCGACGGGATGACCCGGGCCGGCTGCCCGGTCGGTTCGTTCACGCCGCAGGGCGAGCTGCTGCGGCCGTCGCTGGCACGGCGGCTGCGCGGGGCCAAGGACGGGCTCGTGCTGGGCGACGACGCCTGCCACCTCGTCGCCGCCGACGGCACGGTGCACAGCTTCCCGATGGGCGACATCATGCTGGTGCAGCGGCGCGGCGAGACGCTGCTCGGCAACATCCGGCACGGCTGCCTGGTCGACGTCAGCGGCTTCACCGGCGTCGACAAGCTGGTCACCCGGGTCCCGCCGCGCCGCCACCGGATCGCCCACGACTGAACGAAACCGCAGGTCAGTGGCGTGCATGAGTTGACACCGCTCGTACGATCATGCCCGTGACCTCGACAAACATCACCTGGCTGCACCGTGCCTCGGTGGTGGTGGCCGCCGTGTGCGCCGCCCTGGCGGTCTGGAGCTGGCTGCCCGGGCGCGGGGGCGGCACGATGATGGACTTCCTGCCGATGTGGCTCGTCGTGCCGGTCATGCTGCCGGGGATGATGGTGTCGTTGCGTCGGGTGAACCCCCGGTCCCGCATGGGCAACCTGGTGGAGACGTGGCACCACATCCACTGGATGCTCGCCGGGGCGCCGCGCTGGGCCACGGCACTGTGGATTCTGACGCTGGCCGGTGCGATCCTCACCCTGCCGCTGGGGGCGCGCGCCATCAGCCATGATCCGCCCGGCCCGGCCCGCGCGTGCAGCATGTTCGCCCTGTACTTCGCCGTCACCGCGGTGCTGACCTATCGAGCTCTGGCCCGGGAGAAGGCCGCCTGAGACGCCCCGCCGCCGTCATACGTCGTGCGGCTCGGGGGCAGCGCGACGGCCCGCTGCGTGGCAGCCTGGCGCGATGACGCCGGACGGGGTGACACCGCGCCGCAGCGGAATGCGGGCCGCGGCAGGTGGTGTGATGTGGTTTCTCGCCGTGCTCTCGGTGGGCACGGCACTGGCGATCGTCCGTGATCCAGGGCTGTGGGTCGTCCTGCTCGATCACGGCAGCACGATCGCCTTCGTGCTGATCTGCCTGTCGGGCGTGCTGCTGGCGGCAGCCGGGCCGGTGTTCGGGGTCCGCTCGGTCCGCGCGCGGGGGTTCGGCTACGCGGCGGCCGCCGTCGTCACGCTGTGCGCCACCGGCACCTGGTACATCGGCGGGGAGCTCGACACGGTGAGCATGCGCGGTGAGCGGGCCCAGACCGTCGCGGTCTCCGCCGACGGCAGGTTCGAGGTGGTCAGCCGAAACATCTTCTCCGGCCGTCCCTACCTGTGGCTGCGGTCGCGAGCGGGTCTGTTCAGCCGGGAGGCGAAGGAGGACCTCGACTGCTCTGCCGAGTACGACGGCGACAGTTACTACGAGCCGGCGGAACGGGTCGAATTCACCGGGCCCGGCCAGGTGACGTTCTGGTTGGGGGACAAGCAGACCGGTTCCGTCGAATTCGACGGCCCGACACTCATCGTCACCGGACGGCAGGGCGGCTGTGCGGGCCCAGGGCCGACGCCCGGGCGGTGAGGACGCCGTGACCTGCGGCGGCCCACGGTGCGTCCACACTGTTCACCGGAGGGTCATCGAGGCGGGTTTACCTCTTCGTGACCGGCCAGTAGGGTCATCCTCCTAACCCCGGGAGGATATCGATGCGTCGCACTATGCGCGCCGCTGTTGTGCTTGCCGTGCTGGCCGGATTCACCGCGGCGTCACCCGCCGCCCTGGCCGCGCCGAGTGACCTGCTCATCTCCGAGTACGTCGAGGGCAGCTCCAACAACAAGGCATTGGAGTTCTACAACGGCACCGGCTCGGCCGTGGACCTGGCCGCCGGGCAGTACGTCGTGCAGTTCTATTTCAACGGCGCCACCACCGCCGGCGGCACCATCGCGCTGACCGGAACGGTCGCCGACGGTGATGTGTTCGTGCTGGCCCACGCCAGCGCCAACGCCGCGATCCTGGCGCAGGCCGACCAGACCAGCTCCGCCAGCTTCTACAACGGCGACGACGCGATCGTGCTGCGCAAGGGCGGCGCGGGCGGGACGATCGTGGACTCGCTCGGCCAGCTCGGCACCGATCCCGGCACCGAGTGGGGCACCGGCCTGAACAGCACCGCCGACAACACGATCCGCCGCGACGCGGCCGTGTCGCTCGGCGACACCGAGCCCGGCGACGCGTTCGATCCGGCGACCGGCTGGGTCGGCTACGCGACCGACACCGTCGACGGTCTCGGCGCGCACAGCACCGGCGGCGGCCCCGTCGACGCCCCCGCAACCCTGACCTGCGGCGGCGCGCTCACCGTGTCCCAGGGGCAGGCGGGCACCCGCGCGGTCACCGCGACCGACGCCGACGACACGATCGTCGACCTCGCCGTCACGAGCATCGTCCCGGCCCCGGCCGCGGGCACCATCACCCGCACCGCGTTCACCCCGGCCGACGCCGCCGGCGGCACCGCGACCGCGACGGTCACCGCCGACGCGGAGCTGCCCTACGGGTCGTACGCCGTGACGATGACCGCGACCGACACCGACGGCACCACCTCGACGTGCGGGTTCAACGTCACCGTCAACCGGGTGCTGACCGTCGGCGAGGTGCAGGGCCCGACGACCGACGCCGAGAACGGCGTGCAGGACCGCTCGCCGCTGGCCCCGGCCACCGGCACGGGCACCAGCAGCGCGCTGTACGACGTGCGCGGCGTGATCACCCAGCGCACCCTGGCCCGCACCTCGGCCGGCGCCGCGCAGTACGGCTTCTACCTGCAGTCGCGCACCGGCGCCACCGACGGCGACCCGGCCAGCTCCGACGGCGTCTTCGTGTTCATGGGCGGGTTCACGTCGCTGATCGGCGGCTACACGCCGACCGTCGGCGACGAGGTCGTGCTGCGGGCGCGGGTGTCGGAGTACTTCTTCATGACCCAGCTGTCCTCGGCGTCGCTGGTCCGCGTGATCGAGTCCGGGGTCACCGACACCGCCGTCACCGACGCCACGCCCCCGCAGGACCTCGCCGCGGCGAACCGGTTCTGGGAGCGCCACGAGGGCGAGCAGCTGCGCGTGCGCGCGGGCAGTGTCGCGGCCAGCGGCCGGGACGTGTTCGCCTCGACCGCCGACTCCGAGGTGTACGTCCTCGACGTCGACGACCCGCTGCTGGACCGCACCGACCCGCTGACCCGGCGGGTGTACCGCGACGCGCACCCGATGGACAACGACACGACGCACGTCTTCGACGACGGCAACGGCACCCGGATCATGCTGGGCACCACCGGTGTGAAGTGGACCGCACAGGACATGGCGGCGCTGCTGCCCCCGGCGCACACGTTCGACGTGCTGGCCGCGGACGCGGTCGGCGGTCTGAACTTCTCCTTCGACAAGTACGGCATCCAGGTTGCCTCCGCCGACTTCGGCGCGGGCGCGGACCCGTCGGCCAACAACGCGCCGCAGCCGATCAACCGCGACCGTGAGCTGGCCGTGGCGACGTACAACGTGGAGAACCTGTACGACTTCCGCGACGACCCGTTCGACGGCTGCGACTACCTGGGCAACACCGGCTGCCCGGGGGTCTCGCCGCCGTTCGACTACGTGCCGCTCAACGAGGCCGACTACCAGGCGCACCTGGGCGCGCTGGCGTCGCAGATCGCGACCGACCTGCACGGCCCCGACCTGCTGCTCGTGCAGGAGGCCGAGGACCAGGACATCTGCACCGTCACCGGCGGCGCGCTGGTCTGCGGCGACGTGAACAACGCCGACGGCAAGCCGGACACGCTGCAGGAACTGGCTCTCGCCGTCGCGGCGGCGGGCGGCCCGGCCTACGACGCGGCGTACGACCGTGACGGCGCGGACGCCCGCGGCATCGTCGCCGGGTTCCTGTACCGCACGGACCGGCTCACCCTGGCAGCTCCGTCGGCGGTGCTGACGGCTACGCCGGGCGTGGAGTTCCGGTCGGCGGCGCTGGGTTACAACGCCGACGTGCAGAACCCGAAGTCGCTCAACGCGGTGCTGCCGGACGATGTCGACCGGTCCACCGGCGTGGACGGGTCGAACGTGTTCACCCGCGCCCCGCAGGTGGCCCGGTTCACCGTCGCGGCGCAGCCGGGCAGCGCGGACACGTACGAGCTGTGGGCGGTGTCGAACCACTACTCGTCGACCCCGCAGGCGCGGGTCGGGCAGCGTACCGAGCAGGCCCGTTACGGCGCGGCGATCGTCGCCGCGATCGAGGCGGCGTCCCCGCACGCCCGGGTGGTGTACGGCGGCGACCTGAACGTGTTCCCGCGTCCGGACGACCCGATCGCCATGTCCGACAGCGACACCCCGTCCGACCAGCTCAAGCCGCTGTACGACCTGGGTCTGCACAACCTGTGGGCCGACCTGGCCGCGCAGGTCCCCGGCAGCGCCTACTCGTACGTGTTCCAGGGCCAGGCGCAGACGCTGGACCACCTGTTCGTCAACGACGAGCTCTACGGTGACCTGGTCAAGATCCGGGCGGCGCACATCAACGCCGACTGGGCCGCCGACCACGACGGCGACGGCGCTCGCGGGGCCAGCGACCACGACCCGCAGGTGGCCGTGTTCCGCACCCGCGCGTCGCTGCGGGTCTCGGACGCGACCGCGGTCGAGGGACAGCCGCTGGCGTTCACGGTGACGCTGTCGCGGCCGCTGTCCCAGGATCTGAGCGTGTGTGCCGCGACGGTGCCCGACACTGCCAGAATTCCGCAGGACTTCACGGCCTACCTGGGTTGCCGGACCATCCCGGCTGGTCAGGTGTCGGTCGTGTTCCCGGTCGAGACCAGGACGGACAACAAGTCCGAGCCGGCCGAGCGGCTGTGGCTGGGCGTCGTGGCCGATCCGCGGGTCGTCGATCTGGCCGACATCACCGGCCAGGGCACGATCACAGGCTAGCGGTGGGGCACGTGGGGCCGGGTGCGCGCGAGCGCCCCGGCCCCACGTCGTATCCGCGGGTCGGACAGAACCGGTCGCACGCCCTACGATCGCGCCCATGCGCAAGCTGATCGCGGGTTCGCTGGCCGGCTCCGGACTTTTCCTGCTCGTGGTGGTCGACACGCTGCTGCCGGGCGGGCCGCACATCCCCACGGGCCTGGTGATCCTGCCGTTCGCCTTGGTATTCGTGTGCTTTCTCGGGGTGATGAACGAGTTGACCGGCAGCTACTTCGGCCGGCTCCCGATGGCCAAGGTCTGGCCGCTGCTGCGGGTGCTGCCCCCGGCGGTCAAGGTCGCCGGAGCCCTGCTGCTGGTCGGGGCGCTGGTGAACTTCTTCGTGTCGAGCACGGGAGTGATGGACGAGGGGGATTTCCAGCGTTCGTTCGCCGGCAACGGACTGTGGATCAGCGCAGGCGCGGCGATGCTGGGGTACGGCCTGCTGCGCCGCGACCGGATGCCTGCCGATGCGAGGCCGGCCGAGTCCGCGGTGGCGTCGCGGTGGTGGACGGTCGGTTCGTACGTGTTCGGCGCGGCCCTGCTCGCGTCCTGGGTGGTGTTCCCGCACGTGTTCGACCAGCGCGCGGTTCATGAAGACCTGCGGGCGCGCTTCGGATCCAGCGGCTGGGCGCCGCACCTGGTCGCGGCGGACCACTCGCACGGCTCCTTCCGCGTCTACCTGGACAGCGACGACCCGGCGGTGCGGACCGAGGCCTGCGCCTCGCTCCGGCAGTACGCCGCCGACCTGTACTTCTTCGACGGCTGGCACAAGCCGAGCCGGCTGCCCGCCTGCTGACGACGGGCGACGCCCGGGCCCGGCCGCGATCCGGAGCCGGGCGTCGGCGCATCCGTCAGCGGAGTCCGGCGAGCGCGGCCTCCGCGTTCTCCCGGGTCACGCCGCAGCTGTGCAGCAGGTCGACGGTGTCGCCCTCGGCCAGGTCGAGGATGCCGAGCAGCAGGTGCTCGGTGCCGATGTGCTCGTCGCCGAGGCGCAGGGCCTCGCGGTGGGTCAGTTCGAGGGCCTTCTTGCCCTGGGGCGCGAACGGCACGGGCCCGGTGCCGGGCGTGCCGGTGGCGGGGAAGCGCTCGGCCAGCGCGGCGCTGACCGCCGCGACGGTGCCGGTGGCTTCGACGGCGCGGGTGCCGGGGCTGTCGGGGTTGCCGAGCATGGCCGACAGCAGGTGCTGCGGCCCGATGTGGTCGTGGCCGGCGGCGATGGCCGCCTGCTGGGCGAGCACCAGGGTCTGGCGGGCGGCGTCGTCGTAGCGGGCGAAGGTCTTCAGATCCGATTCCGAGGCTTCGGACTCCTTCGGCACGAAGCGTTTCTGGGCGGCCTGCTTGGTGACACCCATGCTCTGGCCGATGTCGGTCCAGGACGCGCCGGAGTGCCGGGCGCGGTCGACGAAGTGGCCGATGAGGTGGTCGGCGAGTTCGCCGAGGTGCTGGCCCAGCACGACGGCGTCGCTGAGCTGCTGCAGCGTGTCGCCGTCGGGGTGGCGCTTCTTGATGACGTCGATGAGGTCGTCGAGTCGAGGTGTCTCAGCCATGCCGTCAACCTTAGGTTGACGTTGGCCGGATCGTCAACCTTGGGTTGACGTAAGCCGTTCGGCTGATCTTGTGGTGGGTGGACGACCGTCATACGGTTTGACATCCGCGCCGCCCGATTGGGAGATTCGATGACCGTCCCCGCCCGCCGGCCGATGGCTCCTGCCCTGCTCTACACGCTCATCGGCGTCGCGGCGCTGCTGGTGGTGCTCACGGGCGCGGCCGGCGGATACGTCGTGTGGGCCGTGACCAAAGCCGGGAGCCCCGCCCCGGCCGCGGCGGCCGTCGCCGCGGCTGACGCGTCGCCGAGCCCGACCGGAGGCCTCTCGCCCAGCCCGACCCCGAGCGTCACGCCGAGCCCGACCGCCGAGCCCTCACCGAGTCCGACCAAGACGCCCGCAGCCAAGCCGAGCACCAAGACCAGCCCCAAGCCCACCGCGAAGGTGAAAGCCCTCTCGCTGCAGGCCGACATCAGCGGCTCGAAATTCACCGCCACGATCACCGCGACCGTCACCGGCACGGGGCCGGTCCGCATCATGGTCACCTTCGTCTACCCGAAGGGCGGTGTCGCCTCTGGCGAGATCGTCCGCTACCTCACCGTCAACGGCACCGGTGGCACGTCCGTGAAGACCGCCTCGACCAGCGTCGCCCTCACGACGGTCTGCGCGCACCCGGACACCCCGCTCGGCCGGGGCATCAGCGCCAGCGTCCAGGTCCCGCCGTATGGCGACTTCCACCACACCGAGGTGCAATTCTGCCCGTGACCGGCCCCGTCGGCCGCTGACCCGACCGGGAGCGGACACGCCCTTCAACTCGGGCATCCGGTGGCCGGTGTGCGCGATGCTTGGCGTTGCCTCGTCCCGGGTAGGGCAGGGCCGACGACCGAAGGATGGGTGCGATGCCAGAGATGCGCGTGTCGCTCGACAGCGACGACCTCAACGCGGTGGAGCGCAAGCTCCAGGTGCCCCTGGAGGCGCAGCTGACCTCCGCGCTGGAACAGGCCGCCAACCGCGTCGCCGACCAGTACGACGGCCAGGGCGAGGACGAGGTCACGGACTGGATCCTCCGCGAGACCCGCGGGGGCCTGCACCCCGACATCGCCGAAGGCTTCCAGCCCGACGAGGCGAAACTGCGCGAGGTGGCACGGGCCGTGATGCGCGGGGAGCGCTTCGTCTGAGACCACCGCGCTCGACGGACGTGTTCGGGCGGGGCACCGACGGTCGCAGCACGCCACGGCCGAGGACCAGGTCCCGGGCCGGCAGGCGGCAGCGCCGCGGTGCCGGCCCGAGACCAGGGACTATCCTCTGCGGTCGGTCCGCCGCCAGCGCAGCGGGCCCGGGTGCAGCGTCCAGAGCAGCCGCCGCCACCAGGAGCGGCGTGCCTTCAGCTCGTCGATGTACGCCACCGCGCGGCTGCGCGCCGCCTCGGCCTCGACGTCACCGGCCGTGCCCGGCCCGAACACCGTCTGGTTGACCGCCTCTGCCAGCTCGTCCAGCGTCGGGGCGGCCAGCCGCACCTCGTGCTTGCCGCGTACCGGCGCGGCGGCCTCGGCCGCGTGCGCGGCGACCTCGGCGGCGCTCAGGTGCTCCGGGGCGCGCCGCCCGGCCAGCCGCAGCGCGTCGCCGACCTCCAGCCACGCGCCCTCGATGCGGGAGTCGGGGCTGCCCTCGTCGAGCCTGCGCCGCCGCAGCGCACCCCGGGCGGCGAGCACGAACACCACGAACCCGGCCAGCAGCAGCACCAGGAACCCGCCGCCGCCCGCCCCGGCGACCAGGGCCACGTTCACGCCGCCCGCGGCCGGGCCGCTCGCCGAGGGGGCGGTGCTGGGCGCGTCGGCGGTCGGTTCCAGCGTCGGGATGGGCTCGTCGGACGGCGGCGGCTGCGAGGTCTCCGGCTGCGGCTTGAACTCGTCTTCGAGGGGTTTGGTCTCGGCGTTCGGCTCGGGCAGCGGGTGGAACGGCACCCAGCCCAGGTCGGTGAAGTAGATCTCCGGCCAGGCCATGGCGTCGCCCGCAGTGACCGGGTGGTTGCCGGCACGGGCGGTGAAGCCGACGACGACGCGGCTGGGCAGGTTCAGCAGCCGGGCCAGCACCGCGAACGACGCCGCGAACTGCTCCGAGGTGCCCTTGCCGGCGCCGGTGCCGGGCGGTCCGAACAGGAAGAAGTTCAGGTTCGGGTACGCGTGCCCGCTGGGCGCCTGCGGGTCGAGCTTGTAGTGCTCGGACAGGAACTGCTCGATCGCCAGCGCCCGCTGGTACGGGGCGCCGTTGTCCGCGCCGAGCTGCTGCGCGAGCCGGCTGATGTTGTCCGGGACGTTCGGGCCGAGTGTGATGTAGCGGGTCATGCCCGCGGGCACGTCGGCGACGGGCAGCAGGTTGACGTCGGGTTCGCTGTGCAGCGACGTGACGGTGTACGTCATGCCCGCGCTGAGCCCTTCCGGGCGCAGCATGGTGCCGGTGGACTGGTCGTAGGCCATGCGTACGCCGTCGACGTGGCTGGGGGTGGCGGCGGCGGGCAGCAGCTTGCCGGTAAGCCCGGCGATGGTGATGCGCTGCTCGACGGGCTTGCCGGCGACCTCGCCGGGTGGCCGGGGCAGGCTGCGTCCGGCCGGGCGGTAGGTCGCCCCGACCCGCCACGTGACGCCGTCGTAGTCGGACAGCACCGCCAGCCGGATCCGGGTGTCGGCGGCGACGTCGGCGTCGAGCAGCTTCTCCTGCGGCTGCAGCGCCCAGCCGGACAGCCTGATCAGCGGGTTCTCGTCGAGGGCGTCGAGGTCCGGCGGGTCGATGAGGCTGCGCGGGTCGAACGGGGCTGCGGTGACCTGCGACGCCACCGGCGGCGCCGCGCCCGCGACCAGGGCCAGGATCAGCGCGAACCCGGTGCCGCCGGCGAGCGCGGCCCGCAGCCGCAGCGCCCTGCGGGTGGCGGGGTCGAGGCCGGTGTCGGGGGTGCGGACCCGGCCGGTGAACGCCAGCGCCGCGATCGCCAGGGCCGCGAAAGCCAGAGCCGACCAGGGGGTACGCGGCGCGGCCGGCCCGACCAGCCACAGCGCGCCGGCGAACAGCAGCACCGGCGGGGTCAGCCCGACCAGGGTGCGCCGGGCGCGGGCGGTCAGTTCCATCGCCATGAGCCCGGCCAGCCACGTCGCCACGATCGGCACCGCGACGGTGTCGGGCTGCGGCTCGACCGGCACCAGCACGGCCAGCAGCCGGGGGATGCCGTCGCGCAGCGCCTCGGTGGCGATCGTCGCCAGGTCCCCGCTGATGCCGGCGCGCTGCGCCGACAGGTTCAGCGCGAACGCCAGGTAGCCGGCCAGGCCCAGCATCGACAGCGGGGCGACCGACCAGGCGCGCAGCCGGGTCAGGGCCAGGCTGATCGCCACCGACCCGGCGGCCGCGCCCGCGACGAGCACGGTGAACAGGGTGCCGTTGTAGATGCGGTCGGCGACCAGACCGGACAGTGCCAGCATCGCCGTGATCAGCGCGGGTGGCAGGAGGATGCGCAGGCCGCGGGCTACCATCGGGTGACTCCGTCCCATACCGCGGCGAAGTCCTCGCCGTCCTCGGCGCGCAGCAGCAGCACCCCGGCCGGCTGCGGCTCCTCGGCGAGCCGGGGCCCGAGCACGCCGACGGCGACCGACGGGAACGGGCCCCGCAGGCCCGACACCAGGGCGAGGTCGGCCAGCCCGGCGGTGCCGGTGAGGTAGATCAGGGTGTCGCCGGGGCGGTGCTGGCGCAGCCGGCTGGTCGCGGTGACCAGCAGTTCTTCGTCGCCGGTCGCCGGTTCGGCCTCGGCGAGCAGGTCCAGCAGTCCCCGGGCCGCGCCGCGGATCCGGCCGCCGCCCGCGGCGGGGCCGCTGACCAGGTGCAGAGTCACCGGCAGGTCTTCGCGGGTCGCGGCGGACACGATCGACGCGGCGGCCTCGCAGGCGCTCTCGAACGACGTCGACCCGGCGGCGTCCAGGTCGGCCCAGGATCCGGCCCGGTCGTCGAGCAACACGACCAGCTGCGGCAGGCTGGTGTCCAGGTGCTCGCGGACCATCAGCTCGCCGACCTTGGCACTGGTGCGCCAGTGCACGTGGCGCAGTTCGTCGCCGATGACGTACTCGCGCAGGGTGTCGAAGGTGATCGCGCCGTGCGGGACCCGGTCGAGGCGGCCGTCGAGGCTGCGGGAGATGCCCGCGGGCACGGCCTGGATCAGGTGGCTCTTCGGGTACACCCAGATCCGGGCGGTGTCGCCGTGGCTGCGGGACACCGACACCAGGCCGAGCGGGTCGCGGCGGGTCACCTGCAGCGGGCCGACGTCGACGACGCCGCGGCGGTCGGTGGGCACCGGGTAGGACACGTCGGTGTCGTGGCCCGGGCGCAGCCGCAGCAGCGGCACCGGCACCGTCGCGCCGTGCTGCCCGGGGCGGCCACACCTGTCGTGGGCGACGAGCGTGGCCGCGCCGAAGCGGCCGGTGTTGCGTACGGTCAGCGTCACGGTGCTGCCCTCGCCGCGCGCGACCCGGTCGGGGTCGACGGACCGGGTCACCGACAGCCGCGGCCGTAGCGCCGCGTGCGCGAACGCGTGCAGTTGCGCGATGACGGCGGTCGCGCCGAGCACCGCCAGTTCCGGGTAGCCGTAGGTGAAACCGGTGGCCAGCAGCGCGACGCCGCCGACGGTCAGGCCCGCCCCCCGCAGCGTGACGATCATCCGGCGTGCCGTGCCGCGGGACCGGGACCCGGCTCGCCGGCCGGGGACTCCTGGCCGGGCAGCGGCACCGGGACCGCCTCGACCGCGTCGCGCAGCACCTCGGTCGCGGTGACCCCACGCAGCTGCGCGTCGGGGGTCAGCAGCACCCGGTGCGCGAACACCGGCTCGATCAGCACCTTCAGGTCCTCGGGCAGCACGTAGCCGCGGCCCTCGGTCAGCGCGTACGCGCTGGCGGCGCGGGTCAGCGCGATCACGCCGCGGGGGCTGACGCCGACGCGCACGTGCTTGTGCTCGCGGGTCGCCGCGGCCAGCCGCACCGCGTACGCGTACAGCGGGTCGGCGATGTGCACCCGGTGCGCCAGCGCGACGGCCTCGCCGATCGTCTTGGTGTCGGTGACCGGGGTGATCGCGTCGGGGGAGCGCAGCGTGGCCCCGCGCAGCACCTCGATCTCGACGGCCTCGTCGGGGTAGCCGACCGACAGCTTCATCAGGAACCGGTCCAGCTGCGCCTCCGGCAGCCGGTACGTGCCGTCCATCTCGACCGGGTTCTGCGTGGCGACGACCATGAACGGGCGCGGCACCGCGTGGCGTACGCCGTCGACGGTGACGTAGCGCTCCTCCATGACCTCCAGCAGCGCCGACTGCGTCTTGGGCGAGGCCCGGTTGATCTCGTCGGCGATGACGATGTTCGCGAAGATCGGCCCCGGGTGGAACTCGAAGCCGCGGCTGGCCTGGTTGAAGATGGTCACGCCGCTGACGTCGGAAGGCAGCAGGTCCGGCGTGAACTGGATGCGCCGCCACGCGCCCTGCACCGACGCCGCGATGGCCCGCGCCAGGGTCGTCTTACCGGTGCCGGGCACGTCCTCCAGCAGCACGTGGCCCTGGGCGAACATGGCGACCAGCCCGAGCCGGACCACCTCCGGCTTGCCGAGCACCACGGTCGAGATCGCGCCGGCCAGCTTCCCGGTCAGGTCGGCGAACGCGCGGACCTGGGCGGCGGACAGCGGTGGAAGGGGCTGGTTCATGGCGAGGGTATGTCCTTTGTGCTCGAAAGAGGGGCGGAGACGGAGAATCCCCGGCACGGGCCGTGACGGCTCGTGCCGGGGAAGCTCAGCGGATCAGCATTGCGGCACGTCGTTGTAGTCGTCGCCGTCGTCGAGGTTGAGCCAGATGAACGGGACGTAGCGCTGGTTGCCGCGGTAGGTGATCTGGATCCACTTGTCGCTGCGCTTGTTGCTGTTCTCCCCGGCCGCGAACAGCTCGGCGTCGCCGCTCTGGTTGCCCGCCGTGCCCTGCTTCCAGCAGAACGCCTTGAACGTGTCGCCGTGCTGGGCGTCGCCGACGGCCTCGTTGGACTGCTGGCGGGAGTTGCTGTAGATGCCGATGCCGTTGGAGCAGCCCACACACCGGATCGTGCCGTTGAGGCGCTTGGTGCGCACCGTCACCGGGTTCGACGTCGCGGTCGCGCCGGTCGCGTTCTTCACCGACACCGTGATGGTGAACGCGCTGTCGGTCGCCACCTCGTTGACCGCGTACCCGCTGGCGCCGGTGTTGCAGCCGACCGCCCGGGCCGCGCCGTTGATGGTCACCGTGCACGTCGCGGTGCCGCCGCCGTCGTCGTAGGCGAAGTTCACCGTGAAGCCCTTGTACGTCGCGCCGCCGGCCGACACGTTCGACACCTTCGCGTCGGTGATGGTCTTCGCGCTGGTGGTGTCCTTCGCGCCGGTGCCGGCCTCGTTGACCGCCGCCACGTCGACCGACACGATCTCGCCGTCGCCGAACCCGTCCAGGGTCGCGTTGGTGCCGTTGACCGTCTGCGTCCTGCCGCCCGCCGTCACCTTGTAACCGGTGATCGGGCGGCCGTTGTCGGCCGGGACGGCCCACGTCACGCGGATGGTGCCCTTGGCGGTGCCGACCGTTGCCGCGGACAGGTTGCGCACCTGCGCGGGCTTGTTGAACGGCACCACCGAACCCGACGGCTGCGACACTTCCGAACCCGCGCCCTTGTCGTTGACCGCCACGACGGTGAACGCGTACTGCGTGCCGTACTCCAGCTCGCCGTCCTTGACGACCAGCTTCGTCGCGCCGGGCGTGGTGCCGATCAGGGCGCCGCTGCCCGCGTTGATCGCCGTGACCTCGTACCGCGTGATCTTGCGGCCCTGGCCGTTGGCGGCGGTCCAGGTCACCTCGACGGTGCCGTCGGGCTTCTCGACCGCCTTCACGCCGGTCGGGGCATCGGGCACGTCACCGGTCGGCATCACCGGGTTGCTCTTGCGGGTCGGGCCGGCGCCCTTGCCGTTGACCGCGTGCACGGTGAACGTGTACGTCTTGCCGTTGGTCAGCTTGTCGACGACCAGCGAGCGGTTGCGCGCCCCGACCGTCCAGGTCCGCCCGTCGCCCTCCACCACGTACTTGGTGATCTTCGAGCCGTTCTCGGCGGCCTTGCCCCAGCTCAGCCGCACCTGCGAGTCGCCCGACGCGGCGGTGACGTTGCGCGGCGCACCCGGCTTGCCGATCTGCGGCTTCGGCGGGGGCGGCGGCGTCACCGGCGGCGGGGTGCCGCCCACGACCTCGTCGTTGAACTTGTCGACCACCCTGACCTGGTGCTTGTCGTTGACGACGCGCGCCGTCGAGGAGTCGGGCGCGTTGATGAACAGCTGGTTCTCCCGCACCTCCAGCTCCAGCCGGAAGCCGGGCTTGCCCGCCTCGATCGTGTTGACCAGCTTGCCCGCGCTGTCGATCGCGTACACCTTGCCCGCCGCGTCGTCGGCCACGTAGAACAGGCCCGACCACGCCACCGCGGGCCGCACGGCCCCGCCCGCGCCCGGCACCGTGAACTCGTTCACCTGGTCACCGGAGATGACATACACCTTGCGGCCGTCGACGACCGTCACCGCGATGTCCTTGCCGGTGGAACGCTCCGGCAGCTCGCCGCCCGCGGCGCCGGCGATCTCGACCTTCTTCAGGTTGTCGCCGCGCAGCAGCGTCAGCGAGCCGTTGGTCTGGTCCAGCACCGCGACACCGTCGTCCAGCGCCGACAGCGCCAGGTCGTGGAACGCCTCGGCGACCGGCTCGGTGCGCACCAGCGACGGCCCGCTGCCGCCCGTGCCGCCCGACGGCGGCGTCAGCGGCGCGGGCGTGATCGCCGAGACGGTGCCCTGGCTGGGCACGGCCAGCCACAGCCGGCCGGTGCCGTCGAAGTGGCCGCCGGTGATGCCCGGCGGGTAGCGCAGCGGCTCACCGATCGGCTGCAGCGTCGCCGGGTCCAGCTGGCGCACCACGCCCTGCACCGGGTCGATGACGAACGCCGCGTTGTTGTGCAGCGCCACCGAGACGCCCAGGCCCGCCTGCGACTCCTGCGACGCGGTGATCTGCAGCGTCGCCGGGTCGAGGGCGCTGATGCGCCCGGTGTGCTGGTCGCGCACGATCAGGAACCGGTCGGACTGGCTGACCTGCACGTAGTGGCCCTGCGAGGCGACCAGCGCCTGCGAGCGGGTGTCCACCTTGCCGGTCAGGCCGTTGACCCGGGCGATCTCGCCGCGGGTGAGGCTCCACAGCCACGAGCTGCTGTCGAAACCGGCCGACACCTGGTCGTTGGCGCTGAGCCCGAACCAGGTCAGGCCCATGGCCGCGAGCATCGCCAGCACCGTGACGATGGTGACGACGCCACCTCTGGTCCGTGCTTTTCGTGTGATCGCGCCCGGTGACAGATCCGCCACGGATCGCCCCTCCCCATGACGCGGGGTGTGTCGAGCCCACCCCGCTCGCCGATTCGCGTTCTCCCCAGAAGCCGACGTCATCCTAGGCGTTGCAGGTCAACCGTGAAAGTCGAGTGAGGACGCTCATGGTGTCAGGCTGGGCGACGGCTCCGTCGATCCCGCCGTGCCGGTGCAGGCGGGCTTGGATCGCAGCAGGTCAACCTGGCTGTAGATGCTCATGATGACGAAGCAGTAGTCCCAGTTCGGGTTCAGGCCCGTGACGGTGTATCGCGTCTCGCCGTTGGCGGGCTTGCCCATGGTCGCCACTTCCTCGTCTTCGGGGGCGCCGAGCAGCACCTGCGCGGCGTAGCCGTCGGACGGGTCGAACCAGGTGATGGTGATGTCGCCGTTGGCGGCGCGGGTGACGAAGACGTCGCTGGCGGCCCGGGGTTCGACGATCGGGCCGGGCTGCTGCGGCTCGTCCTTCTTCGGCAGCACCACCAGCAGCAGTGTGGCCACGGCCGCGAGCACGGCGACGATGGCGGCGGCGATCGCGGCGATGACCGGTCCGCGGCTGCGGCGCTGCGGTGCCGCCGGTGCCGGTGCGGGCGGCCCGAACACGGTCGGCGTCGGCACGTGCTGCGGCTGCTGCGGCAGGTGGCGTGGCGGTGTCTGCGGCGGCGGGGCGACCGGGATCGCGGGGGTACGGCCGTCGGCGGCGCGGGGCTGCTCCGGCGGCAGGTCGCGGCGCGGCTGGTCCTGGTGCGGCGGCGCGGCGTGCGGCTGCTGCCCCTGGTGCGGCAGCCGCTGGTGCAACTGCTGCGGGTGCGCGTTGTCCTGCCACGGCTGCTGCTGCGGGTGCGCGGTGTCCTGCCGGGGCGGCACGTGCTGTGGCTGTTGCGGCTGCGCCGTGTCGTGCCGGGGCGGTTCACGGTGCGGCGGCATCGGCGGCAGCGCCTCGGGCTGCGCGGGACGGCTGCGGTCGGGCGGCAGCGGGACGCTCGGCGGAGTCGGCACGATGGGCATCGCGCGGGTCGCGGACTGGTCGCGGCGCGGCGGCATGGTCAGCCCATAGGGCGCGGTCCGGTCGTCCTCGGACGCCGGCCCGGGGTCCGCGGCGCGGGTGACGGGCCGCGCGGGCGGGACCCGGTCCGCGGTCTGCGGCGCCACCGGACTGGTCGGCCGTGACGGCGGGCTGAGCAGCGACGTGCGGTCGTCGGCGGGGCTCGCGGTGTCCGGGGTCCGTGGTGGCGCAGGCGGCGTGAGCAGCGAGGTCCGGTCGTCGGCCGGGTTCGGCGCGACGGGGTTCGGCGGCGTGACCGCCGGGGCCGGATCGGCCTGCTCCGTGCTCGGGGCGCGCGGCGGCATGACCACCGCGGTGCGGTCGTCGGGCGTGGGCGTCGATGTCGTCTGTGGCGTCGAGGCGGGCAGCGGCCAGGCCGGGGGCCCGCTCTGCGCCGACTGGTCCACGGGCGCGGCCTGCGGTGCCGGGGCCGGTGGCGTCGCGGGCGCGGACTGCGACACGTAGGTGGTCGGCCGTGACGGCGGCGGGAGCAGCGCGGTGCTGTCCTCGGGCGGCTGCGGTGCGGGCGGCGGCGGGGTCACGGGCGCGGGGGCGACCGGAGCGGGGGCGTCCGGGCCGAGCCAGGCGCGGGCGACCTGGACCTGCTGGTCGAAGCCGGGCGTGAGCGGGCCGTGCGTGGCGACCTTGGTGTACTGGCGGCGCGCCTCGTGCCGGTTGCCCAGCTCGTCGGCGATCTGTGCGAGGTCGAACGACATCGACAGCAGCAGCGGGTGCTCCTCGTCGAAGCGGTACCCGCCGTTGTACAGCGCGTTCTCCAGCACCCGCCGGGCCGCGCCGAGGTCGCCGGCCTGCCGGTGCATGGTGGCCAGCAGGTGCCCGGTGGTCAGCACCTCGGGGTGGTCCTCGCCCGCGGCCATGATCGCCGCTTCGAGGGACTGCTCCAGCAGCGTCCGGGCGCTGTTCAGGTCTCCCCGGTCACGGCGCCCGAGGGCCTCGGTCCGGATGTCGCTAAGCGAGGTCGGTGACGGCACGGCTCACATCCTGCCCACACCCCCCGACCTCTCGCCACCCGCACCGGCGAAGATCGCGACGATCTTGCGCAAACTTTTGGCGGTATGCCCGGAACGAGTGTGTCGTCCCCACAGTCCGCGCAAGATCGCGCGTCAGCGGCGGCCGCGGGGGGTGGTGTGTTTGAAGTGCACGAAGAGGCGGCCGAAGTTTTTGGAGTCCTTCTCTACGCGGTGGTAGAGGGCTTTCACCTCTTTTTGCTCGAGGAAGCGTAGGACGGTCTTCTTGAGGGCGCCGGAGCCTTTGCCGGGGATGATCTCGATCATCGGGGCCTTCTTGGCGATCGCCTCGGCCATGATGTCGTTGAGGGCGCGCTCGATGTCGCGGCCCTTGTTGTATATGTCGTGCAGGTCCAGTACGAGCTTCATCGGGGTCGAGCCTACCCGATCCGGGGTGGGCTTCGGGTGGCTCGGCGGGGCGGGGTCAGGTGCGGTCGTGGATCAGGGCCAGCAGGTGGGCGTGGGTTTCGGGGTCGGCGGCGGCGAGCAGGCCGCGGGTGGTGGGGCCGAGGGGGGCGCCGTCGATGCCGGTGACCACGCAGCCGGCGGTCTGGCACAGGGCGATGCCTGCGGCGAAGTGCAGGTTGGTGGACAGGTCGCCGCCGTCGGTGAGGTAGGCGGCGCGTTTGCCGGTGGCGACCCAGGTCAGGGCGAGGGTGGTGGACACGACGCGGGGGCGGAAGTGTTCTGCGAAGCCGGGGTGGGCCAGTAGGTCGACGGGGCGGAAGCCGGGTGCGCTCGGGAAGGGCGGGTCGAGGTTGACGTCTACCAGGCGGGCTGCCGAGGTGGGGGTCAGCGGGGTTTCGGCGCCGTGGTGGCGTAGCCGGGCGGTGTGGCCGTCGGTGATGAAGAGTTCGCCGGTGAAGGGGTCGGCGACGGCGGCGGGGCCGCCGCGCAGGGCCACGTTGACGGCGACGAGCATGGTGCCGACGGCGTAGTTGAGGGTGCCGCACAGGGGGTCGACCAGCCATTGCCGGTCGGCGGCGCCGGTCTGGCCGCTCTCCTCGCCGAGTACGGCGTCGTGGGGGCGGGCGTTCCGGAGGATGTCGAGGATCACCTGCTCGGCGGCCACGTCGGCGGCGGTGGCGAAGTCCCCGCCGCCCTTGTCGATGCGGGCCAGGTGTCGGCCGTACAGGTCGCGGACCACGTTCGCGCCGGCCTGTGCCGCGGTGGCGGCGAGCTCGGCGTCGTCGCCGGGCGGATACGAGTCGATCATGCGCTCAGGCTAGCGGGCGGATCCTGTGGCGGCGTGCGCCGTAACATCGTGTGATAGCCAGATTGACATATTGCAATGACCTTGAATCTGGTGTTCTGCTGTGAGCCTCCTTTACCCCCGCTTGGAGGCAGTCATGCGGCGACGGTTAACCGTCTTCGTATCCACCTTGGCGCTGGCCGGCACCATGGTCCTGACCGGACCGGCCGACGGCGCACCGGTCGGACCCGAGGTCAGCACCTCGGGCCACTACACCGTCCAGGGCATCAAGACCCTCGCCCAGCGCAACGCGATCGCCGCCACGGGCGCGGCCATCGACGGCTTCGACCACGGCATCCTCGACATCACCGCCACCCCGGGTGAGGCTGCCAAGATCAAGGCTCTCGGTTTCACGGTCACCCGGGTGCTCGCCCCGACCCAGGACGACCACGCGCAGCCGCTGGCGTTCCCGCCGGCCGACTCCAACTACCACGACTACAGCGAGATGATGGCCGTCATCAACTCGCTGGCCTCGTCGTACCCGTCGATCTTCCGGGTGACGACGATCGGCAACTCCTACGAGGGCCGCAACATGCCCCTGATCAAGATCTCGGACAACGTCGCCACCGACGAGAACGAGGTCGAGGTCCTGTTCAACCACCACCAGCACGCCCGTGAGCACCTCACGGTCGAGATGGCCATCTACCTGATGAACCTGTTCACCAGCGGCTACGGCTCCGACTCGGCGATCACGAACATCGTGAACAGCCGCGAGATCTGGATCGTGCCGGACATGAACCCCGACGGCGGCGAGTACGACATCGCCACCGGCAGCTACCGCTCGTGGCGCAAGAACCGCCAGCCCAACAGCGGTTCGAGCAACGTCGGCACCGACCTCAACCGCAACTGGTCCTACCAGTGGGGCTGCTGCGGCGGTTCCAGCGGCACGACCAGCAGTGAGACCTACCGCGGCCCGTCGGCGTTCTCCGCGCCGGAGTCGACGAACCTGCGCAACTTCGTCAACAGCCGGGTCGTCGGCGGCGTCCAGCAGATCAAGGCCAACATCGACTTCCACACGTACTCGCAGCTCATCCTGTGGCCGTTCGGCTACACGACGGCCAACAACCCGTCGGGCATGAGCGCGGACGAGTACAACACGTTCGCCACGCTGGGCCAGCAGATGGCCGCGACCAACAGCTACACCCCGGAGCAGTCCAGCGACCTCTACGTCGCCGACGGCACGTCCATCGACTGGATGTGGGGCACGCACAGGATCTGGGCGTACACCTTCGAGATGTACCCGGGCAGCTCCGGCAGCGGCGGCGGCTTCTACCCGCCGGACGAGGTCATCACCGCGCAGACCACTCGTAACCGGGCCGCGGTGCTGATGCTGCTGCAGCAGGCCGACTGCCCGTACCGGGTGATCGGCAAGGAGGCCACGTACTGCGGCACCGGCGGTGGCGGCACCACGGTCTGGTCCGACACGTTCGAGACCGCGACCGGCTGGACCGTCAACCCGGGCGGCACCGACACGGCCACCACCGGCCAGTGGGCGCGCGGCGCGGCGCAGGCGACCAACTCCAGCGGAGCCAAGCAGCTGACCCCGTTCGCGGGCAGCAACGACCTGGCCACCGGCCTGTCGGCGGGCACCGCGGCGGGCGACTTCGACCTCGACGGCGGCACCAGCTCGATCCAGTCGCCGGCGATCACGCTGCCGGCCACCGGCACGCTGAACGCGAGCTGGCAGTGGTACCTGGCGCACGGCTCGAACTCCTCCAGCGCCGACTACCTGCGGATCTCGGTCGTGCACAGCGGCGGCACGACGGTGCTGGCCACCATCGCCGGCGCGGCGACCAACCGCAACGGCGCCTGGGGCAGCGGTTCGGCGAACCTGACCGCGTACGCGGGCCAGAGCGTGCGCTTCCTGGTCGAGGCGGCGGACGCGAGCACGGCCAGCCTGGTCGAGGCGGGCCTGGACAACATCACGGTGACGCAGTCGTGACGGGTTCCCCGGCCCGCTGAGGCCGGGGACCACGCACGTACGCAGGGCGGTCCCGTCGCCCGTGCCGGTTCGGCGGCCGGTGCGCAGGCGGGGCCGCCCTGTCACGTCCGGTGGCGGGTTTGGCTGGGAATATTGCGCGTGCAAACGCTCCCACTCATCCACATAGGACGCTACCTGCGCTGTTGTCTTGGTAAACAGTGCGTGCTCGGCGGTGACAGCGGGTAGATCCATTCTGTAGGGTGCCTTCTCGTGCCGATAGCCGACGAGTTCTACTTGATGACGCATGACGATGTCAGCGGCGACTCCCGGCTGCACGCCAAAGCCGTCGGATTCGGGCTGGCAGCCGCGCTGCTGGCCGAGTTGTGCATGCTGGACCTGGTGCGTCCCGCCGCCGAGGGGGTGGCGGTGCGCAACGCCCCGCCGCCGCCGGACGCGCTGGCCGCCCGCGTACACGGGCAGCTGCTGGCAGAGCCGCAGCTGCACCCGGTGCGGGACTGGCTCGCCTTCCTCGGGCGCACCGCCGAATCCGACATCGCCGTCAGGATGACCGCCGCGGGGGCGCTCCAACTGGTCGAGACGCGCCGACTCTTGGGCGTGCAGCGCCGATACGTGCCGCTGTCCGTGAACGACGCCGCCTGGCCCACTGCCCGGCTCATCGGGCGGCTGCGCCGCCAGGAGGAGATGTCCGTCGAGGACCGCGTCCTCGCCGGGCTCGCCTTCGCGACCGGCCTGAGCACCACCTTCGCCTGGGACGACGTCCGCGGACGCAGCCTGGCCTCGCTCATCGCCGTGCTCGACGAACCCCTGCGCGTGCTCATCGCCGAGACGGAGCTGGCCGTCAGCAAAGCCGTGGCGAAGCTCACCTGAACCACACCCCCCACCCCCCTTTCACCCCCACCCCCCTCAAGGAGCAACACCGTGTCCGCACCCCCTAGCTCCGCGCTGTCGTCGGCCCTGGCCGCCGACCGGCTCGGCTCGGCGTCCGTGGCGTCGTTCGCGCTGACCGCCGCGGCGCCGCTCATGGTCATCGGCGGCGTCATCGTCGCCGGCTGGGCCAACGTCCAGGTCATCGGCTTCCCGCTGGGCATCCTGCTGATCGGCGCCGCGCTGGCGCTGTTCACGTTCGGCTACGTCGCCATGTCGCGCCACATCCGCAACGCCGGCGCGTTCTACTCCTACATCTCCCAGGGCCTGGGCCGCCCCGCCGGCGTCGCCGCCGCGCTGTCGGCGGTGCTCGGCTACAACCTGCTGCAGGTCGGCCTGTACGGCATCTTCGGCGCGGCCGGCTCCGGCCTGCTCGGCGCGATGTTCGACATCAACGTGCAGTGGTGGGTGCTGGCCCTGGTCGCGTGGCTGTTCGTCACGGTGCTCGGCCTGTCCCGCGTCGAGATCAACAGCAAGCTGCTGCTGGTCGTGCTCGTCGCCGAGCTCGCCATCGTGCTGCTGTACGACATCGTGTTCATCGCCAACCCGGCCGACGGCGTCAGCTTCGCCGCGTTCTCGCCGGACAACCTGTTCATCGGCGGCGCGCTCGGCGCGGTGCTCACCGTGACCGTGACCGCGTTCGTCGGGTTCGAGGCCCCGCCGGTGTTCGCCGAGGAGTCGCGCGACTCCCGCAAGACGATCGCCCTGGCCTCGTTCGGCGGCCTGGGCGTCATGGTGTTCGTGTACGCGCTGACCGCGTGGGCGCTGACCGTGGCCACCGGCCCGGACAACATCGTCGTCCAGAGCCAGGAGCACGCCGCCCAGGCCGACCTCATGTTCGTGCTGGCCGGCGAGCACCTGGGCGCGTTCTTCGCCGACGCCGGCAACGTGCTGCTGGTGACCAGCGCCTTCGCGGCGATGCTGTCCTACCACAACACCGTGGCCCGCTACACGTTCTCGCTGGCCCGCGAGGGCGTGCTGCCGCGTTCGCTGGCCCGCACCGGCGCGCGTTCGGGCGCCCCGGTCGGCGCCTCGGTCCTGCAGAGCGTCATCGGCCTGGCCGTCATCCTGGTGTACGCGATCGCGCAGCTGGACCCGTTCACCCACCTGTTCTTCTGGCTGGGCATGACCGGCGGCTTCGGCGTGCTGCTGCTGCTCGCGGGCACCAGCGTCGCCGTGGTGCTGTACTTCGCCAAGGACAAGCGCGGCGAGAGCCTGTGGACCCGGGTCATCGCGCCGGTGCTGTCGGCGCTGTTCCTGATCTGGGCGGTGCAGCAGACCGTCCGTGACTACGGCACCATGCTCGGCACCGGTGACGAGCACGCGGCCCGCTGGATCCTGCCAGGGCTGTACCTGCTGGTCGCGGTCGTCGGCGTGATCTGGGCGCTGGTGCTGCGCGCCACCAAGCCGGCGCTGTACGAGGCGATCGGCAAGGGCGTCGAGGGCGGCAAGACCGAGGTCTCGTCGGCGGAGGCCCCTAAGGTCGGCGTATGACCGGCTCGGACGCGGTGTCGACGGCTCCGGCCGTGGACACCGCGGCCGCGGGAAGGCTGATCTCGGCGTCGTTCCAGGAGCTGGCCGTGGCGCACTGGCTGCTCGACGATCCGGTCGAGCGCGAGCGCATCATGGCCGGGCAGTTCGGCTGGTTCGCCGAGCACGCCCTGGCGTACGGGGCCGTGGACGTGGCCGGCGACGACGCGGTTGCGGTGTGGTTCGACAACACCGTGGACGCGCCGTGGATCGACGGGTACGACGAGCGGCTGGTCGAGCTGGCGGGGCCGCACGCGGCCCGGTTCGCGCTGCTGGACGAGGTGTTCGCCGAGCACCACCCGCACGGCCGTCCGCACTGGCACCTGGCGCTGCTGGCCGTGCGCCCGGGGCTGCGCGGCACCGGGCTGGGCAGCGAGCTGCTCGGGCGGCGGCTGGCGCAGCTGGACGCCGAGGGTGTGCCGGCCTACCTGGAGGCGTCGAGCACGGGTTCGCGGGATCTGTACCTGCGGCACGGGTTCGCGTTGCTGGGCGAGGCCTACCACCTGCCCGGCGGCGGCCCGGCGCTGTACCCGATGTGGCGTGAGCCGCAGGGCTGAGCACGGGATCGACGGCGGGGGCGGTGACCACACGGTCGCCGCCCCCGCTTCGTGTGTGCGGGTTCAGGCGGGCGCGTGCAGGTTGCGGGCGGTGGCGGAGGTCGCCGTGGTCGCCGGGTCGGGGTAGGTGCCCAGCAGCCGGTCGGCGGTGCCGGCGGTGGTGACGGTGAACCAGTAGTGCTCGTTCTTGTAGTGGTGCAGCCGGTGGTTGCGCCACACGGCCCGGTAAAGCCTGCTGCGTGGCCGGTAGTCGCTGTGGATGGCGTAGTGGGTCCACTCGTAGAGCAGCCCGACGGCGGCGACGCTCAGGATGAAGGTGAGGGCCTCGCCGAGCCGCGGGAACGCCAGCAGCGCGACGGTGCTGTAGACGCAGATGACGGCGGCGAGCGATCGCCACGGAATGAACACCAGCGGGACGTCCCGCGGGTTGGCGTGGTGGCGGCGGTGGTCGCGGGCGAGTTCGGTGTCGACGGTCAGCCCGGCGAACCTGCGGGGCCGCCAGTGCAGGACGAACACGTGCACGACCCATTCCAGGGCGGGGAACGCCGCCACGAGCAGGGCCGGTGCGCGCAGGTCGGCCAGGGTCCAGCCGCCTTCGGCGACACGCCAGGCCAGGGCGGCGGCCAGCACGGTGAGGATCATCCAGGGGCTGGGGTGGTGCCAGAACCGGCGGAAGATCTGGCCCAGGGTCACGGCGGTGCGGGCGGGGCCGGTGGCCGCGGCCTCGTCGGCGGCGAGCCGGTCGCGGGCGGCGCGCGCGGCGGCGGACTTGTCGGCGGGGGTCATCGTCGGGCTCCTTCCAGCAGGTCGAGGGCGTGCAGCAGGGCCCGGGTGGCGTGGCTGAGCAGGTCGTGGGCCAGCCGGCGGGCGGTGTCGGCGTCGCCTGTGGTGATCGCTTCGGCCAGGGCCCGGTAGTGCTCGACGCGGTCGACCTCGCCGGCCATGACGGTCGACAGGGCGCGCAGGGCGGGTTCGTAAGCGGCGCGCAGGCCGTTGAACATCAGGCGGAACGCGACGGAGTCGGCGGCGTCGACGACCAGTTCCCAGAAGGCCAGGGCCTTGCGCTGGCGGCCGACGGGGTCGGTGTCGGTCTCGATGGCGGTGACGGCGTCGAGCAGGGCGGCGGCGCGGCCGTGGCGTTCGGCGGCGAGCCCGGCGACGACGGGGCCGATGGCCAGGCGGGCTTCGAGGATGCTGCGGGCGACGGCGAGGTCGAGGTCGCCGCCGGGCAGCAGCAGGTGGGGCAGGACGTCGAGGCCGCCGGTGCGGCGGATGTCGCTGACGGTGGTCGCGCCGCCCTGGCGGACCGTGACCAGGCCGGCGTGGGTCAGCCGCTGGAGTGCTTCGCGTACGGCGGGGCGGCTGACGCCGAGTGCTTCGGCCAGCGCGCGTTCGCTGGGCAGGGCCTGGCCGCGGGTGAGCGAGCCGGAGACGATCTGGCCGAGTACGCGGTCGTAGACCTCGTCCGGCAGGGACCGTCGTTCGATCTTCGCGAATGTCATGGGTCCACCATCGAGCAGTTCGGTCAGGTGGTCAAGTGGTATGACCAGTTGTGTTCGGTCATCAGATTTCTCTCGTGGATACTCCGGCCTTCAGGTCGGGGAGGAAACGTGACTCCTGCGCAGCAGGGCAGGCGAAGCCGATCCGCCGCCGAGGCGGACCGGCGTCCACCCGTACGCCAGTACGAAAACGCACAACCGTCCTGTTAGGATTCGTGTCGTGGCCAGGG
>NZ_BONI01000028.1 GCF_016862635.1 Catellatospora coxensis | reverse complement strand
ACACTGTCTGAGGGCGCGACTCTTTAAGAGTTGGTCCGGAGGAGGGGGCCGGTGGGCGGGTCAGCTGAGGCGGACCCAGGCGTTTTGGCGGATGAGGAAGGGGGCCAGGGCGTCGGCTTCGAGGCCGCCGTGGGAGATGGGCTGGAAGGCGTAGGCGCCGGTGATGCCCTCGATCGGGCCGCCTTCGAGCCGGCCGCGCAGGCGCTGCGGGTCGGTGCTGACGGCACGGCGCGCGGCGGTGGCCATCAGCGTCAGCGCGTCCGCGCCGTACGGGGCGAAGCCGGTGAACGACCCGTACTGCTGGATGTAGCGGTAGATGAAGGTGCGCTGGGCCCGTCCGGAGGGCGTGGTGGCCACCGTGGGGGCCCCGGCGAGCACGGCCGGGTGGATGACGTAGGCGCCTTCCATCGCGCGCCTGTTGGGGCCGTTGAGCGTCTCGTCCGCGCCCGCGCCGGCGTCGAGGAACACCTTGCCCGTGTAACCGGCGTTGCGCAGCGCGGCGACCGCGGCGGCGCTCACCGGAGCCTGCGCCCAGACGATGACCGCTTCGGTCTCCGCGTCGGCGATCCGCGCGGCGGCGCTGCCGTAGGCCCGGCCGGACCGGGGCAGGCGCACCATGTCGACGATCTCGTGACCGCTGGCGAGCATGGCCCGGGGGAGCGCGCGTACACCGGCGTCGCCGTGCCCGTCCGTGGTCGCCAGCACGGCGACCTTCTCCAGGCCGAGTTTGCGGATCTCGCGGCCCATGACGGCGGCGACGTCCGAGGCGTTCGGGCCGAGCTGGTAGACGAACTTGCGGTTGGGCAGCGGCACCGTCATGTCGTCGCCGCTGTTGAGGCAGAGGAACGGCACCTTGCCCGGCTCGGCGACCGAGATGATGGCGCGGGCCGTCTCGACGGTCGCGCCGCCGATGATCGCGCTGACCCGGTCCTGCTCGATGAGGTCCTTGGCGTGCTGCATCGCGGTCGCCGCGGTGCCGCCGTTGTCCTTGATGACCAGCCGGATGTAGAGGCGGCCCTCGCCGTACGGGATGCCGACAGAGTTGATCTCGTCGGCGCCGACCTTCAGGGCCTGCTCCTGCAGTTTGCCGAAGGTCGAACCGGTGCCGGTGAGCTCCAGGTTGACACCGAGCACGAGTTCCCCGGTGGCGCCGGCCGCGGTCGCGTCGGGCTCGGAGCAGGCGGCCAGCAGCGCTCCGGCGGCCAGTCCGAGTCCGCCGGTGAGGGCGCTGCGTCGGGTCAGTCCACCTTTGGCGCTGTTCATGACATGCCTTTCCGCCGTGCAGGGGTGCGTGGGCAGTGGTGTGAGCCACTGCCGCACACGTATCGTGCTGGCCCCCCGTGTGAAGGTCAAGCTCAGGGGCTATGGCCAGAAACACATCATGACGCTGCGTGACCATCGCCGCCCGAACCGCTGTCGTCGCGGCGGCAGACAGCAAGCCCCCGGCCACCGCGATCTTCGCGGTTGCCGGGGGCGAGTGGTCGATCAGCGGTAGTTGGCCGCGCGGTAGTTGTAGTCGTCGCGGTCGTCGCGGGAGTCCTGCTCGCGGGTGAAGTCCCAGCCGTTGGCCGACTCCCGGCCCGGACGGCCGCCGACGGCGAAGCCGCCCTGGCCGGGGCCGCCGCCGAGTTCCTGGTTGCCGCGCCGCCAGCCACGGAAGTAGTTGCTGGTGTGCGCGGCGATGCCGGCGGCGTCGCGGACTATGCGCAGCGGGCGCTCCTCGCGCTCCGGCGTGGAGCCGGGCACCAGGTTGGCCTGCGGGACGCGGCGCGGCAGGCCGGCCGTGGTGTCGTTGCCGACCTGCGGCCGGGCGGCCTGCTCGGCGGCGCGCCAGCCGCTGTCCATCGTCGAGTTCCAGGTGGTCTCGGTGTCGTTGCTCGGCCCGCTGAACCAGGCCGAGGAGACCGACGCGAAGATCAGCAGATCGTCGTCCTCGCCGGCGGCCGGGCTGGAGGCCCGCTCGGTGCGGCGCGGCTTGGGCCGGGCCCCGGTCAGCGCGCTGTCGTCGACCAGGCGCAGCGGGGGCTCGTCGCGCCCGCCGCGACCGTTGCGCCGGGCCGGCTCGTCGACCAGGCGCAGCGCCGGGGATTCGGGCAGCACCAGGTCGTCGTCGAGCCACGGCGGCGTGATCCGTCCGTCGGCGGGGCGCGCTGGCTCCTCCGGCTCGGGGTTCAGCGGCCAGTTGGCGCGCGAACCGGCCGGGGCGGCGGGCGGCTGCGGCGGCATGCCCAGCGGGTCGGCCGGCATCCGGGTGATGTCGCTCGGCACGTCGGTCGCCGACGGCCCGTTGTAGCGCGGCTGCTCCCCGGTGTCGCGCAGGTTGTCCTGCTGGAACCCGCTGCGGGCCCGCTCGGCGAGCTCGTTGGCGAGCCGCTCGGCGGCCGATGGCTGGTATCCACGCGGGGCACGGTCGTCGTCACGGTCGCGGGACGGCGGCTGGTATCCGCCGCGCGGGGCGCGCTCGTTCACCGGCTCGGCAGGCTGCTGGTAACCGCCCCGGCGGGCCCGGTCGGCCGGCAGGTCGGCAGCGGGCTGCTGGTAGCCGCGAGGTGTGTCGTTCGGCTGGTCGGCGTGTTGCTGGTAGCCGCGCGGCGCGGGGTCCGCCGGCTCCGCCGGGTGCTGCTGGTAGCCACGCGGCGCCTCGGTCGGCGGCTCGGCGTGTTGCTGGTAGCCGCGCGGCGCGGGGTCCGCCAGGTCGGCGGCGGGCTGCTGGTAGCCGAGGTGTCCCTGCTCGAGGGTCTCGTCGGGCAGGTCGGCCGACGGGGCCTGGTTGAACCCGCGCGCGGCCCGCTCGCTGCTGATCGCGGCGTTGGTCAGGGTCGGCACGAACGGCTTGCCCGCGTCGGCCGGCGGCCGGGAGGCGCGCTGCGCCGGGATCGGTGCCTGCCG
This sequence comes from Catellatospora coxensis, assembly GCF_016862635.1. Taxonomy (GTDB): domain Bacteria; phylum Actinomycetota; class Actinomycetes; order Mycobacteriales; family Micromonosporaceae; genus Catellatospora; species Catellatospora coxensis. The sequence goes on along the minus strand of NZ_BONI01000028.1, from coordinate 99,878 downwards.
CGGCGGGATCGGGGTCGGCGCCTGCCGGGTGGGCGCGGCAGGGGCCTCCTGGCGCGCCGCAGCGGGCGTGGCGACGATCGGGGTACCCGTGATCGGGGTCGGCTCGAAACCGGGCGGCACGGGCGGCATGGCGGGCGCCCATGCGGGTCGCTCCACGGGCGGCGGGGCCAGCGGCGTGGCGGACACCGGCTCGGGCGCGGTCGGCGGCGCCTGCACCGGGCGCGGCTGGGCCGGGGCGGGGGTCACGGCGGTCGGCTGCACGCGGCGGCGGGCGCCGGTGGCGGCGGCCATCGCGGGCGGCGCGGAGGTGACGGTGACCCCGGTCCGGCGGACGGGCTGGGCGGGCGCGGCGGCCGGCAGCGGGGCCATGCGGTCGGCGAGCGTGTCGATGAGGGCGAGGCCGGCGGCGTCGGACGCGCGCACGGCGGCCACGCTGTGCCGCACGGACTCGGCCACGGCGGCGGTCAGCTGCTTGCCGACGCCGGTGCGGCGGGTCTCGGCGATGGCGACGCGCAGGGCGGTGACCGCCTCCAGCGCGGTGCCGCTGTCGCAGACGCCGTCGGCGACGAGCCGGGCGGCGACGGTCTCGGCGGTCGCGCCGTTGTCGCGGTTGCGGGAGCCGGACTGGCCGGCGAGCATGCCCGGCTCGGGCAGCGCCTCCAGCACGGCCAGGGCGACCGGGGCGGCGGGATCGGGGTAGGCGCGCAGGGCGGCCGGGTAGAGCTCGCGCAGCACCTCGCGCAGGGCCACCGCGGCGGCGTGCCGGCCGACGGCCAGCGCCGCGTGCGCGGCGAGCACCGGCTTGAAGGCGACGAACTCGCGCGGGGCGGGACCGACCACCGCGGACAGCACACCGGCCTGCAGGGCGCGGGCGAGCCCGACGGCGCGGCGCTCGTCAGGGGAGGAGTTGACCTCGTCGAGGGACTCGTCGTCGGCGAACCGGTCGGCGAAGTCGTCGGCGGACTCGTCGTCGGTGTACGCGATCGCCCGGCCGGACGCGGCGAGCAGCGAGATGACCTGCTGGTCGTCGCTGTCCGCGGCCACCATGACCATCGTCGACGCGCCGAACCTCTCCGCCAGCAGCGACGTCACCAGCGCGTAGCCGGTCGGATCGTCGTTGATGACGCAGAACTCCAGCAGCCTGCCGGAGTCGTCGACAACGGCGACGGTCAGCCGGTTCACGGCCGCCGCAAGGTTGTCCCCCGCGTCGACCTCCGGAGCTGTCGACGCGATACCGCAGTACACCCGCACGAGCGCCACGGACTCGTCCTCCTCCCGGACCCCTCGTGTGCCAAAGACTGATGTTCCCTGGTTAGGGGTCAGTCGCGCCAGTCCACAGCGCCAGAGATCTTGCCAATAATCGAGCGCCAGCCGATGGATGCCTGCTCTGCCCCGATTTTCTTCAGCTTGCGCTTCGCGAAGAAAGCACCGAGTCCGCCCTCTTCGGAGGCGCGCAGCGCCTCGTCGAGGTCGTCGAGCGGGGAGCCGGGGGAGAGCGCCACCATGACGGGCTTGAGGCGAAGAGCGTAGCTCACGTCCCTGGCAAACTCCCCGGCGCGCAGCACCAGCTCGGCGTCCCAGGCGTCCGGACCGCCGCGCAGGTTCTCCACGACCAGGTCCAGCTCGTACGCGTCGTCCTCGCCCGCGACCACGTCGGTGGCCTTGACCGACTTGGCCAGCTTCGACCAGCCTTCGAGCTGCTTGAGGTCGTGCGGGGCGCCGGAGCGGACGAAGTCGGCCAGGCCCTTGGCCGACAGGAACAGCAGCAGGCGGCCCTTGTGCGAGAGGAACATGGGGACTTCCTCGTCGGAGACTGCCTCGGCCTCCTCGTCCTCGTCCTCGTCCGCTTCCTCGGCCTCGTCGGCCTCCACGGCGCGCTCGGCGACCTCGTCCTCGGCGGGACCGGCGGCGACCTCGTCGAGGGCCTCCTTGGTCCACTCGAACTCGGGCAGCTCCTCGTCGTCGGCGACGCCCATGGGGCGGCCGGTGCGGCCGGAGAAGATCGCGTCGTCGTCCTCGCGGTCGGCGATGTCGGTCGGGGTCAGCTCGCTCGCGGGCCGGTACGCCCGCAGCGTCAGTCCGACCTTGCCGCCCGGCAGGGCCACCTCGACCGGCGAGACCTGGTACTCGTCCCAGAGCGTGCTTGCCACTGCTGACCTCCGCCGTTCAGCTGCCGACCTCTGCCGGGTCGGTGACTCTCCGCACACCCTAGTGGTTCGGGTCAGCCCCCGTGCGCCCGCACCCAACCCTGCGTTCCGCGCTCCTTCACGCGGCCGCCGTCCAGCACCACGACCTCGTCGAACGCGTCCAGACCGGTCAGCCGGTGGGTCACCAGCACCACCGAGCGGCCGCCGCGGTCGGCCAGCACGGCCGCGAGGACCGCGTCGGCCTGCGCGGGGTCGAGGCCCTCGGTCGGCTCGTCGAGCAGCAGCACGTGCGGGTCGGCCAGCACCGCGCGGGCCAGCGCGAGCCGCTGCCGCTGGCCGCCGGACAGCTCCGCGCCGTCCTCGCCGACGCGTACGTCCAGCCCGTGCTCGGCCACCCAGTCCGCCAGCCCGGCGGTCCGGCAGGCGGCGAGCAGCTCCTCGTCGGTCGCGCCGGGACGGGCGAGCAGCAGGTTGTCGCGCACCGAGGCGTGGAACAGGTGCGCGTCGGCCAGCAGCCCGGTCACGGCAACCGGCCACCGCTCGCGGTCGTACGCCGTGATCGGTGTGCCGCCGCCCCCGGCCGGCCCCGGCGGTTCGGCGGTCGCGGTGCCGGTGTCCGGCGGGATCGCCCCGGTGAGCAGGGCGAGCAGCGTGCTCTTGCCCGCGCCGGACGGGCCGACGATCGCGACCCGGTGGCCGGGTGGCAGGTCGAGGTCGATGTCGTGCAGCGCCGGTGCGGCGTCGTGGCGGTAGCGCACCCCGGCACCGCGCAGCCGCAGGTGTACGGAACCGTCCGGGATCGGCAGCCCTGCGGCGGGGTCCCCGGGCTCGTCCAGCAGCTCGGCGACGCGGTGCAGGCTGCCCTGGATCTCGGCCCCCTTGCGCGCGGCGGCCAGCAGCGACAGCGCCAGTTCCCCGGCCGCCAGGGTGGCGACGGCGAGCACCGCGATCCACACCCCCGGCAGGCCGCGGGACAGGGCGGTGACCAGCACCGCCATCGCGGTCACCCCGCCGAGCGCGGTCGCCGCGGCGTCCACCGCGAACGAGCGCCGGGCCAGGGCGCGCTCCACCCGGGCCAGCTCCTCGGCGTGCGCCGCGCCGCGGGCCTCGTACCCGGGGCGGGCGCCGAAGGCGGCGAGGTCGGCCGCGCCGTGCACCAGGTCCACGGTGTCGGCCGCGTACGCGGCGCGCAGCGGGGCCAGCCGGGCCGCCCCGTGCCGGGCCAGGCGGGCGGCCAGCAGCGGCAGCGCCACCCCGGTGACCAGCAGGCCGGCCAGCAGCACCAGGGCGACGGCGGGATCGGCGAGCAGGGCCGTGCCGACCGCGGCGTCGGCGACCAGGCCCGCCGCCGCCATCGGCAGCAGCACCCGGATCACCAGGTCCTGCACGGCGTCGACGTCGGAGACCATGCGGCTGAGCGCGTCCGCGCGGCGGGCCGGGGGCCGGTCGACCAGCGTCGCGAAGATCCGGGCGCGCACCTCGGTGACCATGCGCAGCACGGCGTCGTGGCTCGCCAGCCGCTCCACGTACCGCAGCACGCCGCGGCCGATGGCCAGCGCCCGGACCAGCACGATCGCGATCGACAGGGCGATCAGGGGCGGCTGCCCGGCCGCCGTCGCCAGCAGCCACGTCGCGGCGGCCATCAACCCCAGGCCCGCCGCCTCGGTCCCGGCCGCCAGCAACCCGGCCCCGACGAACCGCCACCGCAGCGGGTACGCGAACGCCAGCACCCGCCGCACCACCCCGCCCCGGCTCACCACGTCACACCGGCGCATCCGGTCCGGCGGCGGTTTCGGGGAAATCGCGATCGCGGGCAGGCCGATACCGGCGGTTTCCCCGAAAGCGCGGCACCGGGCGGCGTGGACGCGGGCAGGAGCGGGGTGGTCATGCGGTCACCAGTTCGTGGAGGGTGCCCTGGTCGATCCGGATCACACGGGTGGCGGCGGCGAGCAGGGCGGGGCGGTGCGCGACGAGCAGGGCGGTGCGGCCCTCGACCAGGGACAGGGTGGATTCGACCACGGCCTGCTCGCTGGCGGCGTCGAGGCGGGCGGTCGGCTCGTCGAGCAGCAGCAGGGGAGCGTCCCGCAGGAAGGCGCGGGCCAGCGCGAGCCGCTGGCGTTCGCCGCTGGACAGGCCGTGGCCGCGCTCGCCGAGCACGGTGTCCAGGCCCTGCGGCAGGGCGTCGACCACCGGGCCGAGCGCCGCGGCGCGGGCCGCCCCCGCGATGCGCTCCCGCGGGGCGTCCGGCGCGCCGAGGGCGATGTTGGCGGCCAGCGTGTCGGCGAACAGGTGGGCCCGCTGCGGCACCCAGCCGAGCTGCCGCCGCCAGCCGTCGAGGTCGAGTTCGGCCAGGTCGGCGCCGTCGACCAGGACCCGGCCCGAGGTCGGCACGGTGAAGCCGAGCAGCAGGTTGAGCAGGGTGCTCTTGCCGCCGCCGCTCGGTCCGACCAGGGCGATGCGCTCGCCGGGGCGGATGGTGAGGTCGACGTCGCGGAGCGCGGTGGTGCGCTCGTACGCGACGGTCACCTTCTGCAGCTCGATCACGCCGGGGCGCGGTGCGGTACGCGTACCCCCGGCTGCTCCGCCGTCGGCGGCCGCGAGCAGGGTGAACGCCTGGTCCAGCGCGGTCAGGCCCTCCATGCTGGCGTGGAACCTGGTGCCGGCGGCGCGCAGCGGGGCGTACGCCTCCGGGGTCAGCAGCAGCACGGTGAACGCGGCGGCCAGCGTCATGCCGCCGCCCAGCAGCCGCAGGCCCACCGGCACCGCCACCAGCGCGACCGAGATCGTGCCGACCAGCTCCAGCACCAGCGCCGACAGGAAGGCGATGCGCAGCGTGCGCATGGTCGCGACCCGGTGCCGGTCGGCCATCTCGCGCACCGCGGCGACCTGCGCGCGGGCCCGGCCGAACGCCTTCAGCGTGGGCAGCCCGGACAGCATGTCCAGGAAGTGCCCGCCGAGCATCCGCAGCCGCCGCCACTGGCGTTCGGTGGCGTTGCGGGTCTGCCAGCCGACCAGGATGCCGAAGATCGGGATGAGCGGCAGGGTGACCAGCACGATCACCGCCGACGCGAGGTCGGTGAAGGCGAGGGTGGCCAGCACCCCGATCGGCACGGTCACGCCCAGCACGAGCTGCGGCAGGTAGCCGGTGAAGTAGCCGTCCAGCGCGTCCAGGCCCCGGCCGGTGAGTGTGGCCAGCTCGCCGGCCCGCTGCCCGGCCAGCCAGCCGGGTCCGCGCCGCCCGACCGCGGACAGCAGGTCGGCCCGCAGGGTCGCCTTGGCGGTGGCCGCCATACGCGCGGCGACCACGCCCAGGCCGCTGGTGAGCGCGGCGCGGGCGGTCAGCGCGAGCAGGAAGACGGTGATCGCGCCGGGATCGAGGCGCAGGTCCACCGCGGCGGCCAGCGCCCGGGCGAGCGCGGCCGCCGCGGTCACGACGGCGACGGCGACGGCCGCCCCGAGCACCGCCAGCAGGACCACGTCACGCCGGGTGGACGGGACCTGCCGGAGCAGACGGGGATCGAACGGGCGCGCCACGCTGTCCATCGTGCCCGATGGCGTGGGTCACTGCCCCGCAGGCCCGGCCAGCGTGACGCTCTCGGCGAACCGGATCAGGTCGGCCTCGCTCAACTCGCCCTCGTACTGCGAGATCGACAGCACCCGCCGCTCGTCCAGCCGGATCCACAGCGTCGTCGGCGGCCCGGCCGGATCGGCCCGCTCCACCCGCGCCGGAAGCCCGCCGACCAGCAGCGAGCTCCACGGGCCGACCTGGCTGGTGTCCGTGCCGACGCCCACGCAGACGCCCACCGGGTCCGTCGGGCGCAGCCGGGGCTCCCGGCTCAGGCACAGGTGGTCCACGCCCAGGCTGCTCACCTCGAACCCGGCGGGCACCAGCGAGTACGTGAACCGCGGGGTGGCGGTGACCTTGCCGATCCGCAGCTCGCGGGCGACCCGCTGCACCTCGTCCTCGGTCAGCAGGCCGCCGAAGCTCTGCACCGTCACCCAGCGGCCGTCCCGCCGCCAGGTCAGGCCGACCGCCTGCGCACCCTCGAACGTCCCCGTGCGCAGGGTTCCGTTCACCCCGTTCACCTGCACCGTGCGCGTCCGCGCGGCCTCCCAGTCCCAGTCGTACGGGGACGGCCCGGCGTAGAGGAGCACGTACCCGGGGCGGCCGGCGCTCTCCAGCCCGGTCAGGTCCAGCGCGAAGGTCACCGTCAGCGGGCCGACCTCGGCCGGCAGCCAGCCCGGCTCGTACGGGAACGACGGCAGCGCGCCGCCCGACCCCACCGGCACCAGCACCGACGGGGCGGCGGACGGGGAGGCGGTCGCCGACGGGGTCGGCGTGGTCACCGGCGGCGGCGACGCTCCCCGCCAGCCGGGCACCAGCATGATCAGCGCGACGATCACGGCGGCGGCCGCCGCGGCCAGCCCGGCCTGCCGCCGCCGCTGCCCGCCGACCGCCCGCCGCCGCACCGACTCGACGGGCACCGCAGGGAAGGCCCGCTCGCCGGCCGGCACCGGCGCCGGGTTGGCCAGCCGGGTCCGCAGCGCGGCCAGCCCGCGGTGGGCGTGCACCCGCACCGTGGCGGGCGAGCAGTCCATCAGCTCGGCGATGCGCTCGTCGTCGAGGTCCTCGAAGAAGCGCAGCACCAGCACCGTGCGCTGGCGGCGGGGCAGCGCCCCCAGCAGCGCCCACAGCTCGTCGCGCACCGCGTGCCGCTGCACGAAGTCGTCGTCGCCCGCGGCGTCGGGGGTCGTCTCCAGTGGACGCTCCCGGTGCGACAGCCGTCGCCACCAGGACGAGTGCGCCCACACCACGGCCTTGCGCAGGTAGGCGTCCGGGTTGTCCGCCTCGATGCGGTCCCAGCGGTGGTACGCCTTGGCCAGCACCTCCTGCACCAGGTCCTCGGCGAGGTGCCGGTCACGGCAGAGCAGGTAGGCGAAGCCGACCAGCGGCCCGGAACGGGCGCGGACGTAATCCTCGAACTCCGGGTGCACGGGGGTCTCCTCAGCCGGTACGCGGTGGTCTCGCGGCTAAGACGTCATGACGGGCGCGCCTTGTTTACCCGCGCCGTGCGGAAATCCGCGCGCACCGATGCGGGCGGCCGGATCGCGGATCACCGCGGCGCGGCGGGCCCGAGGCGGGCGAGCAGGGCGTCGCGGATGGCCGGGCGGTTGCCGAACACGAGCAGAAACGCGGCCTCGCGGAGCAGCCGCTGGGCGTGGGCGTCGCGCAGCACCGCCCGCGCCCCGGTGCGCACCGTCAGCTGCGCGGTGGCCCGCAGCACCAGGTCGGAGGCGGTGGCCCGGGCGGCGGGCACCGCGGCCGCGTCCGCGGCGAGCAGCGCGGCGCGGGCCGCGGCCAGCTCGGCGTCGAGCGCGCTCGGGCCGAGCAGGCGGCAGCACCGGCTCACCACACCGAGGGCGAGGAAGCCGTTCAGCGCCGAGCCGGAGGCGTCCGAAGACGACCATTTCTCGTACGCCCGCACGTCGGCGAGCCGGTCCGCGGGCACGAAGTGGCCGTCGAAGCGCACGTCCACGGTCCGGCTCGCCTGCACCGCGACCAGCTCCAGCGGTGTGGTGGACAGGGTCGGCGCGTCGGCCGCGTCGACGAACAGGAAGTGCACGTCGTCGTGGGAGTCGCGGGCGGCGGTGTACAACGTGTCGATCATGTTCCAGCCGGTGACCCAGGGCACCGCCCCGTCGAGCAGGTAACCGCCGTCGACGGCGCGCACCCGCATCGGCGCGGTGGGGCTGCGCAGTCCGGCCAGCGCGATACCGGCCCGGCGTACCCCTTTGGCCAGGGGCTCCAGCCAGGTCTCGCGGATGCCGGGCCGCTCGCTGTCCGCCGCGGCCAGCACCGGGCCGTGGTGCTGCAGCCAGACGAACGCGGTGGTCAGGCAGCCGCTCGCGAAGGTCTCGACCAGCGCCGCCGCCAGCGGGAAGTCCATGCCGGACCCGTCGGCGCGCGCGGCGACGCCGTAGAAGCCCTCGGCGGCCAGCAGGTCCAGCTGGGACGCCGGGACGCGGTCGGCGGCGTCCACCGCGAGGGCGGCCGGGAACAGCACCTCGTCGGCGATCTCCGCGGCCCGCGCCCGCAGCCTGCTCGCCTCACCCACGCCGCACCTCCTCCACCGGACCAGGATCGCAGAGCCCGCTCGCCGCGTTCGGATCTTGTGCAGTTCGTGCTGCCCCAGCGACACGAACTGCACAAGGTCCGGCGCGATCAGGGCGTCCGGGGGCGGATCTCGTCGTCCGGGTCGGGATCGATGAACAGGCCGCCCTGTACGCCGATGAAGTGGTAGCTGACCTGCCGCAGCGGCCAGAGGACCCAGGGCCGCTCGTCCACGGCGACAGAGCGACCGTCGGCGTGCCCGGCCGTGCCGACCAGGACCCAGGAGTACGTGGTGGACAGCACGGTGCGGACCTCGCCGGTGACACCGACCGGGGTCGTCCCGCGGGGCAGGCCGGCGCGGACCTCGTCGGCGGCCTCGTCGTCGGCGTACAGCACCGCGCGGAGCGTGGCGACCGCGTCGCTGTCGTCGGTGGTGTACGAAGCGCGCACGGTCAGGTAGCACAGGCGCTTGTTGAGCAGCGCGTCGTCGGGCAGCACCCCGTCGCACCCGGTCGTCTCGCCGACGGAGGCGCGCACGAGCCGGTCGCCGTTCATGGTCAGCTCGGTGGGGAAGACCTCGGCGGCGCGTACCCACGTGGGGTCGCTCTTGGTGATCGCGACCGGTAGCGCGGCGACCATCAGCGCCACCGCGCCGGCCAGCGCGACGGTGTCGTAGCGGCGCTCGACCGCCGGGACGGCCTTGGCGACGAATACCAGGACCAGCATGAACAGCAGGGCCACGCCAGCCCCGCCCAGCGCCCACATGATGCCGTCGGCGACCGCGTCACTGCCCGGTCCCTTGATCAGGTCCGACAGGTCGCGCCGGCGGCCCGGGACGAAGGTGATGACGACCAGGTAGACCACGGCCGCGGTGCTGCCGAGGGCGATCCGGCCGGCCCTGCCGAGCTTGCGCCAGAACAGCGCCGTCACGAGCATCACGGCGGCCGGGGCGGCGACGATCAGCCAGCCCGTCGTGGTCATGCCCGCGGCCGAGCAGCCCGACAGGTAGCAGGCGAAGCCGAGCACGGTGGAGCGGACGTGGCCACCGAGGGCGATGTACGTGACGAACGCGGCGGCGACGCCGAGGACCACGAGCAGGCTTCGCAACCCGGCGAATCGCGGGCCGGAGCCCTTGCGGCTCGCTTCGACGGCCTCGATGGCCGCGGCCCGCCGCCGGGCTTTGCGTCCGACGTGCTCGACGGGGCCGGATTCGGGAAGGGGGCTGCTCATGGTCGGCCACCCTAACGAACCCGCGCACGCCCGCCGCGCCGGCCGGGCGGCCGACGGCTCGCCCACAGCGGCGATCGGCCCGCGAAGGACCAGCTCAGCTGGGTGCAACGATAGGAAGGGCACCTTCCACAACGCATAGCGATGGGAAGGTGCCCTTCCTTCGATCAGAGGCCCTTGGGGTGCCAGACCGTCTTGGTTTCGAGGTAGGCGGTCATGGGGGCGAGGCCGGGGTCGGCGGACCAGTCCGGGGCGGCGGCCGGGCGGCGTACCCGCTTGAGGGTCTCGGCGGCGGCCTGCTCCAGTTCGAGGGCCAGCTTGGCGTCGGCCAGGCCGGTCAGGTCGAGGCCGTTGACGTCGCTGTGCGAGGCCAGCCACGGGGCGACCTCGGCGGCCGAGCCGGTGAGGATGTTGACCACACCGCCGGGCACGTCGGAGGTGGCCAGCACCTCGGCCAGGGTGATCGCGACCCGCGGGGCGTCGGTGATCACGATGACCGTGTTGCCGGTGGCGATCGCCGGGGCGACGACGCTGACCAGGCCGAGCAGGGTCGGCGCGGACGGGGCGACGACCGCGACGACGCCGCTGGGCTCGGGCGAGGAGAGGTTGAAGTACGGCCCGGCGACCGGGTTGGCCCCGCCGACGACCTGCGCCAGCTTGTCGGTCCAGCCCGCGTACCAGACGAGCCGGTCGATGGCCTCGTCCACCTCGGCGGCGGGCACCTCCAGCGCGGTGAACTCGTCGCGGCGGCCCTCCAGCATCTCCGCGATCCGGTAGATGACCTGGCCCTTGTTGTACGCCGTCGCGCCGGACCACTTGCCGAACGCGGCCCGCGCGGCGAGCACGGCGTCGCGGGCGTCCTTGCGGGAGGCCTGGGCGGCGTTGGCCACGAACTGCCCCTTGCTGTCGGCGACGACGTAGGTGCGGCCCGACTCGCTGCGCGGGAACGCACCACCGATGAAGAGCTTGTACGTCTTGCGTACGGCCAGCCGCGGCGCGGTGGCGACCCCGCCCGCGGTGACCCGGGTGGCGGAGGCGACGGAGTCCGCGGACTCCTTCTTCTTAGCCGGCAAGGTAGGCCTCCAGCCCGTGGCGGCCGCCCTCGCGGCCGTAACCCGATTCCTTGTAACCGCCGAACGGCGAGGTCGGGTCGAACTTGTTGAACGTGTTCGCCCAGACGACACCGGCCCGCAGCTGGTCGGCGATGGCGAGGATGCGGGAGCCCTTCTCGCTCCAGATCCCGGCCGACAGCCCGTACGGCGTGTTGTTGGCCTTCTCGACCGCCTCGCCCGGGGTGCGGAAGGTCAGCACCGACAGCACCGGCCCGAAGATCTCCTCGCGGGCGATGCGGTGCGCCTGGGACACGCCGGTGAAGATGGTCGGCGCGAACCAGAAGCCGCGGTCGGGCAGCTCGCACGCGGGCGACCAGCGCTCCGCGCCCTCCGCCGAGCCGATCTCGGCCAGCGCCTTGATCCGGGTCAGCTGCTCGGCCGAGTTGATCGCGCCGACGTCGGTGTTCTTGTCCAGCGGGTCGCCGACGCGCAGGGTGGCCATGCGCCGCTTGAGCGACTCCAGCAGCTGGTCGGCGACGGACTCCTGGACCAGCAGCCGGGAGCCCGCGCAGCAGACGTGGCCCTGGTTGAAGAAGATGCCGTTGACGATGCCCTCGACGGCCTGGTCGATCGCCGCGTCGTCGAAGACGATGTTGGCCGCCTTGCCGCCCAGCTCCAGGGTGATCTTCTTGTTCGTGCCGGCGACGGCCCGCGCGATGATCCGGCCGACCTCGGTCGAGCCGGTGAAGGCGACCTTGTCCACGTCCGGGTGGTTGACCACGGCCGCGCCGGTCTCGCCCGCGCCGGTGACGATGTTGACCACACCCGGCGGCAGCTCGGCCTGCTGGCAGATCTCCGCGAACAGCAGCGCCGTCAGCGGGGTCGTCTCGGCGGGCTTGAGCACCACCGTGTTGCCCGCGGCCAGCGCCGGGGCGATCTTCCACGCCAGCATGAGCAGCGGGAAGTTCCACGGGATGACCTGCCCGGCCACGCCCAGCGGGCGCGGGTCCGCACCGAAGCCGGCGTACGGCAGCTTGTCGGCCCAGCCCGCGTAGTAGAAGAAGTGCGCCGCGGCCAGCGGCACGTCCACGTCGCGGGACTCCTTGATCGGCTTGCCGTTGTTCAGCGACTCCAGCACGGCCAGCTCGCGGCTGCGCTCGGCGATGATGCGCGCGATCCGGAACAGGTACTTGGCCCGCTCCCGGCCGGGCATCGAGCCCCACACGTCCTCGTACGCGCGGCGGGCGGCCTTGACAGCCCGGTCCACGTCGGCGGTCGACGCCTCGGCGACCTCGGCCAGCACCTCCTCGGAGGCGGGGGAGATGGTCTTGAAGCTGCCCGCGCCGTCGACGAACTCGCCGTTGATGAACAGCCCGTACGAGGGCTGCAACTTCACGATCGAGCGCGACTCCGGTGCCGGAGCGTATTCGAATCTGCTCATGTCTTAGTCCAGAGTGAAGTAGTCGGGGCCGCTGTAGTGGCCGGTGGCGAGCTTCGTGCGCTGCATCAGCAGGTCGTTGAGCAGCGTGGACGCGCCGAACCGGAACCAGTCCGGGTCGAGCCAGCCGTCGCCGGCGATCTCGTTGACCATGACCAGGTACTTGATGGCGTCCTTGGTGGTGCGGATGCCGCCCGCGGGCTTCACGCCGACCTTGCGGCCGGTGGTGTCGAGGAAGTCGCGCACCGCCTCCAGCATGATCAGCGTGACGGGCAGGGTGGCCGCCGGGGCGACCTTGCCGGTGGAGGTCTTGATGAAGTCGCCGCCCGCCAGCATGGCCAGCCAGGACGCGCGCCGCACGTTGTCGTACGTGACCAGCTCGCCGGTCTCCAGGATCACCTTGAGGTGGGCGCTGCCGCAGGCTTCCTTGATCGCCACGATCTCCTCGAAGACCTCCAGGTAACGCCCGGCCAGGAACGCGCCCCGGCTGATCACCATGTCGATCTCGTCAGCGCCCGCGGCGACGGCGGCCCGGGTGTCGTCCAGCTTCACCTTCAGCGGGGCCTGACCCGACGGGAAGGCCGTCGCCACGCTGGCCAGGTGGATGCCGGAGCCGCGCAGGGCCGCGGCGGCGGTCGGCACCATCGACGGGTACACGCAGATCGCCGCCACCGGCGGGCAGGTCGGGTCGCCCGGGTCGGGCTGCCGGGCCTTCGCGCACAGCGCCCGGACCTTGCCCGGGGTGTCCGCGCCCTCCAGCGTGGTCAGGTCCACCATCCGGATGGCGAGGTCGATCGCCCAGGCCTTGGCGGTCGTCTTGATCGAGCGGGTGCCCAGGCCCGCGGCGCGCGCGTCCGCGCCGACCCGGTCGACGCCGGGCAGGCCGTGCAGGAACGTCCGCAGCGCCGCGTCAGAGCGCGTGACCTCGGACAACGGTGAGATGGTGGCCGTCATGCCGCGAAGTCTACGCGGTCTCATGAATATCGATCTTGTCCACGTCGTGGGATCGGCGGATCGGTGGCCGCCGTCACCACATCCGCCCGCCATGCCGCGTTAACGCCACATCAACGCTGGTCACCGACCGTCTTGGTGTGCGCATCATGCACTTCACCGACACGTACCTGCCGCGCCGCGACGGAGTAGTCACGTCGCTGCGCACGCTGCGCGCGGCTCAGGCCGCCGCCGGACACGACGTGCACTGCGTCGTCCCGGCCCACGGGGACCAGGAGGACGAGCCTGGCCTGCTGCGGCTGCCGGCGCTCGCCTGCGGTGTCGCCGACCTGCGGCTCGCCCGCTGGGCGCTGTGCGCCCGGGGCACCCGTGAGCAGCTCGTCGCCGACCTCGCCGGATATCGGCCCGACGTGGTCCACGTGCACACACCCGGCCCGGCCGGGCTGCTCGGCGTGCTGCTGGCCGCCCGGCTCGGCGTGCCGCTGGTGCAGACGTACCACACCGACCTGCACGCCTACGCCGACGCGTACCGGGTGCCCGGCTGGGCGCTGCGGCTGCTGCTGCGCCTGTACGCGGGGCGGCTCGGGGTGCCCGCGGCGCTCGCCGGCGGGCGCGCCGCGGTGCTCAGCGAAGGCAACCGGCTGCTGCTCGGTGAGGCCCGCGCGGTCGTCGTGCCGACCCGGGCCGTGCTCGACCGGGTCGCGCTGCCGGTGTCCCCGGCGCGGATGGCGCTGATCCCCACCGGGGTGGGGGAGCGCCCGGCGTCCCGGGCCGAGGCCGGCGCGTTCCGGACCGGGCATGGCATCGGGCCGAAGGACCCGGTGGTGCTGTTCGTCGGCCGGGTCAACCGGGAGAAGGGCGTCGACCTGCTGGTCCCGGCGTTCGCCCGGGTGCTCGCGGCGTCGCCGAAAGCCCGGCTGGTGCTGGTCGGCGCGGTCTACGAGCGCCGCTGGCTGGCCCGGCTGCTGCGCGCGGCCGGACCCGGGGTCGCCGACCGGGTGGTGCTGACCGGGCAGCAGCCCCCGCACGTGGTCGCCGCCGCGTACGCGGCCGCGGACGTGTTCGCCTTCCCGTCGCGTACCGACACGCAGGCCCTGGTGCTGCAGGAGGCCGCGCTCGCCGGGCTGCCCGCGGTGCTGGCCGACCCGTCCCTGCACCGCTACGGCACCCTCGACGGCAACGCCCTGCTGGCCGACCCGGACCCGGTCTCGTTCGGCGACGCGGTGCTGAAACTGCTCACCGACCGCCGCGCCGCCCGCCGCCTCGGCGCGGCCGCGCGGGCCTGCGCCGCCGGGCACACCCCCCAGCGGTACGCCGAAGCGATGCACGCGGTCTACGCCGCCGCCCAGGCGCTGGACGAATGCCCGCAAGTGGCGCCTACACCACGGCGCTGGAACCCCGCGACACCGGTTGGCACGACGCGGGCGGCTACGGGCGGGTAGTTTCACGTCGTGGACGTACTCGTCGTTGATCATCCGTTGGCCCAGGCCCGCCTCACCGCCATGCGCGACTCCCGCACCGACTCGGCCAGCTTCCGGGCCGCGTTGCACGAGCTCACCACCATGCTGGCGTACGAGGCCACCCGTACCTTCAAGGCCGACACGTTCCCGGTCGAGACCCCGGTCGCGACCGCCGTCGGCACCCGCCTGGCGAACCCGCCGCTGCTGGTGCCGGTGCTGCGCGCCGGGCTCGGCATGGCCGACGCCGCGCTGAGCCTGCTGCCCGAGTCCTCGATGGGCTTCGTGGGCCTGGCCCGCGACGAGCACACCTTCGAGCCGCGGGCCTACATGGAGTCCCTGCCCGGCGACCTCACCGGCAAGCCGGTCCTGGTCCTCGACCCGATGCTGGCCACCGGCGGCTCGCTGGAGCACTGCTGCCGCCTGCTCGCCGACCGCGGCTGCACCGACATCGTGGTGCTCTGCGTCCTGGCCGCCCCCGCCGGCATCGACCGCCTTCGCAACTCCGGCCTCCCGTTGCGCCTGGTCACCGCCTCCATCGACGACCACCTCAACGACAACATGTTCATCGTCCCCGGCCTCGGCGACGCCGGCGACCGCCAATTCGGCGGCATGCCCCGCTTCTGACCCACCCCCGCCGGCCTGCCGCCCCCTGCGGGTTGATCATGAACTTATGGCACGGTTCGACGGTGTGTCACCGCCACAAGTTCATGATCCCCCGTGTGCCCGGATCCGCGCGTCTGCGGCGAGCCGCTACTCGATCATGAAGTTGTGGCCATGACGCGCCGCTGAGCCGTGCCATAAGTTCATGATCAACCCGGTGGGGTGGGGTCAGGGGCGGCGGAGGACGGCCAGGATGGATTGGCCGAAGGGTGGGCGGAGGCGGGATTCGAGGCGGCGGGTGATCGGGGTGACGACGGAGTCGTACACGCGCATCATGAGGCCGCCCTTGGGGGACATGCCGAGCAGGCGCGCGGTGATGAAGTAGCAGATGAAGCCGAGCGAGTTGACGTACTCCATGCGCTCGACGGTCAGGCCGGCCGCGACGGCGGCGTCGGTGAGGGAGCGGCGGGTGTAGCGCCGCCAGTGGCCGGTGGCGACGTCGACCTTGCTCATCGCGATCGGGAACGCGGGCACCACCAGCACCATCGGGGCGCCGGGCTGGATCAGCCGGGCCATGCTGCGCAGCGCCGCGACGTCGTCCTCGATGTGCTCCAGGACGTTGTAGCTGACCAGGGCCGTGTGGTCGCCGGAGGAGTCGGTGGGCAGCAGCATCTCGCGCGCCTCCACCCGGCGGTCGTCGGCGAAGCGCTGCTTGAGTTCGACCAGCCGCTCCGGGTCGGCCTCGGTGGCGGTGAAGCGGTCCACGTACGGCAGCCACTCCAGCAGGTAGTCCCCGAGCCCGCTGCCGATCTCGATCGGGTGCGCGCCGAGATACGGGGTGGCCATGCCCGCGAACCAGGTGCGGTGGTTCGCTGCCTCGGCGAGGCTCTCCAGCACCGCGGCCTGGATCTTCTGGTCCCCGGTGAGCAGGCTCGGCTCCGTGGCGTACGTCGTCATCGATTGCATCCGTCCGATAGCTGCAACGAGAAATTAATTCCTGTTTTTCCCTGTCATTCAGGGCTAATCCGGACAGATTACCTAAATGCCGTAGATTCGACGCTCGTGAAGACCGAAATTCAGGAGTGGCACCGGGCACGGCCCACCCCCGCCGACCGCCCCCGCCGCGGCAAAACGCACACTGAGCAGCCAAAACGCTTCAACGTGAACGTCGTGGCCGGGGTGGGGTTCCTGGTCGCGGCCGTGTTCGTGACGTCCGGGCTGTGGAAGGACGGATCGCGCGCACTGCTCTCGGCGAACATCGCCGACCAGGTCTTCTTCCAGTTCGTGCTGCGCCACGGCCTCGACGTGCTGACCGGCGACGCCGCTCCGTTCTTCACCACGCAGATGAACGCCCCGCACGGGGTCAACCTGATGGCGAACACGGTGGTCCTCGGCCTGGGCATCCCGCTCGCACCGGTCACCGCGATCTGGGGTCCGCAGATCAGCCTCGCGGTGCTGCTGGTGCTGGGCCTGGCCGGCACCGCCGCCGCCTGGTACTGGTTCCTGCTGCGGCACGTCACCACCTCGGCGGCGGCCGCCGCGGTGGGTGCGGCGCTGTGCGGCTTCGGACCCGGCATGATCAGCCAGGCGAACGCGCACCCGAACTGGACCGCCCAGTTCCTGGTGCCGTTCCTGGTGCACCAGGCACTGCGCATGGGCGAGCCGGGCCGCTGGCTGCGCAACGGCGTCGTGCTGGGGCTGCTGGTGACCGTCCAGGCGTTCGTCAACGAGGAGGTCCTGCTCTACACGGCACTGGCCTGCGGGGTCTTCCTCGCCGCGTACGCCGTGGCGACCTGGCCCGCGCAGCGGGCGGCGATCCGCCCCGTGCTGGCCACGGCCGGGGTCGCCGGGCTGGTGGGGGGCGCGCTGCTGGCGTACCCCCTGTGGTCGCAGTTCTTCGGCCCGCAGAGCTTCCGCGGCCTGCCGACCGGCGCCTCGGCCTACGGCGCGGACCTGGCCAGTTTCGCCGCCTTTCCGCGGCTGTCGCTGGGCGGCAACGTCGACGCGGTCCGGCTGCTCGCGCCGAACGCCGCCGAGGAGAACACGTTCCTCGGCTGGCCGCTGCTGGCGGTGCTGGCCCTGGCCGTGGCGGGCTGGCTGTGGCAGCGCGCGCTGGTCCGGGCGCTGCTGGCGACCGGCGCCGTGTTCGCGCTCTTCGCCATGGGCAAGCAGGTGTTCGCGGGCGGCGAGCGCACCGCGCTACCCGGCCTGTGGCGGCCGCTGGGTCAGCTGCCGCTGCTGGAGTCGGTGGTGCCGGTGCGGTTCGGGCTGGTGCTGCTGCCGGTGGCCGGGGCGCTGCTCGCGCTGGCGATCGAGGCCGTCGGACGGCTGCCGCACCGGTCGGCCGGTGAACTGCCGGTGCGGCGGCTGGCGTACGCCCTGGTCGTGCTCGCGCTGGTGCCGCTGCTGCCATTGCCGCTGCTGACGCACCGCGGGTTGCCGGTGCCGCGGTTCATCACCGAAGGGACCTGGCGGGCGTACGTCCCGGCCGGCCGCACCCTGGTCACGGTGCCGGTGACCAGCAACAAGCACAGCGACGGCATGCACTGGTGGGCGCAGTCGGGGGCGGACTACGCGTTCGCGGGCGGCTACTTCATCGGGCCGGGCCGCGAGCCGGGGACCGCCGTGTTCGGGCCGCCACCGCGCCCCACCGATCTGCTGCTGGCCGCGGTCGCCGAAGGTGCGAGAGCGCCCCGGGTCACCGCGCGGATGCGCAACGGGCTGATCGCCGACCTGCGGTTCTGGCGGGCCGGCGCGCTGGTGCTGTCCGATCGCGAGCCACGCGCCGAGGTGCTGCGCAAGCTGGTCAACGACCTGATGGACACCGATGGCGTACGCACCGGCGGCGTCACCGTCTGGGACGTCGGTCCACTGATCGCCCCGTCGGCCTGAGGCCGCGTCCGGCCGCGCCGCCGCCGCCCGCCAGCGCGCTCGGATCGCATCCATAAGCCCAGGTCAGCGGTCTGAGATGTTAATAAGGGCACCTTCTTAACGCGGAGCGTCAAGAAGGTGCCCTTCCTTCGTCCGGGGTCTCGCTACGGGCTGACGGACCAGATGCCGAGAGCAGCGGCCACCTCGGTGCGCAGGGCGCGGATGGTGGCGGCGGCGCGGCCGCGGGCCGAGGCGACGTCGCCCTCGGCGACCGGCTCGACCACCTCCAGGTACGCCTTGAGCTTCGGCTCGGTGCCGGACGGGCGGACCACCACCCGGGCGGTCTCGGTGCGCAGGATGACCACGTCGGCGGCCGACTCGGCGGGGCGGTCGAGCAGGTCCTCGGTGGAGGTGACCGGCTCGTCGAGCAGCGAGGTCGGCAGCTTGGCGCGCAGGTGGGCCATCATCGCGCCGATCTCGGCCAGGTCGTCCACCCGCACCGAGAGCTGGTCGGTGACGTACAGACCGAACTCGGCGGCCAGCTCGTCCAGCCGGTCGGTGAGGGTGCGCAGTTCCGCCTTCAGGCCGGCGGCCAGCTCGGCGACGAGCAGCGCCGCCGTGATGCCGTCCTTGTCGCGGACCATGCCCGGCGCGACGCAGATGCCCAGTGCCTCCTCGTAGCCGTAGGCGAGGTCGGGCGCGGCGCGGGCGAGCCACTTGAACCCGGTGAGGGTCTCGGCGTAACCGACGCCGCGCTTGGCGGCCATGGCCCGCAGCAGCGACGACGAGACGATCGTGGTGGCGTACGTGCCGGTGCGGCCCAGCCGCATCAGGTGGTCGGCGAGCAGCACGCCGACCTCGTCGCCGCGCAGCGCGCGCCAGCCGTTGCCGTCGCCGACCGGCACCGCGACGGCGCAGCGGTCCGCGTCGGGGTCGTTGGCGATGACGATGTCGGCGCGACGCTCGGCCGCCAGCGCGAGGACCAGGTCCATCGCGCCCGGCTCCTCCGGGTTCGGGAACGCCACGGTCGGGAACGCGCCGTCCGGCTCGGCCTGCGCGGGCACGATCGCGGGCAGCGCGAACCCGGCGCGCAGGAACGCGTCGCCGAGCACCTTGCCGCCGACGCCGTGCAGCGGCGTGTACGCCACCGCCAGATCCTTGGGCTGGTCGTCCTGCACCACCGCGGCGGCCGCCGTCAGGTACGAGTCCACGATGTCGTCACCGAGCACGGTGCCCGGGTGGCCGAGCGGCACCTCGGACAGCAGCTTGACCGCGCGGATCTCCGCCTCGATCTCCTGGTCGGCCGGGGGCACGATCTGCGCCCCCGCGCCGAGCGGGCCGCCCAGGTGCTCACCCAGGTAGACCTTGTAGCCGTTGTCCTGGGGCGGGTTGTGCGAGGCGGTGACCATCACGCCCGCGACCGCGTCCATGGCCCGCACCGCGTACGCGAGCACCGGCGTGGGCAGCGGGCGCGGCATCAGGGCGGCGCGCATCCCGGAGCCGGTCGCGACCCGGGCGGTCTCCAGCGCGAACTCGTGCGAGCCGCGGCGCGCGTCGTAGCCGATGACCAGCAGGCCGCCGGGTTCGTGGCGGGTGAGCCAGGTGACCAGACCGGCGGCGGCCTGGCGCACCACGGCCAGGTTCATGCCGTTCGGCCCGGCCCGCAGCGGCCCGCGCAGGCCGGCGGTGCCGAACGTCAGCGGTCCGCTGAACCGGTCGGCGAGCTCCGCCTCCGTGCCCGGCAGGGCGTCCAGCAGCTGCTGGAGCTCCTGACGGGAGTCGGGGTCAGGGTCCTGAGCGATCCAGTGGCGTACACGATCGGCGAACATGTCGGTCATGCCGAAACCCCGCTTCGCGTGCTTCCGGCATGTCTCGTCACCTGGCTGGGTCGCTCGCTTCGCTCGCTCATCGGTGTTTCATAACACGCGCACCGACCGCTTGCTCGGCGAACCTCTCAGGTAGTGATCGTGAACGAGTCGATCGCCTGGTCGAAGAACGCCTTGTCCTGGGCGAACGAGTCCTCCCAGGTCGACAGGTAGATGTGGAACGCCGTGCCGCCCTCGACCCCGATCCGCCAGATCGCGTGCCGCGGGTTCTTGTTGGGCGGGGTGCACTGGTATTCCAGCTGCGCGGCGGTCTCCAGCGTGCCGAGCTTCTGGTCGCTGAGCTCGACCCGCTGGTAGGTGTCCTTCTGGCAGCGGTCTTCCTTCTTGAAGTTCTTCTCCGCGCCTTCCAGCTCCCGGGTCGGGTTGCCGCCCGACTTGTAGACGTTGATGCGCAGCCAGCGTTCCTTGTCGTTGGGGTCGCGGTAGTCGATGTAGCTGCCCGACTTGGCCGGGGTCCAGCCCTCGGGGACCAGCACCGTGACGTTCTTGAAGGTCACCCGCTGCATGCCCTCGGGCACCTGCGCGGAGGCGGACGAGGCCGCGGGGGCGCTCGGCGAGGCGCCGATCGCGGCGTCGGGCGTTTTCTCGCCGTCGCCGCCCATCACGGCCCAGGCCACGCCGGTGACCACGAGCACGCCCGCGAGACCCGCGCCGACGGCCAGGCGCAGCTTCTTCGGCAGGGCCTTGACCTGGCCGACCACGCCGTCCAGCGCGGACGGGCCGGCCTTGGCGGTCTTGGGCGGGAGGGTCTGCAGGGCGCCGGTCGGCGCGGGGTGCGCCCCGGTGGGCATGTCCAGCGGGTCGGGAGCGTTCGGCCGGGTGCGGCCGCCCGCCCGGGAGGAGGGCATCTCGCCGGTGTGCAGCAGCGCCCGGCCACCGATCTCCTTGGCGGGGCGCTCGGGCTGCGCCGGGGTGACCCACGCGGTGGTGGCGGGCTGCGGCGCGACGACCGCCCACGGGTCGGTGACGTGCTGCGGCACGGCGTTCTGGGCCAGCGGGCCGGCCAGCAGCTCGCGCAGCGTGGCGCGGGCGGTGGCGACGTCCCAGCGCCGGTCCGGGTCCTTCTCCATGAGGCCGTACAGCACCTCGCGCAGCGGGCCGCAGCGCTGCGGCGGGACCGGCTCCTCCTCGACCACGGCGTGCATGGTGGCCAGCGGGTCGCCCTTGTCGAACGGCGGGCGGCCCTCGACGGCGGTGTACATGGTCACGCCGAGCGAGAACAGGTCGCTGGGCGGGCCGAAGCGGTGGCCCAGCGCGCGCTCGGGGGAGATGAAGTGGGGCGAGCCCAGCACCATGCCCGGCGTGGTCAGCTGCACGTCGGTCGGCAGCTTGGCCACGCCGAAGTCGGTGAGCACGCAGCGGCCGTCCTTGGTGATCAGGACGTTGGCCGGCTTGACGTCGCGGTGCAGCACGCCCGCGGCGTGCGCCACCTCCAGTGCGCCCAGCAGCGCGATGCCGATCTTCGCGACCGCGCGGGGGGCCAGCGGGCCGTCCTCGATCACCATGTCGGCCAGGCCGCGCGCGTCGAGCAGCTCCATCACGATCCAGGGCCGGCCGCCCTCGGTGACCACGTCGAAGACCTGGACGACGCTCGGGTGCGACAGGCTGGCCGCGGCGCGGGCCTCACGCAGGGTGCGCTCGTACATCGAGGCGGCGTCGCTGGCGGCCAGGCCCGGCGGCAGCACGACCTCCTTGACGGCGACCTCGCGGCGCAGCACGGTGTCGGCGGCACGCCAGACGGTGCCCATACCGCCGTGCCCGATCGCGGTGCGGAGTGAATAGCGTCCGCCGATGACGGTGCCCGGAGCCGCGCGGCCCGAAGAGGGATTGCCGCTCCAGGTGGATGCATGGGTGGTCACTGCTGATGCCGCCAAAGGAGAGGGGACGATGGCAAAGGGGAATGGGTCAGTCTCCCCTATCCTGTACGACACCGCGCCGCAGGGAAAGCCGTGGGCGGGTTCTGGGACCGAATTTCACGGTTCCGTCCCCTTGCCATCACCCTCGGTGTACGTGATGTGCGTTATCCCTCACCCCGGGAGACGGCCGGGACGCCTAACATCCCGGGTATGAACGAGCGTTCACCGCGGCGTAGCGAGTCCGGCTTCCCGATCGAGCCCGTCTACGGCCCGGCCGACGGCGAGAAGCCCGGTCAGTACCCCTTCACCCGGGGTGTGTACCCGACCATGTACACCTCGCGCCCGTGGACCATGCGCCAGTACGCCGGCTTCGGCACGGCGGTGGAGTCCAACGCTCGCTACCACCAGCTGCTCAACGCGGGCACCATGGGCCTGTCCGTGGCGTTCGACCTGCCCACCCAGATGGGCTACGACTCCGACGAGCCGATCGCGCACGGCGAGGTCGGCAAGGTGGGCGTCGCGATCGACTCGATCGAGGACATGCGGCTGCTGTTCAAGGACATCCCGCTGGACAAGGTGTCCACCTCGATGACGATCAACGCGCCGGGCAGCGTGCTGCTGCTGCTCTACCAGCTGGTCGCCGAGGAGCAGGGGGTGCCGGGCGACAAACTCAACGGCACCATCCAGAACGACATCCTCAAGGAGTACATCGCGCGCGGGACGTACATCTTCCCGCCCAAGCCGTCGCTGCGCCTGGTCGCCGACACGTTCGCCTACTGCCGGACCGAGATCCCCAAGTGGAACACCATCTCGATCTCCGGCTACCACATGGCCGAGGCGGGCGCGACGCCGGTGCAGGAGATCGCGTTCACGCTGGCCGACGGCATCGAGTACGTGCGCGCCGCCGTCGCCGCGGGCCTGGACGTGGACGCGTTCGCCCCGCGCCTGTCGTTCTTCTTCGTCGCCCGCACCACGCTGCTGGAGGAGGTCGCGAAGTTCCGCGCCGCCCGCCGGATCTGGGCGAAGGTGATGCGCGAGGAGTTCGGGGCCAAGGACCCCAAGTCGTGGATGCTGCGCTTCCACACCCAGACCGCGGGTGTGCAGCTCACCGCCCAGCAGCCCGAGGTCAACCTGGTCCGGGTCACCGCGCAGGCGCTTGGCGCGATCATGGGCGGCACCCAGTCGCTGCACACCAACTCCTACGACGAGGCCATCGCGCTGCCCACCGAGAAGGCGGCCCGGCTGGCCCTGCGCACCCAGCAGGTGCTGGCGTACGAGACCGACCTGACCGCCACCGTGGACCCGTTCGCGGGCTCGTACGTGGTCGAGGCGATGACCGACGAGATCGAGGCCGAGGCGCGGGCGCTGATCGACCGGGTGTTCGAGTACGGCTCGGCCGTCGACGCCATCGAGGCCGGCTTCCAGAAGCGCGAGATCGAGTCCTCGGCGTACCGGACCGCGCTGGAGATCGACTCCCGCGAGCGCGTGGTGGTGGGCCTGAACCGGTTCACCATCGACGTCGAGGAGCCGTACGAGCCGCTGCGCGTCGACCCGGCGATCGAGGCCGACCAGGCCGCCCGCCTGGCCCGCCTGCGCGCCGAGCGCGACAGCGACGCCGTCGACGCCGCCCTGGACAAACTCCGCGCCGCCGCCCATGGCACCGAGAACGTCCTGTACCCCATGCGCGAGGCCCTGCGCCTGCGCGCCACCGTCGGTGAGGTCTGCCACGCCCTCCGCACCGTCTGGGGCACCCACACCCCCCGCGAAACCTTCTGACCCACCCCCTCACCCACCCCGACGGCCGACCCCCGCCGGGGTGGTGCCGTTTTCCTGGTTGATCATGAACTTATGGCACGGTTCGGCGGTGTTTCCTGTCCACAGGTTCCTGATCGACTCGGCCGTGCGGTCCCCCTTGCGGGGCAACGGAATCGGCGCGCACCGAATGTGCGACGGAAATATGGACCGTGATGTCAGTCTCCCGTGTTGCGTGACCCGGCACGTCGTCACCCGTTGTAGGAGGTGAGGACACTTGCCATCGAGGGTCCTGCACGCTTGCTAAGGCTCCGACCTGCTCGAATGTGACTCTGAGCAACCCAACTACTACAAAGATGTAGTTGCGCAGAGTCACCGGTGCAGGGCTAGGCTGGACGCTGTTTATCCCATCGACCGAGATCGAGAATCTGCCGTGACGAGTGCGCTGGCGCTGCCCAAGAGCAGCTTGCTGACGTCGTCCATGGTGTCCGAGATCATGTCGGACACCGATCCGCTACCTGGCCGGCTCGACCGCTGGCTCGCCGCGCACGGCGCGGACCTGGTAGCGGTACGACGTCACCTTCACGCGCACCCGGAACTCTCGCACCAGGAGTTCGAGACCGCCGCACTGGTCGCCCGCGAGCTCGCGGCCGCCGGCCTGCAGCCGAAGTTCCTGCCCCGCGGCAACGGCGTGATGTGCGACATCGGCGAGGGCGACCGCGTCATCGCGCTGCGCGCCGACCTCGACGCGCTGCCGCTGCCGGACACCAAGGACGTGCCGTACCGCTCGACGGTCGCCAACGCGGCCCACGCCTGCGGCCATGACGTGCACACCACGGTGCTGCTCGGGGTCGGCCTGGCGCTGGCTCAGCTGGAGCAGCAGGGCGGCATCGGCGGCCGGGTGCGGTTGATCTTCCAGCCCGCCGAGGAGTCGATCAATTCGGGCGCGCCC
The DNA here is from genome assembly GCF_016862635.1 of Catellatospora coxensis. Classification (GTDB taxonomy): domain Bacteria; phylum Actinomycetota; class Actinomycetes; order Mycobacteriales; family Micromonosporaceae; genus Catellatospora; species Catellatospora coxensis. The sequence goes on along the minus strand of NZ_BONI01000028.1, from coordinate 75,574 downwards.
GAGATGATCTCCGCGGGCGCGCTGAAGGACGTCGCGGCGATCTACGCGCTGCACTGCGCGCCACAGCTGCCGGTGGGCATCGTGGGTGTGCGCTCCGGCGCCATCACCGCCGCCTGCGACGCGGTCGAGGTGCGGCTGAGCGGCAAGGGCGGCCACACCGCCCGCCCGCACCTCACCGCCGACCTGGTGTACGCGCTGGGCCGGGTGGTGACGGAGGTGCCCGCGCTGCTGGGCCGCCGGGTCGACCCGCGGGCCGGGCTGTCCATGGTCTTCGGCTCGATCCACGCCGGCGAGGCCTCCAACGCCATCCCGAACGAGGGCAGCGCCAAGGGCACCATCCGGGTGCTCAACCGCGACGCCTGGCGTGAGGCCCCCGACCTGGTCACCCAGCTCATCAAGGACGTGGTCGCCGGTACGGGCGCGAAGGCCGACGTGCGCTACACCCGCGGCGTGCCCCCGGTGATCAATGACCGGATGGCCTCCGCGGTGATCGCGGGCGCGGCCGGCGCGGCGCTGGGCGCGGAGCGGGTCGTCGAGGCCGAGATCAGCATGGGCGGCGAGGACTTCGCGTTCTACCTCGAGCACGTGCCCGGCGCGATGATCCGCCTGGGCACCGGCATCCCCGGCGCGGCCCCGCTGGACATCCACCAGTCCGCCTTCGACGTCGACGAGCGCGCCATCGGCTACGGCGTACGCACCATGGTCCACACCGCCCTGGCCGCCCTCGCCTCCCCCTCCTTCTGACCGGGCAACCGCCCGGCGCGCCGCGCGCCTGACCTCGCTTGCCATAGACGTTGGCCTATCACATCGAGTTTCCGTGACTCGGATTCGATGTGATAGGCCAACGTCTATCAAAACCCCAGACTGCGCGGCGATGCGCCGTCGCAGCTCAGTCCGCGTCGGGAGCCGTCGGCGGAGCCGCCGCCACCGGGGCGGGGGCGGGCGCGACCGGCACCGCGCGACGCCGGCGGCGCAGGGCGATCACCAGGCCGACCGGGATCGCCAGGGCGATCAGGAACGGCAGCAGGAAGCCCAGGATCGCCAGCGCCACCTGCACCGAGGCGACGAAGGCGTCCCAGCCGGCTTCCAGGCCCCCCAAGAAGCCCGGTAGGGGCTCCTCTTCGGGCTCAGGCAGCGGGGTGTGCGGGCCGACCAGCGTCACGGTGATCGTCGACAGGGTGACCAGGTCGTCCAGCCCCGCCTTCTTGCGCTCCAGGGAGGCCAGCTCGGCCTGGCGCTGGTTCAGCTCACGCTCCAGCATCACCACCTCGCTGAGCTGCTTGGCCTGCGCGAACATCCGGCGCACCGACTCGACGCTGGCCTTCTGGGCGGCGATGCGGGTGTCCAGGTCGACGACGGCTTCGGTGACGTCCTCGGTGTTCGAGCTCCGGCTGAGCTCGGTGCCCAGCTTCGCGATCTGCTCCACCACGCCGTGGAACTGCTTCGCGGGCACCCGGACCGTGACCGAGGCCTGGGACTCGGTGCCGTCGTTGACCCGCTTCTCCGCCCCGATGTGCCCGCCCGCCGTGGTGACCAGCGAGGTCAGCCGGTCGGCGGACGCGGCGACGTCGTCGACGCGTACGGAGATGTCACCGCGGTAGATCAGCGATCGGCCGACGACCGGGCCGCCGGTGGCGTTGACGCCCTCGGGCGCGACCGCCGCGCCCTCGCCGGTCTTGCTGTTCTGCTGGTATCCGAGGTCGGCGCCGCCGTTCGCGGGCGCCTCGGGCGCGGCGGCCCCCGGCAGGCCCGCGTCGGACGACGTCCGGTCGGCCGCCGAACAACCCGTGAGCAACAGCAGAGCGCTCAGTGCCGCTACTGCGAACGTCTTCTTCATGCCTTTGCGGACGTCACTCATGACCCCTCAGGTTCCGGCAGACTGGTCACGGAAGGACGACATTCGGGCCACGAATTCACGAGACACGGAAAGGCGGCCACCGATGCGGGTGACGAAGTTCTCGCACTCCTGCCTGCGTATCGAGCACGACGACGCGGTCGTGGTGATCGATCCGGGGGTATGGAGCGAGTCGGAGCGCGCCCTCGACGGGGCCGACGCGGTGCTGCTCACCCACGAGCACGCCGACCACGTGGACGCCGACCGGCTGGCCGACGCGCTGGCCAAGCGGCCCTCGATCACGATCCACGCCCACCCGGACGTGGTGGACAAGTTCTCCGCGCAGTGGGCGGGCGCGGCCGTGCCGGTCACCTCCGGGCACGCGTTCACCGCGGCCAACCTGCTGGTACGCGCGTACGGCGGGCTGCACGCCGTGATCCACCCGGAGATCCCGCAGGTGGCGAACCTGGGCTTCCTGATCAACGAGTCGCTGTACCATCCCGGGGACTCGTTCGACGTGCCCGACGGCGCGAACGTGGAGACGCTGTTCGTGCCGATCTCCGGCCCCTGGCTGAAACTGGCCGAGTCGATCGACTTCGTGCGGGCGGTCAAGCCGCGGCGGGCGTACGCCATGCACGACTGCCTGTTCAACGAGCAGGGTCTGGCGCTGACCGACGCGCACATGACCGCGCGTTCCGGAGCCGAGTACGCGCGGCTGGCGGCCGGGTCCACGGTGGAGGTCTAGGCGGCGCCGTCCCAGGACATCAGGTTCGCGAACAGGTCGGCCTGCTCGACCGCGTCGTCGAGGGCGTGGTGGGTGTGCCGCCGGGTGGACAGCAGCCGCTTCGGCATCGCCCGCTTGTGGGCGCCGCCGAACGGCACGTCCGCCCGGATCGCGTACGCCGTCTTCACGTCCAGGCAGCCCGAGTGCCCGAACACGCTCGCCCCGGTGAACCGGATCAGGTACCAGTACACGAACATCCAGTCGAAACTGGCCGGGTAAGCGACGAACACCGGCCGGAACTCGCCCGCGGTCGCGGTCACCCAGCGGCTGAACTCCCGCATCGCCACCGCCGGGTCCGTGCCCTCGCGCTGCAGCGCCGCCCGGTCCAGCCCGGACACCTCCAGCGCGGCCGGCACGAACTCGTCGCTGATCGGCTTCAACTCGCGGTAGAACGTCGCCGCGGTCGGCTCGGCCCGCGTGAACGCCTCGCCCCTCGTCCCGGCCACCGCCGCGCCGAAGCTCAGCATCGAGTACGGCCCCGGGATCGGGCCGTCGGCTTCGACATCGACGGAGAAGTACATGTCCGCGCGCACCGCGCACCACGCTTTCGACGAGGGTGTATGCAACGCGGCCAGCCTAGGCGCGGCCCGGTCCACGTCGCACCCGCTTTCCGGGGGGCTGACCCGGCGCGTCCGGCGCGGCACAATCCACATGTGACACCCCCCTTGACGGCCACGCCGAATCAGACCGCGGCGATGGCGGCCGATGCGGTGAACCGGCTCGGCGGCGCGTTCCTGGAATGCCCCCGCACCCTGCGCCGCGCCCGCGAACTCGGCCTCACCGGCTGGGCCTGCTACGTCGCCGGGCGGGGCGGGGCGCTGGGGGACGTCCGCCCCGACACCGTCGCCGCGGCGCTGGGCCTGATCACGCCGGAGGCCGTGCGCGACGGCTGGGACGCGGCCCGCCGCGCCCTGTCGCCCCGCGAGGTCGCCGCCCACCTGCTCGCCGAGTGCTGCCGCTGGGGCAGCGAGCACCTCGACGACGCGGCCAAGGTGGACCGGCTGGTCGAGCTGACCGAGAAGGCGGTGCTCGCCGCGGACGGCTCCGGCCTGCCGCTGTTCGCCGCGTGGCGGGCGATGCCGGTGCCGGACGACGGTCCGGGTGCGCGCGCCGCCGTGGCGCTGCACCTGCTGCGCGAGCACCGGGCCGGGGCGCTGCTGCTCGGGGTGCGGGCCAGCGGCCTGAGCCCGGTGCAGGCGCTGATCGCCGGCCCCGAGGGTGAGGCGGCCGCGGTCGCGTTCGGCTGGCAGCCGCCGTACCCGCCGGTGGCTCCGCTGCTGCGCCGCCGCGCCTGGGCCGACGCGGTGGCCGACCGCATCAGCGGCCAGGCCGTCCAGAACTTCACCCCCGCCGAGCGCGGCGAGTGGATCACCATCCTCCGGGACACCACCCGCACCGTCTTCTCCCGCCGCCGCTAATCCGCTGGTGGTCATCGGGGCGGGTTGCCAGGATGGCGGCGTGACGACTGAACTTCCCGAGGGCTGGTCCTTCCGGACGACACGTGACGAGGATGCCGGTGACCTGCTGGCGCTCGTGCACGCCAGTGACATGACCGCGGTCGGCTTCGCCGACTTCGCCCCGGAGGACGTCGCCGAGGCGCTGGCGGGGCCGTACAGCACGGTCGCGGTGACCGCCGCCGGCGCCATCGCCGGCTGGGGCTACCTGGAGAACCCGGGCGAGGCCCCGCGCGACTTCCTGGAGGTGTACGTCCATCCCGAGGGCGGCCGCCCCGCGATGCGCCCGCTGCTGGCGCGGATGCTGGCCGAGACGGAGCGCCGGGCCCGTGAGCGCGGGGGCGAGGGCACCGTGCGGGCGGGGGCCATCCCGGTCGAGACCTACTGGATCGAGTCGCTGACCGGGGCGGGCTTCGAGTTCGTGAAGCAGTACGCCCGCATGCAGCTCGACCTGCCCGCACCGGCCCTCGATCCGGTGCCCGGCGTGACCGTGCGCCCGGTGGCCGAGGCCGACCTGCCCGAGTTCTTCGAGGTGCTCGACACGGCGTTCCGGGACACCCCCGACTACCAGCCGACCGGCTACGACCGCTGGCGCGAGCGCTTCCTGGACGGCCACCGGGTGCGGCTGGACGAGTGGTTCGTCGCCGAGGTGGACGGCGTGATGGCAGGCATCCTGCAGTCCTCCGAGCAGAGCGAAGCCGTCAACGAGGGCTGGGTGAAGCACCTCGCGGTGCGCGCCGAGTTCCGCAAGCGCGGCGTCGGCCGGGCACTGCTGGCCGCGGCGTTCGCGCGTTACCTGGCCAACGGCCGGGTCTCCGCGGGGCTGGGCGTGGACCTGGCGAACCCGACCGAGGCCATCCGGCTCTACACCGGCGTGGGCATGCGGGCGGCCTACCAGGCCAACATCTACGAGCGGCCGGCCCTGCCCGGTTAGGGCCGGACGGTGCGGGTGGGCCGGGCACGCAGGGCGGCGACGTAGTCGTCGGGCGCGCCCGCCTTCTCCGCCGCGTTCGCGATCTCGGACAGGTACCAGGCGGTCGGCAGGCCGCCCTCGTACCCGTTGAAGACGTAGACGTAGGCGAGCGCGCTGCCGTCCAGGGTCGCGACCCGCAGCTGCAGCTTGGTGTAGGTGCCCGCGTTCGCGCCCTCGACCTCGTCGAGCGCCGCCTCGTCCCACGGGTGCACGTCGTACAGCGCCACGAAGATCCGGTCTCCGGGCGACTCCACGATCGTGGTGACCGCGCCTTCCCAGCCGACCTCGTCCTCGCCTGCGAAGGTCAGCCGCCAATCTTCGAGCCAGCCGGTCCCGACCATGGGCGAGTGCGGACAGTAGGCCCGCATGCGGGCTGGGTCCAGGTTCGAGCCGTACGCTGCGTAATGACGCACGGCGATGACGATAGCCGCCCGAACGCCTTGCTGAGAATACGCCCGTGCGTGTCGGACCACTCGGTGTCTTTTCCGGCACGCTGGGTGAGCGTGAGCCCGGTCGCATCCGCGCCTGGCCGACTTGCCGGGTAGGGAAGAATGACATCGTGAGTCGGATTGTGATCATCGGTGGCGGCCCCGCCGGATACGAGGCGGCGCTCGTCGCCGCACAGCTCGACGCGGACGTCACGGTCGTGGAGGCGGACGGCGCCGGCGGCGCCTGCGTGCTGCACGACTGCGTCCCGTCCAAGACCTTCATCGCCAGCTCCGAGGTCGTGACGAGCTACCGCGACAACGAGCAGTTCGGCGTCCGCTCCGAGGGGCCGGGGACCGTCACCGTCGACGCCGCCGCAGTCCACGGCCGGGTCAAGCGGCTGGCCCTGGCCCAGTCCGGCGACATCCACGCGAAGCTGATCAAGGCCGGGGTCACCCTGGTCAGGGGCACCGCGAAGATGGGCGACGACACCCTCGGCCACACCCACCGGGTGCGGGTGCGCCCGGCCGACGGCGACGCCGAGTACGCCATCGACGCGAGCACCGTGCTCATCGCGACCGGCGCGACGCCGCGCCGGCTGGCCAGCGCGCTGCCCGACGGCGAGCGCATCCTGACCTGGCGCCAGGTGTACGACCTGCCCGCGCTGCCCGAGCACCTGATCGTCATCGGCTCGGGTGTCACCGGCGCCGAGTTCGCCTCGTCGTACCTGGCCATGGGCGTGCCGGTGACCCTGGTGTCGTCCCGCGACCGGGTCATGCCGCACGAGGACGCCGACGCGGCCATGGCGATCGAGCGGGTGTTCCGGGCCCGAGGCATGACCATCCTGAACAACTCGCGGGCCGACGCGGTCAAGCGGGTCGGCGACGGCGTCGAGGTCACCCTCGCCGACGGCCGGGTGGTCACCGGCTCGCACGCGCTGATGGCGGTCGGTTCCATCCCCAACACCACCGACCTGGGCCTGACCGAATACGGCGTCAACGTGGGCCCCGGCGGTTACGTCACGGTCGACCGGGTGTCGCGCACCAACGTGCCGGGGGTGTACGCCGCGGGCGACTGCACCGGCGTGCTCCCGCTGGCCAGCGTCGCGGCCATGCAGGGCCGGATCGCGATGTGGCACGCGCTGGGCGAGGCGGTGGCCCCGCTGCGGCTGCGCACCGTCGCCGCGAACGTGTTCACCGATCCGGAGCTGGCCACCGTGGGCGTCTCGCAGGCCGACGTGGACAGCGGCAAGGTTCCGGCCCGGCAGGTCATGCTGCCGCTGGCCGGCAACGCCCGCGCCAAGATGGCCGGCCTCGACGACGGTTTCATCAAGCTGTTCTGCCGCCCGGCCAGCGGCATCGTGGTCGGCGGCGTCGTCGTCGCCCCGCGCGCCAGCGAGCTGATCATGCCGCTGACCATGGCCGTCGAGAACCACATGACGGTGGATCAGCTGGCCCACACCATCACCATCTACCCGTCGCTGAGCGGCAGCCTCGCCGAGGCCGCCCGCCAGCTCATGCAGCACGACGTCGAGTAGGTGCACTTCATCGCAACTCCAGTTATGGTAACTGGAGTTGCGATGAAGTGAGGCCGGATGCTGGACAAGCCCACCGAGCTGCTCGAACGTGACCGCGAGTGGCAGGCGCTGGCGCGGTTCGCGGCCAATCCCGCCCTCGGCGCGTCGCTGGGCCTGGTCTACGGCCGCCGGCGGCAGGGCAAGACCTTCATGCTGGAGCTGCTGAGCCTCGCCGCGAACGGCTTCATGTTCACCGCCTCCCAGCTCTACGGCCCGGAGAACCTGCGCGCCCTGAGCGAGGCCTACCGGGCGTACGCGGGCATCGAGGACCCGGTGCGCTTCGCCGACTGGCGCGAGGCGATCGACGCGCTGCTGCGGCTGGGCGAGCGCGGGGACGGCCCGACCCTGGTCGTGCTCGACGAGTTCCCGTACCTGCTTGACGACGAGCCCGCGCTGCCCTCGCTGATCCAGGCCGCGCTGAGCCCGATGAGCCGCGCCCTGAAGCAGAGCCGCACCCGGCTGATCCTCTGCGGCAGCGCCATGACGACGATGCGCAAGCTGCTCGTCGGCACCGCCCCGCTGCGCGGCCGGGCGGTGCTGGAGATGAACCTCGCCACCCTCGACTACCGGGCCACCGCCCAGCTCTGGGGCCTCGGCGACGACCTCGACGCCGCCTTCCGGGTGCACGCGCTGGTCGGCGGCACCCCCGCCTACCTGGGCATGAGCGCGGGCCCCCTGGCTGAGGACGGCGTCGACGGGTGGGTCGAGCGGGGCCTGCTAAACCCGCTGTCCGCGATGTTCCGCGAGGGCAACGTGCTGCTCTACGAGCAGCCCGAACTCGTCGACGAGACCCTGTACTTCTCGGTGCTCAACGCGATCGCGGGCGGTGCCTGCCGCCGCAGCGAGATCGCGAGCCGGTTGGGCCGGCCCGACAGCTCGCTCAGCCACCCGCTGGCCGTGCTGGAGGAGGTGCGGCTGATCGAGCGGGTCGAGGACGCGCTGGTCGCCAAGCGGCCGGTCTACCGGATCGCCGAGCCGGTGATCCGGTTCCACCAGCTGGTGATCCGTCCGCGGGAGGCGGCCATCGCGGGCCTCGGCGGCGACCGCGTCTGGCCGGCCGTCCAGGACACCGTCGACGCGAAGATCTACGGGCCGCACTTCGAGCAGCTCTGTCGCGAGTGGACCCTGGTCTACGCGGCGGATGCCGGCCGCGGCGGCTTCGTCAACCAGGTGCGTTCGGCGACCGTCGCCTGCCGGGAGCACCGGCAGGGACATGAGATCGACGTCGTCGCGCTCAGCGAGAACTCGTACGAGCCGACCGTGGTCCGGGCGATCGGCGAGGCGAAGGCCGGGGTGAAGCCCGTCGGCCCCGCCGAGCTGGAACGCCTGGTCCACCTGCGCGACCTGCTGCCCGCCGCCAAGGTCGGCGATCCGGTGCGGCTGCTGCTGTTCGGCCGCAGCGGTTTCACCCCGGAACTCCTCAAGCAGGCGGCGGGCCGGGACGACGTCGAACTCGTCGACATCGGACGGCTGTACGCCGGGAGTTGAGCTGCCGCGTCCCACATCTCACATCGTTTACGCAATCGCAACGCTTCGCGCGTAGCGTCGGGACATGGCGGACCTTTTCGAGGACTACCCGCTCGGTCCCGGCTGGGACGAGATGTTCGGGATTCCCGGCGAGCCCCGGCCCACCTACGAGGCGCTGCACGCGACCCTGCGCCCGCTGGCCGGCGGCGAGCTGCGCATCCGGGCCGAGGTGCTGGCCAGAGCCTTCCTCGACCAGGGCATCACGTTCGCCCTCAAGGGTGTCGAGCGACCGTTCCCGCTGGACATCGTGCCCCGCATCATCGCCGCCGCGCAGTGGCGGCACGTCGAGGCCGGGGTCGCCCAGCGGGTGCGCACGCTGGAGGCGTTCCTGGCCGACGTGTACGGCGAGGGCGACGTCCTCAAGGACGGCATCGTGCCCCGGCGGCTCATCGTGACCAGCGCCCACTTCCACCGCGAGGCGGCCGGCATCGTGCCGCCGAACGGGGTGCGCGTGCACGTCGCCGGGGTCGACCTGATCCGCGACGAGGCCGGCGAGTTCCGGGTGCTGGAGGACAACGTGCGCACCCCGTCCGGGGTGAGCTACGTGATGGAGAACCGGCGCGCCATGGCGCACGTGCTGCCCGAGGTTTTCGCGCAGACCCGGGTGCGGCCCGTCGAGTCGTACCCCGGCATGCTCCTGCAGGCGCTGCGCGCCTCGGCGCCGGCCGGAGTGGACGATCCGACCGTGGTCGTGCTCACCCCGGGCGTGCACAACTCGGCCTACTTCGAGCACGCGCTGCTGGCCCGGGAGATGGGCGTCGAGCTGGTCGAGGGGCGTGACCTGGTCTGCGGCGGCAACGAGGTCGCCATGCGCACCACGGCGGGCGAGCAGCGGGTCGACGTCATCTACCGGCGCATCGACGACGAGTTCCTCGACCCGGTGCACTTCCGGGCCGACTCGATGCTCGGCTGCGCGGGCCTGCTCAACGCCGCGCGGGCGGGCAACGTCACCATCGCCAACGCGGTCGGCAACGGCGTCGCCGACGACAAGCTGCTCTACACGTACGTGCCGGACCTGATCCGCTACTACCTCGGCGAGGAGCCGCTGCTGTCCAACGTGGAGACGTACCGGCTCGACGACCCGGACGTGCGCACCCACGTGCTGAGCCGGCTCGACGAGCTGGTGCTCAAACCGGTCGACGGGTCCGGCGGCGCGGGCATCGTGATCGGCTCGCAGGCCACCGAGGAGCAGCTGGAACACGTACGCCAGCGCATCCGGCTCGACCCGCGCGGCTGGATCGCCCAGCGCGAGGTGAAGCTGTCCATGGTGCCGACGCTGATCGAGGACCGGCTCCGGCCCCGGCACGTGGACCTGCGGCCGTTCGCGGTCAACGACGGCAACCAGGTGCGGGTGCTGCCCGGCGGGCTGACCCGGGTCGCGCTGCCGGAAGGCGCGCTGGTCGTCAACTCCAGCCAGGGCGGCGGCTCGAAGGACACCTGGGTGCTGCCCGAACCGGGTGCCCCGGCCGAGGACTGGCAGGACCCCTTCCCCGGCGAGATCACGGTCATCCCGGCGCCGCGCCGCCCCGATCCCGGGCCCGGCCAGTCCGGCAACAACCAGCAGCAGCAACAGCAGCAGCAGGCACGCGCCGACGGGAGGGATCGATGCTGAGCCGGATCGCCGAATCGCTGTACTGGATCGGCCGCTACGTCGAACGGGCCGAGGACACCGCCCGCATCCTCGACGTGCACCTGCACCGCATGCTGCAGGACCCGTGGACCGACGAGGAGCAGGCCTGCCGATCGCTGCTCGCGGTCATGGGCCTGCCGATCGGCGAGCACGAGAGCGCCAGCCTGCCCGGCGTCGTCGAGCGCCTCGGCCTCGACCTGACCAGCACCAGCTCGGTGCTCGGCGCGCTGGCCGCGGCCCGGGAGAACGCCCGCGGCGCCCGGGAGACCGTCAGCGCCGAGATGTGGGAGTGCCTGAACACCACCTGGCTCGGCCTGGCCGGCTCGCGCCGCCGCATCGAGGAGGGCGGCGTGCACCAGTTCTTCACCTGGGTACGCGAGCGCTGCTCGGTGCTGGCCGGGCTCGCCGACGCCACCATGAGCCGCGACGAGGGCTGGCTGTTCCTGGTGCTGGGCCGCAGCGTCGAACGCGTGGACATGACCGCCCGGCTGCTGTCCACGCACACCCGCGCGGGCGGCAGCATCCCGAACTGGCTGACTCTGCTGCGCTCGTGCGGGGCGTGGGAGACCTACCTGCGCACGTACCGCGGCTCGCTGAGCGACCGGCATGCCGCCGAGTTCCTGCTGCTCGACCGGCTGTTCCCGCGGTCGATCCTGGCCGCGCTGGTCACCGCCGAGTCCTGCCTGGCCGAGCTGGAACCCGTCGCGGGCACCACCCGCACCGGCCGGGTCGGCATGGGCACCGACGCGCAGCGCATCCTCGGCCGCGCCCGCACCGACCTGGCCTACCGCTCGCCCGACGAGCTGCTCGCCGACCTCGGCCCGGTCCTGTCCGGCCTGGAACGCACCTGCTCCCAGGTCAACGACGCGGTCTCGGCCCGCTACTTCCGCCAGACCGCCGCCGTCCACTGGCAAGCCGGAGCCGTCGCATGACCGCCCCACCTGTGCCGCCGCGCGGCCTGCGGCCGCCGCCCCCGCCCCTGCCGCGACTCTTGAAGAGTCGCGGCCTCCAGATCGCGCCGAAGGCGCATGTCTTTCAGAGTTGCGCCAGGGAGGAGCGGGCATGACGGGGTGGCGGTTGCAGATTCGGCATCGGACGGGGTTTCAGTACGGGGGGCCGGTGGCCTCGTCGTACAACGAGGCGCGGATGTCGCCCGGTTCGGAGGCGCGGCAGACGGTGCTCGACGCCCGGGTCAGCGTGTGGCCCACCGCGCGCACCTATCGCTACCAGGACTACTGGGGCACGACGGTGACCTCGTTCGACGTCCAGGTGCCGCACGAGGTGCTGGAGGTGATCGCCGACGCGACCGTGGAGACCTCCGGCCCGGCCGCGCCGCCCACCGGCGGCCTGTCCTGGGCGGAGCTGGCCGACCCGGACGAGGTCGACCGCTGGCAGGAGCTGCTGCTGCCCACGCCGCGCACGGCGCTCGACGAGGAACTGGGCGCGCTCGCCGCCGAGCTGCGTGCCGCGTACGGGCCGGACGAGGCGGCACCGGCCGTGTTCGACCTGGTCCGGCGGGAGGTCGAGTACACGCCGGGGGCCACCGGGGTGATGACCGACGCGGTGCACGTGTGGCGGCAGAAGCAGGGCGTCTGCCAGGACATCTCGCACCTGTCGGTGGCGCTGCTGCGGGCCATGGGCCTGCCCGCCCGGTACGTCTCCGGCTACCTGCACCCGACCCCGGACGCGCCGCTGGGCAAGCCCGTCACCGGGCAGAGCCACGCCTGGGTGGAGTGGTGGTCGGGCCAGTGGCAGGCGTACGACCCGACGAACGGTGTCCCGGTCGGCGAGCGCCACGTGACCGTCGGCCGCGGCCGCGACTACGGCGACGTACCCCCACTCAAGGGCGTCTACGCGGGTCCCTCCAACACCGGCCAGTCCGTCGAGGTCACGCTGACCCGGATCCGCTAAACGCTTAGCGCAATGAGCTAAACTAACTAATCCGACTCGTTCTTAGTATGTTTAGCTCATTGATTGGTAGGTTTCCGCGTGCACGGGTTCACGGAACTCGACACGCTGCTGGGTAGCGTTCCGGCACGTGTCGTCACGTTGCTCAGGACGGTCGACATCGGCCAGGGTTCCGAGGGGCTCTATCGCAACCAGCTGCCCGGAGTGCTCGCATCGCTGGCCAGGCGAGCGCGGGTCGCCAGTGTCACCGCGTCGTCCGAGATCGAAGGCATCGTCGTCCCGGACCAGCTTCGGGCTGAGAAGATCATCGAGGGCCGGACCATGGTCCTGCGTACACGCAGCGAGCAGGAACTGGCCGGATACCGGGACGCGCTCGACTATCTGTTCCAGTCGTCGTGGCAACCCGTGAACCTTGGTCTGGTGCTGCACCTCCACCGGTTGCTCTTCGGCCGGACGGCCAGCCCCGGCGGGCAGTTCAAGCCGCACGACAACGTGGTGGTCGATCGTGCCGCCGACGGCAGCACCACGGTCAGGTTCCGCCCCGTGCCCGCCGCGCGGACCGAGTTCTACATGGCGGAGCTGATCGACCGCTTCCAGGCTGCGATGGCTGCCGGTACCCACCACCCGGTGCTGCTCATCGGGCTTTTCGTGCTGGACCTGACCATCGTGCATCCCTTCGAGGACGGCAACGGACGGGTCGCCCGGGTGATCACCAACGCCCTGCTGGCCGACTCCGGATACGAGGTGGTCCGCTACGTGAGCCTCGAACAGCTGATCGCTGATTCGGCGGACGAGTACTACCAGGCACTGCTGAACTCCACCCGCGGCTGGCATGAGCACCGAGCCGATCCGTGGCCCTGGCTCGGCTACTTCGTCGCGACGCTGGCTGAGGCCTACCGATTGTTCGGCCGGCGCGCGGCCGCCGACCGCAGCACGGGGAACAAACAGGACCGCGTCCGTGACTACGTCCGGCGGCAGGCACCCGGTGTCTTTCGGCTTGCCGATATCCGCCAGGCGCTTCCGGGGATCAGCGATCCGACCATTCGCATCGTCCTCGACCAACTCCGGAAAGACGACATCGTGGCAGTGGACGGCGTCGGCCGTGCCGCGACCTGGCGGCGTCTCTGAGGCGGTGAAATGGCGGTCGGGGCGGGGCGTGCCCGGTTGATGGGTGAAGATGGCCTCATGCGGTTCCTGTCCGGTGCGCAGCCCGCGCACGATCTGACCTACAACGACGTGTTCATGGCGCCGAGCCGCTCCGAGGTCGGCTCGCGCATGGAGGTCGACCTGTCCACCGCCGACGGGACCGGGTGCACCATCCCGATCGTGGTGGCGAACATGACCGCGATCGCCGGGCGGCGGATGGCCGAGACGGTGTCGCGGCGCGGCGGCCTCGCGGTGATCCCGCAGGACATCCCGAGCGCCGTGGTGACCGAGGTGATCGGCTGGGTGAAGCAGCGCCACCTGGTGCACGACACGGCTATCACGCTGCGCCCGCATGACACCGTCGGCGACGCGATCCACCTGCTGCCGAAGCGGGCGCACGGGGCCGTGGTGGTGATCGACGAGCAGGGCCGCCCGCTGGGGCTGGTCACCGAGTCCGACACCATGGGCGTGGACCGGTTCTCGCAGGTGCGCGACGTGATGTCGACCGACCTGCTGACGGTGCCGGCGATGGCCAGCCCGCGCGAGGCGTTCGACATCCTCAACCAGGGCCGGCGCAAGGTCGCCCCGGTGGTCGACCACGAGGGGCGGCTGGCGGGCATCACGACCCGGCAGGGGGCGCTGCGGGCGACGCTGTACACCCCGGCGCTGGACGAGAAGGGGCGGCTGCGGGTCGCCGCCGCGATCGGCATCAACGGCGACGTGGCCGGCAAGGCCGCCGAGCTGCTGGAGGGCGGGGTGGACGTGCTGGTCGTGGACACCGCGCACGGCCACCAGTCCCGCATGATCAATGCGCTGCGCGCGGTGCGCTCGGTGGATCCGACGGTGCCGGTCGTGGCGGGCAACGTGGTGACCGCCGAGGGGGTACGCGACCTCGTCGATGCGGGAGCCGACATCATCAAGGTCGGGGTCGGCCCCGGCGCGATGTGCACCACGCGCATGATGACCGGGGTGGGTCGTCCCCAGTTCTCGGCGGTGCTGGAGTGCGCGGCGGCAGCCCGCGAGCTGGGCCGGCACGTGTGGGCCGACGGCGGCGTACGCCATCCCCGGGATGTGGCCCTGGCCCTGGCGGCGGGCGCGGCGAACGTGATGATCGGGTCGTGGCTGGCGGGCACCTACGAGTCGCCCGGCGACCTCTACACCGACCCGGACGGGCGGCGCTACAAGGAGAACTTCGGCATGGCGTCGGCGCGGGCGGTCAGCGCGCGCACCGCCGACGACTCGGCGTTCGACCGGGCCCGCAAGGCCGTCTTCGAGGAGGGCATCTCCACGGCGAAGATGTACCTGGACCCGGCCCGCCCCGGCGTCGAGGACGTCATCGACGAGATCGTGGCCGGCGTCCGCAGCGCCTGCACCTACGCCGGCGCCAAGACCCTCGACGAGTTCCACGCCCGAGCCCTCATCGGCGTCCAGTCCACCGCCGGCTACACCGAAGGCATGCCCCTGCCCACCTCGTGGTGACCGCAGAGCTCCTCAACTTTTAAAGACTTGCGGCCTCAGAGCGTCTCTGAGGCCGCAAGTCTTTAAGAGTTGCGGCAGGCGGAGGGTTACTTGATCTCGCAGAGGGTGGTGCCGGACTGGACGACCTCGCCGACCGCCGCGCTCAGGCCGGTGATGACGCCCGCCTTGTGGGCGGTGAGGGGCTGTTCCATCTTCATGGCCTCCAGGACCACGACGGTGTCGCCCTCGGCCACGGTGTCGCCGTCGGCGACCGCGAGCTTGACGATGGTGCCCTGCATGGGGGCGGTCAGCGCGTCGCCGCCCGCGGCGACCTTCGCGCCGCGCCTGGCTCCGGCCCGCTTGGCGGGGCGTCCGGCCGCGGCGGGCGCGGCTGCTGCCGTACCCCCGAACGAGGCCGGAAGGGAGACCTCCAGGCGCTTGCCGCCGACCTCGACCACGACGGTCTGCCGCTCGCCGGCCTCCTCGTCGGTGGCGACCGCGGCGGCGAACGGCGGCACGGTGTTGTGCCACTCCGTCTCGATCCACCGGGTGTGCACGGTGAACTCGACGAACGCGGGGTCGCGGACGATGGCGCGGTGGAACGGCAGAGCGGTGGCCATGCCCTCGACGACCATCTCGTCCAGGGCGCGGCGGGCCCGCTCCAGGGCCTCGGTGCGGTTCTCGCCGGTGATGATCACCTTGGCGAGCAGCGAGTCGAAGTTGCCGCTGATCACGTTGCCGGTCTCGAAGCCCGTGTCGACGCGTACGCCGGGACCGCCGGGCAGGTGCATCCGGGTGATCGCGCCGGGGGCGGGCAGGAAGTTGCGGCCCGGGTCCTCGCCGTTGATCCGGAACTCGATCGAGTGGCCGCGCGGGGCCGGATCGGCCTGCAGGCGCAGCTTCTCGCCCGCGGCGATGCGGAACTGCTCGCGGACCAGGTCGATGCCGGAGGTCTCCTCGGTGACCGGGTGCTCGACCTGGAGCCGGGTGTTGACCTCCAGGAAGGAGATGGTGCCGTCGACGCCGACGAGGTATTCGACGGTGCCCGCGCCGTGGTATCCGGCCTCGCGGCAGATCGCCTTTGCCGAGTCGTGAATGGCGGCGCGCTGGGTGTCGGTCAGGAACGGCGCGGGGGCCTCCTCGACCAGCTTCTGGTGGCGGCGCTGCAGCGAGCAGTCGCGGGTGCCCACCACGATGACGTTGCCGTGCTGGTCGGCCAGCACCTGCGCCTCGACGTGGCGGGGCCGGTCGAGGTATCGCTCGACGAAGCACTCGCCCCGGCCGAACGCGGCGACCGCCTCGCGGGTGGCCGAGTCGAACAGCTCGGGGATCTCCTCGATGGTGCGGGCGACCTTGAGGCCGCGGCCGCCGCCGCCGAACGCCGCCTTGATGGCGACGGGCAGCCCGTGCTGCTGGGCGAAGGCGACGATCTCGTCGGCGTGCTTCACCGGGTCGGGCGTGCCGGGGACCAGGGGAGCGCCGGCACGCTGGGCGATGTGCCGGGCGGTGACCTTGTCGCCGAGGTCGCGGATGGCTTGCGGGGTGGGGCCGACCCAGGTCAGGCCCGCTTCGATGACGGCTTCGGCGAACGCGGCGTTCTCGGAGAGGAAGCCGTAGCCGGGGTGCACCGCGTCCGCACCGGAGCGCTGCGCGACCTCGATCAGCTTGTCGATGCGCAGGTAGGTGTCGGCGCTGGTCTCGCCGCCTAGCGCGTACGCCTCGTCGGCGATGGTCACGTGCAGGGCGTCGCGGTCGCCGTCGGCGTACACGGCGACGCTGGCCAGGCCCGCGTCGCGGCACGCGCGTGCCACGCGTACGGCGATCTCGCCACGGTTCGCGATCAACACTTTGGACAGCATCGTCATCATCGTCCTCCCCGAACGGGCCTGGGCGGAGTCTATCGGTGGAGTTGATCATTAACGAGCGCTCAGGTGCCATGTGACCTGTGTCATGAACGCTCGTTCAGATCACTGCTGGTGGGGGTGGCATACCCCGGATCGCTGATCCGGCCGCACACTGTTCACCGTGTCGACGACCCGAATGATGATCCTCGGCGTGGTGCGCATGGCGCAGCCGGTGCACGGCTACGACGTACGCCGGGAGCTGCTGAGCTGGCACGCCGACAAGTGGGCCAACGTGCAGCCCGGTTCGGTGTACCACGCGCTGAAGAAGCTCGCCGAGGAGGGCGCGCTGCGGGAGGTCGGCAGCGAGCAGGTGGGCGGGCGGCCCGCGCGGACGCGATACGAGATGACCCCGAAGGGGGATGAGCAGTTCCGTGACCTGCTGTCGGCGGCGCTGTGGGAGCAGCGGGAGGTGGAGGACCCGTTCCTGGCGGGGTTCTCGCTGATGACGGAGCTGCCCCGGGACGAGGTGGCCGCCGCGCTGCGGCACCGGGCCACGCGGCTGCGGGCCGACAACGAGGGCGCCGCGGCGGCGATCGCCTCGGGCTGGGCGGTGCCGGAGAACAAGCCGACCCACGTGCGCTGGATGCTCGAACTGGGTGTGGCTCGCAACGAGGGCGAGATCGCCTGGTGCGAGCGGGTGGCCGAGCGCATCGAGGCGGGGGAGCCGTACCTGTCGGATGAGTTGCAGGAGCGCTGGAAGCGCGGGTTCGGTCACTCCGCAACCGATTAATCAAACTTGACTACTGTCGGACCGCGGTCCTAGGCTCCAGGTCACCCCTGACCTTGGAGTAAAAATGATCATCGAGACCTCCGGGCTGCGGAAGTCCTTCCGCTCCCGTGCCGGTCGCGAGACGAAGACCGTGGAGGCGGTACGCGGCGTCGACCTGAGCGTCGCCGAGGGCGAGATCTTCGGCTTCCTCGGCCCGAACGGCGCCGGCAAGACCACCACCCTGCGGATGCTCGCGACCCTGCTGGAGCCCGACGGCGGCAGCGCCGTCATCGCGGGCGCCGACCTGCGCAAGGAGCCGGGCGAGGTGCGTCGCCGCATCGGCTACGTCGCCCAGGGCGGCAGCACCTGGGACGAGTCCACCGGCCGCGAGGAGCTGGTGCTGCACGCGCGCATGTACGGCATCGGCAAGGCCGACGCCCAGCGCCGCGCCGCCGAGGCCCTGGACACCTTCGAGCTGTCCGAGTACGCCGACCGCCGCTGCAAGACCTACTCCGGCGGCCAGCGCCGCCGCGTCGACATCGCGCTCGGCATCATCCACTCCCCGAAGGTCGTCTTCCTCGACGAGCCGACCACCGGCCTGGACCCGCAGTCCCGCGCCCACATGTGGGGCGAGGTGCGCAAGCTGCGCGAGATGGGCATGACCGTCTTCCTCACCACGCACTACCTGGACGAGGCCGACGCGCTCTGCGACCGGCTGGCGATCATGGACCACGGCCAGATCGTCGCCGAGGGCACGCCCGCCGACCTCAAGCAGGAGGTGCTCGGCGACGTCGTCTCCGTCAACGCGCGCGAGGTGGCCAGGGCCGCCGACCTGTTCGGTACCGCCGAGTACGTGCGCAAGGTCGAGACCACCGAGCAGTCCCTGCGGTTGTACGTCGAGGACGGCGCGAGCGCCATCCCGCACGTGCTGCGCACCCTGGACGCCGAGGGCGTCGCCATCGAGGGCATCGAGCTGCACCGCCCCAGCCTCGACGACGTGTTCCTGGCCAAGACCGGCCGCAGCCTGAGGGAGAGCTGAGCAGTGAAGTTCCTTCGTGACACCTGGCTGGTCTTCCAGCGCCAGATGCAGCTGCTGCTGCGCAACCCCGTCTGGGTCGCCGTCGGCATCATCCAGCCGATGTTCTACCTGCTGCTGTTCGCGCCGCTGATGAAGCAGGCGCTCAGCCAGGGCGGGCCGATGACCGACGAGCAGGCGTACCGGATCTTCGTACCCGGCATGCTGGTCATGGTCGCCCTGTTCAGCGCCTTCTCCGGGTTCGGCATCATCGCCGAGCTGCGGGCCGGCGTGATCGAGCGCAACCGGGTCACCCCGGTCAGCCGGGTCGCGCTGCTGCTCGGCCGCTCGCTGCGCGACGTCGTGCAGCTGCTGTTCCAGGCCGTGCTGGTGACGCTGCTCGCGGTGCCGTTCGGGCTGCGGGTGGCGGTCGGCGACGCGCTGCTGGCATACCTGCTGATCGGCCTGATGACGCTGCTGCTGTCGTCGACCGGCTACGCGCTGGGCCTGACCCTGCGCAGCGAGGACGCCATGGCGCCGATGCTGAACACGGTCATCCAGCCGATCATGCTGCTGGCGGGCATCTTCCTGCCGCTCACCTTCGCCCCGGAATGGCTGAAGAACGTCGCCAAGGCCAACCCGTTCAAGTGGGCGACCGACGGGGTGCGCGCGCTGTTCGCGGGCAACCCGGGTGACGACGCGGTCTGGCAGGCGCTGGCGATCCTCACCCCGCTGACCGTGGTCGCGTTGATCATCTCGTCGCGGACGTTCGCCAAGTCCGTGCGCTGAGGTGTTGGCTCCGTCTCAACCCGAGGCCGGGGTACCTGTAAGGAGCGTAGCTTCGGTGGGTGCCCCGGCTTTCGCGTGACCTCGCCACCTGGTTGATCTACCTTCAGCTGGGGCTCTGGGGCTACTTCAACTACGGCTTCGGCCCGATCGTGCCGCTGCTGCGCGCCGAGCAGGGCACCTCGGCCGCCGTGGCCGGGCTGCACAGCACCGCCATCGCGGTCGGCGCGGTCGCCGGCGGCGCGCTCTACCCCCACCTGTCCCGGCGCTTCGGCCGCGGCCCCGTCCTCTGGGCCTGCCAGGCCGTCATCGGCGCGTGCGTGCTCGGGTACGTGCTGCTGCCCGCGTACTTCGCGGTCACCATCGGGCTCACCGTCGTCATCGCCACGGCCGGCATCGCCGCGATCGGCGGCATCGTCTCCGCGCTGTCCGAACGGCACGGACCGGCCGGCCCCGCCGCGATCAGCGAGGCCAACGCCGTCGCCTGCGCCGCCGGCCTGGCCGCCCCGCTGATCATCGGCGCGACCATCCGCGCGGGCTGGGGCTGGCGGGCCGGGCTCGCCCTGCTGGTCGCCCTCATCACGCTGGTCGCGGTCGTCGCCAAGATCAAGGGGGTACGCGTCCCGTCCGGTCCCGCCTCCTCCCAGCCGGTCGTGGCCGGGACGGGCCTGCCCGTGCCGCCCGCCGACGCCGACCGGGTTGCCGCGGCGGCCGGCGCCGGTCCGGTCCGCCCCCGCAGCGCGCGGCTACCGGGGGCGTACTGGCTGGCCTGGGGCATGATGACGGTCACCGGCGCGGTCGAGGTCGTGCTGTCGATGTGGACCGCCGAGGTGCTGCGCGGCCAGGTCGGGCTGTCCGCCGGGGCGGCCACCGCGGTCATGTCCGCGATGGTCGGCGGGATGTTCGCCGGCAGGCTGGTCGGGGCCCGCATCGCGCTGCGGCTGTCCTCGATCCCGCTCTACTTCGGTGCGCTGGCGCTGAGCCTCGCCGGGTTCACCGTCTTCTGGACCGCGGGCAGCGCGGTGGTGGCCGTGGCGGGGCTGGTCGTGGTCGGGCTCGGCAACGCCATGCACTACCCGCTGGCCATCTCGCTGGCCGTGGCGGCCGCACCGGGCCAGGCGGACCGGGCCGCCGGGGTGGCGTCGTACTCGATGGCCGTCAGCTTCGGTGCGGGTCCGCTGCTGCTCGGCCTGGTCGCCGACCAGGTCGGCGCGCATACCGCGTTCCTGTTCATCCCGCTGCTGATCGCGGGCGCCGCTTACCTGGCCTGGCGCTTCGCCGCCACCGCCCGGACCCCGCTCACCCCGGCCCTGGCCGCCGATCCGGCCTGAGGCGTCCCCGAGACGGGGTGCCAGGGAAGATCGCCGGTTCGGGTCAGAACCTGGTGTCGAACCGCAGATCATGACCGGAAACGGCGATCATGCACCGGCCGCGCCCGCCGCGCCGGCCGCACCGGGCCGGGCTGGGCTGGGCCGGTCAGCGCTTGCGGGCCAGGGTGACGCCGTCGGAGAAGGGGAGCATGACGACGTCGACGCGGTCGTCGGCGGCGGCCTTGGCGTTGAAGGCGATCAGCGCGGCGGTGGAGGTGTCCTTGGGCTTCTCGTCCAGGACGTGGCCTGACCACAGCACGTTGTCCACGATCAGCATCCCGCCGGGCCGCATCCGCGGCACCAGGGCGTCCCAGTACGCCGCGTAGCCCTCCTTGTCGGCGTCGATGAAGGCGAGGTCGAGGTGGGGTTCGGCGGGCAGCGCGGCCAGCCCTTCGACGGCCGGGCCGAGGCGCAGCTCGATGCGGTCGTCCAGGCCGGCGCGCTGCCAGAAGCGCTGCGCGATGGCCGTGTACTCGGCCGAGATGTCGAAGCAGACCAGCCTGCCGCCGTCGGCCAGCCCCCGGCCGATGGCCAGCGAGGACATGCCGGTGAAGGTGCCCACCTCGACCGCGTGGCGGGCGTTCACCAGCCTCGTCAGCATAGTTAGCAGCGCGGCGTACTCCGGCTCGATCTGCATCCGGGACGCGCCGCCGGTCGCCCGCAGCGTCTCGGCGACCAGGTCGCGTTCCAGGTCGCCGGGCGGGGTGCCGTGTGCGACGACGTAGTCGTGCAGCTCGTCGGTGACCGTGATGAAGGCGCGGCCCATGACTCCTCCTCGCTGCTCGGCCACCGGGCCGAGCTGTCGCAACGCGCGAGGCCCGTGTGCTCGCCCCGCACACCACCGGCCCTGGCCGGTGGCGGGTGACCCTACGCCGACCCTATGTCAGGCGGGCCGGTCAGCGCTGCCGCCAGAGCTCCGTGATCGGGATGTCCAGCGCGGCCAGCAGGCGGCGCAGCAGCGGCAGGGAGAGCCCGACCACGTTGGTGTGGTCGCCCTCGATGCGCTCGACGAAGGGGCCGCCCAGCCCGTCGATGGTGAAGGAGCCCGCGACCCACAGCGGCTCACCGGTGGCCACGTACGCCTCGATCTCGGCGTCGCTGAGGTCCGCGAAGTGGACCACGGTCGAGCCGACCTCCTCGGTGACCCGGCCGGTGGGCAGCTCCACCAGGCAGTGGCCGGTGTGCAGCACGCCGCTGCGCCCCCGCATCGCCTGCCAGCGCTTGACGGCGTCGTCGGCGTCGTCGGGCTTGCCGAGGATCTGCCCGTCGAAGGCGAGCACCGAGTCGCAGCCCAGGACGAGTGCCCTGGCCGGGGCCGCGGCGCTGTGCCGCAGGCGCTCGGCGACCGCGTTCGCCTTCATCCGGGCCAGCACGGCGCTCAGCGCCTCCGCCGTGGTCGCTTCGACGGCGTCCTCGTCGACCCCGCTGACGACGACTTCGGCGTCGATGCCCGCGGAGTCGAGCAGGGTGCGCCGGGCCGGGCTCGCGGAGGCGAGGATGAAGGTCGGTCGAGCTGCCATGCAGGGCAGCGTACCGGCGTACGGGCCACCGGGCCCGCCACGGGCGGCGGCACGCGGCGACCGCCGTTTTCCGGCCGTTCCCGCCCAGCTCAGCGGCTCAAGGCGTTAAGAAGGGCACCTTCTACAACGCATAGCGATGTGAAGGTGCCCTTCCTTTAGCGGCGTTTGCGTAGGACCAGGAACACGACGATGCCGGCGACGACAAGGGCAACGCCGACGAGCAGGATGACGACCAGGCCGACGCCCGTGAAGAGGCCGCTCAGGCCGCCGTTGTCCGGGGTGCCGGGCAGTTCGGGCAGGGACACCTCGACCGAGGGCGCGGCGGTGGGGGCGGCGGCCGACGGTGACGCGGCCGGGGCGGTGAGCGCGGCGACGGGGTCGACGAGGCCGAAGCCGTAGTCGTTGTCCCGGCCCGCGGGGCCCTTGTCGACAGCGGTGCGGGTCATCCGCTCCAGCACCTGGTCAGCGGTGAGCTGGGGGTACTTCGACCACACCAGCGCCGCGACCCCGGCCGTGATGGCGGTCGCCGGGCTGGTGCCGGTGGACTTGCGGTACTGCGTGTTCGCGGCCTTGTTGATGCGGCTGGTGCTGGTGATGTCGACGCCCGGAGCGACCAGCTGCACCTCCGCACCGCGTACCGACACCGGGGCGACCGCGCCCTTCTGGTCCACCGCGCCCACCGCGACCGCGCCGGGGTACCGGCCCGGGGCCGCGACGTAGAAGTTGTCCGGCTGGTTGCCCGCGGCGGCGATCACCAGCACCCCTGCCGCGTGGGCGCGTTCCACCGCCTTGATCAGCACGGAGGAGTCCGCCGACGGGGCCGACTCCGAGATCGAGATGATCTTCACGCCACGCTTGACGGCCTCGTCGATGCCGATGGCGATCGCGTCGCCGCCACCGTGCCCCTTGGCCGTGGAGATCCGGATCGGCAGGATCTTCGCCTTCGGGGCCATGCCCAGCACGCCGTCCCGGTTGCCGGAGCCGTGCCCGTGCCCGGCGATCAGGCCGGCCATGCTGCTGCCGTGGCCCTCGTCGTCGCCCCAGCCGTCGCCGTCGCCGCCGACGATCGTGTCGAAGCCCTTGAGCACGTTGCCGTCGAGGTCGGGGTGCTTGCCCTCCACCCCGCTGTCGATGAGGGCGACGGTCACGCCTTCGCCCTGGCTGATCGCGTGTGCCTCGCTGACCCGCAGGAACGGCAGGTACCACTGGTCGTTGCGGTAGCGGTCGGCGTGGGCGGGAGCGCCCACCCCGACCGTGGTGACGGCGGCGAGCAGGCTCGCCGCCGCCAGACGTGCGGCAAACCTCATCGGGCGAGCCCGATCGCCGGACCCGGGTCCACCGGACCGGGCGCGTCCGGCGCGTCCAGCACCGGCGCACCGCCCTGATCCACGGCCCACAGGGTGTCCGGATCGAAGTCGGGATCGTCCTCGTCGCGTCGCCGGCCGGCCCCGGGCGCACCGCCCATGGGCGCGCCGAAGCCGTTCGTGCCGCGTCCGCTGACCGTGCCCGCCGCGCCGCGGCCGCCCATGCCGCCGCCCGGTCCGCCGATCATGCCGCCGACCGGGTTGGCGCGGGCTCCCGCGACGCCGGGGCGAGCACCCATGCCGCCACCGGGAGCGCCGCCGATGACCCCGCCCGCAGGCATCGCGCGCGGCCCGCCGAGGTTCGGACCGGGGTTGCCGATGACCGGGGTGCCGATGGTGGGCTTGCCCATGCCGGGCAGCATCGGCGGCGGAGCGCCGATCACCGGGCCGGTGGTGAACGGCGGCGTGCCGACGGGGGTGACCGGCCCGGGCGGGCCGGGGATCGTCGGCGTGGGCGGGGGAGCCGTCGGCGTCGGGGTCAGTCCGGTGAGGTTGGGGCCGGTGGCCACCGGCACCGGGGCCAGCGTGGCACCGGTCACGGTGGGCGTCGGCGCGACCGCACCGCCGTACGGCAGCACCGGCGGGATCACCGGCGGCACCACGCCGCCGTAGTCCCGCTCGTCGCCGCTCTGGTGCTTGACCGGCGGCAGGTACGGCCGTGGCGGAGCCATGCCGACCCGGACCAGGGACAGGTCCGCCGACAGCCCGCGCATCACGCCACGGGCCTCGTTCAGCTTGCCCTCCAGAAACTTCTCCGGCGTCTGTCCACTCGGGAGCGGCGTCGGCTGGCCGTTGCGCAGGGCGCGGTCGATCCGGTCGTACTCCTCGCGGATCGGCTGCAGCTTGCGCTCGGCCTCGCTGAACGCGGCCGGGATGTCCCGGGAGTACTGGTGGTTCTGGGTGGACACGCGGGCCACGTCCTCGACCGCGAGGATCAGCTCGTCGAGCTTGGCCAGGTACGCCTTGGCGGCGTCGCTGGACTCCGGCGGCCAGGCCTGCGCGAGCCGTTCCCGGTACGTCTGCAGGCGGCTCTTGTGCAGGTAGGCCAGCTCGCCGGCCCGCTTCCAGCCGGACGCCTGGGTGTAGTGGGGCTCCAGCTGACGGCCCGCCACCAGGTCCCACATCTGCTGCATCGACTTGCCGTACCAGTTGGTGCCGGCCGGGGCGCGGTCCTCGGGTGGGATGCCCATATCAGTAGTCCCCTCCGTCGGTCGTGGTGCCGCCCGTCGGGTTGACCTGCGGGATCGTCGTGGTCGGCGCGGTGGTGCCGGGTGCGGTGGTGGTCGGCGCCGTGGTGGTGCCGGGCTGCTGCGCGGTCGTCGGCACCTGCGCGGTGGTGGGCACCGCGACGGCCAGGTTCTTGTTGACGTCCTGCGCCCTGGCCGCGCCGAGCGCGTCGGCCTCGCCGTACTTCTTGCTGATCTCGCGGGCGGCGGTGACGAACGCCAGCACCGCCTGATCGTGCTTGAGCAGCGCGTCGGAGGTCTGCACCAGCAGCTCCCGCTGCCAGCCCAGGCTGGCGCACAGCTCGATGAAGTCGGCGTGCGGGTCGGCGACCTTCGCGGACATGTCCTTGAAGACCTCCTGCGCGTGCGGCCGGTAGTCCTTGGTGTGCTCCGTCTCCAGCGCTTCGGCGAAGTCGACCAGGCTCTGCAGGTCGACGGCGAGCGAGCCGTCGTCGTAACCCGTGAACGTGTTCGCCTTCGTGTACCCGCTCTCGCGACCGTAGTCACGCAGCCAGGCAGGTCCTTTGTCCTCTTCGGGCAGACCCATCTCGCACGCCCTCCCCAGGGGTTCTCGTCCGCGATCGGCGGTGCCGCGGTCAGTGACCAACGCGGTCCAGCGCTAGCAGACTACCGAAATGGGGCAAGGATGCACACCGGGCTATCGGCCGCGCTCACCCGCTGCTCAGCGGGGCAGGCCGGAGCTCCGCCAGGCGCCGGGCCCGGCCGCGGTCACCGCGGGCAGCCCGCTGCGCCACCACGCCGACACCTGCGCCACCGGCTCGGCGCTCGCCGCGGGACGGGCCGACAGCACCGCCACCAGCGCCGCGACCTCCTCGGCCGTCGGCGTGCCCCGTTCGATCCGGATCATCGGCTGCTCCGTCATCTCAACCCTCCCCGTGCGGCCTGGCCAGGCCGAACTCTCGATACACCCGCGACCAGAAGCCGTCGCGGACCCACAGCCGTGCCTTCTCGAAGGGGCGCAGCGAGATGCCGAGCTCCTTCTCCGCCTCCACCAGCAGCTCCTTGTCGATGACCGTCGGCAGCAGCGGCCCCGGCAGCAGGTCGCCGATGTTGTCACGGCCGCGGGTGAGGATCCACTTCTGGGCCACGTACTCGCCGATGTCGACGAGCTGGGTGCGCTCCGGCGGTTGCGGCTGCCAGCGGCGCGCGGCCGGCACCGGGCGCGGCTCCGGGGGAGCCGAGACCTGCGCGGCAGGCAGCGCGATGGCGGGGCGGCCGGAGAACACCTCGGCGGGCGTGGGCGTACGGATCCGCCCGGTCGCCGTGAAGTACGGCCGGACGAAGTCCGCGTCCAGCGTGTACACCGTGTCGCTCTCCCACACCAGCCGCTCGGCCTGGTTGGTGCCGTACGGCGGCTCGACGCCCCACAGGTGCACCCGCACGCCGTAGCTCTGCGCCCCCTCGACCGCCGAGAGCATGTCCTCGTCGCCGGCGACCAGCACCGCGTCGGTGACCGAACGGTGCCGGGCCAGCGTCTCCAGGTCGCTGCGGATCTGCGCGTCCACGCCCTTCTGCTGCCCGCGCAGGTTCAGGTTGCCCAGCCGCAGCTTGACCTGCGCCATCTGCGCGATGACGCGCTGGTCGATGGTGGGCACCCGGTCGCGTGCCGCGTCGAACCAGTACAGCCGCAGCAGATCGGCCCCGAGGCAACTCGCCGCCTGCGCCATGAGCGCGTGAATCATCCGCTCGGCGTCCACTTTGAACTCCGAGCGGTTCGACGTGCCAAGCAGCAGCTCCCCGGAGGCCGCGTACAGGTAGCCCACGTCCACCAGCACCGTGTAGCGGCGCGGCAGCAGATGGCGATCGGCAGGCTCCTGCACGGTCATCCCGACATAGTCGCACAGTGACCGGTCAGCGTGAACGTTCTGCCACATGACCGTCACTCAACGATTAACACGCATGCTCACAGCGGGATGCCGAGCGGCCCGACATCCCGTCACAACGGGATGTTCCCGTGCTTCTTGGGCGGCAGCGTCTCCCGCTTGGCGGCCAGCGTGCGCAGGCCACGCACGATGTGCGCACGGGTCGCCGACGGCCGGATCACCGCGTCCACGTACCCGCGCTCGGCGGCCACGTACGGGTTGGCCAGGGCGTCCTCGTACTCGTCGATCAGCTCGGCGCGGCGGGCCACCGGATCGTCGGCCGCGGCCAGCTCCGCGCGGTAGAGGATGTTGACCGCGCCCTGCGCGCCCATCACCGCGATCTGCGCCGTCGGCCACGCGAAGTTGAGGTCCGCGCCGAGGTGCTTGGACCCCATGACGTCGTACGCGCCGCCGTACGCCTTGCGGGTGATCACGGTGATCTTCGGGACGGTGGCCTCGGCGTACGCGTAGATGAGCTTCGCGCCGCGGCGGATGATGCCGTCCCACTCCTGGCTCGTGCCGGGCAGGAAGCCGGGCACGTCCACGAAGGTCAGCACCGGGATGTTGAACGCGTCACAGGTGCGCACGAAACGCGCGGCCTTCTCCGACGCCGCGATGTCCAGGCAGCCCGCGAAGTGCATCGGCTGGTTCGCGACCACACCGACCGGCCGCCCCTCGACCCGCCCGAACCCGGTCAGGATGTTCTGCGCGTACAGCGGCTGCACTTCCAGGAACTCGCCGTCGTCGAGGATCGACTCCAGCACCGCGTGCATGTCGTACGGCTGGTTCGCCGAGTCCGGGATCAGCGTGTCCAACTCCGCGTCGGTGTCGCTGGTCGCCAGGTCCGCGACGGCCGGCCAGACCGGCGCGGCGTCCAGGTTGTTGCTCGGCAGGTACGCCAGCAGCGCCTTCACATAGTCGACCGCGTCCTGCTCGTCAGAGGCCAGATAGTGCGCGTTGCCGCTCTTGGTGTTGTGCGTCCGCGCCCCGCCCAGCTCCTCCATGCCCACGTCCTCGCCGGTCACCGTCTTGATGACGTCCGGCCCCGTGATGAACATGTGCGAGGTCTGATCGACCATCACCGTGAAGTCCGTGACCGCCGGCGAGTACACCGCCCCACCCGCACAAGGCCCCATCACCAGCGAGATCTGCGGAATCACCCCCGACGCCCGCACATTCCGGAAGAAGATCTCCCCGTACAACCCGAGCGAGACCACCCCCTCCTGGATCCGCGCCCCACCCGAGTCGTTGATCCCGACCACCGGGCACCCGGTCTTCATCGCCAGGTCCATCACCTTGACGATCTTCTCCCCGAACACCTCACCCAGCGACCCGCCGAACACGGTGAAGTCCTGCGCGAACACGCACACCGGCCGCCCGTCCACGGTCCCGTACCCGGTGACCACCCCGTCGCCGTACGGCCGGTTCCGCTCCTGCCCGAACGCCGTCGACCGATGCCGCGCCAACTCGTCGAGCTCGACAAAGGAACCTTCGTCAAGCAGCATCGCGATCCGCTCCCGCGCGGTCTTCTTCCCCCGCGCATGCTGCTTCTCCACCGCCCGAGCCGACCCCGCGTGCACGGCCTCCTCAACCCGCCGCTCAAAGTCGGCAAGCTTCCCCGCCGTGGTCCGCCCATCAACCCGGCCCTTGTCCGGCACCGTAGTAGTCACGCCCCGGACTCTATAACCCACCTGAACCCCCGTTCAGTCATCTACACCACACCACCCCCCTCACCCCCCTCACCCCGCCCCCCACCCACCTCCAGGGCGGCGATCTTGCGTGGACTGTGGGTACGACACGCGCGTATCGGACGAAAGGACCACAGTTCACGCAAGATCGTCGTGATCATGCGTCGTTTGGGTGGCTCGTTTCGTCCGGTTCGGGCGAATCGTTGAGAATGTTGTGACGACGCTGTTCGGGGTACTGCTGCTGGTGGGCGGGTTTACGGTGCTTGCCGTGGTGCGGCCGTGGCAGTCGGATGACCGCGCGCCCAGGGAGGTGGATCCGCCCGTCAAGGGCGGGTTTCCGCCGTCCCGGCCGCGACCGGGACCGCGGCGCGGTGCGGCGCTGACCAGGGCCGCCGAGGCCGGGGCGGCTGGGGCCGGGGCGGCCGGGAGCAGCGCCGGCGCGGCGGGCGAGACCGCGAGCGGTGCGGTACGCGGCTCCGCGACGGGGCTCGCTGCCCGCCGGCCGAGCCCGGTGCGTGGCGTGCCGGCCGAGGCCTCGGGCGCGGTGCGGGGTTCCGTGGCTGACGTGGACGGCCTGGAGGTCGGTCTGGTGGCAGACGTGGACAGGGCGGCGCGTGGGTCGTCGGAAGAGGCGTCGAGCCCCGTCGTGGCGCTGAAGCCGCGGCCTGCCGCTCGGCGGGCGGAGCCGCGGGGAGAGCGGGCGCCGTTGCGGCACCACCGGGTGGAGAGCATCCAGCGGGGGCGGCGGGTGTCCGCCGAGCCGGGGGACACCGAGATCGTGCTGCCGGAGTGGCTCGGCCCGATGTCCGTGCCCGGCGACGACGCCGCGCCGGTGCGCGCCCGCCACGCCGGCTGACCCGCGCGCCGATACGCTGCTGCGGTGGAGATGATCAGGCCGCCGCTGGACCGGGCACGACTCGCGGCGCTGCCGCAATGGCACGTCGAGGTGAGCGAGGAGACCGGTTCCACCAACGCCGACGCCGCCGCGGCCGCGCGGGACGGCGCGGCGGAGGGCCTGGTCGTGACCACGGAGTCGCAGACGGCGGGGCGGGGCCGGCTCGGCCGCACCTGGCAGTCGCCGCCGCGCGCCGGACTGGCCGTGTCCGTGCTGCTGCGCCCGGCCTCGGACGTCTCCGGCTGGGGCTGGCTCCCGCTGCTCGGCGGGGTCGCGCTGGCCGAGGCGGTACGCGCGGTGACGGGGCTGGAGTCCGCCCTGAAGTGGCCCAACGACCTGCTGATCGGCGGGCGCAAATGTGCCGGGCTGCTGGCCGAGGTGCCCGCGCCCGGCGCGGTGGTGATCGGCATCGGCCTGAACGTGAGCCTGCGGTCCGAGGAACTGCCCGACACCCCGACCGGCCTGCCCGCGACCTCGCTGCTGCTGGCCGGCGCGGCCGAGGCGGACCGGACCGAACTGCTGGCCGTGCTGCTGGAGCGGCTGGGCGCGCGCTACGACGCGTGGCAGCAGGCGGGCGGCGACCCGGACAAGAGCGGCCTGCGGGACGCGTACCTGCGGATGTGCGCGACCCTCGGCCGGCAGGTGTCCGTCATGTTGCCCGGCGGCACCACGGACCTGACGGGAGAGGCGGTGACCGTCGACCCGGACGGCCGTCTCGTCGTGCGGACCGCTGCCGGTGACCGGCCGGTCGCCGCGGGCGACGTCGTCCACCTGCGCTGAGCGGGTCAGCGGCAGCGGCGCGAAAGGAATACGGTCCGCGGCTCCGCTCCGGGCCCGGGACAGACCGATTGCCGACGGAGCACCGATGGCGGATGGCTCGGCGTCGCCTCGTGGAACTACCCTGCTCGCGGACAATCGTGCGTTTGATCGCAGGCTGTAACGAGGAGGCACGGATGGCGTTCCCCGAGGACGTGTTGACCGCGGACGAGCACGTGGTGCTCGACCTGCACCCCCATTGGAAGGCCATGATCCGGCCGGTGACGGTCCTGGTGCTGGCGGTGGCGGCGGTGATCACCGCGCTGCTGTTCGACCTCGACGCGATCCTGGTCTACATCGTGGCGGGCCTGGCCCTGGTCGCCGTGGCCTGGCTGACGTTCTGGCCGTGGCTGGTCTGGCGCACCACGCACTACGTGCTGACCAACGAGCGCGTGCTGCTGCAGACCGGTGTCTTCTCGCGCGACCGCCGGGACATCCCGCTGTCGCGGGTGAACGACCACGCGATGAGCCAGAAGTTCATCGAGCGGCTGCTCGGCTGCGGCACGCTGACCATCGAGTCGGCGGGCGAGCGCGGGCAGTCGGTGCTCAACGACATCCCGCACGTCGAGAAGGTGCAGACGACGCTGTACGAGCTGGTCGAGGCCGACCGGGACGCGCACTCGTACAACGACAACGAGCGCCCGGCCGCCCCGGCTCAGCCGTCCAAGGTCGAAGAGAAGAAGTGAGTCCGGCTACCGCTCTGGGCGCGGCTTCGCGCGCGTGAGCTCCTCGGCGAGCTCCGTGTCGGTGAACTCCGCGTCCAGGGCGGCCAGCTGCTCGGCGGCGAACTCGGCCTCGAGCGGGGCGGTGAGCCGGGAGAAGTCGTCCGCGCGCACCTGCGCGGGCACCGGCACGCCGGCCAGCGCGCTCGCGGCCGCCTCGGCGTCGACCAGCTCCTCGACGCTGTCGAGGTGCACGTGGGCCGGGCCGAAGTCGGCGTCGACGCCGCCCGCCGCGACGGCCACCTGGTTCGCGGGGGCGAACACGAAGGTGCGGTAGGTGTAGAAGCGGAAGAGCGTGCCGAGCACCAGGCCGAGGAACTTGGCCGCGTTGAGCGCCAGCAGACCGTGCAGGCCCAGCATGTACTTGGTGGCGCCCATGATGGCCAGCTCGATGGCCAGGCCCGCGGCGTTGAACACGACGAACAGCAGGAACTCGCGTCCCATCGCCTGGCTCATCCGGTCGCGGTAGGTCCAGTGCCGGTTCATCAGGTAGGACGTGACCATCGCCACGATGGTCGCCACCACGTTGGCCTTCAGCTGGCCCGTCGGGAACACCGTCAGGACCAGGGCGTTCAGCACCACGAAGTTGACCACGGTGTTGACGCCGCCGACGATGGCGAACTTGAGAGCCTCGGGACCCATCTTGCGGAGTCGTGAGGGCAGCAGGCGATCGAACATCGTCAGGTCAGGGCGCACTGGGTCACCTTACGCGAGTCGGTGCGAAGGGGGCGGCATCGCAACTCCGAATGCAAGCCAACTCACCCGACCTGGGCCGGGGCGGGCGCGGCGGCCGGCGCGCCGTTGAACACGAAACGCCGGTATGCCCAGAACCGGAAGATGCTGGCGATCGCGTTGCCGACCAGCATCTTGGCGACGTTGTCGGCCAGGCGGGTCTGGAACAGCTGCGGCCACACGGCGCCGAGCACGTCGTGGCTGAGCCACAGCACGCCGACGCTGATGCCGAGCCCGACCACGTTGAAGAAGAAGTAGAGCAGGTACTCCCGGGCCAGGCTGGAGCGCTCGCGGTCACGCCAGGTCCAGTACCGGTTGCCGATGAAGGCGCCGGTCGCCGCGACCGTGGTGGAGATGACCGTGGCGGTCAGCCAGCCGGTCGTCGACAGCAGCAGATTGAAGATCACAAGATCGACGACGTACGCGGCACCGCCGACGACACCGAACTTGCCCAGCTCGTGGATCAGGTGCCGGAACTGCGCGACAAGCCTCAGCGGCAGTGCTGGGGCAGGTGGCGGGCTCGGCGGTTTGGGGGTCACCCCGCGAGCCTACCGTGCCGGCGCGGCCTTGCCCGGCGTGCGCGGCGGCCCGGTGACCACCGCGAGCAGTCCCACCTCCAGCGGATCGCCGCCCGTGCGCAGCTCGGCGACGCCGCCGGCGGGGGCCTTGCCGTCCACCCGGAGCACGTCCAGACCGGGTGTGCGCCAGGGGCACAGGCCGGGTACGGGGCGGCAGGCCAGCGCGGCGGCCCCGGCGTTGCGGCCGCCGCCGAGGTTGCCCGGCTCGCCCGCCGGCACACCGTCGATGAGCAGCTCGTCGCCGGTCAGCGCGAGGTCGCCGTCCCACAGGGCGAGCCCGATCCGGACCGGTCCCGCGCCACCCAGCCCGATGACGGTCGCCGCGTCGCCGCGCCCGGTACGCGGCCCGAGGTAAACCGCCGCCTCACCGCGCGGCAGGTCCCGGTGCTCGTACACCACGGCCAGGGTCCAGCCCGCGAACTGCTTCCTGCCGCGGGGCAGCGGCTCGGCCGGCGCGGCCAGCCACCAATCCCCGCCGCCGCCCTTGCGCAGCAGTTTCGTGACGTCGGCGAAGCCCTGGGTCAGCGCCGTGCCCGACTCGGCGTGCCCGAACCGCACCTCCACCGGCGACCAGTCGCCCTTCGGGCCGTGCAGCGCGACCAGTTCGGGCAGCTCGGCGGCCGACGCGGCGACGACCAGGCCGGCCCAGCGGACCTTCGCGCCGTCCGGCAGCTCCAGCCGGGCTCCGCTGGCCGCCTTCTCCCCGGCGAGCGCGGCGATCGGCCCGTCCGGCCCGGCCGGTCCCGGCTCGTCCAGCAGGCCGCCGGGTGCGGCGGGCTCGCCGAACGCGGGCAGCAGCGGCGTCATGTCCAGCACGTTGTTGTCCGCGCCGAGCAGGCACAGCGGGCGCGGCCGGCACGACAGCAGGGCGCTGCCCGCGAGCGCGACGTCGACCCGGCCCCGGGCGGCGTGCCCGAGGCGCAGCCCGGACGGCGCGACCGGCACCCGGAACACGGTCGCGCGCTGCCGCTGCCCGTACGTCGCGGCGACGCCGATCTCCTGGAAGCCGCTGACCGTGGTATCGGCCAGCACCGGCAGCCGCGCCACCGAGCGGGCCCCCTTCTTCCAGCGCGGCCGGTCGCAGGACGCCCCGGTGGCGGTCGCCTCGCACTGCCAGCCGTCCCCGGCGGCAGTCCCGGCCAGCCGCAGCCCGGCCGGCAGCGTCACGTCGATGCGCACCGCTCCTGGCGGCGCGGCGACCGGGGAAGCGCTCGGCACCGACTCGGGCTCCGTGGCGATGCTCGCAGGCAGGCTCAGGAACCGCGCGGCTGTTGCGTCGGCGGCACCGCCGGTCTGCTCAGCCGATGCGCCAGGGGCGTTCTCCGGCTGGTCGGCACGATCGTCGGAGGAGGCGCGCACCGGGATGGGCAGCGTGCCCGCGCGGCCGGCCACGAGGTCGACCTCGGTGAGCTCCGGTGCCGACACCTCGGCGTCAGGCTCCGCCGGCGGCGCCGGAGCCACCGGTGCCGGCGCCACGGGAGCGGGGGCCGCGGGCGGCGGTATGGGCACGGCGGCCGGCGGGCGAGCCGGGGGCAGGGCGATCGCCGGGGGCTGCGCGGTGCGGCCGGGCGGCGACGGTCGAGAGGTGGGGACCACGGGTGACGACACTGCGGGCAACGGCTCCGCGGGCGACGGCGGCGCGGGTACGAACACCGGTGGCGCGGCGGGCGCCGGCACCGGCACCGCCCGCGACGGGGCCGTGGGTGGCGTCGGGGTCGCCGTCATCGCGACGAACACGGCGATCCCGGCCAGCGCCGCGATGCCCACGCCGCTCCCGGCGACGATGCTCGCGCCGCCGTACCGGCTGATCAGGCGGCCGGGCGCGGTCAGCAGCCACCGCCCGGCGGCGAGCGCCACCGTGGCCGCCGCGGCCGACCACGTGCCGAGGTTCTCCCCGACCTGGTCCCACCACAGCACGAGCGCTCCCCAGGCGGCGGTCAGCCGGCCGCCGAGCGTGCCCACGTCGGCCAGGTAGGCCGGCGCGGCGGCTCCCAGTAACAGGGGTGCGACGACACCGCGCAGGCCGGCGTTCTCCTCGGTCAGCTCGCGGTGCAGGCGGCGGCATTCGGCGCAGCCGGACAGGTGCTCGTCGACCTTGCTTCGATCGCGTTTGGCCAGCGCGGCGCGCACGTATCCGGCCAGGTGCGACCCGGTCCAGTGGCAGCGCGGGTTGCCGGTGAGCGCGATGTGCTCCTGCAGGTACATCTGGCGCAGCCGTTCCCGGGCCCGGTAGGCCAGCGCGGCGACGCCGTTCGGGGTGAGCCCGAGCAGCGGCGCGACCTGGGACGGGCTCTCGCCCTCGACCTCGGTGTGCCAGAGCACGGCCCGCCAGCGCTCGGGCAGCCGGTTGAAGGCGCGCGCCGCGTACGACGTCTCCAGCCGGGAGATGGTCGGGTCGTCGACGGGTTCCGCCCTCTCGTAGCGGGTGAGGTCGTCGGTGAGTTCGACGCGGCGCTCGCGCCGGGCCCGGTCGTAGCGGGTGTGCCGCATGGTGGTGAGCAGGTACGCCCGGAACGCGGTGTCCGGCCCGCCGCCGTTGCGCAGCACCGCCAGCACCTTGGCGAAGGTGTCCGCGATCAGGTCGTCGGCGTCGGCGTGATCGGTGCTGAGCACCCGGGCGAGCCGCCGCGCCGATTCGAGGTGGCGTTCGTAGAGCAGCCCGAACGCGTCGGTGTCGCCGCCGCGTACCAGGCAGATGAGTTGCGGGTCGCTCTGCGGGTCGGTGGGCTGATCCTGGGCAGGGTAAAACGCACTGGTCACGGCCGCCTCCGGGGGGAATGTCACGGTTTCGCCGGCTGCTAGGGACGTTAGACCAATCACCCGATTTGCGGAATATGCGGAGCTCATGATGAAGTCGCGATAAGCGCGTTCGCCGGAGCCCGGAACGGGTAGTGGTAGTAGGTGACGGGGTCCGCTCGCGTCAGTGCTGTCGCGCTGCGCTGTGATCAAAAAGGGGATTTGCGGAAACGTGCGCGTTCGGCCGAAGAATCGTGCGCGAAGAAGCACCCAGACCGACGCTTGTGCACTTATTCACAAGGCGGGAAGGGTCTCAGGCAACAAACCGGGCTTACGCTGAGGCCACATCCCGGACGACGCACGGCCACCCGGCCGTGGTCCGTCGTATCCGTCGGTCAAAGACGACCACGAGGAGAACTCCATGACCGCGCCGGCAGTCATCGCAGGGCTTGACCAGCATCCGACCTCGCACCCGAAGCTGCTCGCCTGGGTGCGCCAGATCGCAGAGCTCACCACGCCGGACAGCATCGTGTGGTGCGACGGCTCCGAGGACGAGTGGACGCGGCTCACCGCCGAACTCGTCACCGCGGGCAGCCTGGTCCAGCTGGACCCGGTCAAGCGACCCAACTCCTTCTGGGCGCGCACCGACCCGTCCGACGTGGCGCGGGTCGAGGAGCGCACGTTCATCTGCTCGGTCGACGAGGCCGACGCCGGCCCGACCAACAACTGGATGGCCCCGGCCGAGATGAAGCAGCTCATGACCGAGCTGTACCGGGGCTGCATGCGCGGCCGCACCATGTACGTCATCCCGTTCTGCATGGGCCCGCTGGACGCGGAGAACCCGATGTTCGGCGTCGAGATCACCGACTCGGCGTACGTCGTGGCCAGCATGCGCATCATGACCCGCATGGGCGCCAAGGTGCTGGAGGCCATGGGCGAGACCGCGGACTTCGTGCCCGCGCTGCACTCGGTCGGCGCGCCGCTGGAGCCGGGCCAGGCCGACGTGCCGTGGCCGTGCTCGACCACCAAGTACATCTCCCACTTCCCGGAGACCCGCGAGATCTGGTCGTTCGGCTCGGGCTACGGCGGCAACTCGCTGCTGGGCAAGAAGTGCTACTCGCTGCGCATCGCCAGCGTGATGGGCCGCGACGAGGGCTGGCTCGCCGAGCACATGCTGATCCTCAAGCTGACCAGCCCGGCCGGCAAGGTGCACTACATCGCGGCGGCGTTCCCGTCGGCGTGCGGCAAGACCAACCTCGCCATGCTGGAGCCGACCATCCCCGGCTGGAAGGTCGAGACCCTCGGCGACGACATCGCCTGGATGCGCTTCGGCCCCGACGGCCGCCTGTACGCGGTGAACCCGGAGTACGGCCTGTTCGGCGTCGCGCCGGGCACGGACTGGAAGACCAACCCGAACGCGATGCGTACGCTCGCCGCCGGCAATTCGCTGTTCACCAACGTGGCCCGCACCGACGACGGCGACATCTGGTGGGAGGGCATGGGCGAGCCCCCGGCCCACCTCACCGACTGGCACGGCAACGACTGGACCCCGGACTCCGAGCAGGTCTCCAGCCACCCGAACTCGCGCTTCTGCACCCCGATCACGCAGTGCCCGATCCTGGCGCCGGAGTACGACGACCCGCAGGGTGTGCCGATCTCGGCGATCCTGTTCGGCGGCCGCCGCAAGACCACGATCCCGCTGGTCAGCCAGGCCCGCGACTGGGTGCACGGCGTCTTCCAGGGCGCGACCCTGTCCTCGGAGACGACCGCCGCCGCGGTCGGCCAGGTCGGCGTGGTCCGCCGCGACCCGATGGCGATGCTGCCGTTCATCGGCTACAACGCCGGCGACTACTTCCGCCACTGGATCGCCATGGGCAAGGGCGTCGACGGCAACGCCGACAAGCTGCCCGCGATCTTCTACGTCAACTGGTTCCGCCGCGGTGACGACGGCCGCTTCCTGTGGCCCGGATTCGGCGAGAACTCGCGCGTCCTCAAGTGGGTCGTCGAGCGCCTGGAGGGCGAGGCCGCCGCGGTCGAAACCCCCGTCGGCTTCGTCCCCCGCGCCGAGGACCTCGACCTCACCGGCCTCGACCTCCCCACCAAGGACGTCGAACTCGCCCTCGAAGTCCGCCAGGACGAGTGGACCGCCGAGATCCCGCAGATCACCG
Source organism: Catellatospora coxensis (assembly GCF_016862635.1). Taxonomy (GTDB): domain Bacteria; phylum Actinomycetota; class Actinomycetes; order Mycobacteriales; family Micromonosporaceae; genus Catellatospora; species Catellatospora coxensis. The sequence goes on along the minus strand of NZ_BONI01000028.1, from coordinate 38,746 downwards.
AGTGGTTCGACAAGTTCGGCGACAAGCTCCCCGCCGTCCTCTGGTCCGAGCTAGACGCCCTCAAAGCCCGCCTGAACGTCACGGAGTAACCCTCCCCGCCATGAGCGGCGATCTTGCTTGAACTGTGGGGGCGACTCGCCCCAAACGGACGAATCCCCAACAGTTCGCGCAAGATCGTCACGATCTTGGAACAGTCGCGCAGGCCCCCCGGCGGAGTCGGGGGGCCTGCGGGCATCATGGGGGTGTGCAGATCTCGGCTAGAGGCGACTATGCGGTCCGGGCCGCTCTGGAGCTGGCCAACGCTTACCCGGCCACCATCTCGGCGCAGGCACTGGCGGACGCGCAGGGGCTGCCGCGCAAGTTCCTGGAGGCGGTGCTCGCCGATCTGCGGCGCAGCGGCGTCATCCACGCCGTCCGGGGAGCGGACGGCGGGTACAGCCTCAGCTCGCCACCGGCCGAGGTGACCATCGGCACGGTCCTGCGCGCCGTGGACGGGCCGCTGGCCGGAGTCCGGGGGCACCGCCCTGAGCAGACCAGCTACACCGGCACCTCCACCCACCTGCCGCTGGTATGGGTCGCGGTGCGGTCCGCGGTGCGCGGCGTCGTCGACGAGGTGACCCTGGCCCAGGCCGTCACCGGTCAGCTGCCGGAGGCCGTCCGAGACCTCACCACGGTCCCGGACGCCTGGCAGCCGCGCTGATCTGCGCAAGCGGCGTTAGGCTGCCCAGGATGAAACTCCGCGACCTCGTCTACTCCGTGTACGAACGCCGCCTGATCCAGCTGCTGGCGGGCAAACCGCGTCCCCGGCACGTCGGCGTCATGTGCGACGGCAACCGCCGCTGGGCGCGCGACATGGGCTACGTGGACCCCAACGACGGCCACCGGGTCGGCGCCGAGCGGATCAAGGAACTGCTGCGGTGGTGCGACGAGGCCGGCATCGCCCACGTCACGCTGTACCTGCTGGCCACGGACAACCTGCGCCGCCCGGCTGCCGAGCTGGACCCGCTGCTGCAGATCATCGAGGACCTGAGCACCGAGCTGGCCGAGGACGGCAACCCCTGGCAGCTGCGGATGGTCGGGGCGCTGGACCTGCTGCCCGCCGACACCGCCGCCGCGCTGAAGGCCGCCCAGGAGCGCACCGCGGGCCGCCACGGCGGCGCGCACGTCAACATCGCGGTCGGCTACACCGGCCGCCGGGAGATCGCCGACGCGGTCCGCTCGCTGCTGCAGGAGCACGCGAAGGCCGGCGCGACGCTGGAGGAGGTGGCCGAGAAGCTCGACGTCGAGCACATCGCCGAGCACCTCTACACCCGCGGCCAGCCCGACCCGGATCTGATCATCCGGACCAGCGGCGAGCAGCGGCTGTCCGGCTTCCTGCTGTGGCAGTCCGCGCACTCGGAGTTCTACTTCTGCGAGCTGAACTGGCCGGACTTCCGGCACGTGGACTTCCTGCGGGCGCTGCGGGCGTACGCCGGTCGCCAGCGCCGTTTCGGCGCATAGCCTGAGTCCGATTTCTTCCCCTCTCCCACCTGCGCTCCCGTTGAGATTGTGACCTGTTTCACGATCCACGTGACCGGCTTGGCACGGCGCCGGAAAACCCGGCAGGGTCCCTGACCAGCGCCTTCCTCCCCCCGAGGCGCGGCAACCCCCTACGAAGGGACCGACTCGTGTCGACACCCCGTGACCCCCTGCTGGGCCGCCATCGTGAAGTCCGTCAGCGCAGCGGCCCGGCCCGCCTGCTGGCCGCCCACTCCCGGAAGATCGCGCTCGGCGTGCTCTGCGCCGCCGTGCTCGGCGCGGCCGGCTACGGCCTGGCCGGAAAGTCCGACCCGGAGCCCGTGGCCACCGACCTCGCCGCGGCCCGCGCCGCCGAGGCCGAGGCGGCCACCCGCGACTACGACCGCCTCCTGGAGGCGTCCCCGAGCGCCTCGGCCACCCCGACGCCGAGCGTGAGCCCGCCCCGGGCCACCACGCCCAAGGCGCACGTGCCGACCACCGCCCCGAAGCCGGCCGTCAAGCGCACCGCCTCGACACCCACGCCGACCTCGTGCAAGGCGTTCACCGGCAACCAGCTCACCGCGTGCAAGCTGCTGCCCAGCTTCGGCTTCGGGTACAGCCAGATGAGCCCGCTCGTGAAGCTGTGGCAGCACGAGAGCGGCTGGAACCACAAGGCGGAGAACTCCGGCTCGGGCGCGTACGGCATCCCGCAGGCGCTGCCCGGCGACAAGATGGCGAAGTTCGGCGACGACTGGAAGACCAACCCCGCCACGCAGATCAAGTGGGGCTTGGACTACATCAAGAACCGGTACCAGACACCTGCCGGCGCGTGGGCGCATTTCCAGGACGTCAGCTGGTACTGACACGCGGATTCGCCGCTCGTTTCACGACCTTCAGTCACGCAGCGACTACGTGAAGCGAGCGGCGATCTGGCCTCGGCATCCCCCGACCGGGTGATGCCGACATCGGCGGATCGTCGTACTGATCGCGAAGACATGCTGGCCAAACGGGTTTCTTGCGGTTAGCGTGAGTCATGGTCGATGTCCCGATACGAACGTACGTACTCGACACCTCCGTGCTGCTGGCGGATCCGGCCGCGATCCGCCGCTTCTCCGAGCACAACGTCGTGCTGCCGCTCGTGGTCATCTCCGAGCTGGAGGGCAAGCGGCACCACCCGGAGCTCGGCTGGTTCGCCCGGCAGTCGCTGCGACTGCTCGACGACCTGCGCATCAAGCACGGCAGGCTGGACGTGCCGCTGCCGGTGAACGACGCCGGCGGAACGCTGCGAGTAGAGCTGAACCACAGCGACCCGCAGCTGTTGCCCAGCGCGCTCCGCCGTGAGGTGGACCGACAGTTCGGTCGCAACGACTCGAATGATTCGCGCATCCTCGCGGTGGCGCTCGGGCTCGCGGCGGACGGGCAGCAGGTGACCCTGGTCAGCAAGGACATGCCGTTGCGGGTCAAGGCCGCCGCGGTGGGCCTGGCGGCTGACGAGTACCGGCACGACCAGGCGGTCGACCCGACCTGGTCCGGCCTGGCGGAGGTGGACCTGTCGGACGCCGACATGGCCGCGCTCTACGCCGGAGAGGGCATCGACCATGACGAAGCGGCGGGACTGCCCGTCCACACCGGACTGATCCTGCACGCGGGCCGCGGCTCGGCGCTCGGGCGCGTGCACACGGACAAGACGGTGCGGCTGGTCCGCGGCGACCGCGAGGCGTTCGGGCTGCGCGGGCGCTCGGCGGAGCAGCGCATCGCGCTGGACCTGCTGCTCGACGACAGCATCGGCATCGTCTCGCTGGGCGGCCGGGCGGGCACCGGCAAGTCGGCGCTGGCCCTGTGCGCCGGCCTGGAGCAGGTGATGGAGCGGGGCAAGCACAAGAAGGTCATCGTCTTCCGCCCGCTGTACGCCGTCGGCGGCCAGGAGCTGGGCTACCTGCCCGGCACCGAGGCGGAGAAGATGTCGCCCTGGGCGCAGGCGGTGTTCGACACCCTCGGCGCGCTGGTGCACGACAACGTACGCGACGAGGTGCTGCACCGGGGCATGCTGGAGGTGCTGCCGCTGACCCACATCCGCGGCCGCAGCCTGCACGACGCGTTCGTCATCGTCGACGAGGCGCAGTCGCTGGAGCGGGGCGTGCTGCTCACCGTGCTGTCGCGCATCGGCGCGGGTTCGCGGGTGGTGCTCACCCACGACGTGGCGCAGCGCGACAATCTGAGGGTCGGTCGGCACGACGGTGTCACGGCGGTGATCGAGACCCTCAAGGGGCATCCGCTCTTCGCGCACGTGACCCTCACCCGGTCGGAGCGTTCTGCCATCGCCGAGGTGGTCACCGATCTTCTGGAGGAGTGATTCCGTCCTGATTTGACACCCTTTCGGGTGTGACCGGGGCCACAGTCGCCTGGCCGGGCGACGACAGGCCCCGGTCCTTTGCGTAAGGGTGGGGTCGAGCGCCCCGCAACCCGGCGCCCCGGCGTGCCATCCCCCGGCGCGCCGAGCGGCCCGCGCGTTGCCCGGCAGGGCGTGCTCCCCTGCGACCGTCCACCCCCGACTGCGGACGGACCCGGGGCCCCCACCGCCGAGAGGATCCCCTGTGTCCCGGCAACGCCGCGCCCCTCGCCGGGCGCACCCCGCGACCAGCCGCGTGATCGTCCGTGGCCTCGCCGTGCTGACCCTGCTGGGCGGGGTGGCCGGTGCGATGCGGCTCGACGAGACCGCGTCGTTGCAGGCCGACGCGCAGGGCGGGGGCCAGGCGCACATCGTGGCGCAGGCCGAGTCGGCCGCGCTCACCCTGCAGCAGCACCAGCTCCACCTGGCGGCGCAGGACCGCGCCGCGGCCGAGGCCAAGGCCGCCGCCGCCCGTGCCGCCGCCGTGGAGAAGGAGGCCAGCCGCCGCGGCGCCAACCGCACCGCCACGGTCGACTTCGGGCCCATTCCCAGCAGCTGCAACGAGTTCAGCGGCAACCGTGCGATCGGGTGCGCGCTGGTGCTCGCCGCGGGCATGGACCTCACCCAGATGGCCTGCCTCAACAAGCTGTGGACCCGGGAATCCGGCTGGAACCACCGGGCCGAGAACAAGAGCTCCGGGGCGTACGGCATCCCGCAGTCGCTGCCCGGCGACAAGATGGCGAAGTTCGGCGACGACTGGCAGACCAACCCCGCCACGCAGATCAAGTGGGGCCTGGACTACATCAAGAAGCGCTACGGCAAGCCGTGTGACGCCTGGGCGCACTCCGAGGCGAAGGGCTGGTACTGACCCGTCAGCCGGGCCCGGCGAGGCCGGCGCTGGTGTGCTCCTGGGCCAGCCGGCGCAGTGCGGTGAGCACGGCCTCGCCGAGCACGGTGCCGGTGACCAGGCCCTCGACCATGGCGGCCCGGTCACCGCGGGCCAGCACCAGGGCCACTTCCTGGCGGGCCAGCCGCTCGGTCGCCTCGGCGTAATCGTCGACCATCGCCAGCATGTCCTCCTGCCCGAGCTCGCGCAGCGCCGCGATGGCGTCGGCGAGCTGGTCCAGGGCGGGGGCCCGCTCGTGCACCCGCCAGCCCCGGCCCGCCACGATCCGGCCGGCCTCGGCCCGCGCCGCCTGCCAGCCGGGCGTGCCGCGATCAGCCCGCGGCACTCCCGCGATCGCCTCGTGCGCGGTGCCGAGCAGGTGGTGGCCGGGCAGCTCGGCGTCGTCGACGGCCTGCAGCACCTGGCGCACCCCGGCCACGCTCAGGTTGCCGACGTCGAGCAGCGCCCGGATCAGGCGCAGCCGCCGCAGGTGCGCGTCGCCGTATTCGGCCTGGTTACGGCCCGTCGGGCGGCCGGGTGGGAGCAACCCCTCGCGCAGGTAGTACTTGACCGTGGGCAGCGATACGCCGCTGGTGCGGCTCAGCTCGGAAATCTTCATCGCGGTTGACGATACCTAATCAGATAATGGGGAGTGATGCTATCCGCGATGGGTGGGGATCAGCAACATAAAGGATTAATCGCCCAAACAAGCTAATATCGGCATCACCGTCGACCTCGGAGGATGCTGATGCGGGCGATCGCGCTGTTCATGTGCGTGGCGGCGATGGCGGTGGCGTCGCCCGCCGCGGCCGAACCCGCCGACCCGCCGCAGGTCGAGGTCATCGGCGGGTCCCGCGCCGGAGCGGGGGAGTTCCCGTGGATGGTGCGGCTGGGCAACGGCTGCGCGGGCACCCTGGTGCGCAGCCAGTACGTGCTCACCGCCGCGCATTGCGTCAGCCGTACCGGCGCCAACTCCTCGATCAGCGTGCGGGGCGGCTCGGCCGACCTCGGCTCCGGCAAGACGTTCCAGGTGCGCAGCAGCCACGTGTGGCGGGCCCGCGGCTTCTCCGACGTGACCCGCGGCGACGACTGGGCCGTGATCCGGCTGTCCCGGCCCGTCGGCGTGCCGGTGGTCGCGCTGCCCTCCGGCGGCGGCCTGGACGGCGGCACGCTCACCGCGGTCGGCTGGGGCGCGACCCGCGAGGGCTCCCGCGCCCAGCAGCGCTACCTGCGCAAGGTGCAGGTGCCGTTCGTCGGCGACGGGACCTGCGGCAAGATCTACCGCTCGCACGGGTACGGCTTCACCGACTCGGACATGATCTGCGCCGGCGACCTCGCGCACGGCGGCAAGGACAGCTGCCAGGGCGACTCGGGCGGCCCGCTGCTGCGGCGCGACGGCACGCGCTGGGTGCAGGTCGGCATCGTCAGCTGGGGCGTGGGGTGCGGCCGCGCGGCATACCCCGGCGTCTATACCCAGGTCTCGCACTTCGCCGCGGATATCAACGCGGCCATTGAGGAGAAGCCCGCGCGCGGTTAGGTTCACCCCATGAGCGAACGAGTCGAATGGCTCGATCCGGGCGACGCCGGTTCTGCTCACATCATCGACGAGCGTGGCGAGGAGAAGCGTGAGCGAGCGTAGCGAGCGAACCATGGGCTTCCGGAACGCCGCCGACGAGCGTGGCGAGGAGAAGGCGTGAGCGAGCGTAGCGAGGTCGATGTCGCGATCATCGGGGCGGGGCCGACCGGCCTGTTCGCGGCGTACTACGCCGGGTTCCGGGGGCTGAGCACGCTGGTCGTCGACGCGCTGCCGGAGGCGGGCGGCCAGGTCACCGCCATGTACCCGGAGAAGATGATTTTCGACGTGGCCGGCTTCCCGGCGGTGCGCGGGCGCGAGCTGATCGCGAATCTCGTCGCGCAGGCGGGCGCGTTCTCGCCGGCGTACCGGCTGGGCGTGCAGGCCGCGGCGCTGACGTACGAGGACGGCGCGCCGATCCTCGGCCTCGGCGACGGCACCGAGGTGCGCTGCGGCGCGGTGCTGATCACCGGTGGCCTGGGTTCGTTCACGCCCCGCCCGCTGCCCGCGGCGGCCGGTTTCGCCGGCGACGGCATCATCTTCTTCGTGCCGGACCCCACGATGCTGGCCGGCAAGCACGTGGTGATCGTGGGCGGCGGCGACTCGGCGTTCGACTGGGCGCTGGCGCTGGCCGGGGTCGCCGCGAGCGTGACCCTGGTGCACCGGCGGGACAAGTTCCGGGCCCACGCCGCGACCGTGGCCCGGGTCAAGGCGCTGCCGGTGCGCATCGAGGTCAACAGCCAGGTCACCAAGATCCTCGGCAGCGGCCGGGTGGAGTCGGTCGAGCTGAACGGCACCGAGGAGATCCCCGCCGACGTCGTCGTCGCCGCGCTCGGCTTCACCGCCGACCTGGGCCCGCTCGCCATGTGGGGCCTGGCCCTGGACAAGCGCCACATCACCGTGGACTCCACGATGGCCACCAACCTGCCGCGCATTTTCGCCGCCGGCGACATCGTCGAGTACCCAGGCAAGGTCCGCCTCATCGCGACCGGGTTCGGCGAGGCCGCCACCGCTGTCAACAACGCCGCCATCGTCATCGACCCGTCCGCACACCTCTTCCCCGGCCACTCCTCCGAAGACGTCGTCTGACCACCCACCGCCCACTCTCTCTCCGCGTTGATCATGAGGTTATGGCAGCGACACGCCGTCGAACCGTGCCATAAGTTCATGATCAACGCGGTGGGCTGCGGGCCGCCGGGCCGCGGGTGTTGGGTCAGAGGAGTTGGAAGGCGCGGAGTTCGTCGAGGGTGGGCGGGTCGGCGCCGGGGCGGGTGCAGGTGAGGGCGGCGGCGTCGCACATGTGGCGCAGCATCAGGCGCAGGGTTTCCGGGGGCAGTTCGCGTTTTAGCTGGTCGGTGAGGCGGCCGGCGTTGTGGAGCCAGGCCAGGAGGGCGCCCATCGCGGTGTCGCCGGCGCCGATGGTGTCGATCATCGTGATGGCCGGGGCGGCCACGGTCACCTCGTCGGTCGCGGTCAGCGCCACCGCGCCCGCGTCCCCGTGGGTCAGCACCAGCAGCCGCGGGCCGGCGGCCAGCCAGCGGCGCGCCGTCTCCATCGGCGGCACGTGCGGGTACGCGTGGGTCAGGTCGCCCTCGCTGGCGCGTACCAGGTGGGCCAGCTCGACCAGCCGCTCCAGCCGGACCAGGGAGTCCGGGCGGGCCAGCGCGACGCCGCGCACGTTCGGGTCGAAGGTGATCGTGCACCGGTCGCGGTGGCGCAGCGCCCAGCGCTCCAGCGTGTCCGCGCCCGGCGGCAGGAACGCGGCCAGCGAGCCGATGTGGATGGTGCTGCCGTCGGGCAGCTCGGGCAGCTCGCGCTCGCGCCAGCCGAAGTCGGCGGCCCCGGCCAGCCAGAAGTCGTACTGCGCCTCGCCGCCGTCGTCGACCGTGGCCAGCGCCAGCGCCGACGGCTGCGAGGTGGCGACCAGGTACTGCCCGTCCACGCCGGACGAGGTCAGCCGCTGACGGAACGCGCTGCCGAACGAGTCGCGCCCGACCCGGGCCGCCATCGCCACGGGCGCGCCGAGCCGGGCCGCCGCGATGGCGGTGTTGGCGGGGCCGCCGCCGAGCGCGGCCCGCAGCAGGCCGGCCCCGGCCGGGACGAGGTCGACTACTTGCTCTCCGGCTACCACGATCACCCGGATAGTGTGGCGGCCCCGCGACGGCCGGGCAATGCCGTACCCGTCACCGCAGACCGATGTAGCCCGCCATCACCCGCAGCTGGTGGTCGTGGAACGCGCGGCGGCTGTCCTCGATCATGTTCTGGAACCGCCCGAACAGCTCGAAGGTGACCACGCCGAACATCTGGATCCAGCCGGTCAGGCCCCGGGCCAGGATCTCACGCGGCACGGTCGGGCACGCTGCCGCGGCGATCCGGTCCAGCTCGGCTCCCAGCTCCACGGGCACCGGCGGAGCGGTCCCGGCGGCCCGACCCGGCTCGGCGGCATCGGCGACCAGCGCGCCCGTGGCGACCCCGTCGGCCAGCAGGCCGAGCAGCAGGTCCGTGGTGCGGGTCGCCGGGCCGACCGTGGTCTCGGGGGCTTTGTAGCCGGGCACCGGCGAGCCGTAGATCAGGGCGTACTCGGCCGGGTTGGCCAGGGCCCAGTCCCGGATGCCGTGGCCGGTCGCGAGCCACCGCCCGAGCAGGTCGGCACGGTCCACGGCCGCCTCGGCGGTCTCGGCAGCCGCGCCCAGCTCGTCGTAGCAGTCGATGATCAGCGCGGTGAGCAGATCGTCGCGGCTGGGGAAGTAACGGTAGACCGCGGACGAGACCATACCCAGCTCCCGGGCGACCGCGCGCAGCGACAGGTTGGCCCCCTCGGTGGCGAGCTGCCGCCGCGCGATGGCCTTGATCTCGCTGGTCAGCTCGTCGCGTACGCGGGCGCGGATGTTCTTGGCGGTCATGCTCGAGAGCGTAGCAACAAAACGAGAGCAGTGCTCTTGACAGTTCCGGCTGGCGGCGTGTTGACTGTTCTCATCAGAGAGCGGTGCTCTCGAAATGAAGCAGAGATCTGGAGACTGAGATGCACGTGATCGTCGGCGCGGGACCTGTCGGCACCGCCACCGCACTGCTGCTGGCCGAGCGCGGCGAGCAGGTCCGCATCGTCACCCGCCGGGGCACCGGCCCGCAGGCCCCCGGCGTCGAGCTGGTCGCGGCCGACGCCGCGGACCCGGCGCGGCTCGCGGAACTGGCCGGAGGGGCGACGGCCCTCTACAACTGCGCCAATCCGGCGTACCACCGCTGGCTCATCGGCTGGCCGCCGCTGGCCGCGTCGCTGCTGCACGCCGCGCAGACGTCCGGCGCGGTCCTGGTGACCATGGGCAACCTGTACGGGTACGGCCCCGTCACCGGCCCGATCACCCACGACACCCCCCTCGCCGCGACCCATCCGAAACTCGCGCTGCGGGTGCGGATGTGGGAGGACGCGCTGGCCGCGCACCGGGCCGGCCGGCTGCGCGCCACCGAGGCCAGGGCCAGCGACTTCGCCGGGCCCGGCTCGTACGGGGTGCTGAACGAGACGGCGCTGTCCCGCACCGCGAAGGGCGGCACCGCGTACGTCATGGGCGACCCGGACGCCCCGCACAGCTGGACCGCGATCGCCGACGTGGCCCGCACCCTGGTCACGCTCGCCACCGACGAGCGCGCCTGGGGCCAGGCCTGGCTGGTGCCCACCCCGCCGCCGATCTCCATCCGCGAGGCGGCCCGGCGCGCGAACGAGCTGATCGGCCTGCCCGCGCCGAAGGTCACCCGGGTGCCCTACCCGGCGCTGTGGACCGCCGGCCTGTTCTCCAAGATGCTCAAGGAGATGCGGACCACGCACTACCAGTTCGCCGCGCCGTTCGTCATGGACAGCTCGCACACCGAGCAGGTCTTCGGCCTCAAGCCGACGCCGCTGGACGTGACCCTGGCCGAGACCGCCGCGAGCTACCGCGCCGCCTGACCGGCACGCCGCTCAGCCTTCCGGTGTGGGCGGGGTCGCCTCATCATCCGGTCCGCCGCCCGACGGGGCGGCGGACCGCAGCCCTGGCAGGGGAGTCCCCGCGTCCTCGCCGTCCGGTTGCTGGACGGCGGCAGCGGCGTCCCCACCGGGCGCCGTCGGCTGGGCCGCGCCGGAGGACAGCCGGACCGGGGCGGCGGCATCGCCGGCGTCGATCGGGGCACGCGGAGTGCGGAGCGGATGCGCGGGGATCTGCCAGGTCGCGGGCGGCTGTGCGGGCCGGGCGAGGGCCGCATGCACGATCGCGCCGATCAGGGCGAGCGCGAAGACCGCCAGCGCGGCCACCGAGACCGCCCGGTAGTCCGTCGTCGCACCGGAGCCCCAGACCACGTACGGCAGGTAGACCACGACTCCGGCGGGGATGGCCAGGCGGACGTGCCGCCGGTCCAGCACCCGTCGGCCCCACCCGATCGACACGACCACCACCGGAACGATCAGCACGGCCAGCGATCCCGCTGCCAGCAGCAGCCCGGCCAGCGCGGTCAGGCCCTCGTTCCAGGCCGACCCGATACCCTCGCCGTCCCGCCACAGCAGGTGCGTCCAGTCCAGGGCGACCAGCGGGCTCATCGCCAGCAGGCAGGGTCCCAGCGCCGCGATCAGGCCCACGGTCAGCGCGCTGCGGCGGGCACCCGAGCGGTGCAGGCCCACGACCGTCGCGGCGGTCAGGCACCACAGCGCGGCCAGCAGCACCCAGCCCAGCTCGGGCCAGATGTGGGCGAACCACTGCCGCACCGGCAGCAGCCCGGACGGCAGCGGCTCGGCCGGCTCGGCCCCGTCGCCGACACGGGTCCAGGTCCCGGTCACGTCCCGCACGACGAGGCCGTCGCGCCCGTTGGCCGCCACCACCACGTGACCGCTCTCCAGCGGCAGGACCACCAGGTCGTACGACATCACGCCGGACGTCCCGAGCAGGCCACCGTGCTCGCGGGCCAGCAGTTCACGGGTGCGTTCGGGCAGCTCCCACGCCACCGTCCAGGTCGACCCGCCGTCACCCGACTGCTCCACGCGCAGCCGGTCGCGCACGGGGCGGTAGCAGAGCGACCGGTCGGGCAGGCACTGCATGCCGGCCGAATGCGTCAGCTCGCCGTAGTCGACCTGTTCGAGGCCCTGTCGCTGGAACGTGCGCCCGCCGTCCGTGCTCACCAGGTAACCGCGGTCGGCCTGCACGACCAGCCGCTGCGACTCGTCGACCGAGGCGCTGACCGTGGTCCCGGTCTGATCCGCCGACGTGGCGGCGACGCCGAGCATTGCCAGCGGCAGCACCACACCGATGCGCAGCAGCCTGGTGAGGCGGGCGGGGGCGGGGCGGGTGCGGGCGTGCCGCCACACCGCGAGCGCGCCGAGCAGGGCGGGCAATGCCAGCAGGTCGGTGAGGTCGGCGCGCACGGTCGACGGTCCGGCCACGACGGTCCACAGCGCCGAGGCGGCGGCCGCTGCCGTACCGCTGGATTTGACGGCGGCGAAGCCGACGCCGACCGCGACCGTCGTGCCGACCGCGACCCCGCGCGACGGCAGTCGCGGCGCGAATAAGGTCACCAGGACCGCGAGCAGCGGCGGCGCCACCAGCAGCCCGGCCACGTCGCTGAGCTTGCCGGTCACCGTCCCCGGCCAGGCGGCCTTGAGCACATGGTCGTTGACCAGCAACAAGGCGAGTGCCAGCAGCGACACCGGGTGGGCGAGCCAGGCGAGCGAGATCCGCGCGGTCATCCCGGCAGGATCGCACTCATCGGCAATCTTCGTGGCCCCGTCGCCCGGCGGTCACGCGAGCTTCGCGCGGGCCTCCGCGGCGCGGGCCTCCAGGGCCGCCCACGCGGCGTCCAGCGCGGCGAGCTGGTCGGCGTGGTCCTCGGTGAACGCGGCCAGCTCGGCCTGCGCCAGGCTCATCGCGCCGGCCCAGGCCGGGGTGCGGCAGGTGGTGTCGGCCTTGACCGCCTCCTGCTGGTACGCCGTGGCGTGCGGCATCAGCGAGGACTCGGGCCGCAGCGGCGTGCCCTCGTCATCGCGGAACTTCGCGCTCACCGCCGCGTACAGCTCGCCGACCGTGTGCACGGGGTAGCCGAGCTTGGCCATGCACGAGGAGTAGAACTCCATCCGCGACGCCACCTCGACGTCGGCGCCGATGCGGCGCAGCATGTCGAGGAACTCGGCGTCCAGGTCGCCGCTGACCTCCGGGGTGCTCACCTCGGTCTGCCCCTCGATCGGGGGCTCGCACATCAGCGCGGTGTCGTCGTAGAGCCGCCGCTTGGCCGCGGACAGCCGCTGGTACGACGGGTCCTTGGGCCGCGCCACGGCGGCCTCCGGCTCCTCCGCCACGGCCTGCGGGACCAGCTTGAGCGCGTCGGCGGCGCCCGGGTCGACGACCGCGGACACCTCGGTCGGCAGCAGCAGGCGCGGGCTGTCGGCGAGCGGGTCGGCGAACGGGGCGAGCGTGTACCGGAAACCCGACGACTTCATGCACGCGCGCACCGGCTCCTCGCGGGCCACGTGGGCGATGACCAGCGCGGCGGAGCGCTGGGCGGGGCTGCCCTGGATGCGCTCGTACAGCGCGCGCAGCTCGGCGGCGACGGCGGTGGCCTGCGCGGGGTCCAGCGTCGGCCGGTGCGCCGCGGCGGCGCAGGTGGCCAGCGCGAGCACGGCGAGCCCGCCGGCGATCGCGGCGTTGACCCGGTTGCCGCGGGGGCCGGCGGGCCGCCCGCCGGACGGGGCCCGGCGAGGGGCACGCGAAAGGTCCGGGGAAGGGTGAGCAGTCATGGTGATGTCCTCGTGGCTTCGCGGCGCAGAGCGGGCCCGTGCGGGTTCGTGGCCCGCGCGGCACGAGTTCGTCTCGCGACGGCGCGGCGGGCGGGTATCACCGTAGTCGTTGACGATTACGCGCGGCGTCCGCCTGTACGGCGGAGGGGGTCCCCGGATCGTCTGGTCCCGGCTCGCCCGGCGAGGCAGAAATGGTGGGGAGAATCCGACAGACCTGTTCCGCCCGAAGGCGCGAACGGGCGTCCGGTCAGCGGGCGATCGCCGCAGCCAGCCCGGTCAGGTCGGCACTCTCCGCGCCGACCAGCAGCGTGGTGGTGTTGCCGGCCGTCCGGGCCAGCGCGGTCTGCCCGTCCGGTCCACGGAAGCGCTGCCAGGTCACCGTGCCGACCACGGTCTCGCCGTCGGCCTGGGCCTTGCCGGCCAGCTCGTCCTTGACCAGGGTGTCCAGCGCGGCGCGGGACTGCACCAGCCGGGCGCCGTGGTTGTCCGGGTCGAGGTAGCCGATGCGCAGCACGCCCGGCTCCCACTTCGCGGTCACGGTCTGCCAGCCGTCCGGGGCCGCCATCGGCAGCGGGGCGAACGAGGCCCGCTCCGCGCTCGCGATCGCGTTCGCCGGGTCCACCGTCACCGCGGTGTCCCAGCCGTAGAACAGCCGGTAGCCCAGCACCAGGAGCAGCACCGGGACCAGCAGCACGCCGAGCGACAGGGCCATGTCCTTCGGGGTGCGGCCACCCGACGCCGGCACGGACGTCTGCTCGGTCTCCGCCGTCTCCACGCTGCTCACCCCACCATCTTGACCGATGTCACAGGTCACACCGTCACGAGGTCACCTCGATGCAACATCCCGAACGTACGTTCAGGCCGGGGCATGACAGGATCAGGTCAGCCGATCGTAGGAGGAGCAGCATGGCGACCCGTACTCCGCAGGATCTCGACCGGAACCTGGCACTCGATCTCGTCCGGGTGACCGAGGCGGCGGCCATGGCCGCGGGCCGCTGGGTCGGCCGCGGTGACAAGGAGGGCGGCGACGGCGCGGCCGTCGACGCCATGCGCAAGCTGATCAACTCGCTGCCGATGACCGGCACCGTCGTCATCGGCGAGGGCGAGAAGGACAACGCCCCGATGCTGTTCAACGGCGAGCGGGTCGGCGACGGCACCGGCCCCGAGGTCGACGTCGCCGTGGACCCGATCGACGGCACCACGCTGATGAGCAAGGGCATGCCGAACGCGCTGGCGGTGCTCGCCGTCGCCGAGCGCGGCGCGATGTTCGACCCGAGTGCCGTCTTCTACATGGAGAAGCTGGTCGTGGGCCCCGAGGCGGCCGACGTCATCGACATCACCGCCGGCTGGACCGAGAACCTGCGCCGCATCGCCAAGGCCAAGCGGGTGCGCGTGTCCGACCTGACCGTGTGCATCCTGGACCGGCCCCGCCACGCCGACCTGGTCCGCGAGGTACGCGACGCGGGCGCGCGGATCAACTTCATCTCCGACGGCGACATCGCCGGGGCCATCTACGCGGCCCGCGACCAGTCCGACGTCGACGTGCTGATGGGCATCGGCGGCACGCCCGAGGGCATCACCGCCGCGTGCGCGCTCAAGTGCCTCGGCGGCGCGATGCAGGGCCGGCTGTGGCCGCAGGACGACGCCGAGCGCGAGCGCGCCATCGCCGCCGGGCACGACCTCGACCGGGTGCTCACCACCGACGACCTGGTCACCGGCGAGAACGTGTTCTTCGTGGCCACCGGCGTCACCTCCGGCGACCTGCTGCGCGGCGTGCGCTACCGGGACAACGGCGCGTACACCCAGTCGATCGTCATGCGCTCGAAGTCGGGCACCATCCGCGTCATCGACTCGTACCACCGCCTGGAGAAGCTCGCCGGCTACTCGGTGGTCGACTTCGCGTGATCCGAACCGCTGAGGCCCGGTCGTGAGCCTCGGCTCCGACCGGGCCGCCTTCGTGGCCCTGGCCGTGCTCGGCGGCAGCTGCCTGGCCGTGCAGTCCCGCATCAACGGCGAACTCGGCCACCAGCTCGGCGACGGCATCGCCGCCGCCACCGTCTCGTTCGGCGTCGGCCTGGTCGTGATGCTGCTGGGCCTGCCGTGGATGCGCCGCAACACCCGCCGCATCCTGCACGCGCTGCGCTCCGGGCAGCTGCGCTGGTGGCAGTGCGTCGGCGGGGCCTGCGGCGCGTTCCTGGTCACCACCCAGGGCCTGACCGTGCCCTGGCTCGGCGTCTCGATCTTCATCGTGGCGCTGGTCGCCGGGCAGTCCGCGTCCAGCCTGGCCATGGACCGGCTCGGCGTCGGCCCCGGCGGCCCGCGGCTGATCACCCGCAACCGGGCGCTCGGCGCGCTGCTGTGCGTCGTCGCCGTGGTCATCGCGGTCGGCGACAGCTTCGGCGACCCGCGCTCGCTCGGCCTCGCCGCGCTGCCGCTGCTAGCGGGCATCGGGGTGGCCTGGCAGCAGGCCGTCAACGGGCGGGTGGCGCTGGCCGCGACCTCCCCGTGGCCCGCGACCCTGCTGAACTTCGCGGTGGGCACGGTCGCGCTGCTGGTCGCGCTCGCCGTCGAGTCCGCGGTACGCGGCGGCGGCCCGCCCGGCGCGTTCCCCACCGAACCCTGGCTCTACGTCGGCGGCCCGCTCGGCATCGTCTTCATCGCGATCTCCGCCGCCGTCGTCCACCGCATCGGCGTACTGCTCCTCGGCCTCGGCATGATCGCCGGCCAGATCCTCGGCGCGCTCGCCATCGACGCCGTCATCCCCGGCCCCGCCGGCCGCCCCGACCTCCTGACCATCACCGGCGCCGCCCTCACCCTCCTCGCCGTCCGCATCGCCGCCCGCGGCTAGCCCTCGCCCCACCGCCCCCGCACCTGCCGCAACTCTGAAAGAGTCGCGGCTTCGGCGGGCAGGTATGACCGCGACTCGTCAAGAGTTGCGACCCGAGGCGGGCGGCGGGTGGGCCGCACGTGGGTGGGGCGGGTGGTCAGGAGGAGGCGGCGTCGAGTTTGGCCTTGGCGCCGTCGAGCCAGCGCTGGCAGACGGCGGCCAGGTGCTCGCCGCGTTCCCAGAGGGCCAGGGACTCCTCCAGGGTGCCGCCGCCGGACTCCAGCTTCTGTACCACCTCGGCCAGCTCACCCCGAGCCTGCTCGTAGGACAGCTTCTCCTCGGCGACGCCGCCGCCACTGCCCTTGTCCTCGGCCCCGGTGCGCTTGCTCATGCCTTCTCCTCGCTTCGCTCGTCGGTGGTCGTGGTGACGGTGCTGGTCAGTTCGCCCTTGGCGAGGCGGACGCGGAGGGTGTCGCCGGACGTGACTTCGGACGCGGCACGGACGACGTGGCCGTCGGCGCGCTGGACGATGGCGTACCCCCTGGTCAGGGTGGCGGCGGGGGACAGCGCCCGGAGTCGGGCCAGGGTGTGCGTGAGGTCGCCCTCGGCCCGGTGCACGCGGTGGGTCAGCGCCCGCGCCGCGCGATCGCGCAGCGCGGCGACGTCGGTCGCCCGAGTCTCGATCATCTGGTACGGCTTCGCCAGCGCCGGCCTGCTGCGCAGGCTGTCGAGACGCTGCTGCTCGCGCTCGACCCGGTGCCGCATCGCCCGGTTGACCCGCCCCCGGGCCTGCTCGATCAGGCGAATCTCGTCACCCAGATCGGGCACCACCCGCTTGGCCGCGTCCGTCGGCGTCGACGCGCGTACGTCGGCCACCCAGTCGACCAGCGGAGTGTCCGGTTCGTGCCCGATCGCGGAGATAACCGGCGTACGGCAGGCGAACACCGCCCGGCACAGCGCCTCGTCACTGAACGGGAGCAGGTCCTCGACCGCGCCGCCGCCGCGGGCCATGATGATCACGTCCACGCTCTCGTCGTTGTCCAGCGACTGCAGCGCCCCGATGATCGACGGGACCGCGGTCGGCCCCTGCACGGTGACGTTGACCACTCGGAAGTCCACGGCCGGCCAGCGGCGGCGCGCGTTGGTGAGCACGTCCCGCTCGGCGGCGCTGGCCCGTGCCGTGATCAGGCCGATCCGGCGGGGCAGGAACGGCAGCCGCCGCTTGCGCCGCGGGTCGAACAGGCCCTCGGCGTGCAGCAGCTTCTTCAGCTGCTCCAGGCGGGCCAGCAGCTCGCCCACGCCGACCTGGCGGATCTCGTCGGCGCGCAGGCTCAGCGTGCCGCGCTGGGCGAACCACTCGGGTTTCGCGTGTACGACCACCCGCGCACCCTCGTCGAGCTGCGGCGCTCCGCTGTCGAGCACGTCGCGGCTGGCGGTGACGGTCAGGCTCAGGTCGGCCGACGGGTCACGCAGGGTGAGGAAGACCGTGGCCGACCCGGGCCGCCGGGAGAGCTGCGCCACCTGCCCGTCGACCCAGATCCAGCCGAGTCGCCCGATCCAGGCGCTGATCTTCTGGCTGACCACTCTTACGGGCCACGGCTGCTCCGCCGAGCTCTGCTCCGTCACAGGGCTCACCATAGGCCGACGGTACGATGGTCGGGTGATCGAGACTCCTCGCAAGCGTGTCCTGCTGGCCAAGCCCCGTGGTTACTGTGCCGGCGTGGACCGCGCCGTGCAGACCGTGGAGGAGGCGCTGAAGCTCTACGGCGCCCCCATCTACGTGCGCAAGGAGATCGTGCACAACAAGCACGTGGTCACCACGCTGCAGGCCAAGGGCGCGATCTTCGTCGAGGAGAACGAGGAGGTCCCCGAGGGCTCCACCGTGATCTTCTCGGCGCACGGCGTCGCCCCGGTGGTGCACGACCAGGCCCGTGAGCGCAATCTCAAGGCGATCGACGCCACCTGCCCGCTGGTGACCAAGGTCCACCACGAGGCGAAGCGGTTCGCGGCGGAGGACTACGACATCCTGCTCATCGGCCACGAGGGCCACGAGGAGGTCATCGGCACCTCCGGCGAGGCCCCCGAGCACATCCAGCTCGTGGACGGCCCCGAGGGCGTGGACGCGGTGACGGTGCGCGACCCGAGCAAGGTCGTCTGGCTGTCGCAGACCACGCTCAGCGTCGACGAGACCATGGAGACCGTGGCCAAGCTCAAGGAGAAGCTGCCGCTGCTGCAGTCGCCGCCCAGCGACGACATCTGCTACGCGACGCAGAACCGCCAGCAGGTGATGAAGCAGATCGCCCCCGACTGCGACGTGATCCTGGTGGTCGGCTCGCGCAACTCGTCGAACTCGGTCCGCATGGTCGAGGTCGCCGTGAACGCGGGCGCGCGCCAGGGCCACCTGATCGACTTCGCCCACGAGATCGACCCCGCCTGGCTCGCGGACGCGACCACGGTCGGCCTCTCCTCCGGCGCGAGCGTGCCCGAGGAGCTGGTCACCGAGGTGCTGGCCCGCCTGGCCGAACTCGGTTTCGCCGATGTCGAGGAGGTCGTCACGGTCCAGGAGCGCCTGACCTTCTCCCTGCCGCAGGAACTCAAGCGCGACATGAAGGCCGCCGCCGCCTCCTGACCCGAACAAAGAAGGGCACCTTCTACAACGCTCCGCGTTGTAGAAGGTGCCCTTCTTAACTTCGTGACGCCAGGAGTAGGCGTTTCCGCCCGTGGCCGGGATGATCGCGGCGGGAGGGAGTCGGTCAGCAGGGGCTCGCGCCGTGGTCCAGCTTGTTGCCGCCGAAGGCGGCGTCCTGGTCGGCGACCTGGATGTCGTCGGGGAAGCTGACCGCGTTGACGCCGTAGTACCAGGCTCCGCCGCAGGGGGCGAACGCGATCGTGGTGGACCAGGTCGGCGCGTCCTTGTTCAGGTTCTGCGTGCCCGACCCGGCCCGGTGCAGCACACCGTCCTCGCCCAGCGTGTAGCTGGCCCACCACACCGCCCGCTGGGTGCCGCAGAACTCCAGCTTCCCGCCGACCGCCTCGGCGGTGAACTCCAGGGCACCGCCGGAGTCGGGCCCGGTGGCGGTGACGTTGACCGACACCTGGCAGGGCGGCGACGGCGAGGGGGTGGGGGACTTGGTCGGGCTGGCCGGCGGGTTGCCCGGACGCGGTGAGGTGCCTGGCCGGGTCGGGCTGGGGGTCGGCCTGCCCGGGGAGGCACCGGGCTGGGCACTCGGCGGGGCGGTCGGCGGGGCGGTCGTGCCGCTCGGGGTCGGCAGCGGTTCCTCTGTCGCGGACGGTTCGGGCCAGGCGAGCTCCGGGGTGGCGCTCGCGGAGACCTCCGGCGCGGCGCTGCCTCCGGCCGGTTCCGCAGCCCACTTCGTCACGCCGACGACCCCTGCCACCAGCAGGGCCACCGCCCCGAGGGCCACCAGGGAGCCCTTACGGCGTGAGCGGCGCGTCGGGGCGAGAGAGTGCGAGCGCGCCCGTTTCGGCGGCTCAGCGTCCATGCGCGCACGCGGCACCGTGATCTCCCAGCCGGTGCACAGCTGTGCGAACAGGGTGGCCGGATCGTGCCCGGGCAGTGCGGTGGCCAGGTATTCCAGCGCCTCGTCCCACTGCGCGGCGGGGATCGCGGTCGCGCCGAGCGCGACGTACTCGTGCGAGGGCACCTCGGCCAGCAGCAGCACCACGGTCCGGCGGGTGGACGGGGGAAGCTCGGCCAGCGCGGCGACCATCGCGGGAGCGGACTCGTCGCCACCGGGCCGGGACGTGCCGAGCCACCGCTCGTCGACGCGCTGCCAGGCCTCCTGGCGGGACCAGCGGACCGGGTCCTCCTGCCGTTCCAGCCTGGTCCAGCGGCTGCCCGCCAGGCTGAAGACCTCCTGGGCGATCTCGCCGGCGGCCCCGCGGTCGCCGGTGAACGCGTAGATCTCGGCGGCGATCCGGGGCTGCCAGATCTGCTGGAACTCGCGGAAATCTGACGACGACACGAACGGCTCCTCATTAGGCACGGCGCACAGAGCCTAGATGCGATCGCCCTCCCGCGGCAGACCAGGAGTGAGATTTGTTCGCCCGCCGGCGGGTCCGCCGCCCGGGGCCGGCGCGGTGACATCACGGGTCCGATGTGCCGTCCGCGATCACCGTCGCCGGCCGCGCCAGGGCGGTGGCGTCATGCCGTGACGAACTCCGCCAGGTGCCGCGCCTGGGCCAGGCGGCTCGGCTCGTGCACGTACATCATGTGGCCGGCCTCGTAGTACCGGAACTCGATGTTGCCGCGCAGCGCGGCGGGGATCTCCAGGTGCGCGAAGGTGTGCTCGGAGGCGTAGTAGGGGGTCGCGCCGTCGTGGTAGCCGCAGGCCACCTGCACCCGCAGGTGCGGGTTGGCGCGCATCGCCGCGGCCAGCTTGTCGGCCACGTTGACGTGCTGCCCCTCGAACTCCTTGAACGACCACGGCTGCACGTCGCCGGTGAGCGTCTTGTACGGCAGATCGTTGCGGTACCCCAGGTCGGAGCGCAGGTACTGGTTGATCGCCGCGGTGTACGGCCCCATGATCGCGTCCAGGGACGGGTCACTGGACCAGTGCTCGCGCCCGTAGTCGGCGTCCCAGCCCAGGAACCGCCCGTCCAGCCGACCCACCGTGCGCCGCCGCGAGCGCAGCAGCTCCGTGAAGAAGCGCACGTGCTCGGGCCGCAGGTTCACCCGGTCCACGTAGTCGGGGTCCAGGCCGGTCAGCCGGGCCAGCGTGCCGACCGCCGCGGTCCGCTCCGCCTCCGACAGCCGCGCGCCCCGGGCCAGCGCCCACGGGTAGGACCGGTCGGCGAACTCCTCCGCCTCGGCCAGCACCTCGCGCAGCGGCCGGTCGCCGTGCAGCCCGTGGTAGTGCGCGATCGCCGCATACGTCGGCAGGAACAGCGGGTACGCCCCGTCGTGGTGCGGGTGGAACTCCAGCGTGCCGATGTTGAGCACGCTCGACACCAGCATCAGCCCGTTGAGCCACATGCCGTGCCGGTCCTGCAGGTGGTGGGCCAGGGCCGCGGCGCGCAGCGTGCCGTACGACTCCCCGCACAGGAACTTCGGCGAGCCCCAGCGCCCGTGCCGGGACGTCCACAGCCGGATCAGCTCGCCGACGCTGTCCACGTCGCCGCTGAACCCGTGGTGCTCCTTGCTCTTGCCGCCCTTGACCGCCCGCGAGTACCCGGTCGACACCGGGTCGATGAAGACGAGGTCGGAGTGGCGCAGCAGGGTCTCGGCGTTGTCGGCCAGCCCGTACGGCGGGGCGGTCAGCGCGCCCGCGTCACCCATCACCACCCGGCGCGGCCCGAGCAGCCCCAGGTGCAGCCACACGCTGGACGACCCGGGGCCGCCGTTGAAGGCGAACGTCACCGGCCTGGTGGCCGCGTCGGCGCCGTCCAGCGTGTACGCGACCACGAACATCTCGGCCTTGGCCTGGTGCCCGTCGAACGCGTCGTCGGTGTGCGACTCGGCGCGCACCACGAGCCGGCCCGCGGTGGCGGTGTAGCGGAGCCCGGCGACCTCGTGGTGGGTGACGCTGAGGTCGTCGGCGGGCTCGACGTCCGGGGTGGGAGCGCCGTTGTTCTTCTGCTCGTCTGCCATGGCGACAGACCCTACTGCGGTTGATCGCGTCAGGCGGTGCGCCGCAGCCCGATGCCCCTGCCCGGCTCCAGCCGGTAGCCGAAGCCGTGCACCGTGGCCAGCGCCGCGCCGTGCTCGCCGAGCTTGGCGCGCAACCGGCGCACATGCACGTCCACGGTGCGCTCGCCGCTGAACTCGTGCCCCCAGACCGCCCGCATCAGTTGCAGCCGGGTGAACGCCGCGCCGGTGTGGCGTACCAGGAAGAACAGCAGCTCGAACTCGCGGCGGGTGAACCGCACCGGCTCGCCGTGGATGGTGACGGTGCGGCTGGTCGTGTCGATCAGCACCGGGTTCTCGGGGCTGGGCAGCGCGGGCGGCTCGGGTGCGGCGAGCTCGCCGTCCCAGACCGTGTCGCGCAGCGGTTCCGCGTCGGCCAGCGCGTGCACCAGGCGGGTCGCGGTCGTCGCCGCGTCGGGGCCGGTCAGCTTGAGGGTCAGCGTGACCGTGAGCGGTTCGTCGCCGTCCGCCGGGATGGCGGCGGAGCGGTGGACGATCGGCACCGCCACGTCGGTGTACGCGGGCTCGGTGAGCAGGACTGTCATCTCGGAACTCCTGGTCGTTGCGGGTCGGGTGGGCAGGTGTGCGAATGCCCGGCGACATCGGAACGTTCGCGGCACGGGACCCTCCACGAGCGACTCAGCAATTACCTGGACAGCGTAACTCGATAACTCCTATCGGGCTAGTAGGAAATACATGACTCCGCGTGAGCCCGGTCTCAGCGCCGCGCCGACTCGTGCTTCAGCAGCCACCGCTTGACGTCCAGCCCCCACCGGTAGCCGCCGAGCGTGCCGTCGGCGCGCAGCACCCGGTGGCAGGGCACGATCAGCGCGACCTGGTTGCGGGCGCAGCCCTGCGCCGCCGCGCGCACCGCCGCCGGGCGGCCGGTCAGCTCGGCCAGCCGGGTGTACGACACCGGCTCGTCCAGCGTGCGCAACAGATCCCAGCACTGCTCCAGGTACGCCGTGCCGTGCTGGTTCACCTCGATGCCGGCCAGGGCCGCCAGGTCGCCGCCGAAGTAGGCCTCGACCGCCTCGACCGCCCCGGACGGCACCTCGCCCGGCTCCGCCCAGCCCTCGGGCAGGGTGTCGCCGAAGACGGCGGCCGTGACCGCCACCCCGTCCCCGGTCATCGTGAACGGGCCGGCCGGTGTCTCGATCGTGATCATGCTGCTCTCCAGAGTCGGATCTGTGCGTACGAGCGCCACGGCCGCCAGCGTTCGGCGTGCCGGGCGAGGTCGTCGGGGTCGTCGGGCAGGCCGAGCGCCTTCGCGCCGCGACGGGTGCCCAGGTCGGTGGTCAGCAGGACGTCCGGATCGCCCAGCGCGCGCAGCGCGATGTAGTCGGCGGTCCACGGGCCCACCCCGGGCAGCGCCAGCAGCGCCTCCCTGGTCGCGGCCCGATCACTGCCCGCGTCCAGGCGCAGCCCGTCGCGCACCGCCTCGGCGACCGCGCGCAGGGTGCGCCGTCGCGACGCGGGCATCGAGAACGCCTCGTCGGGCAGCGCGAGCAGCTGCTCCGGCGTGGGGAAGAACCTCGTGGGCAGGTCGGGCCGGTCGGCTCGGCCCTGGTCGTCCGGCGGCAGGAGCCGGGTCAGCACGGTACGCGCGCCCGCCACGCTGATCTGCTGCCCCACCACGGCCCGCACCGCCATCTCGAACCCGTCCACGCTGCGCGGCAGCCGCACCCCGGGCTCGGCCGCGACGGCTCCGGCCAGCGCGGGATCACCGGCCAGCACCGAGTCCACCGCGTCGGGGTCGGCGTCCAGATCCAGCAGCCGACGGCATCGCGCCACTGCCGGCGTCAGGTCCCGCATGTCCGACAACCGCAGCTCGGCCTCGATGAACCCGGCCCTCGTCCCCGCGCCGAGCGCCCCATCCGGGTCGGTGGGTTCGCGGTCTGCGGCACCGCGCGCTGCGCCGAGGCTCCCGGCCGCGCCGGTGTTCGCCGCCCAGAGGGTGACCGTCGCGGGACCGTGGGGCAGGCGCATCGACCGGGTGTAGCGGCCGTCGGCGTGGCTGTCCACGCCGGTGATCGTGCGCGCGCCGAGGAAGCCGAACAGCGCCTCCGTGTGCAACGGCGCGCGGTAACTCAGCCGCAACGACACCACCCCGTCGACCGGCGTGCCCTCGCGCCGCAGCGTGGAGGGTGCGCAGCCGTACACCTCGCGGAAGGTGTCGTTGAACTGCCGGATGCTGCCGAACCCAGCGGCGAACGCGATCTCCGACAGCCCGAGCCCGGTCTTCGTGATCAGCGTCTTCGCGGTCTGCGCCCGCTGCGTCCGTGCCAGCGCCAGCGGCCCCGCCCCCAGCTCCTCCGTGAGCAGCCGGTTCAGATGCCGCTCGGTATACCCCAGCCGGGACGCCAGCTCCGGCACACCGCCCCGGTCCACGACACCGTCCCCGATGAGCCGCACCGCCCGCGCCGTCACGTCGGCCCGGTTGTCCCACTGCGGCGAGCCCGGCACCGAATCCGGCGCACACCGCCGGCAGGCCCGAAACCCGTTCCGAGCGGCGGCAGCCGCGCTGGGGAAGTACTTCACGTTCTCCGCTTTGGGTGTCCGGGCCGGGCACGACGGCCGACAGTAGATCCCCGTCGACGTCACCCCGAACCAGAACCGGCCGTCAAACCGCCCGTCCCGACTGCTCACCGCCCGGTAATAGCTCTCCACGCCTCCACCCTGCCTGTCGGCACCGCCGACCTGCTAGCGGAAATCGGACCTCACCTCGGCTCCTTGCCCACCCGAAGCCCACGATCCGCGCCGACGAACGCGAAGATCCGTTTTTGTGGACGCTGGACGTCCCTATGGCAGCGTCCAGCGTCCACAAAAACGGATCAACGTGCAGATCTGCCGCCAAGGCCGGCTGAATAGCGACTTATATCCGGTTCGTTCTCCGGGCCGTGGGCACCGTCGCGGGCAGCCTGCCGCACTCCTTGCTCGCGTGGGCAGGGCGACTGCGGTCACTGCGCGGGGCGCGGACGGGAGCCGGATCGGGCGGGTCAGTAAGATTTGCTGTCGTGAGCCTCAGCATCGGTATCGTCGGCCTGCCCAACGTCGGCAAGAGCACCCTGTTCAACGCGCTGACCCGCAACAACGTGCTCGCGGCGAACTACCCGTTCGCCACGATCGAGCCGAACGTCGGCGTCGTCGGGCTGCCCGACCAGCGGCTGGACAAGCTCGCCGAGCTCTACGGCTCGCAGCGCATCCTGCCCGCGCCGGTGAGCTTCACCGACATCGCGGGCCTGGTCAAGGGCGCCTCGAAGGGCCAGGGCAAGGGCAACGCGTTCCTCGCCAACATCCGCGACTGCGACGCCATCTGCCAGGTCGTACGCGCCTTCAGCGACCCGAACGTGGTGCACGTCGACGGCAAGGTCTCGCCGAGTGACGACATCGAGACCATCAACACCGAGCTGATGCTCGCCGACCTGCAGACCATCGAGAAGGCGCTGCCGCGGCTCGAGAAGGAGGCCAAGGTCCGCAAGGACCGAGCCGGGATCGTCGCCGCCGCCAAGGCCGCCCACGCCGTGCTCGACGGCGGCACCACGCTGTTCGCCGGCGCCGCCAAGGCCGGCATCGACCTCGCCGAGCTGCGCGAGCTGCACCTGATGACCGCGAAGCCGTTCCTGTACGTCTTCAACGTCGACGAGGCCGAGCTGCACAACAACGAGTTCCTCGACGAGCTGCGGGCCCTGGTCGCCCCGGCCGAGGCCGTGTTCATGGACGCGAAGATCGAGTCCGAGCTGATCGACCTGTCCCCGGAGGACGCGGCCGAGATGCTGGAGTCCATCGGGCAGTCCGAGCCGGGCCTCAACCAGCTGATCCGGGTCGGATTCGGCACGCTCGGCCTGCAGACGTACCTCACCGCGGGCCCGAAGGAGGCGCGCGCCTGGACCATCCCGGTCGGCGCGACCGCCCCCGAGGCCGCCGGGGTCATCCACACCGACTTCCAGCGCGGCTTCATCAAGGCCGAGATCGTGGCGTACGACGACCTGATGGCGGCCGGCTCCATGTCCGCGGCGAAGGCGGCCGGCAAGGTCCGCATGGAGGGCAAGGAGTACGTCATGTCCGACGGCGACGTGGTGGAGTTCAGGTTCAACGTCTAGTTCCGGTCCGGCTCCTGCCTGGCTCGATCCGCGTTCTCAGCGGAGCGCGGCAGGTCACAATGCCTTGTGGGAACCGGGCAGGAGTCAGCGGACCGGGCACGCTATGCGCGCGACCGGGATTGGATCGCGTATGCGCTCCATGAGCTTCCCGCCGGGGTGCTCTGGGGCGCCGACGGGGCGACGCCGGCGCAGTGCGCGGAGATGCTGGACGGCTTGGACGAGTTCGCCGATGTCTGCCGGCGCCTCGGCCTGAACGACCACACCGAGTTCATCGAGGAATGCCGCTGGCATTTCGAGCATTACCCGCATTTCCTCGGTCGGCGACGGCACTTCGTGGATTACGCCACCTACATCCGCGATCGGCATGGACCGGCGCGTGTCGAACCACCGCCGCCTCCGGGCTGGTCACGCCGTCGGTGATCCCGCACCCCGGCCGAGTCGATCAGCCGTTGCTCAAGACCTGCGAGGGACCCGGAGCATCGGACGTATCCACCAGGCAACGGTCGTACGGGTGTGCCGGCTGCAACGTCTCGGGGTCGAAGTCGACCACGCCGACGCCCCCGTCGTCGGACCACAGTGTGACCTGGGCTGGTCCGGTGAAGGCGAGACGTCCGAGCAGCACCTCGGGGCTGTCCATGGTGCCGTTGCCGAAGCAGGCGATCTCGGGGGACTCGCGGCTCAGCAGACCTTCCCGCGAGCGCAGTCGCAGCACCTGAAATGTCGTGATAAACCCCTCGCTCTGGCCCACGACCTCGAACCTTCCGTCGGGCGAGGCGGCGAGGGTCTCCACGGGTCCGGAGCGAAACATCGGCTCCATGTAGACATACCCTCCCCAAGCGCACAGCCCGACCACACCGACCAGCGAGGGAAGCACCACCACCGTGGTCCGCGCCCACTGCGACCTGAACCTGAGCAGACGTGCGCCCACGACGAACAGCGCCCCGGCGACGAACAGCAGGCCCAGTGAGATCACACCGCCGTATTCCTGCTGCACCAGGTAGGGGCTGTACCCGAGGACGCCGAGCGACAGGACCGTCGACACCAGCGCCACGAACCACATGACACAGAACCAGATCAGTGACTTCCTGCTGTTCCGGACGTTCCCGGCCTCGTCGACCATCGCGTCAGCCTGCCACAGCTCGACGCTGCGCAGTGACCCGTCCAGGCGCGCAACAGAGGTAGGCCAAGGCTGCTTGAGCGGGTGGTGCTCTGTCATGCCCGCCGTGCAGGATGTCGGGCCATGAGCATGATTACGGACTACCTGCGGCTGCGTCCGACCGAGTTGACCGAACTGCGGCGGCGCCTGACCGAGGAACCGAACGCGGCCTACTCGTACGTGGCCGACCTGGGCGACGGTGGCGAGGACGACGGCGGGGCGGCGCGCGGCGTGGACACCGACAAGGCGTGGGCCGGCCTGCAGTTCCTGCTGGCGAAGCTGAACCCGCCGGTCGACGTCATCGCGGGCGGCGAGCCGATGACCGACGACGAGTGGGGTTACGACTCACCGCGACTGCTCACCGCCGCCCAGGTGGCCGAGGCGGCCCGGTTCTTCGAGGTCACCCCGTTCTCATCAGTCGCCGCGCAGTACCACCCGGCGGAGCTGACCTCGGCCGAGGTGTACCCGGACATCTGGGCGGAGGACTGGGCGCTGTCATACCTGGAGGACGCCTACGACGACGTGGCGACTCTGTTCCGTGCGGCTGCCGCCGATCACGAAGCAGTCCTCGTGTGGATGTCCTGACCAGGTCATCTCGATCAGGATGCGACCTGGGTGAATCCGAGTCTCCGCAGGGCCGTGCCGATGCGCGACTCGTGAGCCGCGTCGACGTGAATCCGGACGACGGTCGGCGCTTCCGGATGACTGGGTTCGGCCGGTTCGCCCATGTCATCGTTTCGCTGGATGATGACCTCGCCCCATGGCGGCGTGGCCCGAAGATAACGGTCGCCGAGAAAAAGGCTTTCGCGTTCGGCGAAATCGAGGCCGAGCTGGCGGCCGATCGCGGTTGCCGATGCCTTCGGATCGGCCGTGCCGACGAAGTTGATCTCGGTCTCCGGCATGACGTCACCCTATGCCGTGGGGCGAAGAAAGTTGCCCGAGAAAGCCGTATGCCATGACTGGTGCTGGCCGGAGATGGAGAGACCGGGCGCTGCGCGAGATGGCGGACTCATCGTCGCCCGGTCCCTCCGGCCCGGCCGTGCCCATGGGAGATGGGCCAGGAGTCCTGGTCAGGCGATCGAGTGTGGGACGAACGGCCCTATCGGCGAGTACGTCGGCAGCAAGATCGTGTAGCCGCACCCGGCACTGGCAAGCGAGTCCATGTGGTGGCGGCCCGGCGAGCGTTTCCCTTTGGACCGCGCCCGCCACCCCTGGCGAGGACGCGGCAGCCGGGTCAGCCCGGGTTGTTGCGCAGGACGTAGCGCAGGAAGCCGCTGTGCGGGGTGTACCGGTCGTAGAGCGCCCGCGCCCGGTAGTTGTTCTCCCTGGTCTGCCAGTACAGGGTCGCCCAGCCGTGTGCTCGGGTCTGCCCCCACAGCCAGTCGATCAGCGCCGCCCCGCAGCCGCGGGCACGGGCCGCCGGGTCGACGTACAGGTCCTGCAGGTAGCAGGACGGGGTGAGGGCGGACGTGTTCTCGTGCAGCAGGTAGTTCGCGATCCCGATGACGGTCCCGTCGGACTCCGCGACCACGGCGTACACCGGGACGCCGTCGTCCAGGACGCGTGCCCACAGGTGCCGGGTGATCGTCTCGTCGGGCTCGCGCTCGTAGAAGCGGGTGTACGCGTCCCAGAGCTCGCGCCAGCGGCTCTCGTCGGCAGGCGTGGCCGGCCGGACGATGATGTTCACCGCGCTACGGGTTCAGGGACTGGTAGGCGGCCTCGACGCGGGCTGCCATGCCGATCTCGGCGGAGGTGAGCGCACCGTTGTCACCGGCGCAGAGCTGGATCTGGGTGCGGCCGTCGAGGCGGCGGATGTGGGGGCGTACGCCGAAGGTGTCCGCGGCGACCGAGATGTGCTCGGTCAGCATCGCGTGTTCGGTGTCGTCGAGGGGAAGGGTGCGCTTGAGGCAGTCGCCTTCGTGGACCCAGCCGGTGAGTTGGGAGAGTGCGTCGCTGATGTAGTCGCGTCGTCGGCCCCGTTTCCAGACCGCACCCATCCGCACCTCCGATACCTCCCACGCGGCGATATCGGCTTGTGGCCGAATCTTGTCCGCACCGACACTTCGGTGAGACCTATCCTGCCTGGTATCGCGGCGCGTGTCCACGCGAACAAAACCGACTTCCTGCACTTCACGGGACGGTGTGTGCAGCGCGGACTCGCTCGGTGACACCGCGTTCACCATGAAGCCGGTTTGTCTGGCACGCTGTCCGCCGTGCCTAACTTCTCCTCCGAGATCCGAATCATCGTCGGTGCTGCCATCATCGCCGACGGGCGCGTGCTGGCCTGTGAGCGTTCCGAACCGGCCGAGGTGGCCGGACGGTGGGAGTTTCCTGGCGGAAAGGTGGAGCCGGGTGAAACGGAGCACGACGCGCTCGTCCGCGAGTGCGAGGAGGAGCTGGGCGTGACCGTCGAGGTCGGCGAGCGGGTCGGCCAGGACGTGCTGCTCGGCCACGGCCGCGCGGTGCTCAAGGTGTACACGGCGCGGCTGGTCGAGGGCGTGCCGCAGCTGATCGAGCACGCCGAGTTCCGCTGGCTGGCCGCGCACGAGCTGCACACCGTGCCGTGGCTGCCCGCCGACGCACCGA
The DNA here is from genome assembly GCF_016862635.1 of Catellatospora coxensis. GTDB lineage: Bacteria > Actinomycetota > Actinomycetes > Mycobacteriales > Micromonosporaceae > Catellatospora > Catellatospora coxensis. The sequence continues at coordinate 9,334 of NZ_BONI01000028.1, read as the reverse complement.
TCGTCGCGGCCCTGCCGAAGTTCATGGGAGATGGGGCGTAGCTCACGCCACCTCGACAATTAAGGCCTGCCTTACCTAAGCTCCGTTTCCGTTGGCTGAACCCCTACGAAGCGGGCGGCCGGGGAGGCTCGTGGTGCACGGTGCGGTGAGGCGCGGCGGTGTCGTCGTGCTCGGCGTGCTCGTGCTGCTGGCCGCGGTCGCGGCGAGCCTGACCGTCGGCAGCCGGCACGTCCCCCTGGCCGAGGCGCTCGACGCGCTGCTGCACCCGGCACCGACCGAGGCCGCGCTGATCGTCCGTGAGCTGCGGGTGCCGCGTACCCTCGTCGGGCTCGAGGTGGGCGCGGCGCTGGCGCTGGCCGGCGTGATCATGCAGGCGCTGACCCGCAACCCGCTCGCCGAGGCCCGGGTCCTGGGCATCTCCGCAGGCGCGGCGACCGGTGTCGTCATCGCGATCGCGTTCGCCGGGGCCGCGAGCCTCGCCTCCTGGATCTGGTTCGGGCTGGCCGGGGCCGCGGTCGCCGGGGCGCTGGTGTTCATCGTGGCCGCCCGCACCCGGGACGGCTCCGGCCCGGTGAGCCTCGCGCTGTCCGGCGCAGCGATCGACGCCGGGCTCGGCGCGCTCATCTACGGCATCCTCAGCATCGACGCCGCCACCTTCGAGCAGTACCGCTTCTGGGTCGTCGGCTCCATCGCCGGGCGTACCTCCGCCATGGCCGCGCAGGTGACGCCGTTCCTGCTGGTCGGGCTGGTGCTCGCGGTGGTCGCGGCGCGCGGCCTGGACGCGCTGGCGCTGGGCGACGACGTCGCCCGCGGCCTGGGCCACCGCATTCAGCGGGTACGGCTGGCCGCCGCCGTCGCCGCGATCGTGCTCACCGGGGCGGCCGTCGCGCTGGCCGGGCCGATCGCGTTCGTCGGCCTCGCCGTGCCGCACCTGGCCCGCGCGCTGGTCGGCACCGCGCACCGCTGGGTGCTGCCGCTGTCGGCGCTGCTCGGCGCGGCCCTGGTGCTGTTCGCGGACGTGCTGGGCCGAGTCATCACGCCGCCCGGCGAGGTCCCCGCGGGTGTGGTCACGGCCTTGGTCGGCGCGCCCGTGCTGCTGTGGCTGGTCCGCCGGGCGAAGGTAGTGACCGCGTGATCGTCGGTCGGTTCCGCGAGCCTCGTGCCGCCCTGCCGGGTGGTGCCCGCGTGATCGTCTCCGTCGGTTCCGCGAGCCCGGTGCCGTCCTGCCCGGTGGTGCCCGCATGATCGTCTCTGTCGGGCCGGCGAGCTTCGTGCTGCCGCGCCGCACCCTGCTGGTCACGCTGGGGCTCGGCGCCGTGCTGGTGGCCGCGATGATCGCCGCGGTCAGCCTCGGCACGATGACCGTGCCGCCGGGTGACGTGGTGCGCTCCCTGCTGACCGGCGGCACCGACTACGACCTGGTGGTACGCGAGCTGCGCTGGCCGCGTGTGGTGCTCGGGGCGGCCTGCGGGGCGGCGTTCGGGCTGGGCGGCGCGCTGATCCAGTCCGTGGCCCGCAACCCCCTGTCCAGCCCCGACGTCATCGGCGTGACTCAGGGCGCGGGCCTGGCCGCCACCATCGCGCTGACCTCCGGCATGGCGTACCAGCTGATCGCCCCCGCGGCCATGGCGGGCGGCCTGCTCGCCGCGGTCGTGGTGTTCGCCTTCGGCGCGCGCACCGGGTTCGCGGCGAACCGGTTCGTGCTGGCCGGGGTCGCCGTCGCGTTCGCGCTGCGGGCCGGCATCGAGGTCGTGATGTCGTCGGCGGAGACCATCGACGCGCTGCGCGCCCAGATCTGGCTCATCGGCTCACTCAACGGCCGCGGCTACGAGGAGGCCGGCGCGCTCGGCCTGGTGCTGCTGCTCGCCCTGCCGCTGCTGCTGTGGGCGGCACGGGCACTGCGGACCAGCGCCCTGGACGACGACACCGCCCGCGCCCTCGGGGCCCGTCCGGCCGCCCGCCGGGTCGCGGTCGGGGCGCTCGGCGTGGTGCTCGCCGCGGCGGCGACCGCGCAGGTCGGCGCGGTGGACTTCGTCGCGCTGGTCGCGCCGCAGGTCGCCCGGCGGCTGTCCCGGGCCGAACGCCCGCCGCTGGCCGCGTCCGCGCTGGCCGGTGCGGCGCTGGTCGTCGCGGCCGACCTCGCGGCCCGGCTGCTGCTCGCCCCGACCCAGCTGCCCGTCGGCGTGCTCACCGCCGGCATCGGCGGCCCCTACCTGGTCTACCTGCTCATCAGGAGGCGCCGATGAAGCCCGCCAGTGCACCTTCGACCGGTGTCGCCGAGACGAGCCCCGCACGGCGGGAGGCGGCGCTGAGGCTCGCCGGGCAGGATCTCGTCGTCGGGTACGACGACCGCACCGTGATCGACGGGCTGTCCGTGGACATCCCGAGCGGGCAGCTCACGGTCATCATCGGGCCGAACGCGTGCGGCAAGTCGACGCTGCTGAGGACCCTCGGCCGGCTGCTCAAGCCGCGGGGCGGCAGTGTGCTGCTCGACGGCGAACTGCTGCACGAGCTCCCGCCGCGCCGGGTCGCCCAGCGCCTCGGCGTGCTGCCGCAGTCGCCGCTGGTGCCCGAGGGCGTCACCGTCGCCGACCTGGTCGCCCGCGGCCGCCAGCCGCACCAGCGCTGGTGGCAGCAGTGGTCCCCGGCCGACCAGGAGGCCGTCCAGGCGGCGCTGGCCGACGCGGACATCACCGAACTCGCCGACCGCCCGGTCGAGGCGCTGTCGGGCGGCCAGCGCCAGCGCGTCTGGATCGCCATGGCCCTCGCCCAGCAGACCGAGGCGCTCCTGCTCGACGAGCCGACGACCTTCCTGGACGTCGCCCACCAGGTCGAGGTGCTCCGCCTGATGCGCCGCCTCCAGCAGGGCGGCCGCACGGTGGTGGCGGTCCTGCACGAGCTGAACCAGGCCGCCCGCTACGCCGACCACGTGATCGCCATGAAGCACGGCCGAATCGTCGCCTCAGGCCCACCCGCCGACGTCATCACCGCCCCCCTGATCACCGAAGTCTTCGCCCTCGCCTGCACCGTCATCCCCTGCCCCCTCACCGCCACCCCCCTCGTCATCCCCAACCCCTGACCACCCCGACGATCTTGCGCGAACTGTGGGTACGACACGCGCCAAGCGGACATCTCGCCAACAGTCCGCGCAAGATCGTCATGATCTCGGCGTGAGCCGGGAGGACTCCGTCGTGGAGCTAGCGGCGGGGTGTATTGAGATACAGGAAGGAAGTGGCGCTGTGAAGAGGCGTCTTGTTCTCGTGGCGGCCGTCGCCGCCGGGCTCGCGCTCGCGGGCTGCGGCTCCGCGAAGGAGAACGCCGGCGACGGCGCGGCCACCGTCGAGGTCACCCACGCGATGGGCACCACCAAGGTCCCGGCCGCACCGAAGCGCGTTGTCGTACTCGACACCGACAAGGTCGACACCGCACTCACGCTGGGCGTCAAGCCGGTCGGCGCGGCCCGCGCAGGGGAGCTCACCGGCTGGCCGACGTACTTCGGCGCCGGCGCGACCGACGGCATCAAGGAGGTCGGCGTGCTCGACGAGCCCGACCTCGAGGGCATCGCCGCGCTCAAGCCCGACCTGATCCTCGGCTCCAAGTTCCGCCAGGAGAAGTTCTACGCCGAACTCTCGAAGATCGCCCCCACCGTCTTCACCGAGAACGTCGGCAAGACCTGGAAGGCCAACTTCCTGCTCGACGGCACGGCGCTGGGCAAGGAACAGCAGGCCGAGGACCTCCTCGCGGCGTACGAGAAGCGCGCCAAGGAGGTCGGCGCAGCCATCCCCAACGCCGCCACCCTGAAGATCTCCCTGGTCCGCTTCATGCCCGATCACATCCGCATCTACGGCCCCGACTCCTTCTCCGGCATCGTCCTGGGCGACACCGGCCTCGCCCGCCCCGACCGCCAGCTGCTGTCCGCCAAGGACGACAAGCGCTTCGACAAGGTCAGCGCCGAACGCCTCACCGAGGTCGACGGCGACTTCATCTTCATCGCCGCCTACGGCGAGAAGTCCGCCGCCGAGCAGACGAAGATCACCGCCGGCCCCCTCTGGTCCACCCTGAGCGCAGTCAAGGCCGGCAAGACCCAGGTCGTAGCCGACGAAACCTGGATGACCGGCATCGGCATAACCGCCGCCAACAAAATCCTCGACGACCTAACCACCCACCTGAAGTAACCCCCCCCGCGCCCCCAAGATCGCGACGATCTTGCTTGGACTGTGGGTATGACACGGGTAAAGCGGTCATATCCTCAACAGTTCACGCAAGATCGTCGCGATCTTGCGTGGGTCAGGGGGTTAGGAGGGGGCGGAGGGTGGTGAGGATTCGGGTGGGGTGGCGGTAGAGGTCGGTGTCGGTGAAGTGGCGCATGCGCCAGCCTTGGGTGGCGAGCCAGTTGCCGCGGTGGCGGTCGTGGCGGATGCGGTCGCGGGTGAGGTGGGAGGAGCCGTCGTATTCGAGGCCGACCTTGCGTTCCTCGTAGCCCAGGTCGAGGCGGAAGTAGCCGACCTGTAACTGGGGTTCGGGGTGGGGGAGTCCGCCGTCGATGACGATAAGGCGGAGCTGGCTTTCCTGGCGGCACTCGGCGCGGGCGTCGGCAAGGGGGACCAGTTCGCGGGCCTGGCAGACGCCGGGGAGGCCGCCGTGGGTGATCAGCTCGGCCGTGAGCAGGTCCGGGGTGACGGCATCGGCGCGCAGTGCGGCGTCCAGGATCGGTAGGGCGTCGATGCGGCGTACGACGCGGGTCAGGGTCACCGCGACGCGTTCCGGCGGCAGCATTGGAACGCCGTGCAGCCACACCGGCGCGGGGAGCGGGAGGGCCGACTCGCCGGACCGCACTCCCGCAAGTCTCGGGTGAGGACTGCCCTGCGGCACCGTCACGTGGATCAGCGGCGAAGGCGACACCCCGAAGCCGTACCAACTCGCGGCGGTGGGTCCGGACAACCGAGCCCCCTCGGGGAGCAGCGCGAACAGCGCCTGCACCCGGCTGATCTCATCCGTGTCGAGCGCATAGACCCCCCGCCAGACCCGGCTCAGATCACCACGGCGACAAGCGGCTCGCACCGCCTCCACCGACACTCCCGCCGCCCCCAACTTCCGCAACGTCCCAGGCACAACCATGCCCCGCACATTGCGCCCACCCCACCCTCAACTCCACCGCCCACACCCCACCCCTGTGGACAACCCCCTCCTTGTGGACAACCCCCACCCACCCCGCCCCTGTGCTACAGCCCCCAAACCAAGATCGCGACGATCTTGCGTGAACTGTTGAGGATATGACCGCTTTGCGCGTGTCATACCCACAGTCCACGCAAGATCGTCGCGATCTTGTGCGTGGTGGGGCCGGGTCGGGCGGGGTTAGCGCTCGGGGTGGTAGTAGTTCAGGGAGTTCGGGTTTACCGGGAAGGTGATGTCGTCGCCGAAGGGGGAGGCCGCGGCCGCTCGGTCGGAGAGCATTTCGTTCAGGTTCACGTGGCCGGAGGGGTTTACCTCGGCGGGCTGGGGCGGCGTGAGCTCGCGGCCGAAGTCGACCGGGGCCTGGCCGTCGGCGACCGTCACGGGGCCGGCGTGCACGGTGGGGCCGGCGGGCGCGGTGGCGGCCAGCTGGTCACGGCGGAGAATTTTGCGTCCGAATACCACCAGCGGATCATAGCGGCGATCCACGACCCGTTCCTTCATGGGGATGATGGCGTTGTCGGTGATCTTGATGTGTTCGGGGCAGACCTCGGTGCAGCACTTGGTGATGTTGCAGTAGCCCAGGCCCTGGGACTGCTGCGCGATCTCCTTGCGGTCGTGGCGGGCGTCGAGCGGGTGCATGTCCAGCTCGGCGGCGCGGATGAACAGGCGCGGGCCGGAGAAGGCCGGCTTGTTCTCGTCGTGGTCGCGTACGACGTGGCAGGTGTTCTGGCACAGGAAGCACTCGATGCACTTGCGGAACTCCTGCGAGCGCTCCACGTCGATCTGCTGCATCCGGTACTCGCCGGGCGCCACGTCGGCGGGCGGCGCGAACGCGGGCATCTCCTGTGCCTTCTGGTAGTTGAAGGACACGTCGGTGACCAGGTCGCGGATGACCGGGAAGGTCCGTAGCGGGGTGACCGTGATGGTCTCGTCCTCCTCGAAGGTGGACATCCGGGTCATGCACCCGAGGCGGGGCATGCCGTTGATCTCCATCGAGCAGGACCCGCACTTGCCGGCCTTGCAGTTCCAGCGGCAGGCCAGGTCGGGTTCCTGGGTGGCCTGGAGCCGGTGGATGACGTCGAGCACGACCTCACCCTCGTTGACCTCGACCTTGTAGTCGTTGAGCTGGCCGCCCGCCGCGTCGCCGCGCCACACCTTGAATTGCCGGACGGTCATGCCCTCACCTCGCTGCGCTCGGCTCCGTCATGACGGGCGTTCGACATGATGAGTTCGCTCCGCTCACTCATGACAGCTCCTTGTCGGTCATGTACTTGGCCAGCTCGGACTTGTCGAACAGGGCGAGCAGGTCGGGGGTCATCGTGGGGATCGGCTGGTGGGTCAGGTCCACCTCGCCGGTGGGGGTGAGCGCGCAGACCAGGTTGACCTGACGCCACTTCGAGTCCATCTTCGGGAAGTCCTCGCGGGTGTGGCCGCCGCGCGACTCCTCGCGCTCCAGCGCCGCCTTCGCCGTGCACTCCGACACGACCAGCATGTTGCGCAGGTCGAGGGCGAGGTGCCAGCCCGGGTTGTAGCGGCGGCCGCCGGTCGCGCCGACCTTGCGGATGCGCTCCCTCAGCTCGGACAGGCGGGACAGCGACTCCTGCAGCTCGCCCTTGCGGCGGATGATGCCGACCAGGTCGCCCATGACGTCCTGAAGGTCACTCTGCAGGGTGTACGGGTTCTCGCCGCCGTCGCGGGCCAGCGGGGTCAGCGCCTCCTCGACCGCCACGGCGACCTGCTTGTCGTTCACCTTGGGCCGCTTGGCGAGGGTGTCGGTGTAGCTCGCCGCGTACTCGCCCGCGCGCTTGCCGAAGACCAGCAGGTCGGACAGGGAGTTGCCGCCGAGGCGGTTGGAGCCGTGCATGCCGCCGGACACCTCGCCGGCCGCGTAGAGGCCCAGCACGCCCGCGGACGCGGTGTCCGGGTCGACTTCGACGCCGCCCATCACGTAGTGGCAGGTCGGGCCGACCTCCATCGGCTGCGCGGTGATGTCGACGTCGGCCAGCTCCTTGAACTGGTGGTACATCGACGGCAGCTTTTTGAGGATCTCGGCGGCGGGGCGGCGCGAGGCGATGTCGAGGTAGACGCCGCCGGCCTTGGTGCCGCGACCGGCCTTGACCTCGGAGTTGATGGCGCGGGCCACCTCGTCGCGGGGCAGCAGCTCGGGGGGACGCCGGTTGTTGTCCGGGTCGGTGTACCAGCGGTCGGCCTCCTCGGGCGTCTCCGCGTACTGCTTGCGGAACACGTCCGGGACGTACTCGAACATGAAGCGCTTGCCCTCGGAGTTCTTGAGGATGCCGCCGTCGCCGCGGACCGACTCGGTGACCAGGATGCCCCGCACCGACGGCGGCCACACCATGCCGGTCGGGTGGAACTGCAGGAACTCCATGTTGATCAGCTTCGCCCCGGCCCGCAGGGCCAGCGCGTGGCCGTCACCGGTGTACTCCCACGAGTTCGAGGTGACCTTGTAGGAGCGGCCGACGCCGCCGGTGGCCAGCACCACGGCGGGTGCCTCGAACAGCACGAACTCGCCGGACTCGCGGTGGTAGCCGAACGCGCCGGCGATGCGCTTCTGGCCGCCGGTCTCGTCGAGCAGCAGCTCGGTGATGGTGCATTCGGCGAAGACCCGCAGGCGGGCGTCGTACGCGCCGTGCTGGGCCTTGTCCTCCTGCTGCAGCGAGACGATCTTCTGCTGCAGGGTGCGGATCAGCTCCAGGCCGGTGCGGTCGCCGACGTGGGCCAGGCGCGGGTACTCGTGGCCGCCGAAGTTGCGCTGCGAGATCTTGCCGTCCTTGGTCCGGTCGAAGAGCGCGCCGTACGTCTCCAGCTCCCAGATCCGCTCCGGCGCCTCCTTGGCGTGCAGCTCGGCCATCCGGTAGTTGTTGAGGAACTTGCCGCCGCGCATGGTGTCGCGGAAGTGGACCATCCAGTTGTCGTTCGGGTTGACGTTGCCCATCGCGGCGGCCGCGCCGCCCTCGGCCATGACCGTGTGGGCCTTGCCGAACAGCGACTTCGAGATGATGGCGACCTTCTTGCCGGCCAGCCGGGCCTCGATCGCGGCGCGCAGACCCGCGCCGCCGGCGCCGATCACGACGACGTCGTACCAGTGCTTCTCGATGTTGATCATTTGTGCCACCTATCCCGGCTCAGCCGATGAACCGCAGGTCGTTCCACCAGCCGGCGGCGAGACCCATGATGTAGAAGTCGGTGAGGGCCAGCGTCGCCAGCGTGATCCAGGCCAGGCCCATGTGCCGGGCGTTCAGCTTGGACACCCAGCCCCAGAGCGCGTAGCGCACCGGGTGCTTGGAGAAGTGCTTGAGGCGGCCGCCGATGATGTGCCGGCAGGAGTGGCAGGAGGCGGTGTACGCCCACAGCATGATCACGTTGATCCACAGGATCACGTTGCCCAGGCCGAACCCGAAGCCGGTCGGCGAGTGCATGGCCAGCACGGCGTCCCAGGTGTTGATGAGCGAGATCAGCACGGCGGCGTAGAAGGCGTACCGGTGCGCGTTCTGGAAGATCAGCGGGAAGCGGGTCTCGCCGGAGTACTTCTTGTGGCCGTCGGGCACCGCGCAGGCGGGCGGCGACAGCCAGAACGACCGGTAGTACGCCTTGCGGTAGTAGTAGCAGGTCAGCCGGAAGAGCAGCAGGAACGGCAGGGACAGCGCCGCGAACGGGATCAGCGGGTTGTCCGGGATGAACCGTCCGAACTCGGCGGCGGCCGGGTCGCAGCCCAGGGAGACGCAGGGGGAGTAGAACGGCGTCAGGTAGTGGTACGCGTCAATCCAGTACAGCTTCTGCATGAACACCCGGAAGGTCGCGTACGCGACCCAGGCGGTGAGGCCAATGACCGTCAGCACCGGTGCGAGCCACCAGCGGTCGGTGCGCAACGTCTTGGCCTCGATCGCGGCGCGCGGTTTCGCGCCGGCCGGCCTCGTTGCCGTCGTCGTCATCTTCGTCGCTCCCTGAGATACGCAGTCGTGGGAACACGTGCGTGGATCAATCACGGACACGTTACGCCGAAAGATGTCGATCATGTGACTCGGGACACTGTGATGTGTCGCATCGTTCCCTTGTCGAGGGTCGCCACCAGCGGTAATGCGGCAATCTGAGATCGTTCCGCCGCCTTTCGCACGACCGGGCGACGTCGCTCGTGCGT
>NZ_BONI01000027.1 GCF_016862635.1 Catellatospora coxensis | reverse complement strand
CGGCATCTCGACCGGCACCGGCTTCCTCGGCGGCGCGAAGTGGCACGACTTCTTCGGCCTGAACGGCGAGACCACCCTGTAGCGGCACACGAAATAGGGGACGCCTCCGCACCACCGGAGGCGTCCCCTTTTGCGCTGCTCAGGACAGGATCAAGCCCGGCCTGGGCAGGTCGGTGCCGGTGGCGAAGCCGTCGTGCCACTTCCAGCCGTTCTGGACGAAGCGTCCGCCGTCCGACAACGACACGTACACGTCGGCCGCGCTGCCGCCGGTGTACGTCACGACGTCGGCCCGGCCGTCGCCGTCGAAGTCGCCCACGCCGGGCGTCTCCGTGCCGATCGCGAAGTTGTCGTGCCACTTCCACCCGGACTGCACGAAGCGCCCGCCGTCCGACAGCGACACGAACACGTCCGCGGTGCTGCCCCGGCTGAACGAGACCACGTCGTCGCGTCCGTCGCCGTTGACGTCGGCCAGCGCCGGCAGGTCCGTGCCCGCCGCCACCTGGTCCTGCCACAGCCAGGCGTTCTGCACGAACCGGGTGCCGTCCGACAGCGCCACGAACGCGTCGGCCGCGCTGCCGCCGGTGAACGTGATGATGTCGTCACGCCCGTCGCCGTCCACGTCGCCCAGCGCCGGGGTCTCCGTGCCGAACGCGAACGTGTCGTGCCACTTGATCCCCGGCCCGAAACCGCTGCCCGTGGACAGCGCCACGTACACGTCACCGGCCCCGCCGCGCGTGAAGGTGACGATGTCGGCCCGGCCGTCGCCGTCCACGTCGCCGACCGCCGGGATCTCCGTGCCGACCGCGAAGAAGTCGTGCCACTTCACGCCCGGCCCGAACGACGACCCGTTGGACAGCGCCACGTACACGTCGGCGAGGTCGCCGCGGGTGAACGTGATGAGATCTGCCCGGCCGTCGCCGTTGACGTCGCCGGTCATCGGCGCCTCGCCGGGCAGCCCGAAGAAGTCGTGCCACTTCGCGTTGCCGGTGAACGACGTGCCGCTGGACAGCGCCGTGAACACGTCGTTGGTGTCGGCGCGGGTGAACCGCAGCGTGTCGTCGCGCCCGTCGCCGTTGACGTCGGCCTTCGCCTGCACCCGGGTCGTCGCCGAGACCACCCCGGACGCCGGTCCGGTGTTGCCCGCCGCGTCGACCGCGACCACCCGGTAGTACCAGGTCTGCCGCGCGGGCAGCGGCCCGTGCCGGAACCCGGTCCCTGCCACCGTGCCGGCCAGGTTCGCCGCGGTGACCGCCACGTCGGAGCTGCGCGAGGCGTACACCCGGTAGCTCGCCACACCGACGTCGTCGCTCGCCGCCGCCCAGCTCAACCCGAGCGCGTGCACCCGCCCGCCGCCGAGCGCCAGCCCGGTGACCTGCCCCGGCGCGACCGTGTCGGCGAACGGCGTGACCAGGCTGAGCGCCTCGTACCGCGAAGCGGTCCAGGCCGGCGACCCGGCCACCGGGGTCAGCGTGACCGTGACCGCCGTCTTGCCTGCGGTCAGCGCGGCAGGCAGCGCGAGCTCGTCGGCCAGCCACCGGTGCGTGCCGTTGCCCAGTGGCTGCAGCCACGTCCCGGCGGACACCCCGTCGACCGTCACCGCCGCCTGCTGGCCCGCGGACTGCTGGTCACCGGTCCGGCGCAGGCGTACCCCCTGGTTGCCGGACGCGACCGCGAGCCGGAACGAGACCGCCGCACCGCTCGCCCGCACCTGCCCCGACACGGTCGTCGGGTCGTCGCCCTCGAACGCCGAGACCAGGGCGTACTGCGTGGCCCCGCTGTCGGCCCAGGCGTGCGCGGACCGGCTGGCCGCGTCGCCGGCGACGACCGTGTCGGTGCGCCGCGACGCCGCGGTCGGCTGGGTGTAGAGGTAGGCCGTCGAGCCGTAGTCGGCGGGCATGTCGTTGCCCGGCCCGTGCTCGATGCCCATCCGCACCGCGGTGGTGTACGCGACCGCGTCGCCGATCAGCAGCCGGTACGCCCCGTCGCACTCGTCGGCGCAGCCCGAGGCACGGAACTGGTGCGCCGGGTTGCCGGTGAACACGCCGCTGTACTCGCCGCGGTTGAAGTACCAGCCGGACTCGTAGAAGTCCTCGGTGCCGGTGCCGTACCACTGGGGGGTGGGCGAGCCGTCGACGTGGATGCGCTCGTCGCCCTCCAGGTAGTTGCGGGTGTTGCCGCCGGTGATGTGCCCGCGCATGGTCTGCGTGACGCCGACCAGCCGTCCCCGGCCGGACTGGTCGGCCATCGTCCAGTCCTGGCCCATGACGGTCTCGGCCCGCGCGGAGCGGGTGGTGAAGTAGCCCGCCTCACCGGTCGAGGCGAGCAGGTCGGTCCACTGCGCACCCGGCGCGGAGGTCACCTCGGTCCCGATGCCGGAGACCGACTGCCCGGTGGTGTTGACCAGTTCGACGGTGGCGGTGCTGCGCAGCGGCATCGGCCACCAGGAGCTGTACCAGCCGCCGGCGGCGGTGTCCATCGCGAACATCAGCGACCGCACGTGCTTCTCGGCCAGGCCGGAGCCGAAGAACTCGCCGATCGGCGAGTCGACGGTGCGCCGGCCGTCGAAGGTGATCCGCAGCCGCAGCCCGGCGAGCACCGCCGGGGTCGCGGAGGCGTCGGGCACCCGCAGCCGCAGGGCCGTGACCAGTCGCGGGCCGGTCAGGTTCGCCACGGTGACCTGACCTCCCGCCGGGGCCGTGACGGTGCCGCTGCTGGTGGCCGAGCCGGCCTGGGCCGGTTTCGGGTCGCGGGTGCCGGCCGCGCGCAGCAGGGTGATGACGTCGTCGGCCCTGTCGGCGGTGCTGAACGTGCTGATCCCGGTCGCGTCGGCGAACCTGCGGTAGCCGACGTGGTAGAACAGCGGGTTGTGCTGCGTGGTGATCTTCATCGAGGTCCGGTACGGCATCGGCACCTTGACGGTCACGCCACCGGAGGTCTGGTCGGCGTTGGTGACCAGGGGGAAGCTGAAGGGCGCGCCGAGGTTGCCGTTGACCAGGTTCTGCAACCCGGTGTCCACGACGGTGATCCCGTCGAGCTCGATGCGGATCCAGCCGGTCGCCGTGACGTTGCCCTCGTCACGGGTGAACCAGATCGACTGGACCTCGCCAGGTCCGCGATCCTCGGCCAGGACGCAGCCGCCGGACTGGCGCAGGCAGGAGTACGCCCCGCTGAACCCGTCGTCGTTGGAGCCGTCCCGGCCGAAGCTGGAGAACTGCGCGGTGCGGGTGCCGGCCGCGAGGTGCGGGAGCAGGTCTAGCCGCCGGTACACGTCCCACCCGACGGGCCCCTTGTCCGCGATGGCCGCCAGACCGGGCGCGGCGTCGGGAGGGCTCGCCGCTGTTGGCGTCGAGGTGCTGGTCAGAGTGAGCGCAACGACTGCCGCCACGATCAGCGTGCGCAGGTGTGGAAGGTGCATGCCGGGAACGTATATTCGACATACGTGAATGTCAATTAGTTGCAGAACTCAGCTGTATCGGTGAGAAAAGTTTCACGAGGTTTCACGGGCCGCCATCCGCATCTGCCACACCCGGGTCGCCACGGCGACCACCGCCAGCCAGGTCAGGCCGAGCGCCCAGCCGCCGAGCACGTCGCTCGGGTAGTGCACGCCGAGGTAGACCCGTGACAGCCCGACCAGCACGGTGCCCGCAGCGGCGGCGACCCAGACCGTCGCCCACACCGTGCGGTTGCTCGTCAGCATGCACACCAGCCACGCCAGGAGCGCGAACCCGACCAGCGAGCTGGCGCTGTGCCCGGACGGGAACGAGTACCCGGCGGCGGTCACCACCTGGTCCGGCGGGTTGGGCCGGTCCCGGCCGATGATCTCCTTGATCGCGTACACGATCAGCTGGAGCACGCCCAGCGACAGCACCGCCAGCACCAGCGGATACCACGAGCGCTTGCGCCAGGCGACCACTGCGACGGCGACCACGGCCGCCAGCGTGAGCGCGACCGCGCTGCCGAGGTCGGTGATCGCGATCTGCAACCGGGTCAGACCCGGGGTGCGGTGCCCGGCCAGCCACTCCACGGCGGGCCGGTCGATCACGGTCAGGTCGTCGGCGTCGACGACCGCGTCGAGCACCTCCACGAACACCGACGCCAGCGTGAACACCAGCGCCGCCCCGATGGCCAGCAGCACGACCTCCGCGGCGACCCGCGCGGTCAGCCAGGAGAACGCGGCCCGCCCGTGCCGGTCCGAGGCCTGCGTCCAGCGCCGCCCGGCGAGGTACGCCGCCCCCGGCCGCACCGCGCACACGACCGCGTACGCGGCCACCACCAGCACCGTCGCCACGCCCAACCCGAGCAGCACGCTCCCGGTCATACCCGCCTCCTGTCCGCCGGAAGCCATTCGATCAGAGCCGGCTGGACGAAGGCTGGCAACGGGCCGCCATCGGCCGGTGACCTGTAGGGACTGTGTACCGCCGGTGTAGCGGCCGTGCCTAGCCTCGCCCACAGAGATCAAATCAGGCGGGTCCGGATCGGGCTCGTCGCACAGTGGGGAGGGCCCGATGGTCACCAGGAGACGGCTGATGGGCGGCGCGCTCGCGGGCGCGCTGGCCACACCGGTCGCGGCGTGGACGGGGCAGGCGTCGGCCGCGCTGCCGACGGTCGACATGGAGGCGGTCGTGAAGTCCGCGCAGATCGACCCGCGCCGCGCCGACTCGGCGATCACGGCCGGCAGCCGCGACAGCGTGCTGCTCGTGGAGAGCGCACTGCAGGCCAAGGGGCTGCTCGCGGCGTCATACGTCGACGGGCACTTCGGCACCAGGACCATCGACGCGTACGCGGCCTGGCAGCGCTCGCTGGGCTACACCGGCCTCGACGCCACCGGCCTGCCCGGCCCGACCTCGCTCACCAAGCTCGGCGAGCAGCGCTTCACCGTCGTACGGCCGCTGTCGCCCGGGGCGCAGAGCACCTTCCGGGGCGTGCCGGTCAACGCCCGCACCAAGGCGATGCTGCTGGAAGCCGAACGGCTGCTCGCCCGGCAGTTCACCATCACCCAGGGCTCCTACAGCCCGGGGGAGGACCCGACGTCGGCGGGCACCCACGACGGCGGCGGCGCGCTCGACCTCGCCGTGGACGGCATGACCTCCGCCCAGCGCACGACGGCCGTGCGGCGGCTCCGCCAGGTCGGTTTCGCCGCCTGGTTGCGCACCCCGTCCCAGGGCAACTGGCCCTACCACATCCACGCGATCGCGCTGGCCGACACCGACCAGTCCACCCCGGCCCGCAACCAGGCCGGCGACTACTACCTCGGCCTCAACGGCCTGGCCAACCGCGGGCCCGACGACGGGCCTGCGGTCGAGCCGAAGGTGACCTGGGAGCAGTACCTGCGGGCCTGACGGCCGTCAGGGGACCTGGACGTTGAGCCGGGGCGCCGCGTCGAGCAGCTGCTCGTGGTGCTTGGTGATGACCGGCAGCGCGTCCTTGGCGAGTTGCACGACCGCCGGATCCTGACCCTTCGCGATCTCGGCCTGCGTCGCGGCCATCGCCGCGGCGTGGGCCTTGAGCTGCACCGGCACCCACGCCTGGTCGAACAGTGCGCCGTTGAGCTGCTCCAGCTGCTGGATCACGGCCTGCTGCTCGGTGTCGGGCATGTTCGGCAGCGCTACCCCCTGCTGCTGCGCCACGGACATCAGCTGGTCGTCGAGCTTCTGGTGATCGTCTTTGAACTCCGCGCCGAGCCGCACCACGATCGGCGAGGCGCCCTCGTGGGTCGCCGCCAGGTTGCTGATCGCGATCTCGGTGAGGTTCGACTGGTGCGCGGCGATCAGGTAGGCGTTGTCCAGCGGCGCTCCGGTGGCGGCGGGCGTCGCGGTGACCGGCCCCGCCGTGGCGAGCAGCCCGGCGGCCAGTGTCGCGGCGAGCACGCCGATGTTTCGCACGAAACCCATGGCCGTACTCCTCTGTCGAGTTCCCGAATCCGGCTCGGCCACCCACCATGCTTCCAGGTTTGCGCTGCCCGCAGGCGTCATCGCGGTCCAAAACCGAACAGGCGCAAGGACTCGGCCCACCGAACCGGTCATCTGCCCGGTCTCCCGACAGCGCGGCCGAATCGGTGTGAACGGGCAGCAAAGCACGGCGGCCCCGGGCGAGTGGCCCAGGGCTGCCGCACGTCCGGAAGTCGTGAACGTCACCGGCGCTTGCCAGTCAAGGGGAGCGGGTGCCGAGGACCACCTCGGCCAGTGCGGGCAGGGTGGCGCTGCCGGTGTCCAGATAGCCGTCGTGACCGCTGACGCCGTCGACAGGCAGCAGCCTCGCCCCGAACTCCGCGTTGCCGGGCCGGGTGCCGTGGCCCAGGCCCAGCACGCGTACGCCGGGCACGCGCCGGATCCAGTCGGTCGGAGCCTCCGCGGCCCACACCCGCGCACCGGTGCCCAGGTCCCCGACGAGGTCGTGGCCCATGCCGGGGTTGCCGATCGCGACCAGGTCGCCGACCTGCGCGGGCAGTGCGCTCGCGGCCAGGCCCAGCACCGTCGAGCCGTAGCTGTGCCCGACCAGCGTCAGCACGACAGCCGGATGCTCGCGCACCAGCCGCCCGACGAACCGGGTCAGCGCCACCGCCCCCGCCGCGGCGCTCGTCTCGGTGACCACGTCCAGGCCCCAGCCGTCGGGCGGGTCGTAGCCCAGCCAGGCCACCACCGCGACGCGGGCGTGCGGTGCCTGGCGTCGCAGTTCCGTGTACAGCTGCCGGGCCTGCACCGCCGGTGCGCGCCGGGCGACGCCGCCGAGGCCGCGGTCGAAGTCGGCCAGCGTCGTGCCGACCCCCGGCACCAGTACCGCGACCCGCTCCGCGGTGGACAGGTCACCCAGCACCTCGGCGGCGAAACCGTCGCCGGACGGGTCGAACAGCAGGAACCGGCGGCCGGCGGCCGCCCAGCCGGCGTACGGCTCCCCGGCGGCGGTCATCGCCGCGGCGGCCTGCGCGTAGTCGACGGAGACCGGCAGCGGCACGGCCGCGGGCGCGGCGAGCAGCCCGAGCGCGAGCGCGCTGACCGTGCCGACGGAAAGGAGACGGGATCGCATGAGCGCCACCGTCTGCGGCGGGCCACCGCGCGGGCGTCGCGCCGCGGAGCCATTCCCGGCCCCTACCGCCGTACTACTCCCCGGCGGCGACCAGACCCGACTCGTACGCCAGCACCACCGCCTGCGCCCGATCGCGCAGCCCGAGCTTGCCGAGCACCCGGCTGACATGCGTCTTGACCGTCTGCTCGGCGAGCACCAGCAGGTCCGCGATCTCCTGGTTGGACAGCCCGCGGGCGATCAGCCGCAGCACCTCGGTCTCGCGCGGGGTCAGCCCGTTGAGCGCCACCGGCCGCGGCCGGTCGGCCCGGGGCCGCGACGCGAACTCGGCGATCAGCCGCCGCGTCACCGACGGCGCGAGCAGCGCCTCACCGCCCGCCACCACCCGCACCGCGTGGATCAGGTCCGCGGCGGGCGCGTCCTTGAGCAGGAAGCCGCTGGCCCCGGCGCGCAGCGCCTCGTACACGTAGTCATCGAGGTCGAACGTGGTCAGGATGATCACTTTGGGCCGGTCGCCGCCGGCCAGCCGCCGCGTCGCCTCCAGCCCGTCCATCACCGGCATCCGCACGTCCATCAGCACCACGTCCGGGTCCAGGCGACGCGCCGCGGCCACCCCCTCGGCCCCGTCGGCGGCGTCGCCGAGCACCACCAGGTCCGGCTGCGCGGCCAGCAGCGCCCCGAAACCCTGCCGCACCATGGCCTGGTCGTCGACGATCAGCACCTTGATCAATGAACTCCTCCGTCCGGCAACAGCGCCGTCACTGCGAACCCGCCGTCACCCGTCGGCTCCGCGTGCAGCTGGCCGGCCAGGATGGCCACCCGTTCCCGCATGCCGACCAGCCCGTGTCCCGGTCCCTCGGGGCGCGCGGGCCGACCCGCCGGCCGCCCGTTGCGCACCTCCACCCGCAGGCCTCGCTCGCCGGAGGCCAGTGACACGTCCACCCGTGCGCCCGGCGCGTAGCGGGCCGCGTTGGCCAGCGCCTCCTGCACGATCCGGTACGCCGTCAGCGCCGCCGCCTCGCCGACCGGCCGCAGCGGCAGCTCCATCGCCAGGTGCACGTCGACGCCCGACGCGCGCGCGTCGTCGACCAGCGGGCCCAGTTCGGCCAGGCCCGGCTGGGGCGCGGTGAGCGCCGGGTCGTCGGCCTGGCGCAGCACCGACAGCAGCCGCCGCATGTCGTCCAGCGCGGTACGCGCCGACGCGGCGATCTCGGTGAACTCCTCCTTGGCAGGCCCGGTCAGCTCGGCGACCCGGTACGGGGCGGTCTCGGCCCGGACCGCGATCATCGACATCGAGTGCGCGACGACGTCGTGCATCTCCCGGGCGATGCGGGTGCGTTCCTGCAACACGGCACGGCGGGCCTGCTCCAGTTCGTTGAGTTCGGCCTGCTCGGCCAGCGCCCGCTGGCTGCTGCGCCGCCTGCGCACCTGGTCGCCGACCAGCATGATCGCGGTCAGCAGCACGGTCACGCCCCAGGCGTTGCCGCGGTTGGGCACGTACATCCAGACCGGCAGCAGGCTGAGCACCAGGCACCAGGCGCTCACCCCGACGTCGGCGCGCACCGAGACGAACCACAGCATCGCCAGGAAGGCCAGGATCTGCACCGGATTCCACGGCCACGGCTCCGGCGGGGCATAACCGGCCACCCCGAGGAACAGCCCGACCAGGGCGATCCGCCAGGCCATCAGCGGCCGGTGTGAGGCCAGCAACGCCAGAGCCGCGGGTGCGGTCCCCACTGCGGCCAGCACGATCGCGGTGTTGGCGGGCAGGTGGCGGGTGTCGGTGAGGTACTCGTAGGCGGCGCCGGCCAGCCCGACCAGAGCCAGCAGCACCACCGGGACGATCAGCGACCTGATCCGCTGCCATCTTCGGCCCGGTGACCGGACCGGTGGGTAGTCCGCGCCGATCAGCAGCCGCCGCAGGTCACCCAGCCCACCCGGCCGCTTCACGTTCTCCACCGCCGGAAGCTTACGGCGCGGCCGGGTGGCGGTCGTCATACCCGGGAGGCATCCGCAGGTCCTACCCCGGTAGCGGGTGGCCGGTCGGCGGCTGTTCACCGCACGTTGTCCTGATCAACTCCAGCCGGTCAGCCGTGCTCGGTACCAAGACCACGTCCACCCTTGGTTTGGAGCACCGATGTCCTTCCCCACCCGCGCGATCGCGGGAGCCGGCGCCGCCGGACTCGCCGCGGCGCTCCTGCTCAGCGGCCCCACCCGGGCCGCTGACTCGCCGCAGACGTTCAACCGCACCGCAACCTTCCCGGTCTACCTGAACACGTCGGCCGCCGACGCCGCCTCAGCGGAGATCTCAGCCGTCAGCGCCGACGGCAAGACCGTCATCTACACCGACGCCTCCGGCGACCGGATCGGCTTCGTCGACATCACCGACCCCGACGCCCCCGTCCCGGCCGGCGTGCTCGGTCTGCCCGGCTCGCCGACGTCGGTCGCCGTGCTCGGCAAGTACGCCCTGGTCGCGGTCAGCACCGGCGCGGACTTCACCCACCCCGACGGCGAACTGCTCGTCGTGGACGTCGCGACCCGCGCCGTCGCGCGCAGCATCGACCTGGGCGGCCAGCCCGACTCGGTCGCGGTGTCGCCGGACGGCAGGTTCGTCGCGGTCGCCATCGAGAACGAGCGCGACGAGGACGTCGACGACGGCGAGATCCCGCAGGCGCCCGCCGGCTGGCTGGCCGTCGTGGACGTCAAGCCGGCCGTCGCCGACTGGGCGCTGCGCACCGTCGCGCTGACCGGCCTGGCCGAGGTCGCGCCGAGCGACCCCGAGCCGGAGTACGTCTCGATCAACAGCGCCGGCAAGGCCGTCGTCTCCCTGCAGGAGAACAACCACCTCGCGATCGTCGACCTGGCCACCGGCAAGGTCGACAGGCACTTCAGCGCCGGGCAGGTCTCCGTGTCCGCCGTGGACACCGAGGACGACGACCGGATCTCGCTGACCGGCGGCGTCACCGCCGGCCGTGAACCCGACGGCGTCGTCTGGCTGGGCGCCGACCGGTTCGCCACCGCCAACGAGGGCGACTACCAGGGCGGCTCGCGCGGCTGGTCCGTGTTCGACACCAGCGGCAAGGTCGTCTTCGACGCCGGCAACAGCCTCGAACACCTCGCCGTCACCCACGGCAACTACCCGGACAAGCGCTCCGACGCGAAGGGCGTGGAGCCGGAGAACGTCGCCACCGGCGTGTTCGGCGGCAAGCCGTACCTGTTCGTGAACGCCGAGCGCGGCAACTTCACCGCCGTGTACGACGTCACCGACCCGGCGCACCCGAAGTTCACGCAGCTCATCCCGACCGCCAATGAGCCCGAGGGCGTCATCGCGGTGCCGTCGCGCGGCCTCGTGGTGATCTCCAGCGAGCTGGACGACCCCGACAACGGGCTGCGCGGGGCGGTCACCATCGCCCGGTTCGGGCAGGCTCCGGCGTACCCGTCGCTGGTCTCGGCGAAGTCCGGCGGCCTGCCGATCGCCTGGGGCGCGCTGTCCGGCCTCACCCCGGCCACAGGCGAGCCCGGCAGGCTGTGGGCGGTCAGCGACAGCGTGTACGCGCCGACCCGCCTGTTCGCGATCGACACCGCGACCACCCCGGCGACGATCACCAAGGACCTGACCGTCACCAAGGACGGCAAGGGTGTCGCGCTGGACGCCGAGGGCCTGGCCACCCGGCCCGGCGGCGGCTTCTGGCTCGCCGTCGAGGGCGCCAAGGGCCCGGAGAACAAGCTGGTGCGTATCGACGCCGCAGGCGCCGTGCAGCAGGAGGTGGCGCTGCCCGCCGACGTCACCGCCAAGCTCGGCGGCAACGGCCTCGAAGGCGTCGCGGTCACCGGCTCCGGCGCGACCGAGACCGTATGGGTCGCCGTGCAGCGCGAGCTGACCGACGAGAAGGGCACCGCCCGCATCGGCCGCTACCGGGTCACCGAAGGCGACTGGGCGTGGCTGGGCTACCCGCTCGACGCCGCCCCCGCCGGCGCGTGGGTCGGGCTGTCGGAGCTGGTGGCCCTCGACGCGGACACGTTCGCCGTGATCGAGCGCGACAACCAGCGCGGCGAGCTGGCCAAGCTCAAGAAGGTGTACACCTTCGACCTGCCCGCCACGCTCGGCGCGCAGGTCACCCCGGTGACCAAGAAGCTGGCCGTGGACGTGCTGCCCGCGCTGCGGGCCGGACACGGCTGGACCCAGGACAAGCTGGAGGGCCTGACTGTCGGCGGCGACGGCGGCGTGTACGCCGTCACCGACAACGACGGCATCGACGACGCCACCGGCGAGACCGTGTTCCTGCGCCTGGGCAAGGCCGACAAGGTGTTCCCGGGCGTGTTCCCGCCCGCCGACGGCGGCGAGGGCGGCGGCCTGCCCGTCACCGGCGCGAAGGTCACCACGATCGTCGCGGCCGGTTTCCTGGTGCTGGCCCTGGGCGCGGGCCTGTACCGGCTGGCCCGGCGGCGACGCCCGGCGGCCTGAGTGAGCCGAGGGGGCCGCGGCATCTGGCGGTCCGCGGCCCCCTCACCTCAGGACCGGCGCAGCACGAACTCCGCCACCAGCAGGTTCGGCACCCAGCACAGGAACGGCACGTAGGCGTACGCGGTCGCGAACGCGTCCTCGGGGGCGACGCCGAACCAGCCGATCGCCGCGAACATCAGCGGGATCAGCCATAGCCGCAGCATCACCCCCGCGTACGTCATCGCGAACGCGCGCACCGCCCAGCGCCGGTGCGCCGTGAAGTCCCGCCGCCTGGCCGCCCGCAACGCCGCGACCGCGAACCACAGCCACAGCACCGCCAGCGCGCCGAACCCGGCGGTGCCGACCGGCCCGGCCTGGTTCAGCGGCGCGATGACCAGCCCCGCGACCCCGCTCACCAGCATCGCCGCGACGGCGATCCGCCCGACGGTCCGGTGCACCCGGGGCACGCGTGCCCGGATCCGGGCCGCGAACTGCAACGGCGACACCGCCAACGCGATCCCGCCGCCGACGATGTGCGCGTAGAACACCGCCTGCACCCAGGCCGGTCGGCCCGCGTACGCCGCCGCCAGCCCCGCGTCCTGCTCGGCGAGCTGCCGCAGCGACGCGGTCAGATACGGCACCACGGCAAACGCCGCCACCGCCGCGCCGCTCAGCGCGAACCACCAGAAACCCAGCACCCGCCCGGTACGGCGCCCGGCGGGCAGGCCGGTCGTCACCATGGCAACTCCTTGTCCGTCAACGGATCGGTCCGGCTGAGCGTAGGTTCGCCGGCCTTCGCCGCACGCCCCTCACGCCAGTGATCCCACCTCCCTCCCGCGAGGGGTTTCCGGGTCGCAGCCTGCCCGCGCCGCAACGGATCCGGCAGGATGGCCGCCATGGCCGTCACCCCCGCCCGCCGCCTCGCGATCGCCGACGTCGGGCCGGCCGTGGGGCTGTCCCTCCTGTCCGTCCTGGCCGGACTGTTCATGCCGGTCGGCCCGCCCTACCGGCCCGCCGACGCGATCGGCCTCGCGCTCGGCGCGCTCGCGCCCCTGGCGCTGCTGTGGCGCCGCCGCGCGCCGCTGACCGTGCTCGCCGTCGCGGGCGTGTTCGTGCCGCTCACCGCAGCACTCGGGTACGCGGTCACCACCGTGCAGTGGGCGGCCTGGATCGCCCTGTTCACCTGCTTCTCGCACAGCGAGCGCTGGGAGCGCCGGGCGGCCGCCGTGGTGCTGACCGGACTGTCCGTCGGCGGGTTCGCGCTGGCCGACGGTGGCACGGTAGGCACACTGGACTATTTCGGCATCGCCATGTGCTTCGTCATCGCCACGGTCGCCGGTGACGCCGCGCGCAGCCGCCGGATCGCCGCCGACGCCGAGCGGCTGCGTACCCTCGCCGCGGCCCGCGAGCAGGCCGACGCTGCCGACAGGGTCCTCGCGCAGGAGCGCAGCCGCCTCGCGGGGGAGCTGCACGACGCCCTCGGCCACGCCGTCAACGTGATGGTGATGCAGGCCGGGGTGGGCCGGCGGGTGTTCGCCGACAACCCGGAGTTCGCCGCCCAGGCGCTCGCGCACATCGAGACCGTCGGCCGCGACGCGCTCGGCGAACTGGACCGGCTGCTGCGCGTGCTGCACGCCGACCGCGACGGCGAACCCGCCGCCGAACCGGCCCTGACCGACCTGGCCGAGCTCGCGGGCCGGGTCCGGGCGGCAGGACGGGAGCTGGTCCTCAACCCCGCGACGGTGACCCTGTCGCCGAGCGGCGAGCGGGCGCTGTTCCGCATCGCCCAGGAGGCCGTCACCAACGCCCTCCGGCACACCGCCACCGGCCGGATCACCGTCGACCTCGGGCAGACCGCCGACATGGTCGTGCTGGAAGTCGTCAACGAGACACCGCCGCTGCCCGCGCCCACCCCGGGCCGCGGCCTGGTCAACATGCGCGAACGGGCCCGGCTGGAAGGCGGCGTGTTCGAGGCCGGCCCGGTCGACGGCGGCTTCCGGGTGCGGGCCGCGCTGCCGGCGGCGGTGCGAGCGTGATCCGGGTACTGCTCGCCGACGACGACGCGCTGGTCCGGGGCGGGCTGCGGGCGCTGCTGGCCGCCGAGCCCGGCATCGAGGTGGTCGGCGAGGCCGTCGACGGCCGCGACGCGGTCGCCGCCGCCCGCGCGCTGCGGCCCGACGTGGTGGTAATGGACATCCGGATGCCGGTGCAGGACGGCACGGCGGCGAGCCGGGAGATCGTGTCCTGGCCGCCGCCCCGGCCCCGGGTGCTGGTGCTCACCACGTTCGACCACGACGAGGTGGTGGACGACGCGATCGCCGCCGGGGTGGACGGGTTCCTGCTGAAGCGGGCCACGCCCGAGCAGCTCGTGGCAGGGATACGCACCGTCGCGGCCGGGGACGCGCTGATCGCCCCGGCGGTCACCCGGCGGCTGCTGCTGGCCGCCGCCCGGCGCGGGCCCGGTGACCCGGCTGCCGTGGCGGCGGCCCGGCTCACCGACCGGGAGGCAGAGGTGCTGCGGGCGCTGGCCGCCGGCAAGTCGAACGCCGAGATCGCCCAGGCCATGTTCATCTCGCTGGAGACGGTGAAGACCCACGTCAAGAGCCTGCTCGGCAAGGTCGGCGCCCGCGATCGCACCCAGGCCGTGGTCTGGGCGTACCGGACCGGGTTCACCGGGCGCTGAGACCCGGTCCGGAGCCTGCCTGACCGGGACTGGCTGACCGGGACTGGCTGACCGGGACTAAACGGTCGCCGACTCCGGTTCAGGAGTCGCGCAGCATCGCGTCGGCGACCCCCGGCGCGACCCGGCGGATCACCCGGAACGGCCGGGCCTTGCCGACGGCGATCACCGGGACCCGGCGGGCGATGCCGCGCAGGATCTGCTGCGCGGCCTGCTCGGCGGGCAGCGCCCCGTCGTTGCGCCCTTCCGTCATCGGTGTGGCGACCAGGGGCATCAGCGCCTCCTGCACGGTCACTCCGGCGTCGGCGTCGTCCCACTGGTAGCGCAGCGCCCGCAGGAACACGCCCAGCCCGGCCTTGCTCGCGCAGTACACGGGTGCGGTCTTCTTCGGGGAGTAGGCCAGGGCCGAGGTGAGGGCGGTGAACACGCCCCGTGAGCGGCGCAGGTGCGGCCAGGCCGCCCCGGCCAGCACGATCGGCCCGGCGAGGTTGGTGTGCGTCTCGGCGAGGACGGCCGCGCTGTCGGCGGGGGACCAGCCGCCGGTGAAGGACTGGCGATGCTGCACGGCGGCGTTGGCGACGACGACGTCGAGCCCGCCCAGTTCGGCGGCGGCGTCGGCGACGAGTGCGGCGGTGCCGCCGGGGTCGGCGAGGTCGGCGACCCAGCCGGTGACGCCCGGGCGCCGGGTCGCCTGTGCTAGCCGGTCGGGGTCGCGGCCGCAGGTCGCGACGAGCGCGCCCTGCTCGGCGAGCAGGCGCACCAGGTGCGCGCCGATGCCGCTGGTGCCGCCGGTGACCAGGACGCGTTTGCGGTGGAAACTCATGCCCGAAGCGTGGCCGAGGACCCGGCCGGGGCGCTTGTACGATTCCGCCATGCAGGTCCGGGTTCCCGCGCACGAGCGCACCGTGCACCCGGGCCTGGCCCGGGCGGCGCTGCTCGGCGTACGCCGCCACGGCTCCGGCCCGGCAGCCGGCACGGCGGCCCGGCTGCTCGCGGCGGCCGAGCCGGTGCCGGAGCGCCTGCACCACGTGCTGCTGGCGGAGTTGACCGGCCACGGCTGGCCGGCGCTGCGCGGCGCGGCCGAGCACCTGCTCGACCGCCCGCGCCGGGGCGAGATCGCCGACCTGATCGAGCGCGGCTCCCTGCCCGAACTGGCCGCGCGGCTGCCTGAGCTGCAGCTGGGCTATCACGCGGGCCACACCACCGACCTGAGCCTCGAACCGGGCCGGCTGACCGTCACGCACCGGGCGCTGCTGGGCGGCGCGCCGAAACCGGCCGAGAGCCTGTTCACGGCCGCGATCCACGACGTGCTGGTGGCGGCGTGCACCGGTCGGCGACCGGCCGTGACGGTACGGTTCGCCGACGGCAGCGCGCTGTCCGGCGACGCGCCGGGGGAGCGGAGCCTGGCCGGGCGGGGCCGGGTGGACGGCTGGACGCTCGACCTGGCGACCACGCAGGAGGCGGCCAGGTCGCCGGTTACCGCCGTACGCGACCTGATCGCGGCGGACCCGGCGCGGCGCTGGCGGCTGGAGGCGGCGGCCGGGCACGCGGGCTGCTCGCCGCGGACCCTCCAGCGCACCCTGGCCGAGCAGGGCACGGGCTTCCGGGAGCTGCTGTCAGCCACCCGGCTGGGCCTCGCGCGGGGCCTGGTCCAGCGCACCGACCTGGGACTCGCCGAGATCGCGGCAGCCTGCGGGTTCACCGACCACGCGCACCTGACGCGATGCTTCACCGCCCGGCACGGCCGGCCCCCGTCGGCCATCCGCGGCAACGGAGAGTAATCAAGTGCTGTCGTTGGGTCGACCGATCGACGTCTCCGGATCACAGTGGGCGCCGATTCCTTGGCGGCAGGCCCGCTGAGCTGGCAACCTTGCCGCCGTGCAGGCAGAGCAGCTGGCCGACTTCACCTGGGCCTTCGACGTCGTACACCCGGATGCCGACCGGCGGCGCGCCGCGATCGAGCGCGAGAAGGGCTACCAGGACGACTGGGCCCGCCTGCACTCCTGGTCGCGCATCGTGCGCCCCCGCTCGGGCGACGAGCTGCCCGATCCGCGCCTGGTCGCCGAGCACGACCAGACCGAGGCCGCCAAGCGCGACGTGCACGCCCGGATGTTCGCCGCCCCGATCTGGCACTACCTGAACGCGCCGACGCCCGAGGAGCGCGCGCCGTTCGCCCGGTTCGCGGTGCTCTACCTGCGCTGGGAGACCGACTACCCGCAGGAGTGGGCCGAGCACGCCCGCAGCTGGACGGCCAAGCGGCACCTGCTGCGCACCCTCGCCGCCGACGGCCCCACCGTCGAGACCCACGGCGAGCTGCTCGGACTGGTCGCGGCCGCGATCGGGCGCGAGCACCGCTGCGAGGACCTCGGCTACCTCAAGATCGCCCGCAGCCTGCACGGTCCCTCGGTTCGGATGATCGTCGAATCGGCCGAGCAGAGCCTCGACGGCCTGGTCCGCCTCCGGGCCGGCTACCTGCGCTGGGCCCTGGACAACCCGGCCGCCCCGGCAACCCCCGCCTCATGGCGGCACTGGCTGCGCACCTGACCGATCCCACCCCGCCGATGCGCCCAGCCCAGCCCACCGCTCCCGCCGCAAGTCTCAAAGAGTCGCGGCATCACGCAGCGCTGAACCGTGCGACTCTTCGAGAGTTGCGCCAGGGGCGGGGCGTCACGCCGGGACGGTCGACGGTCGGCGCGAGGCCCGCGAGCGTAGCCAGGCGAGCTGGCCGGCCACGGTCACGGTCAGCGCCAGGCCGAACGCGGCGGCGGTGCCCCACCGGTCGACCAGCACCGCGACGATGAAGCAGAACACCGCGAAACCGACCAGCCCCGTCAGCACGCCGCGCAGGGTGCGTACCGTCTCCGCCGAGCCGTGCCGGGCCAGCACGAAAGCCGCGACCACGCTGGTGGCGATCGGGAACGGGGCCAGCACGCCGGTCATCTCCGGCCCGAGCGCGCCGGACAGCGTGGTCACCAGCAGCACCAGGCACGCGGTCGCGGCGGCCCGGCCGGGCAGGTCCCACCATGGCCACGTACGCGTGGGGCGGACGCCCACCTCGGCCTCCACCGGCGGCAGTGCACGGGACGCGGCGGCGATCCCGGCGAGCGTCACCGGCAGGCCCCACCAGGCGGGCAGGCTCACCTGCGCCACGGCCAGGTCGGCGACCAGGCAGGCGGCCCAGGCCGTGGCCAGCGCACCGGCCCAGCGCATACGCCGCGAGCACCAGGCGAACGCGACCGCGAACAGCGCCAGCGTCACCAGTCCTAGCAGCGAGGACGATGCCGCTGCGGCCCCGAATGCGGTGCCGTGTTCCAGGCAGGTGATCAGCAGGATCGGCCCCGCCACGACCGGCAGGGTGACCAGCACCCCCGTCACCTGCGCTCCCCATCGCCGCCCTGCCAGCGACGAGCCGACGACCAGCGCCGGAGCCAGCAGCAGTTTCAACAGCAGCATCACCGGCACAATGTAGACGCCCGTTCCCGGCGACCGGCAGCCGGATGATCTTCGGTGGGTTCAGGCCGCGGCACGCAGCCGATGCGCCGTGTCGCGGAAGCCGCGGTTCTCGGTGCGTACGGCGCGGCGCAGCAGCGGGCCGAGCAGGGCCCAGAACAGGCCCGCGCCCCGGCCGCGCACCTCGATGCCCAGTGTGTTGCGGCAGCCGTCGCCGACCGGCTCCACCAGGTGCGAACCGATCATGGTCAGCCCCATGACGGTGGTCTGCCAACTGAACCCGCGGCCCTCGTCGTACGCGGTGACGGTCCACACGGCTTCGGCCTGGCCCGGCTGCTTGATGCGGGCCTGGCTGCCCAGCCGCAGCGGCCCCTCGTCGAGGCGCACCACCCGGGTCATCGTCGGCGTGGTGGCGGGCCACTGCTCGACGTCGGCGGTCAGCGCCCAGACCACGTCCGCCGGCGCGTCGATCACGAGTACGTCTTTCCATCGCATCACACTAATGTACCATCTGGTACATGATCGTCAGTGCGAGCTCCCGTGAGCTGCTGGACCGCGTGATCGCGTACGCGGCGGCCGAGGGCATCACCGGCCGCAGCCTCCGTGAGATCGCCGCCGGGGTCGGCACGAGCCACCGCATGCTGCTCTACCACTTCGGTTCCCGGGAGGGCCTGCTCGCGGCGGTCGTCGGCCTCATCGAGCAGCAGCAGCGCGACCTGCTGGGGGAGCTGGCCGACCGGGTCGCCAGCAGCGGACCCCCGGCGGAGGGCACCAAGGCCGGCGAACTCATGCTGCTGCTCTGGGCCCGGGTGTCCGATCCGGAACTGCGGCCGTACGTGCGGCTGTTCTTCGAGGTCGTCGGGGTGGCCGTGCACGACGCCCCCGGCACCGGCGGCTTCCTGGCGAACCTGACCGGCCCGTGGCTCGACGAGAGCGAGGCGGTGGCGCGGCGACTCGGCCTGGCCGTGGACCGCGACGAGCTGCGGCTGGGCGTGGCCACCTGCCGTGGCCTGCTGCTGGAACTGCTGGCCGGTGCTGACCCGCGGGCGACCGACGCCTCCTACCGGCTGTTCGTCCGCATGTGGGAGAGCCGGCTCACCGGGGCGTGACCGTGGGTCGTCACCACTGCCGCCAGCGGTGGTGCTGGTATGCAGGTGCGCGCCTTCCGCCCTCTCACGGAGTTTCGAAACGTTTCGAGATGAAGGGTAATCGGCCGGACATCTTGCCGAAATGGTTTTCGTAGGCGATCGTCGATGCGCCGGACACGTCGCTCTCACCGCCCCGGTCCCTGAGAAAGGCGAATCGATGTCCGCACTGTCCCGCCGTACCGTGCTGCGCGCAGGCGCCGTCGGCGCCGCGGCCGCGGCTGTCGCCGGCAGCCTGCCCGCCGCGCCCGCCCACGCCGCCCGCACCGACATCGGCGTATCCGTCTACCCGTTCCCGCTCGGCGCGGTCACGCTGCTGTCCGGCCCGTTCCTGGCCAACACCGGCCGCACCCAGAGCTACCTGAGCTTCCTCGACGCCGACCGCCTGCTGCACACGTTCCGCCTCAACTACGGCCTGTCCTCCTCGGCCACCGCCTGCGGCGGCTGGGAGTCGCCGACCACCGAGCTGCGCGGGCACTCCATGGGCCACGTGCTCACCGGCCTGGCCCAGGCGTACGCCAGCACCGGCACCACCAGTTTCAAGACCAAGGGCGACTACCTCGTCGCGCAGCTGGCGATCTGCCAGGCCCGCGCGACGACGGCCGGCTACAACACCGGCTACCTGTCGGCGTACCCGGAGAGCTTCATCGACCGGGTCGAGGCCCGCCAGTCGGTGTGGGCGCCCTACTACACCCTCCACAAGATCATGGCCGGGCTGCTGGACATGCACCTGCTCGCCGGGAACGCGCAGGCGCTGACCGTGCTCACCGCGATGGCGTCGTGGGTGAAGTTCCGCAACGACCGGCTCACCCTGACCCAGCGGCAGAACATGCTCGACACCGAGTTCGGCGGCATGAACGAGGTGCTGGCCAACCTGTACCAGCTCACCGAGAACAGCAACCACCTGGTCGCCGCGCAGCACTTCGACCACGCCGAGGTCTTCGACCCGCTGGCCGCCAACACCGACGCGCTGAACAACTACCACGCCAACACCCAGATCCCGAAGGCCATCGGCGCGATCCGGGAGTACCACGCCACCGGCACCACCCGCTACCTCGACATCGCCCGCAACTTCTGGGACATCGTGGTCAGCCGGCACACCTACGCCATCGGCGCGAACTCCAACGGCGAGTACTTCAAGGCTCCGAACCGCATCGCCAGCGAGCTGTCGGACAACACCGCGGAGTGCTGCAACACCTACAACATGCTCAAGCTGTCCCGGCAGCTGTTCTTCACCAACCCGGCCCGCGCCGACTACATGGACTTCTACGAGAAGGCGCTGTACAACCACCTGCTCGGCGCGCAGGACCCGAACTCCTCGCACGGCTTCCACAGCTACTACATCCCGCTGCGGGCCGGCGGCATCAAGACCTACAGCAACGACTACAACAACTTCACCTGCTGCCACGGCACCGGCATGGAGACCAACACCAAGCTCGGCGACACCATCTACTTCCACTCCGGCGACAACCTGTACGTCAACCTGTTCATCGCCTCGCAGCTGAACTGGGCCGCCAAGGGCGTCACGGTCCGGCAGGACACCACGTTCCCGGAGGCGCCGTCCAGCAAGCTGACCATCACCGCCGGGTCGGGCACGTTCGCGATGCGGGTGCGGGTGCCCGCGTGGGCCACCGGCGCGACGATCCGCGTCAACGGCACCCTGCAGAGCGGCGTGACCCCCGGGTCGTACGCCGTGATCACCCGGACGTGGGCAACCGGCGACGTCGTCGACGTGGCGCTGCCGATGGCAGTGGTGCGCGAGGCCACCCCGGACAGCGCCACCACCCAGGCGGTCAAGTACGGTCCGATCGTGCTGGCCGGGGCGTACGGCAGCACCAACCTGTCCGCCCTGCCCACCCTCACCGCGTCGTCGATCACCGCGACGTCGACGCCGCTGCAGTTCACCGCGACCGCGTCCACCGGCACGGTGACCCTGCTGCCGTTCTACAAGATGCACGGCCAGCGCTACACCGTGTACTGGAATGTCACCACCACCAACCCGCTGCCCGCGTTCGTCGCGCACTACCTGTTCAACGAGACCTCGGGCACGTCCGCGGCCGACGCCACCGGCAACGGCAAGACCGCGACCCTGGCCGGGGGAGCGACCTGGGTCGCCGGGCGCACCGGCAACGCGGTCAACCTCAGCGGCAGCTCGCAGTACGTGGCGCTGCCCTCGGGCATCCTCGCCGGGGCCAGCGCGTTCAGCATCGCCACCTGGGTGCGGCTGGACGCGGTGACGAACTGGGCGCGGCTGTTCGACTTCGGCACCGGCACCAGCGCGAACATGTTCCTGGTCCCGAGCAGCAGCTCCGGCACCGCCCGGTTCGCCATCACCACGTCGGGCTCGGGCGGCGAGCAGCGCATCAACGCCCCGTCCGCGCTGCCCACGGGCGTGTGGACGCACGTCGCGGTGACCGTCGGCGGCGGCGTCGGCATCCTGTACGTCAACGGGGCCGAGGTGGCCCGCAACTCGGCGATGACGCTCACCCCGGCGTCGCTGGGCAGCACCACCAACAACTGGATCGGCCGCTCGCAGTACAGCGATCCGTACCTGGACGGCGCGGTCGACTCGTTCCGCGTCTACAGCCGGGTGCTGACGGCGTCCGAGGTCAGCGGCTTCCACTCCGCGGGCCTGTGATCCGTGCGGGCCGGGGGAGACGGCGCTCCCTCGGCCCGCGCCTGCCACGTTCTGCGCCGCCACCTGCGGTGCTGAAGATCTGTCAGCCGTGCGACGTAACGTGGTGTCCTATGCGGACCCCCTCTCTCCGCGACAGCCGAACCCGTGGCGGCGACGCCTGCCATGCGTCGAACTTCGCGCCATCCCCGCGCCATGCCGGTGAACACCCGCCCGGAGCGCAGGCCGGTCCCGTCCACCTGTGCGGGACGTGGCTCGCGATCCGCACCACCGACCAGGCGGCCGTGCTGGCCGAACTCGACCTGTCCGACCCGCGGCCGGTCTCCACGGACCAGGGCGAGGCCGCCTGGAACCGCGACCGCCACAGCTGGGACCTGCCCGCCGACGACCACCGCTCGCACGGGCGCGTCTACGTCACTCCGGTCATCGACGGCTGGACTCTGGTGTTCGGCACGTCACCCGACCTGGCCCACGCCGACCCGGCCGACCGCGGCGTCTGGGCCGGCCGCGCGCAGGACCTGTGCGCGCGGCTCAGCGCCCGGTTCGGTGCGGCCCACCTCTACGGGATGAGCTGCGGCGACTCGTGGACCATGTGGTGCCTGGCCGAGGCCGGCCGGGTGCGCCGCTACTACGAGGTCGAGCCAGGCGAGCGGCTCGGCGAGCACCCCGCCGAGGACGGCTACCGGCTGCCCGACGACGACGAAGGGCTGCCCGCCGACGCGTACGACGGGATCGACCAGGCCGACGTCGACGCCGTGCTGGCGCGCCGGGCCGAGCTGTACGAACGGCTCGCGCTGCCGGAGGTGTGCTACGCCACCGACATCGCGGCGCTCACCTCCGTCGACCCGAGCACGTTCGGCCCGTCCACGGCGGTGTCCGGGCAGGCCGTGCTCGCGCTGACCGCCTGCGGTCGCGAGCACGGCATCGCGCCCGCATGAACGGAGACACACCGAGGCCGTGCGTGAGACTGGGCGACCCGGCCCCGTGCGTGTACCGTCTCCGCCCGTGATCACGTCCGACGAGGTGCTGGCGCAGCTGGACCGCGCCGCGAAAGGGTTCGACTTCCCGGACCCCGAGCACGGCTACTACTACGCGATCGACGGCCGCGTGCACGCGTTCCGCGACGACAAGCGCTGGGCGCTGGTGATCGAGCTCGT
The DNA here is from genome assembly GCF_016862635.1 of Catellatospora coxensis. Classification (GTDB taxonomy): domain Bacteria; phylum Actinomycetota; class Actinomycetes; order Mycobacteriales; family Micromonosporaceae; genus Catellatospora; species Catellatospora coxensis. The sequence continues at coordinate 80,347 of NZ_BONI01000027.1, read as the reverse complement.
CGGGTACAACCCGCGCGCCGGCAACGTCATCGACCTGCTGCACTGCTTCGGCAACTGCCTCACCGAGGGCGAGCCCGGCTACGGCCACGGCGATTTCCTGGCCCGCGTGGACAACATGCACCAGCTCGAGGACCACGCGCACAGCACGCGGCTGCGCGGCGGCCACCCGTCGGTCGTGGTCCGCGGACAGGCCCTCGACGTGGACGGCATCGAGGGCGAGCCGCTGTGGGACGTGTTCCGCCGGCTCGTGCCCGAGCACCGTGACCTGCTGCTGGCCGACGACGACGAGCTGCGCCACCGGCTGCCCGCCGACCTGCCCCGCATCCTGGTCCTGGAGCAGTGGTGGCACCGCGAGCCGGACCGCCACGACCAGCTGCCCAGCCAGACCGAGACGTTCCAGCAGCTGGCTTCGGTGCTCGCCACCGGCGACCTGGACGCCTACCGGCCCACGCACGAGCCGAACACCCACTGGTCGAACTGGCCGGAGTCCGGCTGGCTCTGACCGCCGTCACGGCGGCCGGCGTCGTCCGGTCATCGGACGATTCCACCGGTGATCTCGATTGCGCGTTTGTTCATCGGCGATACAAAATGCGGCACGTGATCCGCAAACCCGGCCCGTGGCCGTCGCTCCTGCTGCTCAGCGCCGCCGTGTTCATCTCGGTGACCACCGAACTCACCCCGACCGGCCTGCTGCTCGGCATGAGCCGCGACCTGGCGGTGTCGGAGTCCCAGCTCGGCCTGCTGGTCACCGGGTACGCGCTGATGGTCGCGCTGTTCGCGGCCCCGCTGGGCACGCTGACCGCCCGGATGCCGCGCAAGACGCTGCTGGTCGCCTCGCTGGCCGCGTACACGGCCAGCAACGCGGTCATGGTGGTCGCCCCGAACTACCCGGTGGCGTTCGGGGCGCGGCTGCTCGGCGGGATCACCCACGGCCTTTTCTGGGCGGTGGTCACCGGGTTCGCGGCGCGGCTGGTCACCCCGGACCGGATCGGGCGGGCGGTCACCGTCGTCTCGTCGGGCGGCAGCATGGCGGTCCTGATCGGCCTGCCCGCCGGGACCAGCCTCGGCACCGCGGTCGGCTGGCGGGCCACGTTCGCCGGGCTGACCGCCGTGGCGGTGGCGCTGACGCTGCTGGCGTGGTGGCTGCTGCCCGAGGTGCCCGGCAGCACCGCCGCGGTGCGCTCCCGGATGCTCGACGTGCTGCGGGTGCCGAACTTCGCGCCGATCGTCGCCATGACCGCGGTGACCATGCTGGGCACCTACATGATGATCACGTACACCGCGCCGCTGCTGCAGCGCGCCGGGATCAGCGAGGACGGGATCGCGCCGGTGCTGCTCGCCAACGGGCTGGCCGGCACACTGATGCTGCCGGTCGCCGGGTGGGTCGCCGACCGGCGGCTGCGGACCGGCATCGTCACGGCGGTCGGTGTGCTGCTCGCCGGGCTGGTGCTGCTCTGGCTGAACGGCACCGCGGCCTGGGCGGCGGTGACCGCGGTGATCGTGTTCGGATGCGGCATGGGCCTGCTGCCGATCCTCATGCAGGCGGCCACGCTGCTGGTCGCGCCCGACCACACCGAGCAGGCCTCCGGCATCAACGCCAGCGCGTACAACGCCGGGGTCGCGGCCGGGGCGCTCACCGGCGCGTTCGCGCTGGACGCGTGGGGGCTGGCGGCGATCCCGCCGATCGGCGCGCTGCTGGTCGCCGTCGGCATGGCACTCTACCTGTCCGGCACCGCCCCGGCCCGGGTCCAACCGGAACGGACGTAGCCGCCGCGCCGCCGAGCCGGACCGGATCGACGCGGGCCACCGGCACCTGCGGATCTTGTTAACATCTGCCGGGTGAAGGAGACCCTGAAGTCGTACCTGCAGGAGGGGCGCGACGCGCTGCTCTGGAAGCTCAGCGGGCTCGGCGAGTACGACATCCGCCGGCCGCTCACCCCGACCGCGACCAACCTGCTCGGGCTGGTGAAACACACCGCCGCCGTCGAGTCGGAGTACCTCGGCCTCGTGTTCGGCCGGCCGTTCCCGGAGCCGATCCCATGCCTCGCCGCCGACGCCGAGGCCAACGCCGACATGTGGGCCACCCCCGAGGAGACCCGCGAACACCACGTCGAGCTGTACCAGCGCGTCTGGGCGCACTCCGACGCCACGATCGACGCGCTCGACCTCGACGCGCCGGGCACGGTGCCGTGGTGGCGGCCGGGCAACCGCGAGGTGACGCTGCACCAGATCCTGATCCACGTGATCGCCGAGACGCACCGGCACGCCGGGCAGGCCGACATCGTCCGGGAGTCGGTCGACGGCGCCGCGGGCCTGTCCGAGGGCGGCTCCAACCTGCCCGAGACCGACCCGCAATGGTGGGCCGCCTACCGGGAGCGGGTCGAGCGGGCCGCGCTCACTCACCGGGACGTCACCGGGTCGTGACTCTCCAGGGCGACGGGCGGCGTCGAGCTTCGGCCACGTATCCAGCCGGCACGCCGACCGGATCGGCCGGTCAGCGATCATCCCCGGTTTGCACCATTTAGGCTCGCAGCATGGGCGCCTGGATCAAGGATCACCTGAGTCTGGTGATCGCGATCGCGGTCGGCGTCACCGTCCTGACGAAGATCTGGTCGGTAGCCCACGGCAACGAATACACGATGGCGGCACTGTTCACCTCGCAGGGCGGGCTCAACGTCACGATCGCCGCGCTGGTGGCAGGGCTGCCGTCGCTCGGCTACCTGCCCATGGTGTTGACCTATCCCGCGCTGATCGCGGCCGCCTGGGCAGGGCACAGCCTGCGCGGCCCCGTCATCGCCGCCGTGATCGCGTCGATCCTCGCCTTCGCCACGATCCCGACCGGCTACCTGCTGATCTACCTGGTGGTGGCGGTCGCGAGCATCGGGTCGAGCTTCCTCATCGTATGGATACGCAGGCGACTGCTCGCCAAGGGCCGCGACCCGGGAGAACTGCCGTTCGTCCTGCGCGAGCCGAAGTCGGCGCACAATACGCCGCTCGCCGTCGGGCTCGCCGTGTTCGGGCTGCTCGGCTGGCTCTGGGTCGCCACCCGCGACACGCCGTGGATCCCGGTGGAGCGCATCACCCAGTCCACATCGGGTCCGGTCGTCGGATACATCCTCGACGAGGACGGCGCATGGTTCACCGTCATGCTCGAAGACGACCGGCGGGTGGTGAACATTCCCTCCGCGCAGGTCTCGCAGCGGCAGCCGTGCTCGCGCGGCGACGAACGGACCCCCTTGGTCATGCTGGTGTGGCCCGAGCCGGCCGCGTATCCGGACTGCTGACGGGCGAAGACCCGGTTCGAGGTGGCGATTTCCCGGCGAGCTTAGACTTGGCGGGTGCCGATCATCCTGTCCCTGCTGGAAACGGTGCGCTGGGACGGCGAGCCGGTGCAGGGCGAGCGGCCGCAGGCGCTGCTCGCCGCGCTCGCCGCCGCCGGGCGCACGGTCGGCTCCACCCGGCTCGTCGACCTCATCTGGGACGAGGACGTCCCCGCCAATCCGCTCAAGGCGCTGCAGGTGCTGGTCTCCCGGACCAGGACCGCGCACGGCCCGGACTCGGTGGTCCGCGACGGCGACGGCTACCGCCTGGGCGTCGACCGGGCGCAGGTGGACACCCAGCTGCTCGCCGACCGGCTCGCCGCGGCCCGGGCCGTGTTCGAGTCCGACCCGGCACGCGCGGCCGACCTGGCCGCCGAAGCCGTCGCGCTCGGCCCCGTCGCCGCCGGAGACGGACCCGGCCCGCTCGCCGCCCTGCGGCGCGCGGCCGAACACGACCTCGACCAGGCCCGGCTGCTGTCGGCCCGGGCCAAGGTCAGGCTCGGTGAGCACACCGACGCGCTGCCGACCCTGACCGAGGCGTGGGGCGTCGATCCCGCCGACGAAGGCCTGCTCGCGGACCTGCTGCGGGGTGAGGCGGCGGTCCGCGGCGCCGGTGCCGCGTTGAGCCGGTACGAGGCATACCGCGCCGACCTGCGTGACCGCGTCGGCGCCGACCCCGGCCCCGAGCTGCGCCGGGTCCACCGCGAGCTGCTCGTCCAGGACAGCCCGGTCCGGGCGGGCCTGCGCTACGAGGCGACCGCGCTGCTCGGCCGGGCAGGCGACATCCGCCGGTTGCAGGCACTGCTGGCCGCGTACCGGGTGGTGTCCATCGTCGGGCCGGGCGGGCTGGGCAAGACCAGGCTGGCCCACGTGCTCGGCCGCGAGCACCCGGCCCCGGTGGTGCACTTCGTCGAGCTCGTCGGCGTCACCGCACCCGACGACCTGGTCGGCGAGATCGGGTCGGCGCTGGGCGTACGGGACTCGGTCAGCGGCCGGCGCACCCTCACCCCCGAGCAGCGCGCCGACGTGCGCGCCCGCATCGCGGGCTACCTCGACCAGGCGCCGAGCCTGCTGATCCTGGACAACTGCGAGCACATCGTCGACGCCGTCGCCGACTTCGTCGCCTACCTCGCCGCCACCACCCGCGAGCTGCGCGTGCTCACCACGACCCGGGCGCCGCTGGCCATCGCCGCCGAGCACGTCTACCCGCTGGCCGAGCTGGACACCGCCGACGCGGCCGAGCTGTTCCGCCGGCGGGCCCTGGCGGCGCGGCCGGACGTGCACCTCGACGGCACCGACCCGGTGGTGGCCGAGATCGTCGAGCGGCTCGACGGGCTCCCGCTCGCCATCGAGCTCGCGGCCGCGAAGGTGCGCGTGATGGCCGTCGCCGACATCGCCCGCCGCCTGGAGAACCGGTTCGCGCTGCTGCGCGGCGGGGACCGCAGCGCACCCGACCGGCACCAGACCCTGCTGGCCGTCATCGACTGGTCGTGGAACCTGCTCGCCGAACGCGAACGCCGGGCGCTGCGCTGGCTGTCGGTGTTCCACGACGGGTTCACCCTCGCCGCCGCCGAGGCGGTGCTCGGCGACGACGCGCTCGCCGCGGTCCAGGACCTGGCCGACCAGTCCCTGCTGACCGTCGTGGAGACCGGACCGGGCGGCGTGCGCTACCGGATGCTGGAGACCGTGCGCGAGTTCGGCCGGATGCAGCTGGTCGACGCCGGTGAGGACGGCGCTGCCGAGCGGGCCCAGCGCGGCTGGGCGGTCGCCTTCTCCGCCCGGCACGCCCGTGCCCTGTTCAGCCCCAGGCAGTTCGACGTCGTCGACGAGATCCGCCCCGAGGAGACCAACCTCTCCGACGTGCTGCGCCGGACCTTCGCCGCGCCTGACCCGGCCGCGGCGGTGCAGATCCTCGCCGCGCTGGCCGGCTACTGGATCATCCTGGGTGAGCACCCCCGGCTGCTGGTCCTGATCGAAGCGGCCGCGCAGGTGGTCGACGGCTGGACGCCTCCGCCGGACCTCGCCGACGCCACCCGGGTGGCGATCTCGATGACCCTCAACGGCTCCCTGGTCGCCAACTCGCCCCATTCCGACCGGCTGCGGGAAACCTTGCGGGCGATCGGGCCGGGCACCGGCGACCCGTGGATCGCCGCCATGGTCACCATGCTGACCGACATCGACCCGCGGTCGGCCGACGGCTTCCTGCGGCAGCTGCGGGCGCACGCCGCCTCCGCGGACCGGGAGGTCGCCGCGCTGGCGTTGCCGTGGCTGAGCCAGGCCCTGGAGAACATGGGCGACCCGGACGCGGCCATGGACGCCGCCGAACGCGGGCTGCTGCTCGCCGACGAGACCGTCGGACCCTGGTCGCAGGCGATCATGCACACCATGGCCGCGCAGCTCGCGATGCAGCTCGGCCGGGCGAAGGAGGCCGCGGTCCACGCCCACGCCGCGCTGCCGGTGCTCGACCGGCTCGGCGCCCGCGACGACGCCATCCAGCTGCGGTCGATGCTCGCCCTCGTCATGATCTCCGACGGGGACATCGACGCCGCCGCCGCGCAGCTCGCCGACCTCGACGACGCGACGGAGTCCGATGTGCCGCTGGCCGGCCGGCTCGCCTTCGACCTGGGCAAGGCCGAGCTGGCGCTGGCCCGGGGCGAGGTCGAGGCCGGGCTGGCCGGTTACCGCGCGGCGTGTGTACGGGTGCGGGAGCTGCGGATCCCGGCCATCGCGGCGAGCGGGTTGGAGCCGTGGGTGCTGGTGGCCGAGGCGACGAGCCTGGCCGCGCACGCCTACTACGCCCCGGCCGGCGACCCGATCGGCGCGGCGCTGTTCACCCGGGCCCGTGACCAGGCGTTGCAGGTGCTCGACCCGGACCATCCGTACCTGGACTATCCGGTCTGCGGGCTGGTGCTGCTGGCGCTCGGCGGGTGGGGGCTGCTGCGTGACGCGCTGCCGGTCCCGGACGCGGTGCGGCTGATCGCGCTGGCGGACCGTTTCGCGTACAACCGGACCATGCCCACGCTGGCCTGGGAGCGGATCGCCGCCCAGGCCGAGGGGCGGGCACCCGGGCTGCTGGCCGAGCTGGCCGCCGAGTTCGGCGACCGGCGCGGCCCCGACCTGCTCGACGAGGCGCGGAGCCTGGTCGAGCGGATCGGGGCCCGCTGACCGCTACAGGTGGCGCTTGTAGCTGCGCACCGACAGCGGCGCGAAGATCGCGATGACCGCGGCACAGGCCACGAGCGCCCACCCGACGTGCCCGGTGACCTGGCCGTCGTTGGCCAGGTCGCGGGTGGCGGTGACCACGTACGAGACCGGGTTGACCTTCACGAACGCGGCGAGCCAGCCCGGCAGGGTCTCGACCGGGACCAGCGCGTTGGACATGAACGTCAGCGGGAACATGATCATCATGGAGATGCCCTGGACGCTCTGCGCGCTGCGGGCCAGCGTGCCGACCCAGGTGAACACCCAGGCCAGCGACCAGCCGGCGATCATCGTGAGCAGGATCGCCAGCACCACGCCGACCGCTCCGCCGCCGGGGCGGTAGCCCATCGCGATACCGGTGAGGAAGGTCAGCGTCGAGGCGATCGCGTACCGCAGCAGGTCGGCGACCATGGGCCCGGCCAGCGGCGCGATCCGGGCCATCGGCAGCGACTTGAACCGGTCGAACACCCCCTTCTCCATGTCCTCGCGCAGCTGCACGCCGGTGGCCATGCACGCCGTCAGCGCGGTCTGCGCCAGGATGCCCGGGATCACCAGCGGCAGGTACGCCTGCACGCTGCCGGACAGGCCGCCGCCGAGCAGGTACGCGAACATCGCCGTGAACAGCAGCGGCTGGATGGTGACGTCGAAGAACTGCTCCGGGTTGCGGCGCATCTTCTTCGTCGCCCGCCACGCCATCGACATCGTCTGGCCGACCGTCTCGCGCAGGCTGTTGTGCGACGTCGTACGGGTGGCGACGTCGTCGGGTGTCAGCCGCCGCGGGGCCACCGCCACCGGCTTGGTCATCTGCAGGGTCATCGGGCCGCCTCCAGCTGGCGCTCGTCCGCGTTCGCGGGCTGGTCGGGGCTGTCGCCGGTGTCATGCCCGGTGAGAGCCAGGAACACCTCGTCGAGGGTCGGCGCGTCGACGCTCACCGAGGTGATGCCGATGCCCGCCTCGCGCAGGCGGATGAGCACGTCGGCGGCCCGGTCCGCGGCGTCGAGCGCCACGTTCATCCGTCCCGACTCGGGGCTGAGCACCGGGTCCTCGCCGAGCAGCTGCCGTACGACCTCGGCCGCTGCCGCCTGGTCGGCGGCGTCGGTCAGCCGCAGCCGCAGCGTCGAGTTGCCCACGGACGCCTTCAGCTCGTCGGGGGTGCCCTCGGCGACCTTGCGGCCCCGGTCGATGACCGCGATCCGGTCGGCGAGCTGGTCGGCCTCGTCCAGGTACTGCGTGGTCAGCAGGACCGTGCAGCCCCCGGCGACCAGTTCGCGGATCGTGTCCCACATCTGTCCCCGGGTACGCGGGTCCAGGCCGGTGGTCGGCTCGTCCAGGAAGATCAGCGGCGGCCGGGTGATCAGGCTGGCGGCCAGGTCGAGCCGCCGCCGCATGCCACCGCTGAACTGGGAGATCGGCTTGTCCGCCGCCTCCTGGAGGCCGAACTGCTCCAGCAGCTGGGCGGCGGTGTTCCGGGCCGCCTTGCCGGCCACGCCCTGCAGCCGGCCGAACAGCCACAGGTTCTCGTTGGCGGTCAGGTTCTCGTCCACCGACGCGTACTGCCCGGTGACGCCGAGCAGCTGCCGGGTGCGGTGCGGGTCCCGGCGCACGTCCACGCCGAAGATCTCCGCCCGGCCCCCGTCGATGGGCAGCAGCGTGGCCAGCATCTTGAGCATGGTGGTCTTGCCGGCGCCGTTGGGGCCCAGCACGCCGTAGATCTCACCCTGGGCGACGTGCAGGTCGACCCCGTCGACGGCACGGAAGTCACCGAACGACTTCACCAGGCCTTCCGCGTGTACCGCGGGAATGTGATTCATCTTCGCTCCCTCGCGACCGGCGTCGGCCGGTCAGGAGACAGCATCCGCCGCGCCGGTTCCACCACGCCTTCGCCGCGGTTTCACGCCCGGACGGGCCGGTTTCTCCGCCGCCTTCGGCCGCTGGTCAGGCCTGTCCAGCCGGGGGAGTGGCGGTCGGCTCGCGGCCCGTTGCCGCCTTGCCCGGCCGGCGTACGGTCCGGCAGGACACGGCCGTCACGGCTACCCTCGGCCGATGACGCGACATCTGCTGGTGCCGGGGCGCGGGATTCCCAAGCCGGAGCACTGGCAACGACGCTGGGCCGACGCGCACCCCGAGTACCGGTGGGCACCCTACCCGCCGGGGCCGCCGTTGACGCTGGAGGAGCGGGTGGCCGCGCTGCACGAGGCGGTCATGGCCGACGACGAGCCCGCCGTGCTGATCGCGCACAGCGCCGGGTGCCTCACCACCGTGGTGTGGGCGGCTCGCCATGCCGGTCCGGTGCGTGCCGCGCTGCTGGTCACGCCGCCCTACCTCGACCCCGCATGGATACCGGGCCCGGATGACACGCCTGATTTCGTGTCAGTGGTGGTGCCGCGCGAGAAGCTGCCGTTCCGCACGGTCCTGGTGGCCAGCCGCACCGACCCGTACACGACGTTTCCGCAGTTCGAGCAGTACGCCGCCGACTGGGGCGCGGAACTGTACGACGCGGGCGACGCCGGCCACATCGAGACGGCCAGCGGTCACGGCCCCTGGCCGGACGGCGAACGGCTGGTCGCCGCCCTCGGCTGAGATCACAGCAGCCCTGCGGCCGGGTCGTCGGCCCACCGGGTCGCGCCTGGTGAGCCGACGGCATCATGCCGGTTCGGGGTGACCCTGTCCCGCTGCCCCGGTCGCAGCCTCGGCACCGGCCGCGAACTCGGCGGCCCGCTCGATGACGAGTTCCGGGCTGTGCACCTGCAGGTCGTGACCGGCCTCGGCGACGACGTCGGCGCGGGCGGCCGGCATCAGCGCCCGGATGCGGGCGGCCACCTGGGCCGCGTCGTACATCTGGCTGCGCCCGCCGAGCAGGGCGAGCGTTGGCACGGTGATCTGGCGCAGCTCGTCGTCGGTGAGCGGGGGCGGGGCGGGCAGCCGCCGCCGGAAGCCGGTCGAGGCCAGCGCCAGGCCCATGAGGTCGTCGTCGAGCAGGGTGGCGTTGCGCAGCCGGCGGGCCGCGCGATGGCGCAGCGGGCGGGGCGTGAGCCCGGCCAGCCCGCCGAGGATCACCCACAGGAGGAACCGTTTGGTGATCAGGCCGAATCCCGCCGGGTCCAGCAGCGTGATCGAGGCGGCCCGGCCCGGCGTGTGCAGCTGGTGCTGCAGGGCGATCCAGCCGCCGTACGAGCACCCGACGACGTGCACGCGGTCGACGTCCAGACCGGCGAGCACCTCGTCGAGCCAGCGGGCCAGATCACGGCCGTCGGCCAGCGGGCGGTCCTGTGTGGAGCAGCCGGGTTCGCCGACGGGGTCGATCGCGATGACCGGCCGTTCCGCTCCCCATCGCGCGACGTGCCGGTGCCACCCCAGCGCGTTGCCGCCCGCACCCGGTAGCAGCACGAAGGGGACACCGTCGGCCGGCCCGGTGCGGTACACCCGCGTGACGCCGAAGGACGTGGGCACGTCCAGGCGGCGGTGGTCAGCGGGCCAGACCTTGTCGAAGGTGCGCCCGTAGGCCGCCAGGAACCTGGAACGCGCCTTGTCGCCGGTGAACGCGCTGAGCCGTGCCTCGGTCATGGGTGCCTCCGATCCGCCGATTTTTGTGATACGACCGTATCATCAAACGCGTGTTGCATGATAGGCCGACGTGACACGACCGCCAGACCGGATGGAGCGCCGTGCCCAAGCGCGTGGACCACGACCTGCGCCGCCGCCAGATCGGTGAGGCCCTGCTGCGCATCGCCAGCACCAAGGGCCTGCAGGCGGCGAGCATGCGCGAGGTGGCCACCGAGGCGGGCGTATCCCTGCGCCTGGTCCAGTACTACTTCCACACCAAGCAGGAACTGCTGCTCGGCGCGCTCGCCTACCTCGGCGAGCAGCTCTCCGCCCGGGTCGAGGCGCACATCCGCGCCCTGGGCCTGCCGCCCACCCCGCGCAGCCTCGTCTACGGCACCCTCACCGCGATCCTGCCGACCGACGCCGAGAGCCGGCGGCTGACCAGGACCTACGCCGCGTACTACACCCTGGTGCTGGCCGAGCCCGCGCTCGCCGCCGACCACGGCGCGACCTACCCCGACCTGCTGGAACGTTTCCTAGCCGGGCACCTGCGCACCGCCCAGCAGGCAGGCCAGGTCGATCCCGGCCTCGACGCGCCGACGGCCGCCGCCGGGCTGCTGGCGCTCACCAACGGCCTCGGCTCCAGCGTGCTCGGCGGCCAGCGCGACGGCGACGCCGCGCTCGCGATCCTCATGTACCACCTCGACCGCCTGTTCGGCGGGCCCGCGTGAGACGGGCGGCGCGCGGGCCTACTCGTACTTGCCCGCCGGACGCTGGTGCCCACCGGGGACCTCGGAGCCGTCGCGGAAGGAGACCGTGGCATACCACGAGGTGGCCCAGACGGTGACGCAGCCCGGCTCATGGGCGACCTCGAACGGATGATCGTTCCAGTGCCCGTACGACGTGACCGTGAACGTCTCGCCCGGCTGCATCCAGTAGTCCTGCCCGGACGGTTCCAGGAACAGCTCCAGCAGCGTCTTGCCGGTGTTGTGCACCAGCATCGAGATCGGGTTTCCCAGCGCCGTGATGCCCTCGGGACTGTAATCGGTCACCTTGGGCATGTTCGTCAACAACGGTTCCATGATGTGGTCGATCGTCGGACGAGGCTGCTCGCCGGTGTCGCCGTTCCCGCTCATGGCGGCCATTCTGCCGCTGAGCGCGCGGATCCGTTGACCCCGCCGGCACCCGTTCGGGACGGCGCATCGGCGTTCGGCCCCACCGGGGCGGCATTCGGTAACGTGGCCGCGTGACGATCATCCTCGTGCCGTACCACCTCGACGAACGACTGCCCGATCACGACTTCCCGCTGCCGCCCGGCCACACGGTCCGGACGGTGACCGAACAGCTGCCCGACGGAGACGTCTGGGCCCGGCTCGGCCACCTCTACGAGCCGGTGGCCTGGCAGGTCGCGCACTGCGTGCAGACGGGCGACACCCCGGTGGTCGTGTCCGGCGACTGCACCGCGGCGCTGGGCACCATGGCGGGCCTCCAACAGGCGGGCGTGGACGCCGGCATCGTCTGGTTCGACGCGCACGGCGACGTGCAGACGCTGGAGACGACCGCGTCGGGCTACGTCGGCGGCATGCCGCTGCGGATCCTCGTCGGCTACCGGCCCGAGCTGATCTCGGACCGGCTCGGGCTGCGACCGCTGGCCGAGGACCGGGCGCTGCTCGTCGACGCCCGCGACCTGGACCAGCCGGAGGCCGACTACCTCGCCACCGCGGCCGTACGCCGCTGCGGCGTCGCCGACCTCGACGCGGCGCTGCTGCCGCCCGGGCCGCTGGTGCTGCACCTCGACCTCGACGTCATCGACGCCGCGGAACTGCCGGACCTGCGGTTCCCGGTGCCTGGAGGTCCCACCGCCGACGGTGTGCTGGCGGCGGCGCGCCGTGTCCTGGAGACCGGCCGGGTGGCCGCGATGGACATCGCCTGCACCTGGTATCCGGGCCGTCCTGACCCGGACGGCGTCCGCGCCCGCCTGCTCGCCGCGCTGATCGACGGGTGACCGCAGCCGCTTAGTGATCGGCCCGGTGGCCGCCCTTCACGTGGGCGGCCACCCGGGTTTGGCTCAGCCCTCGGTGAGCGCCGTGGGGGCGGGTGCCGGGTCCGTCTCGGGGTGCCTGCGCCGCCACGGCGTGAAGACGACGATGCCGACGCAGGCGGCGAGGCCGACCGCGATCACGCTCACGGCGAGCGGGTTTTCGACCTGGTTGGCCAGCGGATACATCAGGTCGGCGGCGAGCAGGACGCTGTCGGTGTCCGGGTCCGGCACCATGCTCAGCAGGTTGTCGACCGTGTTGGCCAGGCACGCGTAGAGGGCCGGCACTGCGAAGAGCAGGAACAGCATCCGGTCGCCGCGCGATGTCCGGGCGTAGCGGTGGGTCAGCCACGTCACCGCCGGCCAGGCCAGGATCAGCCCCAGGGCGAAGCCGACGACCACACCGGCCGGCACACCGCTCGGCTCGATCGGGTAGAAGTCCACGTTGATGATCTTCTGCTGGTCCCTCGCCCGGTCATCTGCCATCCGCAGCAGCACGCCGTCGCGGCTGGCCCAGAACACGCCGCAGCCGCAGTTCGCCGGCCTGGTGACGGCACCGGTTCGCCAGCCGTCGGCCTGCAGCCGCCGATGGGCGGCGTCGAGGACGCCACGGGTCGCGTCGACCCCCTCGTAGAGGCGGTTGTGGCCCGACGGCACGGGCCGCATCCCGGGCAGTTCCTCGGCCCCGAGCGTCTGGAACCGTCCGCCCGCCTGGTGGCCGTAGGCGATGCCGAGCAGGTCGCCGCCGCCGTGATCGACCCGGGCGGGCGGCTGCCCGACGAGCGCGTCGGCGAGCGCGGAGATCCGTGGATCGTCGATCGCGGCCGGAGCCGTCGACGAGGAGTCCCAGGCGACGTAAGCGCCGACCCCACCGAGCACGACAGCGGTCCACAGCGCCGCCACGCCTGCGGCGATCCTGCCGGCTGTGCCCGGGGGCGCCACGCGGAACCGGAGTCCGGACAGGACCAGGTGGGCCGCTTCGCCGATGGTGGCCCTGACCTGTCCCGGCTTGGCCGCGTCCAGCAGCGTGGTGAGGATCTCCAGCCCGCGCTCGCGGCGGTAGAACCCGGGGTAGGCGAGCAGCAGGCGGCGGTAGGAGCGTTCGAGCGCGGACTGCTCAGGCATGCCGCACCCCGACGACGAAGCCGAACGCCTCCCGCAGGCGGGCGGCGGCGACGGTCGCGTCCGACCGCATCCGCTCGACCGCGGCCTCCAGCGCCGCGCGGCCGTCGTCGGACAGCACGTAGTAGCGGCGCAGGCGCCCGGCCACGGCCTCCTCGCGCTCCACGGCGATCAGCCCGGCCGAGGTGAGCCGGTCCAGGGCGGCGTACAGCGTGCCGGCCTTGAGCGTGACCCGCCCGCCGGACAGCTCCTCCACGGCCTGCATGACGCCGTATCCGTGCAATGGGGACCGCACCAAGGCGGTCAGGATGAAGAACGTCGGTTCCTGCATCGTCATGCGAGCAATATAGACGGTCTGTATATACAGTCAATCTGTATATGGCACCTACCGCGGTGCCGGAACGCGGCGGTTCGGCGCCGCGCGCGGCAGGTCCGCGCGGTCGGGTTCGGGCAGCCAGTCCCGGGCCGGGTCGAACCGGATCGTGTGCGAGCCCGGCAGCAGGGCCAGCAGCCGGGGAAGCAGCGGATGCGCGTTGTCCGCGCGCCACACCACCGACCAGGGCAGGTACGGCGTCGGCCGCAGCGGGACGCGTACCACGTCGGCGGGCAGCTGCCACCACGCGCCCAGCGGCGTGACCCGGCGCGGATGCCGCCGCAGCTCGGCGATCGTGTGCTCGACTCCCAGGTTGAGCGCGGTACCCGTGATCGGCACATCCAGCGCGGCCGCGTACGCGCGCAGCAGCCCCGTCAGCTCCGGCGGCCGGTCCTCGAACGGGATCCACAGCCCGTGCTCGCGCAGCTCGGCCGCCCCGACCGCGCCCGCGTCGGCCAGCGGATGCCCCGCGAGCACCCCGACCGCGATCGGCTCCAGGCACACCAGCCGCCGCCGCACCCCGGCCGGCCAGGGGTGGCCCAGGTCGTGCGCCCGCCCCCAGGCGACGTCCAGGTCCCCGCCCGCCACGGCGTCCAGCGCCGAACCGAGGCTGCGCCGCATGCTCAGCTCCAGCAGCAGGTCCGGGTACGCCGACACCAGCTCGCCCAGCAGGCTCAGCGGCCGGTGCACCGGCCCCCACACGTCCACCTTCAGCGGCAGCTGCTCGCCGCGCACCGACCGGGCCGCCGCCGCGCCCAGCGCCAGCAGCTCCCGGGCGTACGGCAGGAACCTCGCCCCGGCCGCGGTCAGCTCGACGGGCCCGCGCCCGCGCGTGAACAGGGCCGAGCCGAGCGTCTCCTCCAGCCGGCGTACCCGTTTGGACAGCGCCTGCTGGGTCAGGTACAGCGCGGCGGCGGCCCGGCCGAAGTGCAGCTCGTCGGCGGCGCGCACGAACGCCCGCACCTGGGCGAGATCGAGATCCACAGGGCACAGCCTGGCCCGACAACCATCGGTTGTCCAATCGGTCGGCATGGTTGTTCGACGCCGGCCACCCGGGCGGGCTTGACTGGTCGGCATGACGCTCAGAGGAAACGCGGCCGGAGTGCCGTACATCGCCCTGCCGCCCGCCGACCCGACCCCCGACACCCCGCTGGTCGTGGCCTGGCACCTGCTCGACCCGCCGCGCAGCGAGATCGCCATGGCCGCGGCGCTGCCGCTGTCGGGCCTGAACGCCTGGCGGGTGTACCTGGGCCTGCCGATGACCGGCGACCGGATGCTGCCCGGCGGCCCGGATGAGCTGATGAAGCTCGTCATGGAGGACGCGGTGCTGAACCTGTTCGAGCCGCTGACCCGGCAGGCGGTCGCGGAGTTCCCGCCCGCGCTGGCCGAGCTGCGCTCGGTGCTGGACGCGCACGGCCCGCTCAGCCTGCTGGGCGGCTCCATCGGCTCGATGACGGCCCTGCGCCTGCTGACCGAGACGGCCGTGGAGGTCGACCGGGTGGCGCTGGTCAGCCCCGCGGTCCAGCTGTCCGCGCTGGTGGACGCCAACTCCCGGATGTTCGGCATGCCGTACCAGTGGACCGACGAGAGCCGTGCCGCGGCCGACCGGCTCGACTTCGTCGCCCGCGCCGCGGAGATCGAGCGCCCGGTGCTGATGGTGATCGGCGACGAGGACGACCGGGAAGGCTTCCGCGACCCGGCGCAGCGGTTGTGGGCGGCGCTGCCGGAAGGGTCGTCGCTGGTCGCGATCCCCGGGATGGGCCACGCCCTGGCCGAGGAGCCCGGCCTCGACGCCGCCCCGCAGACCGCGCACGCCGCGCAGGTCGACGCGATCGTCACCGACTGGCTGTCCCGGTAGCGGGTAACGGCCGACGACCGGCCCCGGCCGCCCGCGTTCGCCGGGGATGACCGGGCCCGCGGCCAGGACGGATGTCGAGGTCACACCGGCGGCCTCGACATCCGTCCCGGACTCCGCGGCAGAGGCGGCAGCAGCGGGCCGGCTAATGCCGGAGCAGTCCGCCGACCGGCACCGGGGGCACGTGCCCGTCGGCCGGCTGGGCGCGCTCCAGCCGCAGGGCGACGTCGATGATGACCGCACGTTCCAGCTCGGGGATCTGCGCGACCGGAACCCACTCGGCCAGATCGGTGGATCCGTCGACCTCGTGGCGCATCCGGCCGCCGATGATTCGGGCCCGGTAGAAGACGCCCACGCTGTGCAGCTCGGCGCCGCCGGGGACCCAGTCCACGTGCCGGGCCCGGGAGTCCACCCCCAGCAGGCGTTCGACCGCCACCCGGTATCCGGTCTCCTCGGCGACCTCCCGGACGACCGCGTCGTACGGATCCTCGGCGTGCTCGACCTTCCCGCCCGGCAGCGTCCAGTGGCGCTGCGAGCCGTCCGGCGAGACGTAGCGGGCCAGCAGCATCCGATCCTCGCGCAGGATCACCCCGTAGGCGGCCAGCCGCAACCGGTGCGCGGTCATCGGAGCCCCGGCGGCAGGAGCGTCGCGAAGTCGGGGACGGCGAGGGTCTCGCCGCCGCGCATCGCCGACTCGTGCGCCACGATGCCGGGAGCGGTCCATGCCGCGGCGGTGTCGGCGTCGATGCGCGACCCCCGGCCCTCGACGATGCTGCGGAGGAACTCGTGCACCAGGTGCGGGTGCGAGCCGCCGTGCGCGTCGCGGTGCCGGGTGAACCCGGCGATGGACGCGGGCAGGAGGTGGCCGTGGTCAGCCGGTTCGAACACGGCGCGCTCGACCGGGTTGCCGCGCTGGCCGGGGCCCGGCAGGGTCATGTCGAACCGGGTCAGCGGGCCGCCCTCCGCCGACGGCCACTCGATGCCGACGCGGTCGCCGTAGACGCAGAAACCTTCGGTGTACGCCCGCGCGGTCTGGAAGAACGCCATGGTCACCTCCGCGACGGCGTCGTGGCCGCGCAACCGGAACAGCCCGGCCTCCAGCGGGTACGGGTTGCCGAACGCGCCCTCGCGTGCACCGGTGAGCCGTCCCGAACCCAGGCAGTGCACGCTCTCGACCGTCGTGTCGAGCAGCGCCAGGATCGGCGACAGCGCGTGCGTCACGTACGCCATCGGCGGGTAGCCCTGCCAGTAGTGCGCGAAGCCGTCGAGGTTCTGGATGTGGAAGCCCCGGTAGAAGGTGACCGCGCCCAGCTCGCCGCTGCGGTGAAGCTGCTCGACGGCGTGGTACTCGCGGGCGTACACCGACGTCTCCATCATCATGTACACCCGGCCCGACGCGTGCGCGGCGGCACGGACCGCCTCGACGTCGGCGAGGGACATCGCCATCGGGACCGCGCAGGCGCAGTGCCGTCCCGAGTTCAGCACCGCGATCGACTGGCGGGCGTGGAACGCGACCGGGGTCAGCAGGTGGACGGCGTCGACGCGGGGATCGGCCAGCACCTCGTCGAGGTCGGTGGCCCGGTCGGCGATCCCGTGG
The DNA here is from genome assembly GCF_016862635.1 of Catellatospora coxensis. GTDB lineage: Bacteria > Actinomycetota > Actinomycetes > Mycobacteriales > Micromonosporaceae > Catellatospora > Catellatospora coxensis. Next base: position 63,298 of record NZ_BONI01000027.1, on the reverse strand, counting down.
CGCTCGCCGACCTCCGCCAGCCGGGCCGGGTCGGCGTCCACGATCGTGATGTGGCCGACGTCGGGATGCCGCTGGTAGATCGGCAGGAACGCCGCACCGAAACCGAGTCCGACGATCGCCACACCCACGCTCATGGTCGGTCAGCATCGTCCGTGAAATCGATTTCGTCAACCTTCGCCAGCTTGGGCAAGGGAGGGATCGGCGGGTCCTCCCAGAGGTACCGGCCCACCGGGTAGGGGCGGCGGTAGAACAGGCGCAGCCGGGCGGCGATGCGGAGAGTCTCCTCGTCAGCCGGGGCCCGCCGCGGGCGGTGTCGATCGCGGAGGCGAGGGCGTCCAGCTCCTGGGCCGTGAACTCGATCCGGTCGACGGTGCCCAGGTTCAGCGAGATCCGCCGACCCGTGCCGGCGTCGTGGGCGACCAGGTTCACCCGTCCCGCATCCGCGGGATCGTAGATCTCGCCGCGAACCGTCGCCGCGGCGAGATCTACGGTGCGGGTGTGGAACGCTCCGCGCACGGTCAGCACCGAGCCGCGCAACCACGTGCCGCCGCGCAGCGTCGCCAGCAGGCTGTGCAGCCCCCACCAGGCCATCCCCAGGAACAGCGCGAAGACCAAGAACGCCCCGACGAAGTTCATGTCCTGCGCTGTGGCGGCCTTCTTGGCGAACCGCCACAGCAGAGCCAGACCGCCTACCAGCAGAGCCCACGCGAAAAGGACCTCGACCCGGTGCTGCTCCCGCGTCCATGGGCCCAGCGGCGTCCCCGGCGGCTCAGGCGTCTGCATCGTCGCAGCGTAGGCACCGCACGCAAGGCGGTGGCGTCATTTCGCCGGTGGCAGCGCGCTCTCCACCCACTGCAGCAGCGGACCCGGCGGGATCGCGCCGAGCTGCCGGGCCGTGACCTCGCCGCCCTTCAGCATGAGCAGCAGCGGGATCGACTGGGCCCGGTAGCGCATCGCCGTCTCCGGCGAGTCGTCCACATTGACCTTGACGACCTTCAACCGTCCCGCGAACTCCAGCGCGGCCCGCTCCACACCGGGCGCGACCATGCGGCACGGCCCGCACCACGGTGCCCACAGGTCCAGCAGCACCGGCAGCGACGACTGCACCACCACGGCGTCGAAGTCGTCGTCGGTGGCGTCGGTCAGCCACGGCAGCATGCCGCGGCAGCTGCCGCACCGGGCCAGTCCCGCCGCGGCGGCCCGCAGCCGGTTACGCTTGCCGCAGTGCGGGCAGGTGACCAGGTCGGCCCTGGTGTCCTGCTGCGGTGCCTGTGCCATCGTCAAACTCCCGTTCCCGCGCCCGCTTCCGCCATCTGCGGAGCCGGTGCCGCGTCGAAGGTTACCGCCAAATCGCCGTCGCGCACGCCGACGTGGATCACGGCGTCCTCGCGGAGGTCACCGGCGATGATCGCACGCCCGATCCGGGTCTCGACTTCGTGGGCTATGTACCGGCGCAGCGGCCGCGCCCCGTACACCGGGTCGAAGCCGTGCTCGGCGATGAGTTTGCGGGCGTCCTCGGTCAGGTCCAGGCTGATCCGGCGCTCGCCGAGCCGCTTGCGCAGGTCCTCGAACTGCAGGTCGACGATCTTCTCGATCTGCGGCAGCGTCAGCCGGTGGAACAGCACGATGTCGTCGACCCGGTTGAGGAACTCGGGCCGGAAGTGCCCGCGCAGCTCGCCGAGCACCTTCGCGCGGGCCTGCTCGGAGATGTCGGCATCGGACCCTTCCAGCAGGTGTTCCGCGCCGATGTTGGAGGTCATGATGATGACCGTGTTGCGGAAGTCGACGGTGCGGCCCTGCGAGTCGGTGATCCGGCCGTCGTCGAGCACCTGCAGCAGCGTGTTGAACACGTCGGTGTGCGCCTTCTCGATCTCGTCGAACAGCACCACCGAGTACGGCTTGCGCCGCACCGCCTCGGTGAGCTGCCCGCCCTCCTCGTAGCCGACGTACCCGGGCGGCGCGCCGACCAGCCGGCTGACGGTGTGCCGCTCCTGGTACTCGCTCATGTCCAGCCGCACGATGTTGTCCTCGGAGTCGAACAGCGCCGCCGCGAGGGCCTTGGCCAGCTCGGTCTTGCCGACACCGGTCGGGCCCAGGAAGATGAACGAGCCGATCGGGCGGCGCGGGTCCTTGATGCCCGACCGGGCGCGGATGATCGCGTCGGCGACGACCTGCACGGCCTCGTCCTGGCCGATGACCCGCTCGTGCAGGATCTCGTCGAGGCGCAGCAGCTTCTGGCGCTCGCCCTCCTGCAGCCGCGACACCGGGATCCCGGTCCACGCGGACACGATCTCGGCGATCTCGTCCTCGGTCACCGTCTCGCGCAGCAGGCCCGGCTGGCCCTGCTGCCGGTCGGCCAGCTTCTGCTCCTCGGCCTCCAGCCGTCGTTCGAGGTCGGCGATGCGCCCGTAGCGCAGCTCGGCGGCCCGGTTGAGGTCGTAGGCGCGTTCGGCCTCCTCGACCTCGTGGCGCAGCCGCTCCAGCTCCTCGCGCACGTCCTGGACGCGGCGGATGGCCTGGCGTTCGCTCTCCCACTGGGCGTGCTTGGCGTCGGCTTCGGCGCGCAGGTCGGCCAGCTCGCGGCGCAGCTGGTCGAGGCGGGCCACGCCGGCCGGGTCGGTCTCCTTGGCCAGCGCCGCCTCCTCGATCTCCAGCCGCATCACCCGCCGGGTGATCTCGTCGAGCTCCGCGGGCATCGAGTCGATCTCGGTACGCAGCCGCGCGCACGCCTCGTCGACGAGGTCGATCGCCTTGTCGGGCAGGAACCGGTCGGTGATGTACCGGTGCGACAGCGTCGCCGCCGCCACCAGCGCCGAGTCCTGGATGTTCACCCCGTGGAACACCTCCAGGCGCTCGCGCAGCCCGCGCAGGATCGAGATGGTGTCCTCGACCGTCGGCTCGTCCACCACGACCTGCTGGAAGCGCCGGGCCAGCGCGGCGTCCTTCTCGATGTGCTTGCGGTACTCGTCGACGGTCGTCGCGCCGATCATGTGCAGCTCGCCGCGGGCCAGCATCGGCTTGAGCATGTTGCCCGCGTCCATCGCGCCCTCCGCGCCGCCGCCGGCCCCGACGACGGTGTGCAGCTCGTCGACGAACAGCAGGATGCGGCCCTCGGCGGCGCGGACCTCGTTCAGCACGGCCTTGAGCCGCTCCTCGAACTCGCCGCGGTACTTGGCCCCGGCGATCAGCGCGCCCATGTCCAGGGCGAACACGGTCTTGTCGCGCAGCCCCTCGGGCACGTCCCCGCGCACGATGCGCTGCGCCAGGCCCTCCACGATCGCGGTCTTGCCGACACCCGGGTCGCCGATCAGCACCGGATTGTTCTTCGTCTTGCGGGACAGGATCTGGATCACCCGGCGGATCTCGGCGTCCCGGCCGATGACCGGGTCGAGCCGGTTCGCCCGCGCGTCGGCGACCAGGTCCTGCCCGTACTTCTCCAGCGCCTCGTAGGTGACCTCCGGCATCGCCGAGGTGACCCGCTGGTTGCCGCGGACCTGGGTCAGCGCGGCCAGGAACGCCTCCCGGGTGACGCCGTTCTCCTTGAGCCGGCGGCCGGCCGCCGTCGCCGAGCCCTCGTCGGCCAGGGCCAGCAGCAGGTGCTCGGTGGACACGTACTCGTCCTTGAGCCGCTTGGCCTCCCGCTCGGCGGTGTCGAGGACCCGGGACAGGCGCTGGGTGACGAACACCTGACCGGGCTGCGCGCCCGGCCCGCTCACCTTCGGCCGCCGCTGCAGGTCCTGCTCGACCTCGCCGCGCAGCCGGGCCGGGTCGGCCCCGGTCTGGGCGATCAGCCGCGGCACGATCCCGTCGGGCTGGTCCAGCAGCGCCAGCAGCAGGTGCTCGCCGTCGACCTCGGTGTGGCCCATCCGCAGCGCGATCGTCTGCGCGTCATGCAGCGCCTCCTGCGACTTCTGCGTCAGCTTGTTCATGTCCACGGCGCTCGCTCCTTCGCAGTGCGGTCTGCAGCTCGTCGACGCGGTCGAGCAGGTCCATGACCAGGCCGATCGCGGTGTAGTTCAGGGACAGGTCGGCGTGCAGCCGCTGCACCCGCGCCACCCGGTGCAGCTCGGCGGGCCGGAACCACAGGCCGCCGGCCGCGTCACGGTCGGCGTCGACCAGGCCCAGCGCGACGTAGCGCTGCACCAGCACCGGGTGCAGGCCCGCCTGGCGGGCGAACCGGTCCAGGCTGAGCCGCGACGGGACGGCCAGCGCGTACACCTTCATCGGGCGCTCCTCGGGTCGAACGTGGACGCCTCGGCCAGCTGCTCGTACAGCTCGCGTTCGCGGTCGCCGAGGCTGCGCGGCACGACGATGCGGACTTCGGCGTACAGGTCGCCGTGCTCGCCGCGGTGGTGCGGCATGCCCTGCCCGCGCAGGCGCAGCCGCTTGCCGCTGGACGTGCCCGGTGGCACCGTCACCTTGGTCTCCCCGCCCGGCGTCACCAGCGGCACGGTCGCGCCGAGCGCCGCCTCGGACGGGCTCACCGGCAGCGCCACGTGGATGTGGCGGCCGTCGACCCGGTAGCGGTGGTGCGGCTCCAGGCGCACCACCAGGTACAGGTCACCGGCCGGGGCGTTGCCACGGCCCTGCCCGCCCTGCCCGGCCAGCCGGATGCGCTGGCCGTCGGTGACCCCGGCCGGGATGTTCACGTCGTAGCTGCGCGGGCCCTGCGCCCCCGACAGCGTGATCGAACGCTTGCCGCCCTGGTACGCCTCCTCGACCGACAGCGGCAGCTCGGCCTCCTGGTCCGCGCCGGCGATCGGCCCCGCGCCGCGGCCCGCGCGCCCGCCGCCGCGGAACATGCCGCCGAGCAGGTCCTCCAGGTCGACGTCGCCGCCCTCGTACGACCACGAGAACGGCTCGCCGCCGTCCCGGCCCCGGAACCCGCCGCCCGGGAAGCCACCGGGGAAGCCCTGGCCGCCGCGGCCCCGGAAACTGCCCGCCCCCGCGCCGGCCATCTCCTCGTACCCCTCGGGGACCTTGCGGAAGTCCTCGCCGAACCGGTCGTAGCGGGCGCGCTGCTTCGGGTCGTGCAGCACGTGGTACGCCTCGTTGATCTCCTTGAACCTCTCCTCGGCGTCCGGGCTCTTGTTGACGTCCGGGTGGTACTTGCGGGCCAGCTTGCGAAACGCCTGCTGGATCTCGTCCGCGGACGCGCCGCGGGCGACCCCGAGCACGTCGTAGAAGTCACGGGCCACGGCTCACCCCTGGGTGTTGCCGGCGACGACGACCGTGGCCGGGCGCAGCTGCCGGTCCACCTGGCCGTAGCCGGGGCGGATCACCTGCAGCACCGTCCCGTCGGGCTCGCCGGTGTTCGGGACCACGCTGACGGCCTCGTGCCACACCGGGTCGAACGGCACGCCGGTGTCCTCGCGGCGCGGGAAGCCGAGCGTGGACAGGGTGTTCACGGCCTGGTCGCGGACCGCCCGGACCCCGTCGACGACCGCGGCCGGGTCGCTGTCGGCGTGCGCCAGCGCCAGGTCCAGGTTGTCGATCACGGGCAGGAACACCGCGGCGGTACGGGCCCGCTCGGCCTCGCGTTCGGCGGCGAGCTGGCGCTCGTACCGCTTGCGCATGTTGTCCAGGTCGGCCAGCGCCCGCCGCAGCCGGCCCTCCAGCTCGGCGGCCGACGGCCCGGCCGGGGTGGGCGCCTCGACGTCCGGGGCCTCGGCGGACGGCTCCCCGGCGTGGCCGTCGTGCACCGCGACCTCGCCGGGTTCCATCGCCACCGGGCCCGGCGGGTCGAGGCCGTGCCGGGGCACGTGCTCGTGCACGGGCTCGCCCTCCGGTTCGGTGTCGGCCTGCGGGCCGGTGCCGCTGTGCGGGTGGTGTGCCATCGCGGCGCTCAGCTCGGCGAGAACTCGGCGTCGATGACGTCGTCGTCGCCCTGGCCCTGGCCGGTGCGCGCGCCCGCCGTCGGGCCGGGCTGCCCGCCCTGTCCGGCGTCGCCGCCGGGCGGCGGTCCGCTGGGCCGGGCCATCAGGCCCTGCGCGACCTGCTGCAGGTCGCCGATCAGCGAGCGCAGCCGGTCCATCGGCGCCTCCTCCTTGATGGCCTGGCGGGCGTCGCCGACCAGCAGCTCCGCGCGGGCCTTCTCGTGTGCCGGCGCGGACTCGCCCAGCTCACCCAGGCGCTGCTCGACCTGGTACGTCAGCGACTCCAGCTCGTTGCGGGTGTCGATGAGCTGGCGGGTGCGGGTGTCCTCGTCGCGGTGCGCCTCGGCGTCGGCGACCATGCGCTCGACCTCGGAACGGTCGAGGTTGCCGCTGTCGGTGATGGTGATGGCCTGCTCGGCGTTGGTCTCCTTGTCCTTGGCGGACACGTTGAGGATGCCGTTGGCGTCGACGTCGAACGTGACGTCGATCTGCGGGACGTTGCGCGGCGCGGGCCGGATGTTCTCCAGCCGGAACTTGCCCAGCGTGCGGTTGTCGGCGGCGAGTTCCCGCTCGCCCTGCAGCACGTGGATGTCCACGGCGGGCTGGTTGTCCTCGGCGGTGGAGAACGTCTCGGAGCGCCGCGCCGGGATCGTGGTGTTGCGCTCGATGACCTTGGTCATCCGCCCGCCCAGGGTCTCCAGGCCCAGCGACAGCGGGATCACGTCAAGCAGCAGCACGTCGGGTCCCTCGCCGGTGAGCACGCCCGCCTGGATCGCCGCGCCCATCGCCACGACCTCGTCGGGGTTGACGCTCATGTTCGGGTCCTTGCCGCCGGTCAGCCTGCGTACCAGCGCCTGCACGGCGGGGATGCGGGTGGACCCGCCGACGAGGATGACCTCGTCGAGGTCGTTGGCGGTGACCTTCGCGTCGCCCATGGCCTGCTCGACCGGGCCGAGGCAGCGCTGCACCAGGTCCTTGGTCAGGTCCTCGAACTTCGACCGGGTGATCGTCGTGGTCAGGTGCTTCGGGCCGGACGCGTCCGCGGTGACGAACGGCAGGCTGACCTGCGTCTGGGTGACCGACGACAGCTCGACCTTGGCCTTCTCGGCGGCCTCGAACAGCCGCTGCAGGGCCTGCGGGTCGGTGCGGAGGTCGATGCCGGTGTCGTTCTTGAACTCGTCGGCCAGGTGGTCGACCAGGCGGCGGTCGAAGTCGTCGCCGCCCAGGTGCGAGTCGCCCGCGGTCGCGCGGACCTCGACGACGCCGTCGCCGACGTCGAGGATGCTCACGTCGAACGTGCCGCCGCCCAGGTCGAACACCAGGACCGTCTCGTGGCCCTTCTTGTCCAGCCCGTACGCCAGCGCGGCCGCCGTGGGCTCGTTGATGATGCGCAGCACGTCGAGCCCCGCGATGCGGCCGGCGTCCTTGGTCGCGGTCCGCTGGGCGTCGTTGAAGTACGCCGGCACCGTGATGACGGCCTGGGTGACCTTCTCGCCGAGGAACTTCGACGCGTCGTCGACGAGCTTGCGCAGCACCTGGGCGCTGATCTCCTCGGGGGAGTAAATCTTGCCCTTGACGTCGAAGCGTACGAGCCCGTCCGGACCGGGCACGACGTCGAACGCGACCGCCTTGGCCTCCTGGCTGATCTCGTCGAAGTGCCGGCCGATGAACCGCTTCGCGGAGTAGATGGTGCCCTTCGGGTTCAGGATCGCCTGTCTGCGGGCAAGCTGCCCGACCAGCCGTTCGCCCGCGTCGGTGAACGCGACCACGGACGGCGTCGTGCGCGCGCCCTCGGCGTTCTGGATCACGGTCGGCTGGCCGCCCTCGAACACCGCGATCACCGAGTTCGTGGTCCCCAGATCGATACCCACTGCCTTGGCCATGGCACAGCTCCACATCCGCTGTCGGCGCGTGCGATCCTGCGCGGGACGTGGGCCGCCTACCTGCGGACACGCCGCGTGCACGCCCGGTATTTACACATAAATCGGACTCACATAATCTAGCGGACCAAGGTGTACGAGGTTGGCGTTACCGCCCGACGAGAGCGGTCGAACGTGTGTTCGTGGCGGCGGATAGCCGCCACGCCCCGCGATCGTCCGACTTGCCTGGCACCCGTGCGTATCTTGAAGGCCGTTTCCCCCGATCGCCCGGCAAGCCGGATGATCGAGGCCAGCCCGATGATCGAGGGAGCTAGCCGTCGATGTCGCAAGCGCCGGAGGCCCTGAGCAGCCACTCCAGCGAGCCCGACGGGAACGGGTGGCCCTCGACCTGGACGTCGATCCAGCCTCCGGAGGGCCCGTCCAGTCCGGCGTCCCACCACTGCCAGCCCCGGGACTCGCCGTCGCCGTCCGGGTCGAACCAGTGCAGCCACCCGGAAAGCTCCCAGGCGGCGTCGACCGGCTGCTCGTGCTGCCCACCCGGTGCCGTCGCGCCCGACCGCGCCGCGTCCTCCTGCCCGGCGGCCGCGTCCCGTTCCGGGGCGCACGCCGCCACGAAGCGCTCGGGCAGCCGGTCGCGCCACTGTGCCAGGTCCGGCCAGACGAGTCCGGCGTCCAGCACGGTCGCGAGCGCGTCGCGGGCCAGTGCGATCACCGAGCGGGGGTCGTCGGCGGTGAAGGTGAACCGCTGCAGGAAGTCCTCGCTCACCGCACCGGGCAGCGGGCCTTCCAGCACCCGGCGCAGTTCCGCGTGCAGATCCATCCGTGCCGTCCTCCAGGGTTCCGGGCCTTCCGGCAGAGCGTAGGCCCGCTAAGATCCCCCGGATGCGCAGCCTGCCCGCCCAGTACCGACCGGCGCCGCACCTGGGGCAGGGCACCCTCCATCTTCCCCTGGCGGCTGCGGGCGCGATGATCGCGGTCTCGGCCACGGTCGCCGTCGCCAATCCGGTGTGGGGATCGGGCGGGGTGGCGCTGTTCGGCTACGGCGCGATCCGCATCGAGATGCAGCGGCGCGTGCTGGCCGACGATGAGACCCGCGCCCGGATCGCGCCCTTCCGGCAGCTGCGGCGTGGCGATGTGGACGGATTCGCCTGGCTGCTGCAGGTGCTGGCGGAGTTCGACAGCCGCTTGCCCCGCACCCGTCGCGACGCCCGGATCGCCCTGGCGGCGATCGCCGCCGAGCACCTGCTGATGCGCGGCCTGATCTTCCACTGCCGGCGGCGCGACGTCAGCGTCGAGGTCTTCCAGGACCGGCTCCGGCGTTTCGGCACCGGCCCGCTCGCCTGCGCACTGGCGAGCCTGCACCCGGACGGGCAGGTCCGCGCGGCCGCCGTCGCCGCCATGGGCCGCCGGTTGCAGCCGGCCCAGCTGCCGTTCCTCCTCGAACGCACGGTCGACTGGGCGCCCCAGGTGCGCACGGCCGCACAACACGTGCTGCACAGCCGACTCCGCCGGCAGCCCGCATTGCTGCCGCCGGCCCGGGCGGCCTTCATGCAGGTCGCCCGGCGCAGGCACGCGCCCGCGGTCGCCCGGCTGATCGACGGGCTCTGATCGGCTCCACGGGTCGTGACCACCGGAACCACATCTGGCGGGTGAGTCTTGCGGGCGTGGCTGCCGCCGGCCGCCGGCGGCTGGTTACCATTCCGGCGTGCGTGACATCGCGGTGTTCAGCGGTAGTGCCCATCCCGAACTCGCGGCGGAGATCTGTGCCCATCTCGGGGTGCCGTTGCACCCGGTGCGGGTGTCGCGGTTCGCCAACGACTGCCTTGAGGTCCAGCTCGGCGCGAACTGCCGCGACCGGGATGTGTACCTGGTGCAGCCGCTGGTGCCGCCGGTGCAGGAACACCTGGTCGAGCTGCTGTTGATGCTCGACGCGGCCCGGGGCGCGTCGGCGGGGCGGATCACCGTGGTGATGCCGCACTACGCTTACGCCCGCTCCGACAAGAAGGACGCCCCGCGCATCTCCATCGGCGGGCGGCTGGTCGCCGACCTGCTGCGCACCGCGGGCGCGGACCGGGTGCTGGCGATGACGCTGCACTCGCCCCAGATGCACGGCTTCTTCAGCATGCCCGTCGACCACCTGCACGCGCTGCGCGAGCTGGCCACCCACTTCCGCCAGTACGACCTCGCCGACACGGTCGTCGTCTCACCCGACCTCGGCAACGCCAAGGAGGCCGCCGCGTTCGCCCGCCTGCTCGGCACCCCCGTGGCGGCCGGCGCGAAGCAGCGTTTCAGCGACGACCGGGTGCAGATCAGCGCGGTCATCGGCGACGTGGCCGACAAGCACGTCATCGTGCTCGACGACGAGATCGCCAAGGGCAGCACCGTGATCGAGCTGATGGAGCACCTGCGCGGCCTCAACGCCCGCTCCATCCGCCTGGCCTGCACCCACGGCCTGTTCACCGACAACGCCCTCAAGCGCCTCAGCGAGCAGGAAGGCGTACTCGAGATCGTCTGCACCAACACGGTCCCCATCGCCGCCGACAAACGAGTGCCGAAACTCAAGATCCTCTCGGTCGCTCCGGCACTGGCGGAAGCAGTGCGCCGTATCCACAACGGCGAATCGGTCAGCGCCCTCTTCTCCTGACCCCCGAAGATCGCGACGATCTTGCGAGAACTGTGGGGGATACGCCCGAATCACCCGTGTCGCACCCACAGTCCACGCAAGATCGCCGCGGCGAGGGCGGGTCAGACCGGTAGCGACAGCACGTGCTGGAGCAGGGCGACCAGGACCGCGCGGGACGAGGCGCGGTTGCGGGCGTCGCAGAGCAGTACGGGCGTGCCCGGGTCGAGGTTCAGGGCCAGCTGCACGTCCGCGGGGGTGAAGCGGTCGCCGCCGTCGAAGCAGTTCACCGCTACGACGAACGGGGTCTCCCGGTCCTCGAAGTAGTCGATGCAGGCGAAGCTCTCCTTCAGGCGGCGGGTGTCGGCCAGCACCACGGCGCCGATCGCGCCGGCGGCCAGTTCGTCCCAGAGGAATGAGAACCGGTCCTGCCCCGGCGTGCCGAACAGGTACAGCACCAGGTCGCGGCTGATGGTGATGCGGCCGAAGTCCATGGCCACCGTGGTGTGGGTCTTGGCCTCCACCCCGGACAGGTCGTCGACGCCGATCCCGGCGTCGGTGAGCATCTCCTCGGTGCGCAGCGGCCGGATCTCGCTGACCGCGCCGACCATCGTGGTCTTGCCGACCCCGAAGTGCCCCGCGATCAGGATCTTGACCGCGGTCGGCAGCACGACCGGCACCGCGTCAGAGCGTACTGAGTCCATGGATGACCGCCTCGATCACAGGTCGGCTCGCCACACCGCGGGCCGGGGTAGGGGAACGGGTGACGATGAGCCGCTGCGCCAGCAGGTCGCCGAGCAGCACCATGACCGTGCCCGCGGGCAGGTCGAGCTCGGCGGCGAGTTCGGCGACGGACACGGGCTCCTGGCTGTGCCGGATGATCTGCGCGGACTCCGGGTGCAGACCGTCGTCACGTTCGGGCGGCCGGGTGGCCAGCACGATCGAGATGAGGTCGAACGCGCCGCGCACCGGGGTGGTCCGGCCGGACGTCATCGCGTACGGCCGGACCACTGGCACGGCGTCGGGCCACTGCTCCTGTGGCGCCTCCATCAGGTCAGCCCTGCGCCGTAGCGGGCTGGCGCACCGGCGTGGTGATGTACTGGCCCACCCGGACCACCAGCATCTCCATCTCGTACGCGGCCACGCCCACGTCGATGTCGCTGCCGCACACCACGGCCAGGCACGCGCCGTTGCCGGCCGAGGTGACGAACAGGTACCCCGTCCCGAACTCGATCATGGTGCGGCGCACCACGCTGTCGCCGAAGTGCCGCCCCGCGCCCCGCGCGAGGCTGCTCAGCCCGGCCGCGGCCGCCGCGAGGTGCTCGGCGTCGGCCTTGGCCAGCCCCGCCGAGGTGGCGATGAGCAGCCCGTCCGTGGACAGGATGATGGCGTACCTGGCCTCGACGACCCGGTGGACGAGGTCGTCCACGAGCCAGGCGAGGTCGACGGTCGCTGCGGTCTTCTCCGTCACGATGCTGGTCCTTCCGGATGTGCTGCGGTCGGGGTCGGTCCGGTCAGTTCGGCTTGCTCGCGGCCCTGCCGCGCCCCGTCGGCGTACGCCGCCAGGAACCGGCCGACCTCCCGCGGATCGCGGCCGTTCGGGTAGGCCGGGCCGTCGTTGCGGGGCTGCTCAGCCTCGGCCGTGTCGCGGGGGCGCGGCACGACCCGCTTGGGCCGCTTCTCCCGCCAGGGCAACCCGGCGGGGGTCACCTTGTCCTCCCCGGCGGCCTGCGTCCCGGCCGCAGCCGGACCCGTCCCGGCGGGCTGCCCGGCCGGACGCCGGCCGTTCGGGTTGAGCGCGGCCGCGGCCGCGACGGTGGCCAGCAGCCGCTCGCGGGGCCGGTCGCCGACCTCGGGCGCGGTCCGGGCGATCAGCTCGGCCGGGAGCACCACGGCCGCGGTGACCCCGTCGTGGGCCGACCGGCGCAACTGCACCGCCACCTGGTGGCGGCGTGCCAGCCGGCCGACCACGTAGAAACCCAGCCGTGCCGCCCCGGCTAGCTGGAACTCCGGCGGGTCGGCCAGCTGCCGGTTCGCGTCCTGCAGGGCCAGGCCGGTCATGCCCAGGCCGCGGTCGCTGATCTCCACCAGGTATCCGCCGGGCACGGCCCGGCCGATCACGTCGACGTCGGTGGTCGGCGGGGAGAACGTCACCGCGTTCTCCATCAGCTCGGCCAGCAGGTGGATGACGTCACCGGCGGCATGACCCGCGAGCGCGGCCGGCTCCGCGGCTCGCAGCCGCACCCGCGGGTAGTCCTCGACCTCGGCCAGCGCGCCGCGCAGCACGTCCACCAGCGGCACCGTGCTGCGGTAGGTGCGGCTGGCCGGCACACCGGACAGCACCACCAGGTTCTCCGCGTTGCGCCGCATCCGGGTGGCCAGGTGGTCGATCTGGAACAGCTTGGCCAGCTCCTCGTCGGTGGCGGCCTGCCGCTCCATGAGGTCGATCAGCTTCAGCTGGCGGTGCACCAGCGTCTGGATGCGGTGCGCCAGGCTCAGAAACACGTCGCGTACGCCGCGGCGCAGCTCCGCCTGGTCGACGGTCGCCTGGATCGCGGTCTGCTGCACCACGTCGAACGCCCGGCCCACCTGCCCGATGTCGTCGTCGCCGAACGCCAGTGGCGGCGCGGCCTTGCCGACGTCGACGTCCTCGCCGACCCGCAGCCGCTCCACCACCCGCGGCAGCCGCACCTGCGCGAGATCGAGCGCCGCCGCGCGCAGCTGCGCCAGCTGCGCCTGCAGCGAGCGCAGCGACCGGATGGTGAACCGGATCGACAGCACCACGGCGATGAGCCCGAGCCCGGCGGCCAGCACCAGCTGCACGATGATGCCGATCGCCGCCGGGCGGAACCGGACCACCGTCGCGTCGGCCAGGTCGAGCACCAGCGTGCGCACCGCGTCGATGGCGCCGGTGACCGCCGCCCGCCACGCCGCCGGGTCGGCCAGCGGAGCCGCGCCCGGCGGGGCCCGCATCACCTCGTTCTCCAGCGATTGCAGCGCCAGCATCGCGGGACTGTTCAGCAGCCGGGTGTACTGCCCCTTGTCCGGCTGCGGCAGCCGCTCGACGACCTGCGTGGACAGGTACTTCTGCGCGCCGACCAGCTCGGTGAACGCCGCCCGGTCGGCCTCGGTGAACCGGTTCTCGCCGATGACCCCGGACAGCACCGCGTCCTCACGAGAGATCATCTCCTGGGAGTGGGTCAGCAGCACCAGCGTCGAGGTGTGGAAGATGACCTCCGAGTCGTCCCAGGCCGTATAGGTGCCGTACACGTCGAAGCCGAGCTGCGCCAGGCCGGTGAAGTAGGCGCTGGCCCGCACCCGGTCCAGGCCGCCCCGGTCCAGCTCGGTGCGCCGCTCAGGCAGCCCCTCCAGCGCGGCGAGCAGGTCGGCCAGCCGCCCGTCGCTGGCCTCGCTGGTCGACCACTGCGCGATGGTGCCCTCCAGCGCCTGGCGCAGGCGGCGTTCGGCCTGGTCGGTGCCGATCCGGGCGGCGTCGAGCGCGTCACGGTCGCCCGCGGTGCCCGACGCGGCGAACGTCACCGACTCGCGGCGCTCGGCCTGGATCGCCGCGATGAGCGCCTCGGTCGGCTTGGCGACCTGCTGCTCCAGCGCGGCCAGCCAGACCAGGCTGAGCCCCTGCCCCACGGTGACGTACGCGGCGAACGCCCACAGCGCCACCAGCGACGCGAGGACGGCGAAGATCTTGTTGCGCAGGCCGGGATTGCGGGGTGGTCGGGGGTCGGATTCGTTCATGTCACCCGCTCGGGAGAGGACGCTGTGGGGGTGGCGGTGGTGCTCGCGTCCCGCGGTGGACGGGGCGCGACGGGGTGTTCAGGGGAAGTCGCGACCCGTTGTAGCAACGCCGTTTCCGCCCTGATCGCACACGGCGTGCGACGGTCCCGAAAGCTCGGCCGTGAGGCCGATTCGCGCTCGCCCGATCCGGGGGCGCACACGGCCGGACGGCCGCCCCGTGTCACGGGACGGCCGTCCGGGTGGGACTGTCACCAGCCCGTTCTACCGGCTCCGTACGGGTAGAGCGGGTTGCCGTAGGTGGTCGGCACCGTCTGCCCGGCGTCGATCCGCGCCCGGATCTCGTTGCGCTGGGCCGTGGTCGCACCCAGGTCGTACGGCAGGTCCCAGGCCTCGGTGGCGTCGGCGAGCACGTCGCTGCCCCCGGGCCGCAGCACGTCGGTCAGCGCCCGGGGCAGCTGCCACGGCAGTCTGCCGCTGGGCGCGTAGTCGCCGAACAGCAGCGACGCCAGCGCCGGGCCCATCTCCTCGCCGCCGCGGTAGGTGACCACGGTCGCCCCGGGGAGCCCGTCCCAGTCGGTGATGACGTACGGCCTCGGCATCACCAGCACGACCACGACCGGGATGTTCTGGTTGCGGAAGTTCTGGATGACCGCGAGCTGGTCGGCGGGCAGGTACGGCTGCTCCTTCACCCAGTTGGTGCCGTGGGTGTAGGAGCCCTCGCCGACGGCGACGACGGCCACCTTCGGCGCGGGACCGGTGTCCTGGTAGACGTTCACCCCGGCCGTCGCCGCCCTGGCCCGGATCGCGTCGATGATGTTCTTCGACCCGTACTCCTGGTGGAAGTAGCTGGTCCAGATGCAGCAGGCGAGCGCGTCCGTGGCCCGCGGACCGGCCACGACGATGTTGTCGCCCGCGTTGAGGCGCAGCGGCAGCACGCCGTTGTTCTTCAGCAGCGTCATCGCCTCCCGCGAGGCCTGGTTGGCCAGCGCGGTGTAGGACGGCTGGTGCATCCGGTACGGCCCGTTGACCGGGTCACCGTACGGCGCCTCGAACACGCCGAGCTGGAACTTCAGCCGCAGGATGCGCCGCACCGCGTCGTCGATGCGCGCCGCCGGGACCCCGGCGGTGAACGTGGCGATGGAGTAGCCGGGCGCGCCCGGGTCGGCCCCGCCCATCACGTCCGAGCCGGCCTTGGCCGCGCCGACCCAGGAGCCCGAAGGCAGCCAGTCGGTCGTGATCAGACCGGTGAACCCGAGGTTGTTGCGCAGGTACGCCAGGATCGGCGCGCTGTCACCGGCTCCGGGGCCGCCCGGGTCCAGGAACGAGCTGCCCGCGTACCCGGGCATGATGTTGACCGCGCCGGCCTCCATCGCCGCCCGGAACGGGATCATGTGGTACTTGATCGTGACCGCGTCGTACACGATCAGCGCCTCGCCGCCCGCGCCCTCACCGGGCCAGTGCTTGACCGTGGCCAGCACCGACGCCGGGTTCAGCTCCGGACCGCCCTGCAGCCCGGCGACCAGGGCCCGCACCTGCGCGGCGGCCACGTCGGCGTTCTCGCCGTTGCCCTCCTGGATGCGCGGGTAGAGCACCTTCGTGCCGACCTCCGCCAGCGGCCCGAGCACGCCCCGGGTGCCGACCTCCAGCTGCTCGCGCCGCTGCATGTCGCCGAGCTTGTACGCCAGCGGGTAGTTCCTGGTCGCCGCGAGCGCGCTCTGCGTCGGGTAGGTCGTCTTGTAGCCGTGGATGGTGTCGCCCGCCGACACGAACGGGATGCCCAGCCGGGTCGCCGCCGACGAGGTCAGGAAGCTGTGCAGGTCCGGTCCTTCCGCCGGGCCGAAGTGCCAGCCCGACCGGTTGAAGGTCTGGGCGTTGTAGAACATCTGGTAGGCCTTCTCCTCCAGCGTCATGCGCCCGAGCAGGTCGTTGACCCGCGTCTCGACCGGCTGCCGCCAGTCCTCGTACGGCTCGATGGTGCCGTTCTTGTTCAGGTCACGGCTGCCGTTGAGCACGTTGACGCCGTCGACGACGTTCTCCAGCACCGGCAGGTAGACACTGAATCGCCGGATGTTCGACACCTGGATGGTGCCACCCGAGCTGTTCACGGCTACGACGTACCACTTGTAGGTCCACCGGTCGGGCAGGTCCCAGGTGGGGGTGTAGGTGGTGCCGGTCGGCTCGGCGACCTTGGTGTACAGGTCGATCAGGTTGCCGGGCTGGGTGAAGTCGTAGTCGGTGCGGCTGATGTTGATCCAGACCTGGTAGCGGGCCGCGCCGCCGACCGCGTTCCAGCTCAGCGCCGGGCGGCGGGTGGTGGTGACCATGGCCGCGTCGGCGGGGCCGGTCAGCGCGAACTGGCCGGCCGTGCCCGGCGGCCGGGTCGGTCCCGACAGCAGCGGCGGGGTGGTCGCCGACGTGTTCAGGGTGCCGAACACCTGCAGCTCCCACAGCGAGTAGCCGTAGCCGGTGGCCCGTGCGGTGCCGTAGAGGCGCAGGTAGCGGCCGCTGCCGCTGATGTTCAGGGTCTCGGTGCCGCCGTTGCCGGTGGTCGTCGAGTGGATGGTGGTCCAGGTGGCCGCGTCGTTGGACGTCTCTATCCGGTAGCCGCGCGCGAACGCCGACTCCCAGTTGAGCACGACCCGGGAGACCGTCGCCGTGCCGCCGAAGTCGATCCGGATCCACTGCGGGTCGCTGAACTGGCTGGACCAGCGGGTGGTGGTACGGCCGTCGAGCGCGGCGGCGGGGGCGTTGCCGCCCTCGTACGACGACGCCTCGACCTTCTTGAACTCCGAGATCGGGGTGCCGCCCGGGTTGGGCGGGGGACTCGGGCTGGCGCTGGGGCTCGGCGGAGTGCCGCCGATGGTCCCGAACACCTGGAACTCCCACAGCGAGTACCCGTAGCCGTTCGCGCGGACCGTGCCGTACATGCGCACGTAGCGGCCGCTGCCGGTGACGGCGAGGGTCTGCGTGCCGCCGGTGCCGGTGGTGGTCGAGTGGATGTTCGTCCAGGTGTTGCCGTCCGGTGACACCTGGATCTGGAAGCTGGTCGCGTACGCCGCCTCCCAGACGAGTCTCACCTGGTCGATCGCGGCGGTCGCGCCGAGGTCGACGCGGATCCACTGCGGGTCGCTGAACTGGCTGGACCAGCGGGTGCCGGGATCGCCGTCGACGGCGGCGGCGGCCGGCGTGCCCGCGCCCTCGATGGACGAGGCGAGGACCGGTTTGCCCTGGGAGATCAGCGGACCGGCGGCCTGGGCCGGCACCCCGGTCAGGGACTGTGCGAGCAGTGCGAGCGCGACGGCGACGGCCGCCGCCAGGCCCGCCCGGCTGCGCCACGGCAGCCGGAGGGTGGGTCTGAGCGACATGGGCTGCTCCTGATGGAGACGGGACGGGACAGGCCCTGCCGGGTGTGGGGGACGGCCACGGAGTCGGCGGGACCTGTTGGAGAGCGCTCTCCCGACAGAGTCATCGAAACAGCCCGATTAGTCAAGCGCCGCGGCTCAGCGCACGCGCGGATCCTCCAGCGCGCGGGCCGCCGCGGCCAGCACCCCGTCCGCGCACATGCTCGGCGCGCCGATCAGCAGGATCTCGCGGTCCACCCACTCGACGCGCTCGACGCCGGGCCGCTCCATGAGCGACCTGTCGAGTCTCAGCTGCGCGTCGTCGGCGTACAGGCAGCGCGCCTCGTCACCGGCCCACAGGTTCCAGTGCAGCGGCCCCTCGTCGTGGCCGCCCAGCCAGCGCTCGGTCATCGGCTTCACCGACAGGTCACCGGTCGCGAGCAGTTCCCGGACCGTCATCGACGGCGGATCGGGGTACCTGCTGGCGATGACGACGTCGAGGACCTCCTCGATGTGCTCCACGCAGTCGCAGGCCGGTGGCTGCGGCGGGGTCCAGCCCGCGCCGGAGGTCAGATCGGACACGGCGGCATCATAAAGGCCCGCTGCGACAAAGGACCGCTGTGTCACCAGGCCTTGACCAGGGTCGCCGCGGACAGGCCCGCCGCGACGCGGGCGAGCGACTCCGCCCGCTCCCGCGTCAGCGCGATGGCGTAGAGCACGCTCATCACGTCGTCGCGAGCCAGCAGCGCGGTGCACCGGGCGCCGCGGACCGCATCGCCCCTGCCGCGCTCGTCGCCGCGCAGTTCCTCGCATACGACATGGGCGGCGTCGACGCCCGCGACCGGTGCCAGGTCGGGCACCCGGACAAGGACGTGCCGCCCGTCGCGCGCCGTGAAGGACTCGCAGGTCGCCTTGGCGCGCACCTCCGCCACGGCGGCCGCGGCGTCGGCGACCGCAGTGCGGAACGAGACGGTTCCCTGAACCACCCGCACGTCGCCGTCCTGCCACATCGCTGCCGCGGACGCGCTGGTCTCCTTGAACGTCTCCGGCTGCTGGTCGCAGAGCTGCGGCTCGATGATGAAGTTCTTCGGTTCGCCGATGGCGGGCAGTCCGCCGATCCGGTCCGCGGTCAGCAGCGCGGCCGTGACGCGGTCGTCGGCGCCCGGGCGGGGCTTCGAACTCGGCGCGACCCAGGGGATCGGCTCGCCGGGCCCCGGCCCGGATGGCGTGGACGACCCGCCGGGCGTGCAGCCGGCCAGGGCCGCCAGCGCCGTGGCCGCCAGGGCGACCAGTGCTCGCCTGCCGCCCCGCGCCGCCCGTGTTCCGATGCCGACCGATGGTGTGAGCGGCGACGTTTCCATGAAGATCCCCCGTGTGTCGGCGGAGATCTTAACCGGGCCGGTCGGGGTCGTGGGGGCGTTCCCGGCCGGCCCGGCTGCGGGATCAGGCGGCGAGTGCCGCACGCCTGCGGGCGAGGTACTCGCCGATGCCGACGTGCAGGGCGAGGTTGAGCACCGCCGGGAACGCGACGAGGAACTCGAACACCCCCGGTGACGCGTGCTCGGTGAACTGGGCGGTGAGGATGCTCCACGGCGCGCCGCCGAGCAGGACCGGGATGCTCAGCAGCACGGTGGTGAGGCCGCCGGGCTGCCCCGAGCCGACCACCACGAACACCGCTATCAGCGGGACAACCAAAAGGGTGTGTACGAGTACGGCCAAACGTCGTACCGAGACAGTCATTCGGAGGAGGGTAGCGGGGTCTCGGCCGGTGCGAAACCCCCTCTACCCACAGCAATCAGGACATCACTCCTCGGCGAGCAGCCGCGGTACCGGGATCCGCTGCCGCGCCAGGGCAGGCGCGACCGCGGCCAGCCCGGTCGCCGGCATCCCCACCCCGGCGGCGGCCAGCGCGGTGGTAAACCGGTGGTCGCCACCAGCACTCCGGTCAGCAGCGCGACCGAGCGGGCCGCGCGGCGGCGCAGCTGCGCCAGGATGATCCGCGACATGGACGCATCCTGTCCCATACATTGTGACAATGCGACACGTTCGGGTGGGCCGCCCAGGCCCGGATTGTCGGACCTGGCCCATAGGGTGAGGCCGTATCAACCGAACGATGGGGGTCGTTTCATGTCCGAATCCGCCAAGACCGTCACCGGGGAGCGCGCCGACCTGCTGCAGACGCTCGGCAAGCACCGCTACTTCCTGCGCTACACCGCGCAGGGCCTCAGCGACGAGCAGGCCGCCGCCACCCCGACCGCCAGCGCGCTCAGCGTCGGTGGGCTGATCAAGCATGTCACCGCGACGGAGAAGCAGTGGATGAACTTCGCGGTCGGCGGCGCGTCCGGCATGGGCGCGGGCGACGGCGGCGAGGTCGACTGGGCCGACGGGTTCAGGATGACCGCCGGTGAGACGGTCGAGAGCCTGCTCAAGTCGTACGAGGAGGTGGCCCGGCACACCGACGAGCTGCTGACCACCCTCGACCTCGACACCGCCCACCCGCTGCCGGAGGCGCCCTGGTTCGAGCCCGGCGCGGCCTGGTCGGTGCGCCGCGTGGCGCTGCACCTGATCGCCGAGACGTCCCAGCACGCCGGGCACGCCGACATCATCCGCGAGACCATCGACGGCCAGCGCACCATGGGCTGACCCCGAACCGGCGTACGCCGCCGCACAGCGGCGTACGCTCGGGTGGTCTGCGCTTTCGGGGGAGAGCCATGGCCACCTATGACCCGGCGACGACCGGCCTGATCATCACGGACCCGTACAACGACTTCATCAGCGAGGGCGGCAAACGGTGGCCGCAGCTCAAGGAGGTCGCCGAGACGGTCGGCCTGATCGAGCACATGCGGCAGCTCATGGCGGCCGCGCGGGCCGCCGGGATCCAGATCTTCTACTCCCGGCACCGGCGCTGGCGGCCGGGCGACTACGAGCAGTGGCGCAACGCCACCCCGTACCTGCTGCGCGCGGCCGGCATCCAGCTGTTCGCCAAGGGCACCTGGGGCGGGCAGTGGCACCCCGACTTCGAGCCGCAGCCGGGCGACGTGGTGCTGCACGAGCACTGGGCGCAGAGCGGCTTCGCCAACACCGACCTGGACGTGCAGCTCAAACAGCACGGCGTCAGCAGACTGATCCTGATCGGCCTGATCGCCAACACGTGCGTGGAGTCCACCGCCCGGTTCGGCATGGAGGCCGGCTACCACATCACGCTGGTCCGCGACGCGACGGCGGCGTTCAGCTTCGAGGCCATGCACGCCGCGCACGAGATCAACGGGCCCACCGTCGCCAACGAGATCACCGACACCGCGAGCCTGGTCAAGGCACTGGCCGGTTAGCCCTGCGGCGTCCAGATCCAGGCCCGCGCGCTCAGCTCGGCCTTGCCGCCGTCCGGCCAGCGGGCTCCCCCGAACACCAGCATCCGGTTGCCCGCCGCGACGACCGTGCTGTCGGCGACCTCGGCCTGCGGCAGCGGCGGGATCGCGCCCCACTGCCCGGTCGCGGCGTTCAGGACCGGGCCGGGTCGCTCCGCGTACACCGCCGACGTCGCGCCGAAGACGCTGCCGTGCCCGCCACCCGGCCCCGCGCCGGGCGCACCGGGCAGCGCCGACCACGCGCCGGCGGCCGGATCGAGCACCCCGCCGTACGGGTACACCCGACCCCAGTTGCCGACCTGGCCGCCGTCCGCGCCGCCGAGCGCCGGGTCGATCAGCCTGCCGCCGTCGGCAAACCACGGCCCGGTGGACAGCTGCTGCGAGTCCGGCAACCGCCGCCACGTGCCGAGCGCCGGGTCGAACGCCGCCGCGCGGGCCACCGAAGGCCCGTCCGCCCCCGGGTTCGGCACGATCTTCCGGTCGAACAGCACCAGCTCGCGGCCCGTCCACGCCATCGTGCGGTCGTAGCCCGCGCCCAGCGGGTCGGCGGGCAGCTCGGCCCAGGCGTGCTCGCCCGGCCGGTAGACATAGTCGGGCCCCGGCTCCGTCTCCTCACTGCCCCGCACCGCGTACAACAGGTCACCGCCCGCGACCAGGGTCAGCCCGTTGGAGGCGGGTAGCGAGCCCCGCTCCCACCTGTCGGCGGCGATGTCGTACACCAGCAGCGCGCCCTCCTTGCCGACCGTGTGCCCCTGCACGTACGCGGCACCGCCGACGACGGCACCCTGCATCCAGCGCAGCGCCACCGGCGGTTCGGCGAGCACCCGCCAGCGGCCGGTGTCCGGGTTCACCGCCGCGGCGGCCAGCAGCGGGCTGGGGTCGCCCGCGCAGTCCGCGCCAGGCGGGCAGGGCTCGTCGATGCCGCCGACCAGCAGCGCCTCCTGGCCGGTCCACAGCCCGAGCGCCAGGGCGCGTGGGCTCAGCGGCGAGCCCGGCAGCTCCCGCCAGCCCACCGCCGCTCCCCCCGGCGGCCTGACCGGGGACGGCGGCCCGACCGGGGACGGCGGCGCGGGACGGGCCGAACAGGAGGCCAGGACCAGCATGGCGGCCAGGGCGAGCGCGGTGCGGGCGCGGGTCATGGGCGCTTCGACCGTCCGATCCGGCCGGAGGTTCCCGCCGGGGCGGGATCCCGCCGCTGGACGGAGCTGGCTATCGTGCCGGTCCATGACGACCTCCGAGTTCCCGGTGCTGCGCTGCCCGCTGTGCAAAGGTAACGACTTCCAGCAGGAGCTGGGACGCCTCGACAGCCGGTGGGGCTTCACGTCCCACCGGATGACCCTGCTGATCTGCAAGAACTGCCGCTACATCCTGCACTTCTACGACAAGAACTCGATCTTCGATTTCGACTGACCTGTCCGTGACGGTACGGGGGCAAGGTCAGCGCCGGCGCGGCCGGTGGCGTAGCCTCGCGCGGATGGACGTGCAGTCGACGGAGCCCGCGCCGACCCGGCGGGGGCGGCATCTCATCGTGTGGTTCCAGTACTCGGTCGTGGCGATCCTGCTGCTCGGGGCAGGGTCGCTGCTGCTCGCCGCGGCGGCCGGCACCGGCGACTGGGCCGGCCTGGCCGACCCGGGCCTGGAACGCTACGGCGACCCCAAGGACTGGAACCCGCCGCTGGGCCCTGACTCGGCCTGGAATCCGCTGGCCTGGCTGGTCGAGATCTGCCGGTGGATCGTGATGACGTCGCTGATCGTCGTGCTCGGCTTCATCGGCGCGCTGGTCGGGTTCTTCCAGTTCGCCGGCCAGCGGGAGAGCCTGACCCGGGGCGCGGCGGCGCGCCTGCTCACCGGCACGGTGCTGTCCGCGGCGGCGGCCCTGTCCATGCTGACCCCGTACGGCGCGCAGCTGCGCACCTGGCTGCTGGACTAGCCCGGAGCGGGCCAACGCCGGTCCCGCCACATGGTGCGTACCGCACTGGCCGGACCGGTGCCGCCACCCTCGTGCCCCCGTTCATTTCGCGAGGAGGTCGGAAAGGCCGGTCGGGTAGAAGCGGCGTCGTCTCGTCGAAGCTGCTCAGCGGCCGCCACATCACGGGTGTATCGGCGTCGTCCAGGATCTGCACGACGTCGTCGCGCTCGTACAGCGTTTCCTGATGGCGGTCATGTCCGGAACCTAGACGGCCGAGCGCTGTGCGGTCAGTTCCGTTACCGCCTCCGCGGCGTTGCCGGGACCGTCCACGGCGGCGTACACGTCGCGGATGCGGCGGGCCGCCGCCCGATAGGACGGGTCGGCCAGCATTCGCGCGGCGACACGGGTCAGCCGTGCGGTGCCGGCCCGGTGGGGTGAGATCGCCGTCGCCGCGCCGCGGGCCTGGACCAGCGCGACGTTGAGGTCCTGCTCGGCGTGCAGCGGGATGCCGAGCAGCGGCGTGCCGCAGGCCATCGCGGTCTGCACGCTGCCCTGCCCGCCGGCCGTGACGGCGAGGTCGACCCGCGGCATCACCAGGTGGCTGGGCAGCACGCCGCCGACGCAGGTCCGCTCGTCGGCGAGGTCACCGAGGTCGTGCACGGTCCCCGCGACGAGCAGCCGCACCCCGAGCGGCCGCAGGGCCTGCACGACGCGCCGGACGAAGCGCGGCGAGGTGGAGGTGACCGCGACGTACACGGTCGGGCCGGGCCGGTCGAGGAACTCGGCGACGTGCTCGGGCAGCGGCACGTCGAGGTGGGCGAAGAGCGGCCCGCTGTAGCGCAGCCGGGTCGAGGGCCGCATGCGGCGGCCGCGGGGCCGCCATGCCTCCAGTTCGGCGGCGGGCACCCCGAACACCTCCGGGACCTCGGGCACCAGGGCCAGGTCGCCCAGGACCAGCGCGCCGAGGCTGGGCACGCCTTCGACACCGAGCCGGACCGCGACGCGGTTGAAGCCGTCGCAGTAGAAGCGGGTGCGGGGCAGGATCCGGTTGGCGATCAGCCGTCCCGCCCAGCCGGGCAGGCGCCGGGTGGCCCGCCAGGTCGGCGCGGGCACCAGGCCGCGTTCGAACGCGGGCGGCACCCAGCAGCAGGCGTGTTCGGTCACCAGCGCGGCGCCGGCCAGGCGGGTGGACAGCATCGTGGTCAGCGTGTATCCGGTGACGACCGTGCGCACCCCGTGCTCTCGCCAGTACGCCCCCTCGGCGCGCACGTAGGTCTCCAGCTCGTCGTCGGGGTAGATGCTCTGCCGCGGGTCGCCGAGGCCGGTGGCGTTCGCGACGACCTCTGCCGAGCGGGCCGGGCTCATGTGCGGGCCGACGATGTCGTAGTCGATGCCCGCTTCGCGCAGCAGCGTCTCGTAGGTGCCGCCGTGGGTGGCCATGCGCACGCTCGCGCCGCGCCGCGCCAGCGCCCGGTGGATCTCGATCATCCGGGAGGTCTCGGAAAGGTAGCCGCAGTGCGGCATCAGCACGATCTGGTGTTCCTCGGCCATAGTTAGGTAATATATTGCGCATGTCCACACCCGACAAGTCCCCGTTCCTCGACGACGACCTCGCCCCGCCCGTGCGCGCCTTCCGCGCCACCCTCTACCTGGCCCAACGGCTGCGATACCTGATGGACGAGCGGCTGCGCGCCGACGGGCTGACCACCCAGCAGGCCGCGCTGCTGACCCTGGTCGGCGCGCTCGGCACACCCTCGCTGAAACAGGCCGCCGCCGGTCTGGGCAGCACCCACCAGAACGTCGCCCAGCTCGTCCAGGCCCTGCAACGCAAAGGCCTGCTGGAGGTACGCGACGACCCGGCCGACGGCCGCCGCAAACTGCTCGCGGTCACCGAAGCCAGCCGGGCCTACTGGGCCGCCCGCGACGACGGCGACCACGCCGCGGTGGCGGGCTGGTTCACCGCCCTGTCACCCGCCGAACTAGGCACCTTCGCCGCGCTCACCGACCGCCTCGTGCACGCCCTGGACCAGCGCCGCCTACCGTGATCCCGCGTTCGCGGCGTGCACGGCCAGCTGCACCCGGTTGGCGCTGCCGGTCTTGGTCATCAGGTTCGCCACGTGCGTCTTTACCGTCGTCACCCCCAGGTGCAGGCGCGCCGCGATCTCCGGGTTGGACAGGCCCTGACCGACCAGGGCCAGCACCTCGCGCTCGCGATCGGTGACACCCGGCAGATCGGGCGCCACGACCGGCGCCTGCCGATGGCGCACCGCCTGCTCGACCAGGCGGCGCAGCACCGCAGGGCTGAACGGGCTGTCGCCCGCCGCCGCGCGCCGCACCCCGTCCAGCAGCTCGTCCGGGCTCGCATCCTTGACCAGGAACCCGCACGCGCCCGCCGCCAGCGCCGGATACAGGTGCTCGTCGTCGTCGAACGTCGTCAGGACCAGCACCCGCGCCGGCGGCCGATGAGCCAGGATGCGCGCCGTCGCGGTCGTGCCGTCCACCCCGGGCATCCGCAGGTCCATCAGCACCACGTCGGGATGCAGCTGCTCGGCCAGCCGCACCGCGGCCGCGCCGTCCGCGGCCTCGCCCACGACCTGCAGGTCCGGCACCGACTCGCACAGCATCCGCAGCCCCGCCCGCACCAGCTGCTGGTCGTCCACGAGCAGGACCCGGATCACGCCGCCACCCCCGACGCCGGCAGCGACGCGCGCAGCAGCCAGCCCGCATCCGCCGGACCGGCCTGCAACCTGCCACCGAGCACCTCGACCCGCTCCCGCAGGCCCACCAGCCCGTGCCCGCCACCGGCCTGCCCCGCCGACACCGGACCGCCGAAGTCGCGCAACTCGAACGCGACCAGCTCGCCACCGAGCCGGATGGACAGCCGCGCCCGCGCCGCCGTCCCCGCGTGCCGGGCCACGTTCGCCAGACCCTCCTGGGTCAGGCGCAGCAGCGCCAGCGCCGTACGCGCGTCCAGCCGGACCACCTCCGGGTCGATGTCGGCCTGCACGTTCAGGCCGATGCCGGCGCTGCGCTCCACGGCGGCCCGCAACGCCACCGGCAGACCCTCCGGGTCCACGAACAGCACCTGCTGCGCGGTGTCCGGATCGCGCAGGACCGTGACGAGCTTGCGCAGGTCGGCCAGCGCGCTCGAACCGGTCGTATGCACGTCGTCGAGCACCTGGCGCACCCGCGGATCGGCCGGCGGCAGCACGTCGCGGGCCACCGCCACCCGCAGCACGATCGAGGCGACGTGATGCGCCACCAGGTCGTGCAGCTCGCGGGCGATGCTGGCGCGCTCGTCGGCGCGCACCCGCGTCTGCTCCTGCGCCGCACGCACGGCGGCCTGCCGGTTCAGCTCGCCCAGCGCCCGCACGTGCAGCCCGAGCAGGAGCGGTGCAGCCACCGCGGCAGCGGCCCCGTACACGACGGTCTGCGGGGTGTCGACGAACTCGCCGTGGTCGGACACCAGGTGAGCGACCATGCCGAGGCCGAGGCCGGTCCACACCCGCCAGCCGCCGCTGCGCGCGCCCAGCTCGAACATCGCCCACGCCAGCCCCACCGTCGGCACGGTGTCGTTGCCACCGCCCACGACGGCGCCCGCCCCGAGCGCCAGCGTCGCGCTGACGACCGCCGCGAACGGCCACCTCACCTCGAGGTATCCGAACAGCAGCACCCCGATCGCCAGGGCGAGGTCGACGGTGCCCACCGCCCGGCCCTCGGGCGTCAGGGTGAGATAGCCGACGCCGCTGAGGACCACGAGGGTGAGGCGGAGCACCGCGTACCGCTGCTCGAACAGCCGCCCCACCCACAGCATGGCCGCCATCCTAACCGGACACCGGCCGCGGCGACCGCCACGCGAAGACCGCCCCGACCACCGTGGCCGCTGCCAACCCGGCCGCCACCAGCAGCGTCAGCCCGTCCGGCGCGAACAGCGGCCGGCCGCGCAGCGCCTGCCAGGTGACCAGCGCGAGCAGCCCGGCATAGGCGAAGGCGAACACGAACACCAGCCGGGTACGCCGCACCACGTCCGCGACCAGCGCGGGCAGCGCCATCACGAACAGCAGCAACGCCTGCAGCCCGTGCATGCCGACGAAGTGCCCGATCCGCAGGTCGCCGCCCGTGGTGCTCCAGCCCGTCAGCGGCATACCCGGACCGCCGTCAGCGACCCCGACCGCATGCGCGCCCATCAGTGTCTGTACACCCTGCTCGTCCAGCGCGAGCTGCTCCGCGGTCGGCACCACCATCGTGAATCCCTGCAGCAGGCCCAGCAGCAGCAGGACCATGCCCAGCCGCACGGCCCAGGTGCTCGCCCGGTCCGGCATGCCGTCGCGCCACAGCAGCACCGCCAGCACGACGGTCGCCACCCACAACACCATGATCGTCGGGCCCATGATCTGCCACAGCGCCTCGTCCAGCGGGGTGGCCTCGTTGTAATGACTGGCCCGGCCACGCGCGGCCTGGAACACGATGATCCCGACCTCCAGCACGCCCGTCACCACGATGACGTACGCCGACCAGCGCGCGACCCGGCGGCCCCGCCGCAGGTGGCCGATGAGCCAGGCCAGGGTCAGCCCGTACACCGCGAATGAGACGGCGAACTTGGCCGGCTTCAGCCACGCGGGTTGGCCGCCGACGGTGCGACCGTCGACGACCAGACCGACGACGGAGACCACGAGCAGCGCCGCCATCAGGGCGGACAGCCAGGTGAGGGCGCGGCTGCCGTGCAGCGCCGTACGCAGGCAGGAGGTGGTGCGCGAGAGAGGATTCATACCCTCGACGCTCGCGGAAACGGCCTTGCCGCGACTCCTGCCGCGAGGCCGTACCGCCCTCCTGCCACCGGCCGCCCCTCCTCCGACAGCAGGAGGCCCGACTGGTCATCGCCAACCGCGGCGGACGGTCCGTCAGGCGCTCGGCTCGGCCTGGGCGGGCACGGTCAGCTTGGCGGTGAGCTGGGTGAGCGTTCCAGCGAGCTGTCCGACCTGGCCGGTCAGCTCATCGACCCGGGCGCGCAGAGCTACGGCTTCAGCCACGGCGGCGTCGCGCTGGACGGTCAGCACGGTCACGTCGGTCTGCCGCTGCTGCGCCAGGAGTTCCGAAGCCGACCGGGCGGCCTCCGCCGTTGCGGCCGCCGTCCGTGCCGCCGCCAGCTCGGACTGCAGCGCGGCGAGCTGCTGCGCCTGCTCCTGCCGTACCGCAGCGGCCTGGGCCTCGGCGGCCGCAGCCTGCTGCCGTGCGTGGACCAGCTCGGCCTTCGAAGCCTCGGCTTCGCGCCCGGCCTCCTCCGCGGCCGCACGGGCCAGGTCGAAAGCGGCCTGCACCTGGTCGGCGGCGGCCCGGGTGGCGTCACGGTCGCGGTAGGCCTCGGCCCGCAGGGCCTCGGCCGCGGAGTGGTCGCGCCGGGCGGTGTCGCGCTCGGCGAATGCCGCATCCGCGGCGCGGGCGGACTCGGCGGCGGCTGCGGCGGACTGCTCCGCGAGCGCACGCTGCTCGGTGGCGTGTGCCCGGGCGGCCGCCACCGCCGCCTCCGCCGCTTCGCGGGCCTCCCGTACGGCGACCTCGGCCTGCGTGGTGGCTTCGCGCACCGCGAGTTCCGCGTCGGCCTTGGCGCGGGTGGCGGAGTCCGCTGCCTCGCGGGCGAGGCGGGCGGCGCGTTCGGCGTCGTGGCGGGCCTCGTCGCGTTCGGTGTGCGCTCCCGCGACCTGGTTCGCGGCCTCGGCGCGGACCTCCGCGAGTTGGCGCTCAACGCCGGTGGGGGACAGCTCGGCCTCGAGCGCCTCGACAAGTGTCTCGGCGACCTGCTCGAGTTTCTCGACGACTTCGTACGCCTTGGCGACCTGCCCGGCGAGGCCGGGGGAGTTGCGGTGGCGCAGCCGGCTGTTCCGCGCGGCAGCCTGGCAGGCGCCGTCGTTGTCGCGGCAGTAGCGGAACGGCCGTCCAGCGGCGGCACGTTGCGTGACCGGCTTGCCGCAGTACGCGCAGGGCCGGGTCGTCTCTTCGGGGGGCGGTGTGGACATCAACTGCGCAGCGTAGCCGCTGGCGGCCGACCGCGGCAGTGGACCAGCCCCCTAGGACGGTGTAGCGAGTGTGCGCGTTGGCACCGCCGGCCGCACGCCCTTACGCTGAACCGCATTCGGAGTGCGGGGGAGCCTCATGAACATCCGGTACGGCGACGTGCTCGCGGATTTGCGGCAGGCCTACGACGGCGGCGCAGCCGAGCGCGACAGCCACGACAAGGAGCCCTGGAAGGTCGCCGAGCGGGCCGCCTTCACCGCTCGGCTCCACGCCGAGCAGCGGCGCAGCCTGCTGGAGCTCGGGGCGGGAACCGGCCAGGACAGCCGGCACTTCATGGACGCCGGGTTCGACGTCGTCGCGGTGGACCTGTCCCCGGAGATGGTGGCCCGGTGCCGGGCCAAGGGCGTGGACGCCCGGGTCGCCGACTTCCTCGACCTGGGCCTGCCGGACGCGTCCGTCGACGCCGTGTACGCGCTGAACTGCCTGCTGCACGTGCCCGACACCGACCTGCCCGCGGTGCTGGGCAACATCCGTCGTGTCCTGGTGCCCGGCGGCCTGTTCTTCCTGGGCGTGTGGGGCGGGCGGCACCACGAGGGGGTGCTGGCCACCGACCGGCACGAGCCGCAGCGCTTCTTCGCCTGGCGCACCGACGACGCCCTGCTCGCGTTCGTGCAGGCGTGCTTCGAGGTCGAGGACTTCCACACGGTCGCCGTCGGCGAGTTCACCTTCCAGTCGCTGACCCTGCGCCGGCCGTGGTGACCGCCACAGCCCACCCGATTCAGCCGTTCCCGCCTGGTGACGGCGGTCATGACGCTGGGTGAGCGGGCGGGTAGCGGCTGGTAGCCTTCGGCCGTGCCCGGGACCATTCTGTTCGACCTGTTCCATACGCTGCTCGACGGCGCGGACGCGCGGCGGGACCGGGTCGTGGCCAGGATGGGCGAGATCGTCGGCGTGGACCCGACCGCGATGGTCTACGCGTACCACGACTCGTGGCGCGAGCGGCTGGTGCGCTGGTCGGCGGAGGAGACGGTACGCCGGCTGGCCCGGCGGCTCGGCGGCAGGCCGTCGGCGGACCAGGTGCGGCGCGCCGCCGCGCTGCGGCTGGAGCTGGCCTCGTGGCTGCTGAACTCGGCCCCGTCGAGCACCCTGGTGACACTCGACGGCCTGCGTGCGCAGGGGTGGCGGCTGGGCCTGGTCAGCAACGCGACGGCGGAGGTCGCCGAGGCGTGGCCGAGCTGCGGCTTGTCGCGCCGGTTCGACGTGGCGGTGTTCTCGTGCGTGGCCGGGGTCGCCAAGCCGGAGCCGGGCATCTACCTGGCTGCCGTGGCACAGCTCGGGGTCGCGCCGCAGGACTGCGTGTTCGTCGGCGACGGCGCGGACGGGGAGCTGGCGGGTGCGGCCGCGGTGGGCCTGTCGGTGGTGCGTACGGCCGAGTTCACGGACCGGTCGAGGGTGTGGCCGGGGCCGGTGGTGGGTTCGCTGGCGGAGCTGTCGGAGTCCCTGGCCGGCCGGGTGGTGCCGCAGCGCGGGGCGAGCGCGGCGTAGGGGCGTCAGCTCGTGCTCGGACCGTGCGCGGGAGCCGGCGCCGGGTGCAGGGCGGGTGGCGCGGGCCGGCGGTGGGCGACGGCGAACGACAGCAGGCCCATGGCGAGCGCGACGAACGCGGCGATGCCGTACAGATGCGACAGCGGGGTGCCGGCGTTGACGAGCGGACCCGCGCCGAACGCGGCGATGCCGTAGCCGAGCTGGTACGCGGCGATGACGCCGCCTGCGACGGCCGTGGTGAAGCCGGTGAGTTCGCCCTGGCCGAAGCTGATGGTGAGCGGGAGCAGGGCGGAGCAGCAGAGCCCGGCGGCGCCGAAGGCCAGGACGCCTTGGACGTCGTGGCCGCGCGGCAGTGAGGCGATGATGGCGAAGACCCCGGCGAGGGCGAACGGCAGCAGGTGGAAGGTGGCGCGGGCGGGCAGCCACCGGGTGATGGCGGCGAACAGGAGCCGGCCGAGGGTGACCATGGCCCAGAACGCGGTGAGGGCGAGCGCCGCGGTGGTGGCGCTCGCGCCGACGGTGGTGGTCATGTCGAGTTGGGCCCAGTTGCCGTTGACGGTTTCGCAGATGCCGTACAGCAGGGCGAATGCCGCGTAGAGCCAGAACCTGGCGGGTATGCGCGCGGGGGCGGCGTCGGCGGCGGCGCGTGCCCCGGTGTGCATGGGCAGCCGGAAGCTGACCGCGATCAGGGCGACGAGCAGCAGCGTGGACAGCACCGGCAGGCCCCACCAGAAGCCGAGGCCGACGAAGAGCGCGACGAACACGGGCGCCAGTGCGGTGCCGAGGCCGAGCAGCGCGTTGAGGATGAGCACGGCCTTGTCGACGGCGCCGGGGTGGAACGCGGCGGCCAGGGAGTTCAGGGCGGGCACGGCCAGGCCGAAGCCCGCGCCGAGGAACGCGGTGGCGGCGAGCAGCAGCGGATAGGCCAGGTTCTGCTGGTGCATGACGGCCGCGCTGGCCAGCAGCAGGACCATGGAGGCCAGCGAGCAGGCCAGGCCGGTGAGGTAGACGGCGTGGGTGCCGTGGCGGCGGGCGAGGCCGGCTCCGGCGAGCGCGGCGGCGATGGCGGCGACGACCTGCGGGGCGAACATCGCGCCGTACTGGGCGCTGCTCAAGCCGTAGTGGGCGGGGTCGGTGAGGATGGTGCTGGCAGCCGGGATGGTGACCAGGACGATGCCCTGGACGACCCCGGCGACGTCGACGACGGTGGTCTGGGTTCGGGTGGCCATCAGGATTCGCGCCGGTTGACGAGGGTCTGCAGGGTGGACAGCTGGGGCCGGAGTTTGCGCAGGCGGTCGTCGGCGCGGACCTGGACGCGCCCGCGGCCGTAGGCGTCGCGGTGCCCCCAGCGGCCGGGGACGTCGAGCAGGGCGAGGTGGCCGATGCCGACGGGCAGGGCGGGGTCGACGACGAGGTGCTCGTCGACGGCCTGCAGGCCCAGCATGGTGCCGAGCAGCAGCAGCGGGGTGCCGGTGGACCAGGCCTGAGGGCTGCACGCGGTCGGGTAGGGCACGGGGTATTTGGTGACGGCGCGGTCGTAGCCGCAGAAGGCCTCGGGCAGGCGGCCGTTGAAGAACTCGGCGGCGTCGAGGATGCCGGCGGCGACGCGGGCGGCTTCGTTCTTGTAGCCGTATCGGCGCAGCCCCCAGGCGATGAACGAGTTGTCGAACGGCCAGACGGTGCCGACGTGGTAGCCGACGGGGTTGTAGCGTTCCTCGCCCTCGGCGAGGGTGCGGATACCCCAGCCGGAGTAGAGGCGGGGGCCGAGCAGGTGTTCGACGATGTGGTGGGCGCGGCGGCGCTCGACGATGCCGGACCAGAGCAGGTGGCCGATGTTGGACGACAGGGCGTCGACCTTGGCGCCGTCGGCGTCGAGAGCCAGGGCGTAGTACTTGCGGTCCTCGATCCAGAAGTCGCGGTTGAAGCGGCGTTTGAGGTCGGCGGCCTGCTCGTCGAGCCGGTCGGCGAGGGTCGGGTCGTGCCAGACGGTGCGGGCCAGGCGGGCGGCGCGTTTCTTGGCGTCGTAGGTGTAGCCCTGCAGTTCGCAGGTGGCGCGGGGGAAGCCGGGCAGCCGGCCGTCGGTGTAGGAGATGGAGTCCCAGGAGTCCTTCCAGCACTGGTTCTCCAGGCCGGTGTCGGGGTTGCGGGTCTGGTACCAGACGTACCCGTCACCGCGCAGGTCGGCGTACTGGTCGATCCAGCCGAGGGCGGCGCGGGCCTCGTATTCGAGGTCGCGGACGAGTTTGGTGTCGCCGCTCCAGCGTTCGTACTCGTCGAGCAGGATGAGGAACAGCGCGGTGCTGTCGGCCGAGCCGTAGTAGGGGGAGTGGGGCCGCTCCTCGAAGGCGGTGAGCTCGCCGTACCGCATCTCGTGCAAGATCTTGCCGGGGTCCTCGTCGCGGAAGTCGTCGATGCGGCTGCCCTGGCGTGCGCCGAGTTCGGCCAGGGTGGTGGCGGCCAGCGACGGGGCGTAGGGCAGGGCCTGCAGGCTGGTGAGGATGCTGTCGCGGCCGAACATGGTCATGAACCAGGGCAGGCCCGCGGCGGGCAGGGTGCGCTCGCCGGAGGTCATCGGGGCGAAGCGCAGGGCGGCCAGGTCGGTGAGGCTGCGCCGGTAGGTGTGCTTGAGCGGCTCCCAGTCGCATTCGAGTTTCGGCGCCTCGGCCAGCCACTGGGCGAGGTCCTCCTCCATGTCCTTGCGGGTGTGGCCGGTCTCGGTGCGGGCGGTGACGCGCTGGTTGGCGGCCCAGCCCCACAGCGAGCAGCCGACGTGCAGCTCGGTGTTCCAGCTGCCGTGCGCGCCGAGCTGCACCGTGTAGGTGATGCCGTGCTCGTCGATCGCGGCGGCGGAGTTGTGGGTGGTGTGGCCGCCGGCGTCGACGTGGGTGGCGGCGGCGGTGTTGATGAGGGTCTCGCGGCGGTAGGTCTGGCGTTCGTAGCCGAGCAGCAGCAGGTTGTCGTCGATGCGGGTGTAGTACTTGCCCTTCTTCTTGAGGTGGTCCTTGACCTCGAACAGGTCGGCGAAGTCGGCGGCGGCGTCGAGGCGCAGGGTGAGGGTGACGGGCGTGGCGCTGTGGTTGAGGATGGTGAGTTCCTCGTGGAATCCGTCGACGACCTCGCGGCGGCGGATGATCGACAGGGTCGCGTCGACGTAGACGGTGCCGGTGCCGGGCACGAGGAAGAACCGGGTCTCGAAGTAGTGCAGGTCGTCGGTGGACAGCGGGTTGAGGCGGTGGCCGTCGAGGGTGAGCACCCAGCGCGACAGGTAGCGGGTGTCCCAGGAGAACAGGCCGTTGGGTTCGGTGGGTGAGGCGTCGATGTCGCCGGCGGTGTCGCTGACGACGAACGTGTTGCCGTCGAGGGTGCTGACAGAGCCGGTGGTGGTCATTTCTTGTGCCTCCGGGTTGCCGTTGCGGGCGACGCCGGCCGCCCGGGGAACAGCCGTTGCAGCATGACGATGAGGTGCAGCTCGCCCTCGACGTCGATCTGGCCGCGCAGCACGGCGGCCATGGTGTTGACCTGGCCGGTGACCATGCCGTCGAACAGGTTCTTGGCGACGTGCACGACGCAGTCGGCGTGCTCGCCGCCGCGGCTGACCTGGATGTGGCCGCGGTCGATGGCGACACGCCAGTGCTCGGCGTGGCCGTTGCCGGTGAGGTCGAAGCGGATGGTGCCGGAGGTGGCGCGCAGCAGCGGGTAGCGGCCGTGTTCGCCGAGGCTGTGGAAGTAGTCGGCGGTGGCGTCGGTCACCGCGGCGCTCCCGGGGCGGTGGTGGCGGGTGCGGCGTAGCTGACGCCGAGGCGGCCGGCGATGTGCTCGCCGACGCGCAGGGCGTTGGCCATGGCGGTCAGGGCCGGGTTGACCGCGCCGATGCTGGGGAAGAAGCTGGTGTCGACGACGTAAAGGTTGTCGAGTTCATGGGTCTTGCAGTGCACGTCCAGGACGCTGGTCGCGGGATCGGCGCCGAACCGGCAGGTTCCGGCCTGGTGGGCGACCCCGGCGATCGGGATGTCGGACTTCATGTAGGCGAACCGGTGCACCAGGTGGTCCTCGTGCAGCCGCATCGTGGACAGCATCGACTTGAGCTGGTGGTAGAGCCGTTTGGCGGCGGTCGGGTTGCTCGGGGTGTAGTCGAGCACGATGTGGCCGTCGCGGTTGACGGTCACCCGGTTGTCCGGGTGCGGCAGGTCCTCGGTGGACAGCCAGAAGTCGACGGCGTGCCGGGCGACGTCGGCCAGCGCCCAGCTGGGGGCGAGCTTGGTGGCCAGCGGCTTCTCGCCGCGGTACATGTCCGGCTCGGACTTGCCGATCATCTGGATGTTGCCCATGGGGTAGTCGAAGTCCGGCCCGCGGAAGTAGAAGTCGTTGAGGCCGAGGGTCTTCTGGAACCGGGTCTCGTTGGGCTCGCGCGACAGGGCCAGCACGGCCTGGGACAGGTGGTACATGTAGTTGCGACCGACCTGGTCGGAGGAGTTGGCCAGCCCGCGCGGGTGCAGGTCGCTGGCGGACATGAGCAGCAGCTTCGCGGAGTTCGCGGCGCCGGCGGACACCACGACGATGTCGGCGGCGTAGCGCTCCTCGTGGCCCTCGTGGTCGACGACGACCTGGGTGACGGCGGTGCCGGCCAGGTTGGTCTCCAGGCGTACGGCGTGGGCGTGGGTGAGCAGCGTGACGTTGGGCGCCTGCAGCGCGGGCCGCACGGCCAGGGTCTCCGCGTCGGACTTGGCGTGCAGTGGGCACGGGAAGCCGTCGCAGTGCTGGCAGCGCACGCAGATGCTGTACGGCATGTTCTGCTCGTTGAGCCGCACCCCGACCGGCGCGTGGAACGGGTGGAAGCCGGCGCTCGCGAGGTCGTCGGACAGCTGCTGGATACGCGGTTCGTGGTGCAGCGCCGGGTACGGGTACGGCCCGGACGCGGGCGGCTCGGTCGGGTCCTCGCCGCGGTTGCCGTGGACCTCGTAGAGCTGCTCGGCCATGGTGTAGTACGGCTCCATCTCCTCGTAGGAGATCGGCCAGGCGGGGGAGACGCCGTCGTGGTGGCGCAGCTGGCCGAAGTCCTCGCGGCGCAGCCGGTACAGGGCCGCGCCGTAGAGTTTGGTCGCGCCGCCGACGAAGTAGTGGACCTGCGGCTGGAACCCGTTGCCGTGCTTGTCGTACCAGGTGTCCTTGGAGATGTACCGGTTGTCGACGAAGACCTCGGCGGTGTCCCAGTTCTCGGGTTCGCGGGGCAGCCAGTCGCCGCGCTCGAGCAGCAGGATGCGCTTGCCGGACGGGGCGAGGTAGCGGGCCAGGGTGCCGCCGCCGGCGCCGGTCCCGATGATGATCACGTCGTAGGCGTCCATCAGAGTTCTCCCAACCGTTGCCCGGGAAACGTCATCCCTGGGTGTTCTTGGACGGGTCGGTGTCGACGATCCACGGGCCGCGCCAGCCGTGGCCGTCGACGAGCTTGTCCGCGCCGGCCGGTCCCCAGCTGCCGGGGGCGTACGGTTCGATCGGCGCCGGGTGGTCCAGCAGGGGCTGCAGGATGCGCCAGGTCTCCTCGACGCCGTCCTGGCGGGTGAACCGGTTCGCGTCGCCGAGCAGCGCGGCGTGCAGCAGCACCTCGTACGGCGTGGGGCCCTCGCCGCCCTCGGCGGCGAACTCCATGTCCAGGGTGATCGGCTCGGGTCCGTCGGCGTCGGCGCGGCGGGCGTCCAGGCGCAGCCGCGCGCCGGTGGTCGGGTCGAGTTTGATGACGAACTGGTCCGGTTCGGGGATCTGCCCGGCGAACGCGGGCAGGCCCAGCCGCGGCGGGCGCTTGAACACGACCCGGAACTCGGTCTGGGTCACCGGCAGGCACTTGCCGGTACGGATGAAGAACGGCACCCCGGACCAGCGCCAGTTGTCGATCTCGAGTTTCAGGGCGGCGTACGTCTCGGTCGTCGAGCCGGGCTTGACCCCGTCGATGTCCTGGTAGCCGTCGTACTGGCCGCGCACGTAGTTCGCCGGGTCGGCGTCGAGCACGGCGCTCCACAGGGCGGTGCTGCAGTTCTTGATCGCGTCGGGGTGCCGCCCGGCGGGCGGTTCCATCGCCCCGCCGGCCAGGACCTGCATGAGGTGGTTGACGACGACGTCGCGCAGCGCCCCGACCGGGTCGTAGAAGTGGCCGCGGTCGGCGACGCCGAAGCTCTCGGCCATGGTGATCTGCACGCTGTCGACGTGGTCGCGGTTCCACACCGGTTCCAGCATCGCGTTCGCGAACCGCAGGTACACCAGCTCCTCGGTGCCCATCTTGCCGAGGAAGTGGTCGATGCGGAACAGCTGCGACTCGTCGAGGTACTGGTGCAGCCGGCCGGCCAGCTCCCGGGCCGAGGCCAGGTCGTGGCCGAACGGCTTCTCGACCACGACCCGCCCGGCGCGCACGAGCCCGGCCTCGGACAGGCCCTTGACGACGGTCGCGAACAGCGACGGCGGGATCTCCAGGTACGACACCGGGGCCTTCGCGTCGCCGACCGCCGCGGCGAGCCGCTGGTACAGCCCGGCGTCGGTGAAGTCGCCCGGCACGTACGACAGCCGGGCCGCGAACCGCTCGAACACCGCGTCGTCGACGGTCTCGCCGGTGCCGGCGATGCACTCGCGGGCGTGCTCGCGCAGCTGCTCGACGGTCCAGTCCTGCCCGGCCACGCCGATGATCGGGCAGGTGAGCAGGCCGCGCCGGTCCAGGCGGTACAGCGACCGGAACGTCATCACCTTGGCCAGGTCGCCGGTGATGCCGAAGATGACGAACACGTCGGCGGGCGTGGGCGTGGCGGGTGCGGTCATGACGCGCTCCTGGCGGCAGATGCGGTGACGGGCGGGGTGAGCAGCCGCTCCGGGCAGTGGCCGGGGTGCAGGTAGAACTCCTCGGCCCAGGTGATGAACGCGTTGGTCTCGGCCTTGGCGTCGGCCATCAGATAGGCGTGGATGCCCAGCCAGGCCGCGAACGCGATCCGGCCGTGCAGCTCGTGGTGGCGGGCGCCGAGTTCGGCGATCGCCGCGCCCCGGCCGATCATCGCCATGATGCCCTTGTCGTGGTACGCGAACGCGCTGCGCGGCCGCCCGTTCGCCTCGGCGATGATGTTGAACCCGACGGCTCGCCCGGCCTGCTGCGCCACCGACGCCAGCTGCGGCAGCGGCAGCCCGTCCGGGCCGGGGATGTTCGCGGCGTCACCGGCGGCGTAGACACCGGGATGGCCGTCGACGGTCAGATCGGGGCGCACGTCGATGCGCCCGCCGCGGCCGGTGGGCATGCGGCTCTCGCCGACCAGCGGCGCGGCCGACACACCGCCGCCCCAGATCACGGCCCGGGTCGGCATGGTGGTGCCGTCGTCGAGGATGACGTGGTCGGCGCCGACCTCGGTGGCGGTGACGCCCAGCCGCAGCCGGACCCCGCGGCGCTGCAGCTGCTGCGCCGCGTAGGCCTGCGCCTCGGGGCCGAACGGGCCCAGCACGGCGTGGCCGTGGTCGACGAGCACGATCCGGGAGCGGATCAGCGCGAGCTTCTCGAACTGGCGGGGCAGGATCGTGCCGACGAGCTCGGCCAGCGCGCCGGCGGTCTCCACACCGGTCGGGCCGCCGCCGACGACGACGAACGTGATCTCCCCCGCGCCGGCCGGGCCTTCGGCGGCGGCCTCGGTGTACACGGCCCGCAGCCGTTCGCGGAGCTTGAGCGCGTCGTCGAGGGTGTACAGCGGGAACGTGTGCTGGGCGGCGCCGGGCACGTCGAAGAAGTTGGCCTGGGCGCCCGCGGCGAGCACGAGCACGTCGCCGGTGACGGTGTCGCCGTCGGCCAGCGACACGGTGTGGGTCTGCGGGTCGATCGCGACGACGTCGGCGGTGCGGACCTGCACGTTGTCGTGCTCGGCGAACATCTGCTCGAGGTCGTAGGACACGTCGGCGGGGTCGAGTTCGGCGGTCGCGACCTGGTAGAGCAGCGGCTGGAACTGGTGGTAGCCGTTGCGGTCCAGCAGCGTCACGCGAATGTCGGGCTGGCCCGTCAGGGTCCTGGCGCACGCGACTCCGGCGAATCCGCCGCCGATGACGACCACGTGGGTGCTGCGCTCGCTCACGCCGCTCATCTTTCCAATATCGGGATTCAATCGGGCGGTTACCGCCAAACGCACATTTCCGGTGCGGGGACGTTGCGAGCATGGACGCGTGGTCCACCTGCAGCCGCTCACCCTCGCGCTGGCCCTGACCGCGAGCCTGCTGCTCGGCCCGGCCGCCGCGCGCCCGTCGGCCGTGCCCACGCCCGCGCCGACCCCGGCCCCGTCGCCGCTGCCGCAGGGCGCCCAGCCCGTGCGGCTCGACCCCGCCGACTTCAGCTCCGCCGTCGACAATCCGTATCTGCCGCTGCCCGCCGGAGCCCGGTGGAACTACCTCGCCACGGGCCCGGACGGCGACATCCGCACCGAGGTCACCGTCGCCCCCGGACCCGCCGTCGCGGGCATCGCCACGGTGGCGCAGCGGGCGCTGACCACCGACGCCGGCGGCGGCGTCCTGAGCGACCGGACCAGCTGGTACGCCCAGGACAGCGCGGGCAACGTGTGGCTGCTGGGCGAATCCGCCCGCGACTACGTCGACGGCACGCTCACCGGCTCCGACGGCTGGCAGGCCGGGGTCGGCGGCGCGCAGCCCGGCATCGCGATGTCGGCCCGGCCGGTGCCCGGTCAGCGCTGGCGGATCGGGTACAGCCGCGGCCGGGCCGAGGACTCCGCCCGGGTGCTGGCCGTGCACGAGCAGGTCAGCGTGCCCGCGGGCGGCTACCGCGACGTCGTGGCGATCGAGCAGACCTCGCCCCTGCTACGCGACGTGCGGCTGCTGCGCTTCTTCGCCCCCGGCGTGGGGCTGGTGCGGTCGGAGAGCGCCGGGTCCGCCGACCGCACCAGCCTGGTGGCCTACCGCGAGCGTTAGGCCGCGGCGCGGACCCGGGTGCGGGCCATGGTCCGGAAATCGTTGGGCAGCTGCTGCATGACGTGGTCGAACGTCTCGTCCCCGAGGTCCTCACGCAGGGCCGTGAACACCCCGCGCACCCCGGCGTCGGTGTCGCGCTCGTTGAGCCCGGTGCGTTCCTGGACCCGGCGCAGCAGCTCCGGCAGGTCGAAGCACTTGATGCGCCCGTTGGGCGGCAGCGAGTCCCGCAGCCCCTCGTGCAGGTGCGCCGCCAGGTGCCGGTTCTCTCCGTTGCTCAGCCGCGCCGCCAGGCACTCCAGCGTCGCCCGCGTCGTGTCGGCCGCCTCCTCCACGGTCAACCCCGACAGCTCGGCGACCTTGCGAAAGAACTGCTTGTCTCCCATACGTTCCCTCCCGTACTCGATCCACACGGTCGGGGGTGATCCATCAACACCCTAAGCCCCCATGCCCCCTACACCACCCTTTACACCGTTTCACCCACCCCCCGATCGGGTCGACCATGAACGTGCGGACGTGTCCGGCGGCGTGTCGCCACCCCGCGGCCGTGCTCACCTCCCCTGTACGGGATGTGCCGAACCGGCGTTGAGCAGCGGCGATCGATGGCATCCTGAGGTGTCCACTCCATGCCGGTCGTCGGCGCGGCAGGGCCCTGCGGCGACCGGGCGGCGGCCGGAGGCGTCCCGTGAAAACCACCCGAAGCGGCACACGTGCCCCATCGACGCAGGATCAGTACACCGTCGACGTGTTCACCGTCGTCAACGGCGCACCGGCGCAGTGGCGCGTCGACACCCGCACCACCCTGCTGGAGGCGCTGCGCGACAGCGCCGGGCTCACCGGCACCAAACGCGGCTGCGACCAGGGCGCCTGCGGCGCGTGCACGGTCCACGTCGACGGCGCGCGGGTGCTGTCGTGCCTGATGCTCGCCGCGCAGGCCGACGGCCGGCAGATCACCACCGTCGAGGGGCTGGCCGGCGAGTCGGGCTTGCACCCGATGCAGGAGGCGTTCCTGCGCCACGACGCGTTCCAGTGCGGCTTCTGCACCTCCGGGCAGCTGATGTCGGCGGTGTGCCTGCTGCGTGAGGGCCGCGCCGGCAGCGACGCCGAGATCCGCGAGTACATGTCGGGCAACCTGTGCCGCTGCGGCGCGTACGGCAACATCGTCGCCGCCGTACGCGAGATCGCCGACGGGGCAGGTGCGTGATGCGGGCCTTCGTCTACGACCGTCCCACCGCCGTCGGCGAGGCCGTCGCCGCGGTGGCCGCCGACCCGCAGGCCGCGTTCCTGGCCGGCGGCACCACCCAGCTCGACCTGATGAAGGACGGCGTGTGGACGCCCGACCGGCTGGTCGACATCACCCGCCTGCCGCTGCGCGGCATCCTCGTGGAGAGCCAGCAGCTCAAGGTCGGCGCGCTCACCACCATGGAGCAGCTGGCCGCCGAACCCGTGGTCGCCCAGCGGCTGGCGTTCGTGCGCGAGGCGCTGCTGCACGGCGCGTCGGTGCAGCTGCGCAACATGGCCACCATCGGCGGCAACCTGCTGCAGCGCACCCGCTGCCGCTACTTCCGCGACCCGAGCGTGTCGGCGTGCAACCGGCGCAGCCCCGACTCCGGCTGCGCGGCCGTCGACAACGTCGCCCGCATGCACGCCGTGCTCGGCGTCGACGAGCGCTGCATCGCCCTGCACGCCTCCGACGTCGCCGTGCCGCTGATCGCCGTCGAGGCGTCGGTGCTGGTCGACGGGCCGTCCGGGCAGCGGCGCATCCCGCTGACCGAGTTCTGGGTACGCGCCGACGAGGGCCCCTCCATCGAGAACGTGCTCGGCCACGGCGACCTGATCACCGAGATCGACATCCCGCTGCTGCCGGCCGGCTGGCGCTCGGGCTACCTGAAGGTCCGCGACCGGGCCTCCTACGAGTTCGCGCTGACCTCGGCCGCGGTCGCGCTGCAGATGGACGGCGACATGATCGCCGACATCCGCATCGCGCTCGGCGGCGTCGGCTCGGTGCCGTGGCGGGCCCGCGAGGCCGAGGACATGCTGCGCGGCACCCACGTCGACCCGGTGCGCTTCGAACAGGCCGGCCGGGCCACCATGGCGTCGGCGTTCACCGTGCCCGGCACCGCGTTCAAGGTCGACCTCGCGGTCCGCACCCTGTCCCGGCAGCTGCTCA
Source organism: Catellatospora coxensis (assembly GCF_016862635.1). Classification (GTDB taxonomy): domain Bacteria; phylum Actinomycetota; class Actinomycetes; order Mycobacteriales; family Micromonosporaceae; genus Catellatospora; species Catellatospora coxensis. Next base: position 21,899 of record NZ_BONI01000027.1, on the reverse strand, counting down.
CCATGACGGAGGCACCGCGATGACCGCCACCAAACCCGAACTCGGCACCTGGGTCGGCAAGGGCATCGACCGCGTCGACGGCCCGCACAAGGTCACCGGCACCGCCCCGTACGCCAGCGACGTCACCCTGCCCGGCATGCTGCACGCCGTCGTGGTCACCTCGACCGTCGCCGCCGGCACCATCACGAAGATCGACACCAGTGCCCTGCTGACCCTGCCCGGCGTACGGGCCGTGTTCACGCACGAGAACTTCCCGCGCCTGAACCACTCGCCGGACGTCCTGTTCGGCGAGGCCCCGACCACGCCGATGCAGGACAACCGGATCACCTTCCACGGCCAGGAGGTCGCCCTCGTCGTCGCGGACACCGTGCAGGAGGCCACCGAGGCCGCCCGCCTCATCGAGGTCACCTATGCGGCCGAGACGCCGCTGCTCGACCCCGCCGACGGCAGGCTCGAGACGCTGCCGCTGTCACCGGACACCTCGCGCGGCGACACCGAGGCCGGGTGGGCCGCCGCCGACGTGCGCGTCGGCGCGACCTACCGCACCCCGGAGAACACCAACAACCCGCTCGGGCTGATGGGCTGCGTCGCCGCCTGGGACGGCGACCACCTGGAGATCCACGACACCACCCAGGGCACCATCGCGCTGCGCAAGACCCTGGCCGTCATGTTCGGCGTGCCCGAATCGGGGGTCCGCGTACGCGTGCCCTACCTCGGCGGCGGCTTCGGCGCCGGGCTCAACCAGTGGCCCTACAAGCTGCTCGCCGCCGGAGCCGCCCGGGAACTCGGCCGCCCCGTGAAGGTCATGCTGACCCGGCCGCAGATGTTCCGGCTCGTCGGGCACCGCCCCGACACCGAGCAGCAGGTGCGCCTCGGCGCGGCCCGCGACGGCACGCTCACCATGATCGAGCACCGGGCCACGTCGCTGTCGTCGATCGACTTCCTGGCCGTCGGGCTGATCACCAGCGGCACCCCGCACCTGTACACGTGCCCGAACGTCGCCACCGTCGAGCGCACCGTACGGCTCAACCGCCGCTACCCGACCTCGATGCGCGCGCCCGGCGAGGCCGAGGGCAACTGGGCCGTCGAGACCGCCATGGACGAGCTCGCCCACGAACTCGGCATGGACCCGCTCGAACTGCGGCTGCGCAACTTCGCCACCGCCGTCGACCCGGCCGACGGCAAGCCGTGGTCGTCCAACGCCGTGGTCGAGTGCTGCAAGGTCGGCGCGGAACTTTTCGGCTGGTCCCGGCGCGACCCGCGGCCCTCGTCGATGCGCGAGGGCGACCTGCTCATCGGCTGGGGCATGGCCGCCGCCGGGTTTTTCGCCTACCTGCCGATGTCCCAGGCCCGCGTCACCGTGTACGCCGACGGCACCGCCGCCGTGCGGTCCGCGGCCACCGACCTCGGCACCGGCACGTACACCGTCATCACGCAGCTCGCCGCGGACCTGCTGGGCCTGCACCCGCAGCAGGTCGACTTCCAGCTCGGCGACAGCGACCTGCCCGCCTCGGCCCAGTCCGGCGGCTCCGGCCTGGCGTCCTCGGTGTCCAACGCCGTCATCGACGCCGTGGCGCACCTGCAGGGCGCGCTGCTCGACCTGGCCGGCCCGGACTCGCCGCTGCACGGGCAACGCCCCGAGGACGTGATGTGCCGCGACGGCGCGCTGTGCCGCCGCGACGACCCGTCCGTCCGGGTGCCGATCGCGGACCTGCTCGCCGGGCAGAACCTGGTCGAGGCCTCGGGTGACGGCCGCGTGCGACCGCCGGACCCGGAGGCCGCCGCCATGGCCCAGGCGGGCGCGTACGGGGCCCGGTTCGTCGAGGTCGCCATCGACCCGATGATCGGCCGGCTGCGGGTACGCCGCGTCGTCAGCGTCACCGACGGCGGGCGCATCCTCAACCAGAAGCTGGCCCGCAGCCAGATCATCGGCGCGACCGTCGGCGGCATCGGCCAGGCCCTGTTCGAGGACACCCTGACCGACCCCGGCACCGGCCGGGTCGCCAACGGCACCTTCGGCGACTACCTGGTGGCCGTCAACGCCGACGTGCCCGACGTCGAGGTCGTGTTCGTCGGCGAACCCGACCGGTACACTCCGGCCGGCACCAAGGGCATCGGCGAGATCGGCCTGGTCGGGGTTGCCGCCGCGATCGGCAACGCCGTGCACCACGCCACCGGCCGCCGCCTGCGCGACCTGCCCATCACCATCGACCAGCTGATGATGTGACCAGGTTTGGGCCCCGCCGCGGGCCGGGTAACCCCAAACCATGACAACCAAGACCAAAACCACGTGGCGTGCGTACGAGGTCGAAGGCGAGCTGAGCACCGCCGACAAGAACCGCCTGCCCGAGTCGGTTTTCGCGTTCCCGGAAAGCCGCAAACTGCCGCTGACCGACGCCGACCACGTACGCAACGCCCTGGCCCGCTTCGACCAGGTCAAGGACGTCGACGACGACGACCGCGACCTCGCGTTCGCCAACCTGCTCGCCGCCGCCAAGCACTACGGCGTCGACGTCGCCGAGACCGGCTGGCGCCAACTGGGCCGCAAACCCCACACCCGCAACCCCGCCCACTGACGCCGGACCCGTCGTCGGGCGTGCAGTTTCAGGGAACCTGCACGCCGGAGGTGCGTGTTTCAAGCACTTTCCGGGAGACTGCAACCGTCGCCAGTCCGGTCGTTTGTGGACCGTCGCGAGCGTCGCGGGGTTCTGGCATGATCGGCCGCATGTCGCACCCCTTGCCACCCGGTTCGCTCATCCCCTACACCGCGTACCCGATGCCCGTGCCCGTGCCGGAGGGCCACGGCGTGCTCATCGTGAGCTTCAATCGCGGCCCGTACATCGTGTCCGCGGCGTCCACGTCCAAGCTGAAGATCGACGGGCGGCAGGTGCCGTTCGGTGGCGAGGGCACGTACTACGTCCTCGTGCCGGCCGGGCCGCACGAGGTCAAGGTGACCGACCCGTTCGGCATGCCCATGATCAAGACAGCGCTGACCGTGCACCCCGGCGCGGGACACCAGCTCGCGTTCCGCTTTGGCGGCTGGCGCAACCGGGTCTTCGACGGCCAGGGCGCCGACGTCACCACGTTCGGCATGTGGTCGAACTACCTCATCATGCTGGTGTTCTTCCCCGCGCTGTTCCTGCTGTGCTGCGGCGGCGTCGCCCTGATCTCCGCGCTGGGCTCGTCGGCGTAGCTCACACGGCGGTGAGCAGGCCCGCCAGGTCGGGCAGGTCGACGGCGGCCTCGCCGAGCGGCTGCAGCGGCGTCACCGTGGCGTAACCGTCGGCCAGTAGCGCCATGTCGGTGCCCGGCTCCAGGCGCGCTCCGGTGTCTTCGAGGGCGGTGCGCACGAAACCGCTGCCGCGCTCGGCGATGCGCATCTGCACCTGGCCGAACCGGCCGAACCGGGCCCGGCACAGCCCCCGGACCTGCTCGGCGGGCAGGTCGGGCACGTTCAGGTTGAGCACGGTCTCCTTCGGCAGCCCGTCGAGCAGCCGCAGCAGCGCGACCGCGTACCCCGCGGCGGTGTCCCAGTGCCGGTCGTCGTCGGTCAGGTCGCCGTCGGCGAGGTCCAGGGACACGGCCAGGCCGTGGCAGCCGTAGGTGGCCCCGGTCAGCGCCGCGCCGACGGTGCCCGAGTGCAGCACCGCGGGGCCGGCGTTCGCGCCCCGGTTGACGCCGGACAGCACCACGTCGGGCGGGTCCCCGAACGCGCCCCGGGTGGCGATCAGCGCGGCCAGCGCCGGGGTGCCGGTGACCGCGTACGCGGGCACCCCGTCCAGGTCCGGCAGCTTGCGCTCCTCGACGACGATGCGCCCGTCCTGGGCGACGGCGCTGATCGCGGCGCTGGCGCCGCTGGAGTCGCGGGCCGGGGCCGCCACCACCACGTCGAACCCGGCGGCGGCCGCGGCGAACGCGAGCCGGTGCAGGCCGGGTGCTTCGATACCGTCGTCGTTGGTGATCAGGACCCGGGTCATCGGGCTTCCTTTCGTCGGTGCGGGGGAGCGGGTCACGAGCGCTTCACCTTCTCCGCGAGCTGCTCCGGGGAGGTGTGCCCGCCGCGCTGTTCGGCCGGCGGGGGCGCGGCGGCGCTCGCGCCGGGCAGCGGGGTCAGCGCGACCCGGGTGGTGAACTGGGCGATCACGTCGGCGCGGCCGGTGCCCAGGCCGTGGCGGGTCACGTTGAGCGCCCCGGCGGCCGCGCCGGTGCGGACGGCCTCTTCGAGTTCGCGGCCGCGGGCCAGCATCGCGGCGACGCCGGCGGTCATCGAGTCGCCCGCGCCGCGGTGGTCGGCGGGCTCCAGGCGGGGCAGTTCGACCTGGAGCACCTCGTCGTCGATGAGCACCAGCGCGGGGTGCTCGGCGCGGCTGAGCACGACCGCGCCCGCGCCCTCCTCACGCAGCCGGTGCATGGCCGCGACCAGGCCCGGGATGGTCTCCTCGGTGGCCCGGCCGTCGCGCAGCACCTCCTCGTGCGACACCTTGAGCACGTCGACGCCGCCTTCCAGCACGGCGGTCAGGTAGTCGCCGGACAGGTCCGCGACGACCTTGGTGCCGTTGCGGCGCAGGTCACCGGCCAGCCGCCGGTACACGTCGGGTGGCAGCACCTGCGGGTCGGCGACCCCGGCGAGCATCGCGACCTCGGCGCGCAGCCCTTCGGCGAGTGCGACGTTGTAGAGCTCGTCCTGGTCGTGGCGGCTCAGCGGCTGCCCGGGGGCCTGGGCGATCTCGTTGCGGGTGCCGTCGCGGCGGTCGTGCACGTAGGCGCCGTTGCGGGCGGCGACGTCGATCGCGCCGACCTCCAGGCCCTCGTCGAGGATCAGGTTGCGCACGACCCGGCCGGTCTCGTCGCCGAACGCCGAGCACAGCACGACCCGTACGCCCAAGGATTTGATCATGCGGGCGACCCACACACCCTGGCCGCCGGCATGCAGGTGGATCTCCTCTTCGTCGCCGACCTGCTCGATGGTGACGGTGAGCTGCGGGGACGGTGAGAACACCATGACTGATTCCGGCATGATCAGCGCTTACCCCGGCGGCGGCCGGCTCAATCCTGCTGCCGCCGGAGTTCGATCACGTGTGCGAGGGGGTGAAGGCCTGCCCGGCCTGGCGCAGCAGCGGCACCAGGTCGCGCGGCGAGCCGACGATGACGTCCATCATGGCGGCGACCTGGTCGCCGGTCTCGGGGTTGGACACCCCGACCCGGAACACCTCGAAGCCGCGGTCGGCCTTGGCGCGGTCGGCGAGCGCGGTCAGGGCGGGCAGGTCGCCCAGGTCGTCGCCGAAGTACCAGACGCACCTCAGGTCACCGGTGGCGGCGCGGATGACGCCGCCCTTGTCCCGGCGGATCGGCGGTTTGAGTTCGAGGACCATACGGCCTGGCAGCGGCGACAGGCCGTACTCGGAGGCCCGGTCGCCGCCCCAGCGTTCGACCTGGGCCCGCAGGTGCGGGGCGGTGCGGTAGTGCAGCGCGACCGACAGCCGCTTGTCCTCGACCAGGATGTCGGGGTCGAGTTCGGTGACGGCGCGTTTGGCGACGTCGGCGACCGCGGAGATCCACGGCACGACCTCGGGGTCGGTCCACAGGGTGCCGTCGGGGTCGAGGGACTCCATGCCGTACAGGCCGTACAGGCGCACCGGCAGGCCGCCGAAGTGCTTGCGAAGGAAGTCGACGGGCCGGCCCGACACGACCGCGACGGTGCGGATGTGTTCGGCGATCTCGGCCACGGCCGCCACGACGCCGGGCACCGGTTCGACCCCGGCCGGGTCGTCGCGGATCTCGGAGAGGGTGCCGTCGAAGTCGAAGAAGAAACCGCAGGTTTGACGTCTTTCGGCTGCTATGCGTAGTGCGTCAGTGACGCTCTGCGATTCGATCACTCGCCTACTCTAGGCCACCCGTGACCGCGGGATCACGTGAAGTACACGATCATTCGTGTCCCACCGGTGTAGGGTGTGCGACTCCGTCACGTCCGGCGTCTCCCACCTGCCGATCAGCCTATCGATCACCGCATCGGGCACCGGCGCCGCCCTGGCCGCGTTGCGTGCCCGCAGCACCGCACCCGGCGCCTCCAGCGCCACCACCTCCACCCGCGCCCGGTACGCCGCCGCCAGCCCGATGCACAGCTCCCGCAGCTGACGCGACACGTTCGTCGCGTTCCACGCGAACGAGCGCCCCGCCCGCAGATGCCCGCGCGCCAGCTCGTGCGCCTCCGCCGCGACCGCCCGCTGGTCACCGGCCGGGTCCACGCCCGTCCGCGCCCGGATCTCGTCCAGGCTCACCACCGGCAGCTCCGGCCGGTTCGCCGCCAGCCAGGTGTCCTTGCCGACCCCCGGCAGCCCTGACAGCACCGTCACCGTCAGCCGCGTGTCGTCGAACGCCGCATACCGTGGATCACGGCCCGGCGTACGGAAGTACACGAACCGTGCATGGTCGGAGGCGAACTCCCACGGCCGGTCCAGCACCCCCAGATCCGCGCAGTACTCCCGGAACAGGCCGATGTTCTCCAGCACCGTGTCCGCGTCCGCGCAGACCCGGCCCAGGATGTCCGCGGTGGCCAGCAGCGCCAGGTCGTCGTTGCGCGCGACCAGCGACACCCGCAGCGCGATCTGTTCCAGATCCGGCCGCTCCAGCGCCCAGAACGGCACCTGGTGGTGACGCACCAGTGCCGCCACGTGCTCACGCCACTCGATCGGCGCGCCCGCCTCCCACAGCACCCGCCGCGCGATCAGCTCACCGCGCCGGGAATGCCCGTGCGCGGTCACCCGCCCGTCCTCGTGCCGGGTGCAGTCCGGCTTGGCCACGTCGTGCAGCAGCACCGCCGCGAACAGCCGCACCTGCTCATCACGCGGCCGGTCCCGCCACTGCGGCAGCGCCACCAGCGCCTCGGCCGCCATCCGGGTATGGGTCAGCACATCACCCTCGGCGTGATGCAGCGGATCCTGAGGCACCCCGGCCAGCCGCCGCACCCAGTCGAACTCCCGCTCGACGGCCGCCCAGTCCAGCACCCAGCCCGGCCCGGCCGGGCACAACCGTTCAAAGGCCCGCATACAGCACCTCCGGGTCGGCCAGCCGGTTGGCCACGATCGGCCGGTCCGCCCAGTGCGAGCCGGAGTCCAGCACCGCGGTCAGGAAACTGGCCCGCACCCACTTGTAGCGCTCCACGACCCGGCCGCCCTCCTCGACCTTGAGGTACAGCCCCTCCATCTCGTCGGCCCGGTCGCTCTCGGCCGCCGCCCGCGCCGCATCGACCCCGGCCTCCACCGCCGCGGCCGCCAGACCGTCACGCCAGCCGGGCGTACGGCACACCGACGGCCCCACCAGCCCCGTCAGCTGCTCCAGCCGGTCGAACGGCCCCGCCGCCAGCACCGGCACGCTGCGCACCGGCAGCCCGTCCAGCAGCTCCCGCCGCCGCGGCGTGTCCAGGAACTCGCCCGTCGCCGTGTCCAGCACGTCGAACTCGCAGAAGTAGTGCGGCAGCGCGTCGTAGAAGACCGTGTGCTTGGCGTACATCCACTCCCCGTAGCAGACGTACCGGTCGCCCAGCCGCTCCCACAGCAGCGGCGCGATCGTCGCCGCCCACGACTTGAGCACCGCGAACTGCCGCTCGCGCGGCCCGCCGGACAGGTGGTGCCCGCGCGACTGCAGCCGCAGCACCCCGTCGGCGGTGAAGCTGATCCCGGCGTTCGCGCCGTCGAGCTTCTCCTCGGCGACCACGTGCCGGCCGCGGATACGCGCGAACGGCACCTGGGCCAGGTCCTCGTCGCCGGGCTGCAGGCGCGATCCGGCCAGATGCGGCGTACGCGGATACTTCACGATCACGCCGTATGTTGTAGCCGCCCAGCACCCGCCCGGGCGAACGCTTTATCAACCCGATGGCCCTATCAGAAAAAGCGCAGTAGTCTATTGGACATGGGTGAGACCAAGAGCTTCTACCTCGCCGACGACGTCGTCGCGTACCTCAAAACGCACGAGAACGCCTCCGCCGAAGTGAACCGCCTGGTCCGGCGCAAGATCGCCCAGGACGCGGAGGCCGAGGCCTACCAGCGCCACCACGGCGTGCCGCTGACCGACGACCGCCGCCGCCGCGCCCGCCTGTGGGCCCGCGAACAGCTCGACGCCGCCGCACAGCGCGCCGAGCACGGCAGCGCCGAGCGTGACGAGCTGCGCCGCCGCATGGGCTGGGCGGCATGACCGAACCCGACCACCAGACCGAGATCCCGCCGATCCGCCTCATCCTCGACCCCTCCGCGATCTGCGCGTTCGGGGCCCACGAGACCGTCGGCGAGCTCATCGGCGAGTTCGACGAGCAGGGCGAGCTGTTCGCCGTCACCACCGCGTCCCTGGCCGAGGCCCTCGCCCGCGGCGCCGACGCCCGCCTGCTCGACGTGCTGCGCACCAACGACAACTGCGTGGTGGTCGAGTCCACCGCCGACTGGCCCAGCCTCGGCCGGTTCATGGACCTCACCCGCCCCGGCCACGACCGCCTGCACGAACTCGCCGACTCCGACCTGACCATGCTCGCGGTGCGCACCGACGCGTACATCCTCACCGACCATCCCGAGCGCTACACCGCGATCGTCAGCTCGGTCACCACCATCCAGCTAGAGAAGCCCTGGTCCTGACCGTCGCGCCCCGACGGTCCGGGCCGGTCCCGGAACCGGTATCGCGGCGAGGATTAAACCGTGCGGCAGCGGGTAGACCCGCGCCATGACGGCGACCGGAATCCTGAGCGCAATCCTCATCGGAATCGTGATCGGCACCCTCGGCCGGCTGGTTCTCCCCGGCCGCCAGAACATCGGAGTGATCGCCACCTTCGTGGTGGGAATACTGGCCGCGCTGCTGGGCACCTGGGTGTCGCGGCAGATGGGCTGGGAGAGCATGTGGCCGGCCCGGCTGGACTGGAACTGGGCCGGCTGGCACTTCACCTGGAGCTGGTCCGAGCTGCTGGTCCAGGTGGTCTGCGCGGTCATCGGCATCATCATCGCGATGGCCCTGACCCGCACCTTCATCGCCGACGAAGGCGGCCGCCCCGTACGCCGCCGCCGCCGCAACACCACCACCTGACCACCATCGCCACAAACCCTCCGTGGGGGTAGGGAAGGAAGGGCACCTTCACATCGCCATGCGATGTAGAAGGTGCCCTTCTTAACGCTTGCGGGTCTTCGACGTGCCCGTGAAGCGGCCGCCGCGGTGAGGTTTGGCGGGCTCGGCGCGCGGCCCCGGGATCCGGGCGCTGCCGGCGGACTTCTGCCCGCTCTGCCGCCCCGGCGGCATCACCCCGAACCACTGCCCGACCCCGAACGCCAGCACGACGACGTACACCGCCGCCCACACCGCGTCCAGGTGATCCCCACGCCCGACCGCCGGGCCCGCGAGCAGCGCCACCACCAGCACCACGACCGTGAGCAGCCGCCACCACGACAGGTCGTTGCCCGCCGACGTGCCGCCCAGCGGCGTCAACGCCACCCCCCACGGGCGGCGGCGCAGCGTGAAGCTCGACGGCCAGATCCGCCCGCGGCCCTCCACGTCGAGCACGGCGACGCCGGCGCGGCGGCGTACCAGCACCCGCTGCTCCCCGGTCAGCTCCCGCAGCCACCGCTCCCACACGACCCGCTGGTTCAGCAGCGGGGCGCTGCCGCGCTGCAGCACCGCCCACACGGCGTACCCGGCCGGGGTGGCGTCGAAGTCGGACGTTCGGCCGACCGCGTCGGCGACCCGGACGGCCCGGCCGCGCTGCTGGGCCTGCGGGCTCTGCGCCAGGTGCAGGGTCAGCCGGGCCGGCCACGGCGGCGCGCCGGCGGCGAGCATCCACTGCCCGAGCCGGATCAGCCAGGCCAGCGCGAGCAGCAGCCCGAGGGGCACCAGCAGCGCGGCGTACCCGACGGGCCCGGTCCGGTACAGGAACGGCGCGGCGGCGGACAGCCCGAGCAGCGCCACGACGGTGGCCGTGACACGGTACGGGGCGGAGACGGGTCGGGTCACGACCCGCACGGTAGCGCGCCGGTCAAACGGGACCCGCCCGGGTCAGGGCCGCGGCGACATCAGGTTGCGGCGCGACAGCACACCCAACGCCAGCACCGGCAGGCCCAGCAGCAGCCACAGCGGCCGCCCGGCCCACCACGCCCACGACTCGACCTCGCCGACCCGTTCCACGCTGTAACCCTCGTTGCCCAGCACGTACGCGTCGATCAGCCGGCTCTGCGAGCGCGGCTCCAGCTCCTGGTAGAACAGCGTGAGCCGGCCGCGTTCGTCGCGCCCGGCGGCCCGCCAGGTCGCCCCTTCGCAGTAGAAGTCGGCCCGGGGCCCGCGCCGCCAGATGGTCCCGTGGCGGCAGTCGGCGTCCATGACGGCGACCTGGGCCCGCTCGCCGTACCGGCCGATGTGGTCGGCGGGCGCGAACTGGCGCATCGCCACCCCGGACAGGCCCCAGCTCAACCCGGTCGCTCCGGCCGCGATGACCACGGCCAGGGTGATCGCGGCGATCCGGCGCGGCCGGGCCGACCCGCGCGGGGCGGCGCCGAGCAGCGCGTACCCGAACGCGATCGCCGGGACCGCGATGTTGACCATGGTCAGGCCGACGCCGGCCAGCGAGTTGGTGCACAGCACGAGCACCAGCCCGGCCGCGCCCAGCGCTCCGACCAGCAGGCCCAGCCCGGCGACCGAGCTGGCCGCGACGTCGAGCGGCGTGTTGTCCGCGGCCTGCCCGGTGGCCGACCGGCCGTTCTGCTGCGCCATCGCTGTCCCTTCGACCGCAACACTGTAGAACCCGCACGGCCGCTGGTCATCTGGGGATTGGACGGTATGGTCCGACGGCCCGCGCGTGGACGTCAGAGCCAGTCGACGCCCTGACCGTGCGGCATGGTGAAGGCGACCGGCCGGCCGTCGACGGCCAGGACGAACCGGCCGGGCGGGGCCGGGCGGGGCAGCCGGTCGGCGACCTGCGGGACGACCCGGGGCGCCTCGTTGCTCAGCCACACCGTGCCGGGCCTGCGCCGGGTCAGCTCGGTCAGCTGTCCGGTGAACCGGTCCACGCCCGCCGCGTCGAGGTAGGCGAGCACCGCGGTGTGGAACACGACCAGGGTCGCTGCGGCGGGGGCCTGCTCGGCGAGTCGCGGCAGGGCCTCGTTGAGGTCGCCGCGTACCAGCAGCGGCGGGTCGGCGGCGGCGATCGCCGCGGCGGCGGTCAGGCGCTCGCGCCGGTCGTGGTGCTCGGGCCAGATCAGGCTTTCCAGCCAGCGCACGTCGGCGGGGTCGGTGACGTCGAGCGGGTTCAGGTCGATGCCGGCGCGCCAGACGACGTGCGGCAGCCGGTCCGGGACCGGTGTCGGGCCGTCGACGGTGCATGCGAGCAGCGGCCCGCCGGCGGGGCCGATCGGGTCGCGGTCGCCGTAGCGGTACCGGAAGCGGTCCGGGTACAGGCACAGTCCCGCCGACGCGCCGACCTCCAGCAGCGCGAGCGGCTGCGGCAGCGCGGCGAGCACGGGCAGCAGCAGCGCGCACCGCGCGGCCTCGTTGGTCTGCGTGCTCCGGGCGAGCATCTGCTCGCGTGCCGCGGGCCAGTGCTCGAGCAGCCAGCCCCGGAAGGCCGGGTAGTCATCGACGGGGCCGCCGAGCAGGCGGACCGCGCCGAGCAGCAGGTTGGGCTGGCGTTTGGCCAGCGGCAGCGTGCCGAGCAGGGCGAGCACCTCGGCGTCGGCGGACACCGCGCGGCACAGCCGCTCGTAGGCCGGGGAGCGGCCGGCGGCCTCGTTGACCGCGAAGTCGTGATAGGTCCGGGCGAGGGCCTCGTCGCTGCGGGGGATGCCATGCACGGTCGTACCGTAGGCCGCCGGCGGGGCGGCGCGCATCGTGATCAGGATGACAGGCGGTGGTACGCGAGCAGCTTGGTCAGCAGCGCGGCCAGTTGTGCGCGCTCCTCGCCGTCCAGCGGTGTGAGCAGCCGCTGCTGTACGGCGGCGAGCTGCTCGTCGAGCGCGGCCAGTTGCCGGCGTCCGGCGTCGGTGACGGTGACGACGTTGCGGCGCCGGTCGTCGGGGTCGGGGGAGCGCTGCACATACCCCCGGGCGGCCAGCTCGTTGATGGCGGCGACCAGGTCGGACAGGTGGATGCCGCTGCGCCGGCCGAGGTCGGCCTGGCTGGCGGGGCCGTACTCGTCGAGGGTGGCCAGCACCCGGTAGTGGTAGCCGCGGGCCTCGACACCGGCCAGCCCTTCGCTGACCAGGCGTCCGGCGTGGGCGGCGGTCTGCGTGAGCAGCCAGCTGGGCAGGCCGGTCAGCCGGGTGGGCTCGGTGGTGTCCATGTGATCACCCTAACAAATCGTTGGTACCCCTAACGAAAAGTCGTTTGGCCACCTAACGTTAGGCGCACCAACGATCGACCTCAGGAGCCCGACCATGATCAAGCCGTTCCGCATCGACATCCCGCAGGCCGACCTCGACGACCTGACCGACCGGCTCGCCCGCACCCGCTGGCCCGACGAGGTCGCCGACGCCGGATGGGACTACGGCTTCCCGCTCGCCCGACTCCAGCAGCTGGCCGAACACTGGCGCACCGGCTACGACTGGCGCGCCCACGAGGCCGCACTCAACAAGCTCCCGCACCACACCACCGAGATCGACGGCCAGAACATCCACTTCGTACACGTGCGCTCGGCCAAGCCGGACGCGCTCGCGCTGATCCTCACCCACGGCTGGCCCGGCTCGTTCCTGGAGTTCCTGGACGTGATCGAGCCGCTGTCCCGCGACTTCCACCTGGTGATCCCGTCCATCCCCGGCTACGGCTTCTCCGGCCCGACCCGGGACCGCGGCTGGGACCTCGCCCGGATCGCCCGAGCCTGGGCCGAACTCATGAACCGTCTCGGCTACCAGCGCTACGGCGCCCAGGGCGGCGACTTCGGCGCGGGCATCTCCCTGGCGCTGGGCGCGGTCGCACCCGAGCAGGTCGTCGGGGTACACGTCAACTACCTGCCGACCCGCCCGGACCCCGACGCCCGCCTCGACCTGTCCGAGGCGGACCAGGCCCGGCTCGACAAGGTCCGGCACCTGATGGCCAACCGCCCGCCGTACCAGGCGCTGCAGGCGCTCACCCCGCAGACCATCGGCTACGCGCTGACCGACTCCCCGGTCGGGCAGCTGGTCTGGATCGCCGAGCGGTTCGCGCAGTGGACCGACCCCCGCTCACCGGTCAGCGACGAGCGCATCCTCACCGACGTCTCCCTGTACTGGCTGACCGCCACCGCGGCGTCGGCGGCGCGGCTGCACCACGACGCCGCCCGCGGCCAGGCCCTGCCGTGCCGGGCGCCGGTCGGCGTGGCCGTGTTCGCCCACGACATCACGCAGTCGGTACGGCCGCTGGCCGAGCGGCTGTACGACATCAGGCACTGGTCGGAGTTCGACCGCGGCGGCCACTTCGCCGCGATGGAGGTCCCGGACCTGCTCGCCGCCGACGTCCGCGACTTCTTCCGCACCCGCCTCGACCGGCGCTGACCGCCGGACGCGCAGCTCAGCCGGAGACGGCGGCGGTGGACGACGACGCGATGCCGCCGGTGATCGCGGCCATGACGGCCATGTTCATGGCGTAGATGACCTTGCCGACGGCCGGCGCGGCCCACTCGCCCTCGGCCAGCTCCATGACGCGGTGGCGCATGTCGTCGTGATTGACCTCGGGGAAGTAGTGCCGGTCCAGCATCATGGTGTGGCTCAGCGCGAGCAGGCTGACCGAGTCGCGGTCGGGCTCGGCGATCCGGTTGACCACGTTGCGGACCCGGTCCACCAGCTCCTTCTTGACCGCCTGGTCGGCCAGGGGATAACGCGGCCGGTGGAACACACCCATCACCCGGTGGTCCTCGCGCCGCAGCACGCCCTTGTCGACGAGGTTGTCCAGCAGCCGCTGGCGGTGGTGCGGGGAGGCCAGGTGGTAGATCCACCAGTCGGGCGCGTGGCCCTTGACGTCCTCGCCGATCTCCACGAGCGCGGCGTCCTGTGACGGGTCGCCGGTGGGCGTATGGTCGGCGACCTGCACGTGCCCGTGGTGGATCGCGATCCGGCCGGCGTTGGCCAGGCTGAGCAGGACCGCGCCCTCGATGCCGCAGTCGAGGTGGTTGATGGGCACCAGCGGCCTGCCGGTCGCGTCGTCATAACTGAGCAGGACCAGCTGTTCGGCCAGCGAGAGCTCCATACGCCGAGTTTAGGCGCTTTGACCTCATATGAGGGCCGCTACCGGGCCGCGGCGTCCCGGAACGCCGCAGGTCCGCCGGGGCGCGGGTTCACCCGAGCAGGGTGCCCTCGTCCAGCCGGCGCAGCCACCGCCGCACCTGGGCCCGCCCGCGCAGGCGGACCACGGCGACGTGCTCGCCACGCTGCTCCAGCACCGCCGCCACCCGCAGGCCGGGCTTGCGGTGGGTACGCCACGCCCAGCGGATCACGTGCTCGGGATCGGTGAACAGGGTGTGCAACGGACCCTCGGTGTTGCCGTTCCACAACTCCTCGCGCCGCCACCTGCGGCGTACCGTGCGCCGGGTGACCTGCCACATGATCAGCGGGCGCGGATGGTCCAGCCAGACGACCGTGTCGGCGCTGCCGGACAGCAGGTCGCCGAGCTTGTCGCTGTACTGCCACTCGGTCACCCAGCGCGGCTGTTGCGTGAACGCGGCGACCTCGGCGGCGAAACTCGGCCGGGGCACCCAGTCCGGCCCGTGGTGCAGCGCATCCAGCTCGACCCGGGGCAGCCCCAGCGCCGCGGCGATCGCCGCGCACAGCGTGGTCTTACCGGCCCCCGACGTGCCCGCGACCAGCACACGCCTGGGAACCCACGGCAGCGGATCGGCAACGGTCAGCAACGGCACCGCGCGAGTCTAACCCGCAAGATCCCCCGCCGCGCCCCCGCCATGATCCCGACGATCTTGCGCGAACTGTTGGCGATACGCCCGGAACGAGCGTGTCGTCCCCACCGTTCGCGCAAGATCGCCGGGGGAGTGGGTCAGCGGACCTCGAGGAGGTCGACGACGAAGACCAGGGTGTCGCCGGGCTTGATGACGCCGCCGGCGCCGCGGTTGCCGTAGGCGAGCTTCGCCGGAATGATCAGCTGGCGGCGGCCGCCCACCTTCATGCCGGCCACGCCCAGGTCCCAGCCCTGGATGACGCGCCCGCCGCCGAGCGGGAACGTGAACGGGGAGCCGCGGTTCCAGGAGGCGTCGAACTCCTCGCCGCCGTCGAAGGTCACGCCCACGTAGTGCACGACGACCTGGCGGCCGGGCACGGCCTCGTCGCCGGTGCCGACGATCAGGTCGGTGATCACCAGGTCGGTCGGGGCCTCGCCCCCGGGGAACTCCACAGTCGGTTTGCTCAAGGTCATAAGAGCCATCCTAGGCGGGGTACGGAGAACGTTGTCAGCGCAGCGCCGCCGTCGAGCCGCGGACCACCAGTTCCGGGCGGAACATGTACTCGCTGTGCGGGGCGGCGTACCCGCCGATCTCGTCGAGCAGCGCGCGCACCGCGGCCTGGGCCATCGCCCGCACCGGCTGGCGCAGGGTGGTCAGCGGCGGGTCGGTGTACGCCATCAGCAGCGAGTCGTCGAACCCGACCACCGACACGTCCTCAGGCACGGACAGCCCGTTGGCGCGCACCGCCCGGATCGCGCCGAGCGCCATCAGGTCCGACCCGCACAGCATCGCCGTCACACCCCGCTCCAGCAGCCGCAGCGCGGCCCCGTGACCGCCCTCGACCCCGAACGGCGCGATCTCGATCAGCTCCTCCAGGTCGCCGTCGTACAGCCCCGCCATCGCCGCCTGATAGCCGGCGACCTTGCGCCGCGTCGGGGTGTACCGGCGCGGCCCGCACACCAGGCCGATGCGCCGGTGCCCGAGCGAGGCCAGGTGCGCCACCGCCAGTTCCGCCGCGCCGTGCTCGTCACACGACACGAACGGCGCCGCCACCCCCGGCAGGAATCCGTTGACCAGCACGAACGGCACACCGTCGGTGGTCAGCCGGTGGTATCGGGCCGGGTCGCCGTCGGCGGCGGCGTGCATGCCGGACATGAACACGATCCCGGCGACGTCACGCTCGCGCATCATGTCGACGTACTCGTCCTCGCTGACCGTGCCCGGGGTCTGCGTGCACAGCATCGACGTGTAGCCCTGCTGCGCCAGCGTCGACTCGGCGATCTGCGCGAACGCCGGGAAGATCGGGTTGTCCAGCTCGGGCAGGATCAGCCCGACCAGGCCCGCGCCGGTGCGGTGCAGGTGGCCGGGCCGCTCGTAGCCGAGCACGTCCAGCGCCGTCAGCACCGCCTGCCGGGTGCTGGCCGACGCGCCCGGCCGGTCGTTGAGGACCCGGGACACCGTCGCCTGGCTGACCTGCGCCTGGGCGGCGATGTCGGCCAGGCGCGCGCGCGTCTGCGTACCCACCTCAGCCCTTCGTCCCGCCGGCGGTCAGGCCGGACACCAGGTGGCGCTGGGCGTACAGGAAGACCAGCCCGGCGGGCACCGTGACCAGCACCGCGGCGGCGGTCAGGTACTCCCACTGGGCGTTGAACTGCGGCACGAACTGCTGCATGCCGTACGCGAGGGTGAACCTGTCGTCGGTCTGGATGAACGCCGACGCGTACGCCACCTCGCCCCACGCGGTCAGGAACGTGTAGAACGCGGTCACCGCGATGCCCGGCCGGGCCAGCGGCATGATGACCCGCCAGAACGTCTGGAACGGCCCGCACCCGTCGATCGAGGCGGCCTCGTCCAGCGACGTCGGGATCGAGTCGAAGTAGCCCTTGAGCATCCACGAGCAGAACGGCACCGCGATCGTCAGGTACGCGATGACCAGCGACGCATGCGTGTTGATCAGCCCGAGCGTGGCCATGATCTGGTAGATCGGCACGATCAGGATGGCGACCGGGAACATCTGCGTCACCAGGAACACCATCATCAGCTTGCGCCGGCCCGGGAAGTTGAACCGCGACAGCGCGTACCCGGTCGTCGCCGACATCAGGATGCCGATCACCATCGTGACCACCGCGATGATCACCGAGTTGAGCATCCAGGTGCCGAAGTTCGTCTCGAACAGCACGTACTCGTAGTTGCCCAGGGTCGGTTCCTTGACCAGCGACAGCTCGCTGCTCTGCACCCACTGCTCGGGCTTGAACGAGCTCAGCACCACCCACACGATGGGCGTCAGCGCGATCAGCGACGCGACGATCAGCGTCGCGTGCAGGCCGAGCGAGGCCAGCGGGCTGCGCTTGGCACGGCTGGGCTTGTTGGCCTGCGGGGCGGGTGCGGACTGCCCGGCCGTCGTGCCGGGGGCCATGGTCATCGTCATGTCACCACACCTCGCCTTGCTTGCGCAGCGCCCGCCGGTAGAACACGGAGAAGACGAGCAGGATGGACAGGATCAGCACGCCGTACGTCGAGGCCAGCGAGTAGTTGCGGATGCCCTCGAACGCCGCCCGGAACGCGCCGGTCACCAGGATCTCGGTCTGCCCCGCGGGGCCGCCGCCGTTGACCAGGAAGATGATCGGGAACATGTTGAACGTCCAGATCGTGCCGAGCAGCAGCACAGTCATGCTGACCGGGCGCAGGCCGGGCAGCGTGATGTTGACGAAGCGCTGCCACGGGGTGGCGCCGTCGATCTCGGCGGCCTCGTACTGCTCGCCGGGGATGGTCTGCATACCGCCCAGCAGGGTGACCATCATGAACGGCACGCCGAGCCAGATGTTGGTGATGATCGCGGTCAGCAGCGAGGTGCGCCAGTCGGCGAACCAGGCGACGCGCTCGATGCCGACCGACTCCAGCACCGAGTTGATCAGGCCGAAGTTCTCGTTGAACATGAACCGCCAGGCGAACGCGGACACGAACGCCGGCACCGCCCACGGCAGGATCAGCAGCACCCGATAGACGCCGCGGCCGCGCATCGGCCGGTTGAGCAGCACGGCCAGGCCCAGCCCGATGGCGTAGTGGAACACCACGCAGCCGACGGTCCACAGCAGCGTCACGCCCAGCCACTGCCAGAACTTGCCGATCTTGCCGCTGAGGATGTTCGTGTAATTGTCGAGGCCGACGAACTCCCACGCGTTCGGGTTGGCCTTGCACTGCTCGGTGCCGGTGATCGACTTGCTGCAGATCTCGGCGAGCTGGTTGGCCTCGGTGAGGTTCGTGAACGACAGCACGATGCCGCGGCCGAGCGGATAGAAGATCAGGACGCCGAGCACGATGACGACCGGGGCGACCATCACCCAGGCGTACCAGTGCTTGTCCCAGCTGCGGCGAAGCCGGCCGGGTCGTCGGGTCTCACGCGGCGGGGGGCTGGTCCGGGCCGGCGTGGCGGTGTCTGTGCTCACGGGCGTGCTCCGAGTGGGGTGAAAAGGGGCGCAAGGGAAAGGCCCTGAGGCCGGCCCCCGTGCGGGGACCGGCCTCAGGTGAGGGTCAGGACGCCGTGTAGGCGGTGACGACCTCGGTCTTGTACGTGTTCGCGACCCCGTCGAGGGACGTCTTGACGTCCTTGTCCTGGATCAGGACCTCGGTGGCCATCGTGTCGAGCGCGACGAAGAACTGGCCGCCCTCGGGGATCCACGGGCGGGCCACCGCGGAGGCCACGACCGGCTGGAACGCCGCGATGACCGCGTTGTTCTTCACCTTGTCGATCTCGTAGGCCGACTTGCGGGTCGGCAGCAGGCCCAGCTTGTCGGCCAGGAACGCCTGCGACTGCGCCGAGGACATGAACTTCACGAACGCGATGGCCGCGGCGGCCTTGTCCTGCGCCATGCCGGAGTACAGCACGTAGTTGTGGCCGCCGACCGGCGCGCCGGCCTTGGCCGAGCCCGCCGGAACCGCGGCGACGCCGAGGTTCTCGATGCCGCCGAACGCCGGGGCGGTACGGACGTTGTTGACCTCCCACGGGCCGTTGATGATCATGGCGACCTTCTGCTCCTTGAACAGGGTCATCATGGTGCCGTAGGAGTCCTTGGCCGACGGCGGCTTGACCGCGGCGCCGGACTTGACCAGGTCGGCGGCGATCTTGATGCCGGCGACGTTGGCCTCGGAGTTCACGACGATCTTCTTCGCGGCGGTGTCGACCAGGTCGCCGCCCTCGCCGTAGATGAACGGCAGCAGGAAGTAGCCGCCGGCGTTGATGAACAGGCCGTCCGTGCCGGTCTTGGCCTTGATCGTCGCGGCCGCGGTCTTCACGTCGGCCCAGGTCTTCGGAGCCTCGGCGATACCCGCCTTGGTGAAGATCGCCTTGTTGTACATCAGCGCGAGCGAGTCGGTGACCTGCGGCACGCCGTAGGTCTTGCCCTCGAACTTGTTCGCCGACATCGGGGTGGCGAAGTAGTCCGACTCGTCGGCCAGCAGCTCGCTGCCGTCGAGGTTGTACAGGTAGCCCAGGGAGGCGAACTCCGGCACCCACGCCACCTCGGCGCGCAGGATGTCCGGGGCGCCGGACTTGGCCGCGGCGGCGGTCTTGAACTTGTTCTGCGCGTCAGCGAACGGGACCGACTGGTAGTTGATCTTCACGTTCGGGTAGCTCTTGTTGAACTCGGTGATGAGCTCCTTGAACGCCGGGCCCTCGTTGGCGGGGTCCGACGTGTCCCACCACGTCAGCTCGGCCGACAGGGCCGCGGGGTCGGTCTTGGTGGGTGCCTCGGTCGCGTCGTTGCCACAGGCCGTCACCGCGAGTGCGATGGCAGCGGAGGCAAGAACGGCGATCCCTCTGGCGGTGCGACGCATTATTCGCTCCTCGGGGGTATGCCTGTCCTTCCAGCGCGCGACGTTAGCAAGAAGTTTCTGATTCAGAAAGTCCTTGCGGCTTTTCCCGCAACGCCGTTACCAAAAGGCGTCAACAAACCCGTCAAATCGCCACAATATGCATGCGTGACGCCGTTCACAGCCTTGTGATCTACTGAAATCAATTGGCAGACCTTGCTAACAGTTTCAGCAGGTGGGCGAATCGGCTGTCGCCGCCCCCACCGGACGTGACACAGTGCACCGATGCGCGACCCCGGTCCCGAGGATCTCCGCCAGGCCCTGCAAGGCCTGCAAGCCGCTCTCCGCCCGCACCTGGCCGCTGACTGGTCCCTGCCGGCCGGGCCGCTGGACTGGAACTGTCACGACACCGCCGCACACATCGCCCACGACCTCACCGCGTACGCGACCCAGCTCGCCGCCGCCCCCGACGACGCCTACCTGCCCTGCGACCTGACCGTGCGGCCCGCGGCCACCCCGGCCCACCTGCTGCAGATCATCACCGCCGCGGGTGGGCTGCTGACCGCGATCCTCGACACCGCCGACCCCGCAATACGCGCCTGGCATTGGGGACCCTGCGACCCGAGCGGCTTCGCCGCCATGGGCATGGCCGAGACGCTGCTGCACACCCACGACATCACCCGCGGCCTTGCCCCGTCCTGGACCGTGCCCGGCGAACTCGCCGAGCTGATCCTGCACCGGCTTTTCCCCGATGCCCCGCCCGGCGACCCCGCGGCGGTGCTGCTGTGGTGCACCGGCCGCGGCGAACTACCCGGCCACCCGGGCCGCACCACCTGGAGCTGGCGCGCCACCAGGACCTGACCGGATCGCTACGTCGATCGGCCGCCAGTGCGATTTTCCACTGACGCGTGACGTCACGGGGTCCGCCCCATACCGTTGCCCGATGAGCGCCGAATCCGTCAAAGCCCTGCTGTATCAACGGGGTGCACAGACCATCGACCACCCCGGCGGCAGCCTCTGCTCCCACCTGGAGCGCGTCCACGACCGGCTCACCGCCCACGCCCTGCCCGAATGGGTCGCCCTCGCCGGACTCGCGCACGCCGCCTACGGCACCGACGGCTTCGATACCGCGCTGCTCACCCTCGACGAACGCCCCCTGCTCCGCGCCGCCGTCGGCGACAAGGCCGAACAGCTCGTCCACCGGTACGCCGCCTGCCTGCGCAAAGCCACCTGGCGGCCGCTGGCCCAGACCCGGCAGCTGCACGACCGCTTCGACGGCACCGTCTACACCCTCACCGCCGCTGAGCTGCGCCCCCTGGTCGATCTGAGCATCGTCAACGAACTCGACCTGTGCGAGCAGTCACCCGACTTCGCCGCTCGCTACGGCGGCTACTTCCGGGAGGTGTTCGAGTCCTGGGCCGAACTGGCCACCCCGGCCGTGCTCGCCGACGCCCGCGGCGTGCTCGGCCGCTGAACCGGTCACGGCCGGCCGCGATGGCGCGCCCATTCCGCCGCCAGGATCGACATCACCGTCGCGTCGACCCAGCCGTCGCCGTCACGCAGCACCTCACGTAGCACTCCCTCGGCGACGAAACCCACCTTCTCGTACACCCGCCGCGCCCGTGGATTGAACGCGAACACCTCCAGTTCGATCCGGTGCAGGCCCAGCCGCTCGAAGCCGTACCCGAGGAACATCCGGACGGCCTCCGTGCCCAAGCCCCGGTCCCGGCCCGACGGGCCGAGCAGCACCCGGAAATTGCAGCTCAGGCTGACTTTGTTCCACTCGTTGAACACCACCTCGCCGACACACCCGTCCGTGGTGCGGTCCACCACGGCCAGATCCAGCCGGTCCGGCTGGGCGTTGCGTGTTCCGTACCAGCGGCGCAGGATCTTCTCCTGCTCGGCTTCGTCCTCGTCGGCCGTGCTTCCGGTCAGCCGGATCACCTCCGGGTCGACCAGCGCGGCACGAATGCCGTCCAGGTCAGCGTCGATGAACGGGCGCAGTACGACCCTCTCACCGGTGAGAGTCGGCTTGATGGAGAATTCGGCGGTCGGTTGGTCGATCATCCCGCGATGATGGCGAGGTGCGGCCCCGCCACGCAAACGGTGAATGGCTCCTGCCTCCGGCAGAGGCTGACACCATCAATAACGACTATGTGGCGTCAAGGTGCTGTGTGGTGTATGTCGGGTATGTCTTGTGGTCGGGGTGATC
>NZ_BONI01000026.1 GCF_016862635.1 Catellatospora coxensis | reverse complement strand
ACCCGACGCCGAGCGCGTCGTCGTCGCCACCACCCAATGGCGGCAGCTACGCCAATCCGGTGCTGTGGCAGGACTTCGCCGACATCGACATCATCCGCGTCGGCGACGCCTACTACTATTCCGCCTCCACCATGCACTACTCCCCCGGCGCGCCGATCCTGCGCTCCTACGACCTGGTCAACTGGGAGTTCGCGGGGCATTCGGTGCCGGCCCTGGACCACTCCAGCGCCTACAACCTCAACGGTAACGGCCGCGCCTACGTCAAGGGGATCTGGGCCTCGACCCTCAACTACCGGCCCTCCAACAGCACCTTCTACTGGATGGGCTGCATGGAGTTCAACAAGACCTACGTCTACACCGCCACGGCGGTCGACGGCACGTGGTCCAAACGATCCACGATCAACAACTGCTACTACGACGCCGGCCTGCTCGTCGACGACAACGACACCATGTACGTCGCCTACGGCAACAGCAACATCAGCGTCGCCCAGCTGTCGGCCGACGGCCTCAGCCAGGTTCGCACGCAGCAGGTGTTCAGCACCCCGTCCAGCGTCGGCACCCTGGAGGGCGCCCGCTTCTACAAGCGCAACGGCAGCTACTACATCTTCCTCACCCGGCCCGCCAACGGGCAGTACATCCTCAAGTCGTCCAGCCCGTGGGGCCCGTACACGATGCAGCAGCTGCTGCTCAACCTGCCCGGCCCGGTCTCCGGCGGCGGCGTGCCCCACCAGGGCGGCCTGGTGCAGACCCAGAACGGCGCCTGGTACTACATGGCCTTCGTCGACTCCTACCCCGGCGGGCGCATCCCGGTCCTGGCGCCGGTCACCTGGACCGCCGACGGCTGGCCGCAGATCCAGCTCGTCAACAACGCCTGGGGCGGCTCCTACCCCAAGCCGAACCTGCCCGCCCCGCCGCGCCAGGTCAAACCGATGATCGGCAGCGACACCTTCACCGCGGCGACGCTGGGACCGCAGTACGAGTGGAACCACAACCCCGACAACAGCCGCTGGTCGGTCGGCAGCGGCCTGCGGCTGCAGACTGCGACCGTCACCAACGACCTCTACAACGCCCGCAACACCCTGACCCACCGCATCCAGGGACCGACCTCGACCGCCACCATCGAGTTGGACTACTCGACCATGCGCGACGGCGACCGGGCCGGTCTGGCGATGCTGCGCGACTCATCGGCATGGATCGGCGTCAAACGCGACAACGGCTCGACACGGGTCGTCATGACCAACGGCCTGACCATGGACAGCAGCTGGAACACCACCGGCACCGGCACCGAGAACGCCTCCGCCGCGGTGTCTGGCGGCCGGATCTGGCTGCGCGTCAACGCCGACATCCGCCCGGGCAGCGGCCGCCAGGCCCGCTTCTCCTACAGCACCGACGGCGCCAACTTCACGGCGCTGGGCTCCGCGTTCACGCTCAACAACGCCTGGCAGTTCTTCATGGGCTACCGGTACGCGATGTTCAACTACGCCACCCAGGCGCTCGGCGGCTCGGTGACCGTGCGCAAGTTCGACCTCACCACACCGTGACCGGCCGGAGCCCGGACGCCAGTGGGCGTCCGGGCTCCGGTCACTGGATTCAGCTGCAGGTGGTGCCGTTGAGGGAGAACCCCGTGGGCGCGGAGCTGTTGCCGGTATGGGTCGCCTGGAACCCGATGGTGGTGGATCCGCCCGCTGGGATGGCGGCGTTGTAGTTGACGTTGGTAGCGGTCACCTGGCCGCTGCTCGGCGAGTAGGTGGCGCTCCAGCCGGAGGTGATGGTCTGGCCGGAGGCGAGGGTGAAGCGCAGCGACCAGCCGTTGACGGCGGTGGACCCGGTGTTGGTGATGGTGATGTTGTCGGTCAGGCCGTTGTTCCACGGGTTGAGCGCATTGGTCACGCGGCAGCCCCCACTGCCCCCACCCGGCGGGGTCGACGGGCTCGGCCGCGGGCTCGCGCTGGCCGGCGCGCTCGGGCTGGCCGGCGGGTTACCGGCCTCGCTGACGGTGATGTTGGCGCTTCCGCTGCTCTGGTAGCCCTCGGTCGCCATGATCTGGTAGTTGTGGGTGCCCAGCGTCAGGCCGAGCCGCGACCACGCGTTGAAGTGGTTGGCGGTCGTGATGGTGCCGCTGGTGCGGTGCTGCTGGCGCACGCTCCAGTACTGGTAGAACGTCGCGGTGCCGATGATCGACGGCTGGTTGACGCGCTGGGTGCGGTAGATGTCGTAGGTGGCGCCGTCGGTGGTGACCGAACCCAGCCGGGTCGTGCCCGTGCTCGGGTTGTAGCTGCCGAAGTCCTCGACGACGTAGTACTCGATGAGCGGGTTGGTGGTCCACCCGTACAGCGCCAGGTAGCCGTTGCCGTTGGGGCTGAAGCTGCCGGAGTAGTTCACCGAGTGGCTGGAGCCGGGATTCCAGCCCTTGCCGACGACGGTGTTGTTCATGTTGCTCCACTGGACGCTGTACTGGCCGGCCGCGCCCAGGTTCATGGTGACGTTGCCGTTGTCCTTCCAGTACGAGTAGAAGAAGCCGTTGTGGTAGCCGGTGGAGTTCGACGTGATGGTCCGGTCGGCCTCGGCGTGGGCGGTGCCGGACAGCGCCACCGAAGCGGCGACCAGCGCGACGGCGCACAGGGTGCCGATGAGCGGCTTCACCAGGTTGCGCCTGCGGGGCTGTGCCTGGGATGGGTGATCTTTCACGCGAGTGCATCCTTTTCTGGGAGGACGGCCTTCGGGCAAGGCCGCGGAACGCCGACTCGATGCTGTCGCGGGTCGCGGGGCAGGCATCCGCCGGACGTTGACATCCATGGATGCACGCAGTATCGGACCGTCCTGTCGGGACTGTCAACGACTTCCGGAAGTTTTCGGAGCGCCAACTTGGCTCGACCTCGGCGATAATGACCGGAAGGGCAGCGCTTTTGGCGACCGACAGCAGGAGCCGGTCCACAACGGAGCGAGCTGATCAAGACCGTGGCCGACAAGTGGCAGGCAATGAATCTCGGCCTGTCGACCGAAAGTTTCGGAACCCATGCCCGAGGTCCATTGCGTACGGGGAGGGGACATGTGCCAGAGGAGTGTGTCGTGACGCGTTCGGCGCCATCAGTGCTTGAAGACCTGCTACGCAGCCGGGTGCCCGGCATCGTCACGGTGGAGCCGACCACCGGTGGGCTCGCGGCGCTCGCGGGCATAGCAACCCGCCGGGAAGCACCGCCGGTATTCGTCAAGACCTTCGCCGAGCCGCCGGCCGACGACGTCTTCGCCGCGGAGGCCGAAGGGCTGGCCGCCCTGCGTGACACCGGCGTGGCGACACCCGAGGTGATCCTGGCGGACCGGGAGCTGCTCGTGCTGTCGGTGCTGCATCCCCGGCCGCGCAGCGAGACCTTCTGGGAGCAGCTCGCGCACGTCCTCGCCCACCTGCATACGAGCACGGTCCATCACCGTTTCGGGTGGCACCGCGACAACTGGCTGGGTCGCCGCCGTCAGGTCAACGGATGGCACGATGACGGTTTCGCCTTCTTCGCACAGCACCGGCTGCTCCGGTGGCTCGGGGAGCGCCGCGTAGAGGCCGCTCTCGACCATGCAGACCGGGCGGCCCTCGAACGGCTCTGTCACCGGCTGCCCGACCTGCTGCCGGACCGCCCCGCCTGCCTGACGCACGGCGACCTGTGGATGCAGAACATCATGGCGACCTCGGATGGGCGGCCCGCACTCATCGATCCGGCGGTGTCCTACATGTGGGCTGAAGTCGATCTCGCCCATGTATGGTCGACCGCACCGCCACCCGAGGCGCACCGGTTCTTCACCACCTATGCGGAGTTGACCTCGCTCGATGCCGGCTGGCGCGACCGCATGCCGATCATCCAGCTCCGGCAGCATCTCGCCGTGCTGGCCCAGTTCGACGACGACTGGGGTGCGGCCGGCCAGATCCGGACCACCGTGGCCCCGTTCCGGACTCGAAGCTGAGCGCGGGACCGGCGGACGCGCGTGCCCCATTCGTGAAGACCTTGTGATCATCTCGACTTGAGGGCCGTTCGCACGCCGGATGGACGGCACGATAACGCGGTGTCCAGTCTCTCGCACGAAACAGCATCCCGGCGGCGCGCAGCACCGATCGGGGCGGCGCTGACCGGCTGGTTGGCCCTGGCCGGCGCCTACTACTTCGAGCTCCCCGTCTTCGCCGTGGTGTCGATGTTCGGGTGGTTGCTCATCGCCGCGTGCTGGTTGTGGGCCGTGACCGCATCGATCATCGCGGTCGTGGCGCTCTTGGGACGCCGTCGCCGGGCGCATGCCGCCGCTGCCGCCGTGATCGCGGCGGCAGCCGGCGTCGCGATAGGGAACGCCGACTGGTTGATGATCTATCTGAGAAGCCAGCTCTGGATACATCAGGCCGAACTCGGCCGATTGGCGGCCGAACACCGGCTCGGCACCCTGCCCGCCAACCCGGAGCTGCCATGGAGGCTCCGATACCTGTCCATCGACGGACACGCGCACAGGCAAACCGAAGCGGCAGCGCTCTACCTGCCCATGTGGCAGAACTGGCGGGGTGAGGCCGGCGGCGGGCTCGTCCACCTCACCACCACACCCGACCAGGACACCTGGATCGAGACCGCACCGGGCGGCCAGGGCCGGCCGCTCCGCCAGGTCGGTGATGGGTGGTGGTGGGTGGAAGGCGGGTGAAGCGATGGCCGGTGCCCTAGGACAAGGACCGAGAATGCGCTCAGTACGCCCAGACGAGCCCACCGGTGCCGGGACCTGGCCGTGTTGCTGTTCGTCGCAGTATTCGACGTGTTCTTCCCATGAGATTCTTGTCGTTCAGACATCGCCGTCACCCGACTTGCGCGCCGAACGCGACCGCGCCGGCCGGAACACTCCCGGTGCCGGGGACCCAGCTGCGTGCTGGTGTCGCCGTGCCCGCGACGAGATCAGACCAGCGGAACGCCCACACCCCACGATTCACGTACGGGCTGGCCACGAACAGTTCGCTCGGTGATGCGCCCATGCTCAACCCGAGCAGCTCCCGCGGTGCCGGTGAGCCGGGTAGCTTGCCGGCCGCCCGTTCGATCAGCGTGTCGGACTCCGGGGTGGCCGTGCCCGCGGCGAACACGTGGATGTTGCCCGTGTCGACGCCCGGGCCGCTGGTGTCCTCACCTGGTGCACCCACCGCGATCAGCAGGGTTTGCACCGACGGCGCCGCAGTCGGAGTGGTGTTGACCAGCAGCACCTTCTCCCCGAACCGGTCACCCGGCGCGGCCTCGCCCGCGACACCGGTCGTCGACTGCGATACCACGATCGGCTCGGTGATCGCGGTATCGGTCAGCCGAAGCTGGACGACCTGCCCCGCGTCCACGACGCCGTCGACATCCTTGCCAGGGGACCCAACGGCGAGCAACGAGTCGGTTGACGGCCAGTACGACACCATCGCCAACGACTTGCCGAACTCGTCACCAGCCTCCGCGAGGTTGTCCTGGTGCACGCACCCGATGGATGTCGGCGCGACCGGGCCGCTGTTGTGCCGGAAACCGCAGATCATCCCGGAGAACTGGTGGCGCCCGTTGACGTTCTCCCCGGGCGCGGAGAACGCGAAATGCCGAGGGCTCGCCGCGACCGCGAAACCGGTCCGATCATCGGGTTCAGCGGTCAGCCCGATCGACAACTGGCTGAACCGCTCCTTCACCCCACTGCGCAGGTACATGATCGAACCGCTGTGATCGCTGCCGTCGATGACGTTGTCGCCGGGGGCGCCGACGATCAGATACGGCTCTTCGGTGTCGGTGACACCGGACGCCAGCGAGTAACCGAACCGGTCAGTCGGCTCTGGGGAATCTGGCAGGCCGCCGCTTCCCTGCATATAGGTGTCCGTTTGCGGTCCGGATCCGAGACCGCCCGGCGCACCGAAGATCAGGTCGACCTGGCCGGAGTCGGGGATGCCGTTGACGTCCTCGTTCGGTACACCGACCGCGAGGTCAGCGCAACCGTCGCTGTTCGCGTCGAAGACCGCGATCGCGTGCCCGAAGTTGTCGCCCGGGTTGGCGTCCCACGGGATCTCCGCCAGATTCTGGTGGAGGTCGCGCACCGCACCGGTCGCCCCGTCCACGACGTGCACCACACCGGCACCCGAAAGCCCGTCGACGGTCGCCTCCGAGTCCGCGATGACGACATCCCGCACGCCGTCGCCGTTGAAGTCGCCCGGCATGTTGGCCTCGCAGCCTGGGACGAACGGAAGCTGTCGTCCGACCTGCGCGCTGTCGATGACGACAGGCTGACCGATCCCGATGGCGAAGATCCTAAGCTGGAATCGCTTACTGCCCTGCCAACCGGTGAACTTCTTCAGGTCGTAGGAGTACACCCCGGTCTTGCTGATGTCACTTTGCAATTCGATGTCAACCGGCAGAGTGCCGTCATTGACTTTCAGCGCCCACAAGCCGGTAGAACCCGAGACCGCGATCTGCACCGTCGGATACTTGTCGACGTCCAGCTCCATCCACCGCGAGAACGAACCGAAACTCAGCGGGGCGTCGGCATTCACGGTCAGGTGCAGCTGCCCACCCGACACCGCCGGCGTCACCCACGAGTCGGCCTGCCACGCCGGATCAAGGTCTGCGAACGTGTCTTCGAACCCGATCGCCCGGCTGTCGATGCGTACGCTGTCCACGGTCAACGACGTGTCCAGACCGATGGTGAAGATGCTCAGGCGGAATTGTTTGACGCCTTGCCAGCCCGTCGATCGCTTCAGGTCGTAGGAGTACACCCCGGTCTTGCTGATGTCACCCTGCAGTTCGATGTCAACCGGCAGAGTGCCGTCATTGACTTTCAGCGCCCACATGCCGGGCGAACCCGAGACCGCGATCTGCACCGTCTGATACTGGTCGACGTCCAGCTCCACCCACCGCCACAACGCCCCATAGCTCAGCGGGGCGTCGGCATTCACGGCCAGGTGCAGCTGGCCACCCGACACCGCCGACGTCACCCACGAGTCGGCCTGCCACGCCGGATCAAGGTCTGCGAACGGGTCTTCGAATCCCACCTCAAGCGGATATCCGTGCTGCTGAACGGCGCCGATCTGGGCGAGGTCGGCAGCCTCAGGCGGTGGGGCGGCATACGACGTCGGCCGGCACACACCTGTCGCCACGAGCACACTGACGATCACGGCGAGTCGTAGCAGTGCCCGCCTCATCCGCGCATCCTTCCTACGACTGCCTGACGTGCCCCGGCTGGACGGGACGGCACGTCGGTACCACCCAAGGGTTGCCGGCCAGTGCCCTGCTCGACCGTGAGCGGCAACCGGCACCACGGATACAACTGGATCATGGCCGGCATGATAATGGCTGAGAGGAGCCGCCGCGGCCCCGAGCGGCGCGGCCGGCGGCAGACAGCTCGCCGCGGCCGACAAAGGGGATCCATGCGGAGCCCTGTCAGCTGGCCCCGAAGCAGATGAACCCCGAGCGCACGCCCGACGGCACGGCTGCGGCGAGAGCGTTCGCCGGAGCCCATCCGCCGGTGAGCAGCCGGTGGAAGGCGGCCATGATCGGCATCGCGTCCTCGTCGGGGACCCGGCAGACGCTCGCGACGACGGTACGGGTGCCCGCGCCCACCAGCGCGGCAGCCATGCCGAGCGCCTCGTCGCCGGGTCGGACATGATGCATGCCGATGTCGCAGGAGGACAGCACCACCGTGGTCGGCGGGGCCACGAGACGCTGCAGGTCGTAGCCGAACAGCGGGCCGTCTGCCAGGTCGAGGCGGGAGAAGAGCGGGTTGTCGGTGTCGTGGTGGCCATGGGCGGCGACGTGGACGAGCGAGGCGCCGTCAACGGCCGCCAGCGTCGCCTCGGCGGTGGCCCGGTTGCCGGTGAGCGCGGTCGCTCCCGGGTAGCGGGCGGCGATCTCGGCGATCTCCGGTTCGCCGCGGTCGTTGCCCGGCCCGCAGACCAGGGTGACCGGTCCGGCGGGGGCGGTGCGGGCACGGGCCGACGCCCACACCGTCGCCGAGGGGGCCACGGTCACCGGTCGGCCGACCAGACCCGGCAGCACCGACCACGGCACCGCCATCAAAGCCCCGGTGGGGATGACGATCACCTCGGCGTCACCGAGCAGCGGCAGCAGCGGGTCCAGTACCGCGGCGGCAAGGGCGGCCGCGTCGCGGGCGGTCGCCGCGGCCAGGGCGGTGGCAAGGCGCCGGGGCAGCCGGCGTCCGGCCTGGGCGTCGAGGTCGGCGCGCAGGCGCAGCAGCGCCTCGGTCGCCTCGCCGGGTGGGGCGAGATCCACGACCTGGGTGGTGCGGGCGGTGATGACCAGGGCACGTAGCGGCTCGCCGGGCAGGTAGGACACCATGGCGGAGGTTCCCAGCAGCGTACGGATGCCGGACAGCGACACGGGCGAGGCTGCGCTGTGCCCGTCGGCGGCGGTGGCCCAGGCGTGCTCGCGCAGGGCGCGTTGGAGGGCGTCCGCGCGGGCGGGCAGGGTGCCGAGGGTGTGGCCGGCGAGTTCCCGGTCGCGCATGGCCTGGCGTACGCCGCGCAGTTCGGCGAGTGCGGCCGCGGTCTGCGGGTCGTCGGGTGGGCGTACCGGTGGTAGCAGCAGCGCCTGGGCGCGGGCTCGTTCGGCCCAGCGGAAGATGTCGGCCGGGCGGCCGGTGTGCAGGGCCGCGCGCAGGCCGCGGTGGGCCAGTTCCCGGCCGTAGACCGCGACGCCGGTGCGCAGGTCGGGCACACCGAGTTGTTCTCTGGCCCGGTGCAGGGCGGAAAGGCCCGCGGTGAGATGACGGGTGGCGGCGTGGGCGGGCGAGGCTTCAGCACGGGCCAGGTGCCACAGCAGGCGGGTGTCGAGGCGGTCCTGTCGCCGGGGTGTGCTGGTGGCCAGCTGGTCGGTGGCACGGCGCGGGTCGCCCGCGGCCGCGTAGGCGCGGGCGGCGAGCAGCCCGGCGAGGCGGGCGTCCTCGGGCAGCGGCAGGGCGGCGAGGCGTTCACGTAGTGCGGCCGCTTGCGGGGCGAGGGCGGCCGGGTCGGCGGCGGCGGCGAATCTGGCGCGTAGTGCGACGAGGTCGGCACGGGCGGTCCAGCGCGGGTTGTCTCGCCGGCGGAACAGGTCGCGGGCGGCTTCGGCCCAGCCGATGGCGGCTTGTGGCTGTCCGGCGAGCAGGGCGGCGTCGGCGCGGGCGAGGTGGGTTTCGGCGTGGTCCTGGCTGAGTCGCTGGTCGGCGAGGCGGTGCTGGGCGGTGGCGAGTTCGTGGACGGCTTCGGTGTGCAGTCCGGCGGCGAGCAGGGCCCGTGCCCGGTCGAGGGAGAGTACGGCGAGCATGCCGGGCAGGATGGCGGCGTACCGGTGGGCGGCGTCGGTGTAGCGGCGCAGCGCTGCGGGCAGGTCTCCGGCGAGGTAGTCGAGGTAGCCGAGGTTGTGCACGGATTTCGCGGCCAGCCGGGGGTAGCCGTGCCGGTCGGCGATGGCGGCGCAGCGCAGCAGGTCGGCGCGGGCGGCGCTCGGGCGGGACGCGGCCATGTGCAGCACGGCCCGGTTGAGCAGCACCCTGGCGACCTCTTCGGGTTCTTCGTGTTCGCGGAGTTCGGCCAGTGCGTGGCCGTAGGAGGTCAGTGCCTGGTCGTCGCGTCCGGTGCGCCGCAGCAGCATGGCCCGCTGGCCGTGCAGGGTGCCGCGGTGGCCCGGTGGCAGGAGCTGTTCGGCGTCGGCGAGCAGCTGGAGTCCGGTGTCGATGTGTCCCTGCTCCGATTCGGCCAGGGCGAGGCTGAGCAGGATCCGGCCCCGCAGCACGCTGCCCTGTTCGCCGGCGGCGTCCAGTACGGACAGGGCCTGCCGCAGGGCGGCGGCGGCGTCGGCTGGGCGCATGTCGGCGTTGGCGGCCACCCCTGCGGCGTGCAGGGCGACCGCCTGGGCGGCAGGGGCGTCGTCAGCGGCCCGTGACGGATCCGCTTGTCGGGCCGGGGTGTCGGGGGTGGTCACAGTGCGACGGCTGGGGTGACGATCCACGGCTCGTGGGGATGGTCGCGGAAGACGAGGAGCTGGCCGAGGCCGGGTTCGATCTCCGGGAACGCGAACCGGCCGGCCTGGTCGGCGGTGGTGGTCTGCGAGCCGGTGGCGCGGCGCAGTTCGATCCGCAGCGGTGCGGCCGGGGCGAGCCAGCCGTCGACGCGCAGCCGGCCGCCGCCGGTCTCGGTGAGGGTGATCATGATGGTCAGGCTGTGGGCTTCGAAGGTCAGGGTGCGGGTGTGTTCGGTGGAGCGGGCCGCGACCGGCTGCTGGGCCTGCAGCCTGGCGATCTCGGCGGCGAGTTGGCGCGACGCGAGCGCGAACAGGGACCGTTCGACGAGGTCGGCGGGCATCGGGTCGGCGGTTTCGTGCAGGTCGCGGATCTGGTCGAGGAGGTCGAAGTCTGCGGCGTCCAGGGGCTGCGACTCGCTCATGGTTTGCTCCAGCGGGGGTCGGCGAGCAGGGCGTCGCGTAGTTTCGTCAGGCATCGGCCGCGGGTGGGTCCGATGCTGCCGTGCGGCATGCCCAGTGCTGCGGCGACCTGGCTGTAGTCGGGCCGGTCGACCATCGCCACGACGCGTAGCAGTTCCCGGCACCGGGCGGGCAGGGCTTGTACGTGGTTCCAGAGGATCCGACGGCGTTCGTCGGCGATGAGGTGTTCGGCGGCCTCGGGCCGCGGGTCGGGCCG
The DNA here is from genome assembly GCF_016862635.1 of Catellatospora coxensis. Lineage (GTDB taxonomy): Bacteria > Actinomycetota > Actinomycetes > Mycobacteriales > Micromonosporaceae > Catellatospora > Catellatospora coxensis. The sequence continues at coordinate 93,898 of NZ_BONI01000026.1, read as the reverse complement.
GTCGTCGTCGGTGTCGGCGGGCACGGTCTGCCTGCGCTGGCGTTGGACCCGCCACGATTCGCGTTTGGCGGCGGTCACCAGCCATGCGGTGAGCGCGTGCGGTGAGCGGATCTCGTGCAGTGCGCGCAGCAGTTCCAGCCAGGTGGTCTGCACGGCGTCGGCGGCGTCGGCCGTGTCGAGGCCCTGGGCGCGGGTCACGTGCCACAGCAGCGGGGTCAGTTCGCGCACGATGCCGTCCAGGGCGCCGGCCTCGCCGGCCCGTGCTCGTTCGAGCAGGCCGGCGAGGTGGGCTTGGCGTTCGGTGCCGGTGGAGGTCATCGCATCGGGTCCAGTGCGCGGCCGGCGCGCCCGTGTGCCGCGTCGGGCGTGATCTGGTGGTCGTCGTCGTCGGTGATCGCGGCGGCGATCATCCCTGCGGTCACCGCGGCCGCGAACGAGGTGCCGCTCCAGCGGGCGAAGCCGCTGGCGAGTTTGTCTTCCTGGTAGTTGGCGGCGGGTTCGCGGTGCAGCCGCTGGTGGCCGAACAGCGGCATCGCGCTGACCAGTGCCGTGCCGACGGTCCAGAAACCTACCCAGGGGCCGAAGTTGCTGTAGGCCGCCTGCGACAGGTCGGGGTTGAGCGCGCCGACGCTGATCAGCTCGGTGCGCGGCACCGTGCCCGGCTGGGCGAGCGCGGTCAGGGCGGCCGGGAAGACCGGGGCGTCGCTGGCGTGGTTGCCGGCCGAGGCCACGACCCGTACGCCCATGTCGCCTAGCTCGCCGAGCAGGCGGCGCAGCCGGATGGTGTGGTGGCTGTCTTCGGTGGTCTGCTCGTAGTAGCCGAACGCGAGGCATACGACGTCGACGAACCGCTGCGGGTCCGTTTCGGCGCCGCGGACCCGGTCGACGAGCCATTCCAGCGCGGACAGGATGACCTGTTCGTCGATGATGCCGTCGGCGCGCATGACGTGCATCGACAGCAGTCGCGCGTCGGGGGCGCACTGGCGGATCAGGCCCGCGATGAAGGTGCCGTGGCCGGCGTGGGAGTGCGTGCGCGGGTCGGCGCCGTCGAAGTCGGCCGGTTCGGCGGGCACGGCCCCGGGGGCCTGCCAGCCGAGGTCGGCGGCGTCGAGGTGGATCGGGTCGGGCTGGTCGTCGAGTGCTTCGTTCATCCAGTCGTGGCGGCCGATGCCGGAGTCGAGGATCGCGACCACGGGTCGGCGGCGGCCGGGCAGGGCGTCGACCGGGCGGCGGGTGAGCCGGATCAGCGGCGAGGCGACGGCCGCCCGCTGCGCGCCGGCGTGGCCCTCCTTGGCCGGCATGCCGATGAAGGCCAGCCGGTGCAGCGACAGCCGCTTCACCAGCTCTGCCGCGTCGGCGCTGAGTCCGCCGGCGGTGGCGGGGTCCTTGAGCGCCTGCAGCGCGACCCACGCGTCCGGCGGGTTGGCCGCGTCCTGCGTGCCGAGCCGGAGCACGCGGTCGCTGGACACCGACAGCGACCAGCCGTGTCCGGCCAGCGCCTGCTCGAGCTCGGTGACGGCGGCGGGCTGCGGCGGGGCGCCGCTGACCGACAGCAGGTAGATGGAGTACACGGTGGGCGCGCCGCCGTCGGTGTTGGCCCAGGCCGCCTCGGCCGGGTCCAGGTCCACGCCGCCGGACAGGTTGAGGTGGGGAAACGTCGGCTGCGGCAGCTGCTCTTGGGGCACGTACCAGTCCTTCACGACCGGTCCCTTCGTCAGGACGGGCCCGAGGCCCGTCATCGAGATCAATGGCTGCCGCCGATCGTCCAGATCCTATGCGCCGGAACATGATCGGCGGGTGCGCGCCGCGTCACGGTTGATGACGCGGGCGCTGTCGTGGTTGCGTCTGCGGCCCGCCGCCGTCAGGCCAGTGGGCAGCGCGGCACCTTCTGCGTGATGTCGCCGCCGGTGTCGAGCCACGAGTCGGCGATGTAGCCGGTGACGTCCCCGACGGTCGTGTGGTCCCAGAGGCGGCTGCTGCCGCGGCGTCCGGACACCTGCTGGCCTTCGATGTAGCAGTCGACGACGCCGACCTGGCCGGCGTCGGCCCGGCCCACGATCGCGGCGTGTGTCGTCGGACCGGATCGCACGATGACCCTGGGGTCGGCTTTGACGGTGGCGGTGACGCCGTCGCCCTCGGGCCGTCCGGGCTTGAGCTGGCCGGTCAGGTCCATGCACATGAAGTCGGTGGAGCCCATCCACAGCACCGTGTAGCGCTGCCCTTTGCGGGTGCGGGTGACCGCGTCGAAGCAGAAGTCCGGCCGCGGCCGCTGGGATCCGTTGAGAAAGCCGTTGGAGAAGCCCAGGGTCAGCTGCTTGCTGAGGTAGCAGGCGGCTCCCTCGACCAGCGCCTGCAGGTTGCCGCTGACGACCGCGACGACACCGACGGAGTAGCGGAACTCGTTGTTCTGGTAGATCGCGATAGCGAGCCGGTCGGTTTCGTAGCCGCATTCGACGGCGTCGGCGACCTTGGCGACGCGGTCGACGAGCGTGCCCAGACCTCGGGAGAACTCGTCGACACGCTGCAGTTGCTCGGCCGGGATGACGGTGCGGACGTTGGCGATCAGGCCGACGAACTGCAGGCAGGGGTTGTGGATGGTGGTGGTCTGCTCGGCGCCGAAGGTGGGCAGCAGGTCTCTGGTGATCGGGCCGGGCTGGCGGCAGCCGGGCTCGGCCGGTGATGCGGCGACGTGTTCCTGGCCGCCGGAATCACCGCCGCCGAAGCCCTGGCCGCCGTCGCAGTCGGCCGCACTGAGGGTGAGGACGAGCGCTGTCGCGCCGGCGAACATGCGCAGGCGCGCGGATGTGCTGGCCATCGCTGGATCTCCCGGTTCGTGAGGGATCTGACGCTGGTATGGGGACCGTGGACCGCGTGCAGATACACGGACTGCGGCCCGTTGCCGGCCGGTCGGCGGCTGATATTCATCTCCCTCTTCGCGGAGGGGCAGGAGAGCAGCACCGGCCGCAGGCGGCCGGTGCTGCTCTCCGGCGATGCCCCGCCCGACGCCGCTCAGGGTGTCGCCGGCAGGAGCCGGATGAGGATCTGCCGTACACCGGCGCCCAGGCCGGACGTCAGTTCGCTGCCCGCCGCCCACGCCGCGACCGGCAGCAGCACCACAGCGGCTACGGCCAACGCGAGCAGCGCGGTGACCACGCTGGCCTCCTCGCCATCCGTCATAATGATCTTCAATTCGAGCGCGATGTCGCCCGAGAGCTGCACCGCGCCCCCGGTGACCGGGTGGGTCCGCAGAATCCTGCGGGTTCCCGTGTAGATGACCGCCCGCTCCACCGGGTCGACGGCGACGCTGTTGAAGCCCTGCTCGTCACCGATGCTTCCGCCGAGCTGAGGTGTGCCGTCGAGCCCGAGCCGCACGGTGACGGCGGCGAACATGTCGCCGATAGCGACCCTGGACTCGGCCTTCAGCCGCGAGCACAGCTGGTCCAGCACGACGCCGCCGACGGTGCGCGCGACGCCCGACGCGAGAGCCGCCTCCAGCGCGGCCAGGTCGGGCGCGATCTCGCAGGCGAGCGGGTACGCCCCGGACCAGTCGACCTTCAACGGGCCGGTCACCGACAGCTCGACCCGTACGCCGGGGCCGGTGAACACCGCGACCGGCCGGCCCCGGAGCGTGTACGTCAGCGCGGGCAGCCCGCCGGCCTGCCGGGGCAGCTCCAGCACCTCAAGATCGGCGGCAGACAGCAGCAGCGGCACCCGGCCGGGCGGCTCCTCCCCCGGCGCGACCAACGCGATCAGGCGCCGCCAGGTCGCCCCGCCGACATCGACCCGGGAGTCGGTGGTCAGGCCCTGGATCTCCTGGAATCCGCGGATCGCCGCGCACAGCTCGGGCGAGGCGGTGCCGTCCTCGATCGGCGGCAGCAGATCCAGTGAGGTGCCGCCGGCGGGTAGACCGACGGCGTCGAGCAGTTCGCCAATCTGCTGCTGGTCGGTGGCGTGGTTCGGACTCTGGGTTCCGGCGTCGGTCAGGCCGACGGCGTCGGTGAGGCCCCATCTCATGACGTTTCTCCTTTGTACGGTGAGCGGCTCGTTCTGGTGTGCCGTGGTCGGCTCGTCGTGCGCGTCAACTTCGGGACGCGCCGTCACCTACCTGTTGTGTCGTGGGTTCAGCCGTGACGGTTGGAGGTCAGGGCTTCGTCGCCGAAGAACCGGGGTGCGCGCGGTTCTGCCATGTCGGTGCTCCTCAGGAGGGGTCGGTCAAAGGTGTGGGAGTGTCGCGGGCGGTCGTGGTGTCGAAGGCGAGGCGGCTGGCGCCCTCGCCGCGGCCGACGCTGACGCGGCGGGCGATCCAGCGGGCGTAGCGGCCGTCGGCGCGGCGGGCCAGTACGGGCACCCGCCGGACGGTGACGCCCTCGCGGGGGATCTCCTCGTCGTGCAGGGTGAGCGGCTGCCCGGGCCGCAGCAGCACCCCGTGCGGTTCGGCGGGCGCGCTGCCGAGGGCGCCTTTGCGCAGCTCGAGGGATCCGTCGGGGCGACGTACCGGCACCAGCGGGATCCAGTTGCCGGGCACCGGTGTCTGCAGCAGGTAGTCCAGTTCGGCGTCCGGCTCGCCGCCCGGCGCGGGCTGGGGCGGCGGGGTTTCGTCGGCGCGGTTGCGGGGCTGCCCGCTCGGGCCGCGCACGGTGCGTTCGACGGCCCAGGCCAGGTTCGCGATCTCGTCGCGCAGGTAGCCGACCTCCTCCAGGGCCGGGCCGTCCAGGACCGACGGGGCGGTGGGCGGTACCAGCAGGCCGGGCAGGCCGTCGACTTCGAACAGCTGGAACCGGCCGCCTTCGTCGGCGCGGTCGACCTCGTATTCGTCGCCGAAGGTGGTGGTGTAGGCAAGCCGGTCGATGACCGTCAGCGATCCGAAGGGCACGTCCACGGGCACGGTGAGCCAGTCCTGGCTGTACACGAGCGCGAACTCGGCCAGTGCGAGCCGGGCCAGGTCATGGGGCCTGGTTTCGAGCGCGCCGAGGTTGACGCGGCCGTCCTCGAACTGCCAGTAGCGGTCGGCGGGCATGCCGGCGAAGCGCAGCGGGGTGGCCCACACCGGCGGTGCGGTCGTCGTCGTTCCTGAGGTGCCGGGGGTGGAGGCGAGGTGGGTGAAGTGGTACCAGTCGGCGCGGCCCCCGGGAAACGCCGGCGCGGCGAGCAGGTGCGGGCCTGCGGCCAGGTCGAAGGCGTACTCCAGGCGCGTGCCGATCCAGCAGTCGGGTTCGTCGGTGCCGCGGTACCAGTGCAGCCACTCGGTGGCGGCGTCGTGCGCCCCTGCGGGCAGCCATGCCGGTGTGGCGTCGAGGGCCGCGGCGATGCGTTCGGCGTCGGGGATCCGGCCACCGAACAGCTCCCACAGCTGCCCGGCCACCTCGTCGAGCGGGTCCTCGCCGGGCGGATTCATGGCGCAGGCGGCCAGGACGTCGGCGGTCAGGGCCGGGTCGGTGAACCCGGCGTCGGCGAGTACGGCCAGGAACTGCGCGCCCGCGGTGAACCGCCGCCGCATCCCGGGTTCGGTGCGGGGCTCGGCTTCGACGGCGGCTTCGAGCAGGTCGGGCGGTTCCAGCGGCCGCGGTTGTCGTTCGCCGGGCGGGCGCCAGCCGTCGACGCGGGTCGAGGTCCAGGTGACCTGGACGGATACGGGGCTGCCGGTGTCCTCGCCGCGGAACTCGCCGAGCTGCCACTGCCGGGCGAGCAGCCACGCCGGGTCGTGGACCCGGGCTTGCAGGCCGGGGGCGGGGTCGCCGGACACCGACTGCGGTTCGAGCCTGGTCCAGGCGGGTGAGTCGCTGAGGAACACCTCGGCGAACTGTTCGGGCACCGGGTTGACGCGGGTGCCGAAGGCTTCGTTCATGGCGGGGCTCCTCAGTCGCCGACGAAGGGGACGGGGTTGTCCAGGGGTTGCGAGGCGAGATGCCTGAAGTCCAGGACCCGTTCGCCGGCCAGGGAGAACGCCGGGAACATCAGGGCAGGCAGGACCCGGCCGAGCCAGGAGCTGAACTCCAGGGTGGTGGCGCGTAGCCGGGCCAGGTCGAGGGTCTCGGTGAGGGTGGCGGCGAGCAGGTCGACGGTCCAGTCGGTGTCGGCGGGTGGGACCGCGAGCAGGATCGCCTGCGGGGCGCGGGCTGCGGGCGCGTCGGCGTGTACGGCGACGCCGCTGGTCAGCTGCTGTGTGCCGTCGGCGCGGCGGCGCGGCACGACCTCGACCCATTCGTCGACGAGCAGCCCGGCCACCGCCGTGCCTTCGGTGATGTCGTCGTCGGCGTCGACGATCAGGCAGGTGGCGGGTTTGTCCGGAGGTGGGCGGCCGTCGCCGAAGGGCAGGGCGAGCCAGTGGGCGGCGTCGCCGGTGCGGGCCTGTCCGGCGGCCGCGCCGCCGAACTGCGCCACCCGCAGCCGGTACGGGGTGGCGGCCGCGTCGGCGTGCAGGAGTGTGTCGGTGTGGTGGGCGACCGCCGGGCGCACGGTGGCGGCGTCGTGCAGGAACCGGCCGAGCTGCGAGCGGTCTGCGGCGACTGCGCCCAGCCGCTGGGAGAACGGGTCACCGACGCCGGGTACCAGCCGGGGCAGCAGCCGGAAGTCAGCTCCGAAGAGCGCCTCCGCGACGGCGGGCCAGTCGGGGCGGAGTTTCTCGGCTTGCCGGACTCGGCGCTGCGCGATCGCTTTGGCCGCGGGTAAATCGGCGGGGTCTATGCCGAACCTGGCCAGCGCCAGTGCCGGCGGCTTGCCCTCCCTCTGGTCGTCGTCGGCGGCGGTGCGCAGTTCGGCGAGCGCGGCGCTGAGCCGGGCCGCCAGCTCCGCAGTGTCGACGGTGTGCCACACGTCTGCGCCGGAGGCGGCGAGATCCAGCGGTTGCAGCGGCCTGGACGCGACCAGCAGCCGGCGCAGCGACCCGGCCCGGGCGACGAGCCGCCGCAGCGGGCCGGCCTGCGGGGTGTCGCCGAGGTCGGGTAGCGCCGCGCGCAGCAGCCGGAGCAGCCGCGCCGGGTCGCCGGATGCGTAGACCAGATCTGATGCGGACAGTCGCGCCTGGTCCAGACCGACCCCGGGTGCGACCTCGATCCCGGTCGCCGGGCCGAGCCTGGCCCGCAGCCAGCGCTCCAGCCACGGCTCCGCGACGGCGAGCGGGCCGTCCGACGCCCAGCCCGAGTCCGGAGCCGATGCCGGGCCGGTGGCCAGTACCAGCAGCCGGTGGGTCAGCGCGACGCCGAGGGTCGGGGTGCGGGCGAACTCCGGCTCCGGTGGCGGGACATCCGCGCCGCCGGCGGCGTCGAGGTTGGCCGCGGCGCGGGCGGTGCCGCCGGACACCAGCTGGTGCACGCTTTCGGCGAGCATCAGGTCCGCTGCGGCGTCGTGGGCTGCGGCCGCGTCGTCCAGCACCGCCGCGACCCGCGCCAGCTCGTCGTCGGACACGGTCCACGGCTCGGTCAGGTACGGGTTGTCGGGTGCGCGGAGCAGCGCGGCGCGTATGTCGTCGCGGGACAGGTCGAGCAGCCGTACGCCGTCGAGGATGCCCGCGCGGGTCACCGCGTCCGATGCCCGCCCGCCGTCGGGGGCGCCGGCGGCCAGCGGGGCGGCGTCGCGCAGCGACAGCACGAACCGACCCAGGCCGCCCTCGTGCAGGGCCCGTTCGACCCGGTAGCCGAGCACCGCGCCCAGCGGCTGGCCCTGCCGGACGCCGTCGAGCAGGTGCAGCCCGGTCCGGATCCGTTCGCTGGACAGGTCGACGGCGAAGGCCTGCCCGCGGTGGGCGAGGTCGGCGCTGCGAAGCACCCCGGCGGTGGCTGCCTGGGCCAGGCTCGGCGCGTGCACGTACCCGCCGCGTCGCGACCGTGGCATGCCCGGTCCGGGCAGTTCGTCGACCCAGCCGTAGGCGCCCAGGGTCAGTCCGCTGGGCTCCTGTGCCCGCAGGCCGCGCAGCCGGACCGTGGCCAGCGATGTCAGCCACGCGTCGAGCCGGTGCGAACAGCAGTCCAGGGCCTGCGCGACGGCGATGCGGCGCTGGTCCAAGGGCGCTGCGACTAGTTCGAGCACGGCTTGCTCGAACCGTGACGCGTGGTGGAGCGCCCGGCACCAGGCCTGCAGGGCGGCGACGAGCAGCGGTTCGCTGGCGCGGGCCCGGCCTTCGGCGAGCAGTGAGGTGCGCAGCGCGGCGAACGGCTGGTACCCGGCGAGCGTGCCGGGTCCGGCGTGGCCGAACGTGGCGGCGAGCCGGTCGGCGACCGAGCGCAGCAGGTCCACGTCGGGCTGCGGCGTGCCTAGAACACGTTCGACGTCGGCGGCGAGCGCGGGTTCGAGCCCGGCGACGGCCGCCGGGACGTCGCCGCCTGCGGCGCGGCGGCGGGCCCGGTTCTCCGTTTCGTGTCCCATCTCGATCAGCGCCTGCAGGACCGTGCTGATGCGGCGGTCCTGCCCGGCGACCAGGTTCTCGGCGTACCGCTGGTCGCCGTCGTCGCCGTCGGCGACCAGTGGCAGCAGCAGCGGCCGGGTGACGGTGCCGAAGCTGACGTAGCCGAGGCGGCCGAAGTTGAGCCCGTACTCGGCGGCCAGCGCGTCGCGCAGCGCGATCTCCTGGGAGTAGTGGGGCAGGTCGCCGCCGAGCGGGTCGTAGATGGTCATGGCGGCGATGAGTTCGTCGAGGTCGGGCAGCCCGGCGCGCATCCGTACGCCGAGCATGGCCGGGGCGGTGCCGAGGACGTCGAGCAGGTTCGTCGCGGCGGTCGGGGCGTCGGAGGTCGCTGCGAGGGTGCCGCGGGCCTTGTCCAGGACCCGTTGCAGGCCGGGCATCGGCCCGATGACCTGGGTCGGTCCGCCGGTGGCCACGACCGGCAGCACGCCGTAGGGCTGGTTGCCGATGCGCAGCGCGGGCAGCGGGCCGCCGCCGCGTACGTCCTGCTCGAACGTGTCGCGTAGCGCGGCTCTGGTGTCCTCGCCGAGGGTCGGCCCGGTCGGGGTCGGCATGATCGCCGTGTCGAGGTAGGAGTCCCAGGAGGCGGGCCAGAGCGTGACGTGCGCGGCGTGGGCCAGGCGCTCGCCGGTCCGGTCGGCGCCGTCGAGCCCGGCGAGCACCGCCGGGTCGATGCCCAGCGCGGCGCTGAGCCGGGGCCCGTCCGCGTCGGGCGGCGGCGCGGTCAGGTGCTCGGCGGGCGGCGACGGGGGCCGGCGGTGGTGCCAGGCGGAGCGGTCGTGTTCGGTGTTGTTGGTCGGTGTGCCGGGGGCGAGGAATTCCACGCCGCCGGTGACCCGGTGCGCGGTGAGCAGCGACTCCAGTTCGGCTTGGCCGTCGTCGCCGCGTACGCCGAACACGAGCAGCCGGAACGGGCCGCTGTGCCCGTTGACCGGGATGGTGAACGCCATCCCTGCGGTCTCGGCGGCCGCGTAGTCGACCGTCCACTCGGTGCCCTCCGGAACCCGCAGGCCGGCGGGCCGGTTTTTGCCGGGCCGCCGCCGCGCGGGCATGGCGGCCGCCTCCACGAAGCCGCCCCCGGGCCGTGCACCCATCACCAGCGGGTTCGCCAACGGGGCGCTGCTGCCGGCACCTATCAGATCGCGGCCCTGGTAGAGCATGCCGACGAACCGGTCGGGCAGTGCGCGGGCCACCGGCGCGGGCCGCAGTCGCGCGGGCCGGACTGGTTCGGCCGCTCCCGGCGCAGCGTCGGGGCCCGGCGGGGTCAGGGCGGTGGCCACCCAGGCCGCCCGGTCCGGGCGCACCGCCCGCTGCAGCACGGCGTACGCGTCCTCATGTGGCGTGCCGGCCCGCACCTGCTGCCAGTACGCGACCCCGGCGGCACGTTCGGCCTCGTCGAGTCCGCGGTCGAGCCGGTCCACGTGCAGGTCGTCGGGATACACCCGCACGCGCAGGGCGGTGCCGTCGGCGGTGTAGCGGGTCTCCAGCCGGACCGGCAGCAGCACCAGCGGGCGGGCGTACGGGGCGGTGAGGTCGACCGTTTCGGGCAGTGTCACGGGTCTCAGCTCCTGTCCAGGGCGGGGGCGATCAGTTCCCAGGCGTCGAAGACGGCCCGGACGGGGTCCTGCAGCAGCAGGTGCGCGGTGTCGGCGGCGGTGCCGCCCCAGCCCAGCGCGGCTGGGCCGGTGTCCGGCGACGGCTGCAGGAACGCGTCGCCGGCCAGCGTGAAGTGGTTCCAGGCCAGCTCGTCGCGCGAGGCCGGGTCGGGGGCGTCGGCGCTGACGTCGAGGCCGAACCGGGGCGCCTGCGGGTGCTCGGCCAGCAGGAACCACCAGCGTCGCGGGCCGCCGGCCGCCGCGCGGACCTGCTCGGCGGTGAGCCGGAAGCCGACCAGCAGCGTGTCGGGGGCGCGGTGCTCGGCGAACACCACGGCGGCGATGTCACCGTGGCCACCGAACACGGGCCTGCCGGCGCCGTCGACGCCGTCAGAACGCAACGCGGTCACCATCAGGTCCGGGTGGCGGCGCACCAGCTCACCGCGTACCACCAGGACCAGAAGGTCGTCCAGTCCGTCGGCCAGGTGGCTGCCCAGCGGCCCGGCGGCCGGTCCTGCGGTGAGCTCGTCGCTGTCGGCGGACCAGAACCGGCGGAAGCCGACTCCGCGCGGGTCGGCCGGATAGCCGCGCCAGAGCAGCTCGCGGGACATCTCGTGGTTGAGTCCGGTCAGGAACGCCTCGACGAACCGCGGGTTCGACGCGACCACGGTCACCAGGTCCGGTTCGGGCACGCGGTCCAGTCCCGGCAGCAGCCAGCTCGCGTCGCTGTCGAGCAGCGCCTGGTACATCGGCCGCTCGAACACCGGCGTGGCCTGCACCGGCCGCACCAGCCCGTCGTCGAACCAGCCGTCCGGCACCCAGTCGGGCAGCTCGCCCAGCCGGTCGCGGACCCGCTGCGGCACCGTCACCGCGGGATCGAGCTGCGCGAGCAGATGTCCGTGGTCGACGGCCAGCGGGTCGCGTACCGGGGTGCCCGGCCAGGTCGACGACACCAGGTCGGCGAACAGGGCACGCAGGCGGGCGACGGCCTCCGGGCTCGGCGCGACCGTCGGCAGCGGCCGGTGGAGGCGCAGGTAGTTGTCGATGAAATACGACATGTCCTCGTCGAGGCCGCACAGGTCGGGCAGCTCGCCGCTGGGCAGGCGTTCGCGGCCCAACCAGGCCAGGATCGCCTCCACGATGCGCTGGTCGGGCACGAACTCCGGCTCCTGGAAGCAGCCGCGGGCGAGCAGGTCCGCGCCGGTCTCGCCGAGACCGGGGCGCAGCAGCTCGGCCAGCACCGGGTCCTCCAGGTGCAGCCGCGCGGCCTCGGCCAGCTGGTCGTCGTCCAGGCACCCGAGTGCCAGGTCTGCCAGCAGCTCCTCAGGCGGTTGCCCGCCGGCCAGCAGTACGAGCTGCTCGGGGGTGAGCTCCAGTCCTTCGAGGATTTCCACCTCGGTCCAGCCCGGCACCCTGCCGACACCCGGCAGTTCGCCGCCGAACTCCCCGCCCAGGTCGCCGCCGAGGACACCGCCTGGTTCACCACCGAGGTCCCCGCCGAGCTCTCCCCCTAGCTCGCCGCCCAGCTCTCCCCCGAGGTCGCCGCCCAGTCGTCCGCCGAGGTCCAGGCCGAACCCGAGATCGTCGGCGGCGAGCTGCTCGTCCACGAGGCGGATCACGCCCGCGTCGGCCTCGTTCAGGATCAGCTCCGTACCCACCTGTGGCGCCGTGAGGTCCTCCCCGGTCCCTGCCGGTACCGGCAGTTCGGTCCCCGCCAGCTCGGTCTGGGGGATCTCGGTGGTGACCTGGCCGATGGCTCCGGTCCGGTGGGGACCGACGAGTTCCACCGCCGCGGCTGTGTACGCCGCCAGATCCAGCTCCTCGTGCGCGGCGGCGACCAGCACCTGCGGGTCGTCCTTGGCGGCCTGGGTCAGCAGCGGCGGGTCGACGCAGACCCGGGCGAGGGCGGCCAGTTGCGCGGTGTCGAGCAGTGCGGGCAGCACGTCGCTGTCGGCGCGGATCGCCTGCGCCAGCGTCTGCGGGGTCAGGCCGCTGCCGGGCTCGGTCACCCTGGCCGCCACCGCGGCCGGTTCCGGTCCGCGGCCGAGCAGGTCGGCGGTGTGCAGCAGGGTCTGCGCGGCCAGCCGGCCGGTGTAACCGCCTGCTGCCTTGGCCAGCGCGCCGAGCGGACCGAGCAATGCCGCGGCCCGGTCGGGGTCGGCGGCCGGATCGGCGGGCAGCGCGGCCAGCACCATGTCGAGGTTGCGCCGGGCCGCCCAGGCGTCGACCGCGAACCGCGGGTACATCGCCGGCTCGGACGGAGGCAGCGCGACGGCCGCAGTGACCGCGTCGGTCACCGTAGGCGTCTGCTCGACGGCCTGCGCCAGGGCGAGCAGGTCTTCGGGCCCGGCCCCGACCTGCCCGGTGGCCTGCTGGACGGCCGCGGGGCTGATGACGGCCGCCGCGGCCGGGTTGACCCGGCTGAGCCACCCGTCGTCGTACGGCCGCTGAAAGCCGCGTTGCAGTTGCTCCTCGGTCAGCGGGAGATCTGCCCCGTACCGGCTGGTCACCCGGCGGAACCCGGTCGTGGACACCGTGTCCGGCAGGGACGAGGCCGCCACGGTCTCACGCAGCGTCTGCCCGTTGACGCTGTCGGCGCTCACCTCGCCGTGCACCGGGCGGGTGACCTGGAGCAGCTCGCCCAGCGGCAGCGGGTCGAGGTGGCGGCGGTACACGGACGCACCGGTGAAACGGGCCAGTTGCGCGTGGCGGATCATCGCGTTGACCCCGGCGAGGTCGCCGAGCTGGGTCCAGGCCGCCTGCATGAGCGCCTCTTGGTCGTGCTGGACGACCCGGCCGCCGAGCCCGGCCGCGATGCGGTGCGCCGGCCGCAGGTTGAGTTCGGCCAGCCGGTCGCCGTCGTCGGGGCCGAGGCGGCGGCGGCCCGTTTGCGCGCCGCCGTAGATCGGCGGGCCGACCGTCGGCAGCGGCGGGTCGTCCGGCGACGGGGCACGGTCGGCGTGGTCGGCGGGAAGGTTGAGCCTGCCCCGCAGCTGCTCGGTCACCGCCGCCGGCCAGGCTTCGGCGGCCGCGCTGCCCCACGGGGCGATCAGTGGCCCGGCAACGGGTTGGCGACGGCCCGCGGCCACGTCGGCGTCCGGCCACGGCCGGGAGGTGTCCACGAGACGTTCGATCTGCCATGCGGCGCGCAGCGGGCGCAGCCGCGCGGCGAGCGCCTCGAAGTCGCCGTCCGCGCCGGTGCTGAACCACCACGAGTGCAGCACGGGCAGGTCGATCTCCTGGTCGTCGTCGCCCGGCCGGCGAATCCATGCCGGGCCGAGGGTCCACCCCTGCTCCTGCCGCTCGCCCAGCGCGGCTCGCGTGCCGGCGTCGGTCGCGGGCACCACGCACGCGAGGTAGCCGCGGCCGGGGCGCAGCCGTCGCGGGCACAGCAGCCGGGACAGGTTGACCGGCCCGTACGCGTCGGTCAGGCGGTCTGCCAGCGACGGCCCGGCCTCGGGCGGGCCGAGGACCTGAGCGTGCGCGAACGCCCACGCGCCGTCCAGGGGCTGCAGCTCCGACAGGTGGGCGCGTACGGCGGGCACGAACCCGGGGCGCGAGGGCTGCGGCCGGTAGCGTCCGTCCTCCAGCACGACCAGGGCCAGCCAAGGGGTCAGCCGGGTGCCGGCCGCTTCGGGCGCGCGCGGGGTGAACAGCCACGGCAGGTCGGGCCGGTCGAACTCGACGTGGGCGAGGTAGTTCGGCTCGACGCCGACCGCGCCCGCGGCCGGATAGCGGCGCAGCACCTGGCGTCCGTCGATGGCGAGCACGTCGCCTGGCCCGTACACCTCCAGCCGTCGCGACACCTCGCCCGCGGCAGCGCCGTCGGCGAGGATCGGCACACTGGCCTGCACGGTGGTGCGCAGCGCACCGGCCGCCGGGTCGCCCGCGGCGGCGGCCAGGCCGGTGCGGACGTGGGACAGGAACGTGTAGGACGCCAGCGCGACGTCGTCGGGGCTGAACGGGACGGTCGGGCTGGTCATCGCACATCCTCCTGGAGCCGCAGCGGACGGCCCGTCACCTGGTAGGGGTCTGCGGCTGCGCGGCTGCGCCCGGCCGGGCCGGCGGCCAGCACCTGACCGGCCGGCGGGTGGACGTGTGCGCCGTCGTGGCGCTGCGCGGCGAGGTCGGCCCGGTGGGGGTAGACGGTCTCCCACCGGTACTCGGTGTGCCGGACCGGGCCGTGGGGCGTGGCGTGGAAGCCCTCGGCCGTGGTGCCGCAGCGGTAGCGGGCGTACGCCGGGGTGGACAGCTTCTGGTCCTCGGTCAGTGCCAGGTACAGGCCCGGGGCGAACAGTTCGGTGACCGCGACGACCCGCTGGGGCCGCATCCCGCCGACGGCGGGATCGCCGAGGGCGAGCAGGTGCTCGCGGACGGGGCGGCCGCCGAGGTGTGCGATCGGCACGTCCAGTGGCACGGCCCGCTGCCGGACCCCGACGCCGCCGAGCGGGTGCGCGAACAGGGCGTCCGCATCCGGCGCGGCATCGCGTAGGACCACCAGGTCCTGCGCGGTGGCCGGGGGCAGCACCTGCCACGACGCGGCGTGATCCAGTTCGTCGCGCAGCACTTCCAGCGGCGAGGCGGCCTTTGGCTGCTCGTCCGGGTCGGCGCCCCATTCCTTCGGCCCGACTTCGAGGTCGATGTCGGGCAGGAACGCCAGCTCGAGGGTGGCGGTGCCGTGCGCGATCCACCGTCCCGGCCCTTGCAGGTGCAGGGACAGCGCGATGCCGGCGAAGGTCTCCCCCAGCACGCTGACCGCGATGCCTGCCCGGATGCCGACCTCGAAGTGGAACGGCGCCCACTGCACGAGCGCGTCGAAGGACAGGTGCCCGTGCGCCGCGGCGACCTCGAAGTCGATCGTCGCTTCGACCCGCGCGCCGAGCATGAACGCGTTGCCGGTCAGCGCGACGTACGCCTCGGCGCGCAGCGACAGCAGCGCGGGTGGGGAGATGTCCACGGCCAGCCGCCGCATGCCGGACAGTTCCGGCGGGGCCGGGTAGCCGGGGTGGAAGCCGCCGGCGGAGATCGCGAACCGGGGCTGCGCGCCGTAGGAGAACAGCATGCCGAGGTCGCCGGACAGGCCGAACCCGGCCAGCCGCGACCCCGTCAGGGACACCAGGACCAGTGCCCGCTCCGGCGTTGTCTCGCCGTACACGGCGGCGCGCAGGTCCACGATGGGCAGTGCCGGGCTGGGCACGGCGACGCGAACTGCTCCGAGCAGCATCAGTTTCGGCGCGGGCAGCGCGACGACGATGCCGACCTTCGCGGTGAGGAATGAGACGGGGGTGCCCCAGCCCAGCTGGAACGCCGGGCCGACGGCGACTGCGCCGCCGCGGGCCGGGAAGATCCGCTCCAGCAGCGCGGTGTCGACGCGGTCGAGCTGGTCGGGGAACAGCAGCGCGTCGGCGGTGCCGTCGTGGATCCCGGCGATCATCGCGTCGGAGGAGACCGTACGTGCGACGGCGAGCAGGCCGCCTACGGCGTCGAGGGTGAATCCGAAGCCGACCTGGATAGGTGCGGCGAAGTCGGTGGAGAACAGCAGCACCAGCGAGAATCCGGGCTCGGTGCCGATCAGGCCGACGGCCGTGACCTGTACCGGGCCGATGGACAGTGCGAGGGTGCCGCGGTAGCCGCTGTCGTGGCGGTCGAGGTGCCCGCCGCCGCGGACCACTCCCGCGTTCACGGCGAGGCCGGCCCCGTCGGGCAGGCGGGTTGCCGCGGTCAGCGCCGTGGCCGCCGCCGGGTCGACGGACAGCACCGCGCCGGCACCCGAGACGGTGACGGCGACCGGTCCGAGCGTCCCGGCGAGTTCGGCGGTGAGCTCGATGTCCCGGTCGGGTACGGCCAGGGTCAGGTCACGCAGGGCGACCGCGCTGGTCTCGACGGTCGCGGGTAGGCGTACCCGCTGGTCCGTACCCTCGCCGACGGTGAGGCCGTGTTCGGCGTCGACGCCGACGCTCACGTGGGTGACGGCGTTGGCGCCACCCGTGGCGAGCGCCGCGACCAGCGGATCGGCCGCGAGCCTCAGCACCGCGTCGGCGGACAGCCGCACCGACAGCGCCGCGGCGGCCCAGTCGAGACGTACGGTGAGCTCAGGGTGGCGCAGCACGACCGGCCCAAGGTCGACTGTGCTTTCGGCGTGGGCGGAGGCGGCAAGCACCGTCCCGGAAACCGTCCACCGCCACGGCCCGCCGAGCCCGAGCTGCGCTGCCAGTCCGCCGCAGTCGCCGACGGCGTCGGTCACCGCGGCGGCCAGCAGCTGCTCAGCGGTGCCCGCCTGCGGAACGGCGGCAGCGATGCGGCGGCACGCGTCGGCCACGTGCCCCAGCGCGGTAGCCAGGCAGCGCACCGCAGCGGCAGGCTCGCCTCCGGCGCGGGCGAGCTCCCCGCGGGCGGCGGCCAGATCCTGGTCCAAGCCGGACAGCAGCGCCGGTGTGGTAGCTGCTGCGGGCGCGACCGTGGCGAGCAGTTCCCCCGAGGCGTCGGCGAGCAGGCGGGTGAGGCGGTCATGCGCGAACGCGACGACTGCGGGCATCAGGTGGGCGGCCGCCACGTCAGGCTCCTGCCCTCGTGGCGGCGACGGCTGCCCTCGCACCGAGGCGATCAGGGAGGGCGGCGCAGCCTTGACCAGCCCTGTCGTCTGCGGGCCCTGCGCTGTTGGGCATGGCTGCCTCCGTCCCAGTCGATGACCTCGGGTCGCTCGCCCGATTCACCGTTCAAGGGGCACGGCTGCGGCCGCAGATACATCGGGGCGCTCGGGCCTCCAGACGGCCGCCCATGCTTTGACACGTCGTGTGTTATCGAAACGTTACGAAATTGACCGGCATCATTCTGGCCACGACTTCGGTGGCGGCACTACTTTGTTTAGGGAATGAACTATCGCCCCCCAACTGGTCTTCGGCGAGCCGCGGCGGGCTCTGCAGTCCTGTCCAGACATTGGAGACTCTTCGTGTCCTCACAACGTCGTAGCCGCACCCATCCGAATATCAGAGCGCGATCTCTCCTCGGTTCGGTGCTCGCATTCGCCATGACCGTGACCGCGCTTGCCGTAGGGCAGTCGCCCGCGCAGGCCGCGCCGGCAACCATCAATCAAGCCAACGCGGCGCCTGCTCCCTTCTCGGTGCTGGTCTTCTCGAAGACCGCCGGGTTCCGGCATGATTCCATTCCCGCTGGTATCGCCGCGATCCAGCAGCTCGGCGTCGACAACGGGTTCACGGTTGCCGCGACGGAGGACGCCGGCGCGTTCACCGACGCCAACCTCGCGCAGTACGCGGCGGTGATCTGGCTGTCGACCACCGGTGATGTGCTCGACGCCGCTCAGCAGGGGGCCTTCGAGCGCTACATCCGCGCCGGCGGCGGTTTTGCCGGCGTGCATTCCGCATCGGACACCGAGTACGGCTGGGCGTGGTACGGCAGCCTGGTCGGCGCCTACTTCTCGGCGCACCCGAACAACCAGCAGGCGACCATCAAGGTCGAGGACCCGTCGCACCCGTCCACGGCTTCTCTGCCGGCGCAGTGGTCTCGGCTCGACGAGTGGTACAACTACCAGACCAACCCGCGCAGCAAGGTGCATGTGCTGGCCAGTCTGGACGAGCGGTCCTACTCGCCGGGCACCGGCGCGATGGGCGCCGACCACCCGATCGCGTGGTGCCAGGACTACGACGGCGGCCGGTCCTGGTACACCGGTATCGGTCACACCATCGCGTCGTACACCGAGCCTTCATTCCTGGCTCACCTGCTCGGCGGCATCCAGACGGCGGCCGGGGCGCTCGACTCGGACTGCAGCGCGTCGCTGACCAGCGGGTACGAGAAGGTGACGCTGGACGGCAACACGCAGAATCCGATGGAGCTGGACATCGCGCCGGACGGCCGGGTCTTCTACATCGAACGTGACGGCCGGGTGCAGATCATCAAGCCCGCCACCGGCACCACGGTGACCGCGGTCGACCTGGACGTCTTCACCGGCAACGAGGACGGCCTGATCGGAATCCGGCTGGACCCGAACTTCGCCAGCACCAACTGGGTCTACCTGTACTGGGCGCCCAACGACGGTATGACGCGTAACCGGATCTCCCGGTTCACGGTCAGCGGCGACAGCATCGACCTGGCCAGCGAGAAGGTTGTGCTGGAGGTGACGACGCAGCGCGCCACCTGCTGCCACGCGGGCGGTTCGATGGTGTTCGACAGCGCCGGCAACCTGTACCTGGCCACCGGCGACAACACCAACCCGTTCGAGTCCGACTCGTTCACCCCGATCGACGAGCGGGCCGGGCGCCAGAACTACGACGCCCAGCGCACCTCCGGCAACACCAACGACCTGCGCGGCAAGGTGCTGCGCATCCACCCGGAGCCGGACGGCACGTACACCATCCCGAGCGGGAACCTCTTCCCGCAGGGTACGGCGATGACCCGGCCGGAGATCTTCGCGATGGGCTTCCGCAATCCGTTCCGGATCGGCATCGACGCGAAGACGAACACGCTGTACGTGGCCGACTACGGCCCGGACGCGGGCGCGGCGAACCCGAACCGCGGCCCGGAAGGGACAGTCGAATGGAACATCGTCCAGCCCGGCAACTACGGCTGGCCGTACTGCCACGGGGCTAACTACGCCTACAACGACTACACCTTCCCCAGCGGACCGGCCGGCGCGAAGTTCGACTGCGCGGCACCGGTCAACAACTCGCCCAACAACACGGGACTGACCAACCTCCCGCCCGCGGTCAGCGCCACCGTCGACTACGACTACAGCGGCAACGCGCTGTTCCCGGAGATCGGCGGCGGCGGCGCGCCGATGGGCGGGCCCGTCTACCGCTACGACCCCGACCTCGTCTCCGAGCGCAAGTGGCCGGCGTACTACGACGGCAAGGCGATGTTCGGCGAGTGGAACCAGAACAAGATGTACGCGTTCCAGGTCGCCGCCGACGGCAAGTCGCTGATCGACATCAACAACATGCTCAGCGGCATGACCTTCCTGCGGCCGATGGACTTCGAGTTCGGCCCCGACGGCGCGCTCTACCTGATCGAGTGGGGCACCGGATTCGGCGGCAACAACGGCGACTCCGGGATCTACCGCATCGACTACATAGCGGGCGAGCGGGCCCCGATAGCGGTGGCGACCGGCACGCCGGACTCCGGACCGGCGCCGCTTTCGGTGCAGTTCTCCAGCGCCGGGTCGCGTGACCCGAACGGCGGGGCGCTGAGCTACGCGTGGACGTTCGGTGACGGTGGCACCTCCACCGCGGCCAACCCGTCGCACACCTACCCGGCTGCCGGTAACTACACGGCGCAACTGACGGTCACCAACACCGCCAACCGTACGGCCGTCGCGAACGTGACGGTCACGGTCGGCAACACGGCGCCCACAGTCACCATCTCGTTCCCCCCGGACGGCGGCTTCTTCGAATGGGGTGACCAGGTCAAGTACACCGTCGCGGTGACCGACCCCGAAGACGGGACGATCGACTGCTCGCGGGTGACCCTGCAGTACTACCTGGGTCACGACCAGCACGCCCACCCCCTGCAGTCCTATACCGGGTGCACCGGCACCGTGCAGACGTCGCTGGCCTCCGGTCACGGCGCTGACGCCAACGTGTTCGCCGTGTTCGAGGCCACCTACACCGATGATGGTGGGGTCGGCGGCTCCAGCGCGTTGACCGGCAGGGCGATCGAACAGCTGCAGCCCAAGCGCAAGCAGGCCGAGTACTTCGCCGCCACCGGACGGGCTCCGGACGGCGTCGGCGGCGGCGACCCGGGTGTGCAACTGGAGACGACGACGGACACCGCCGGCGGCTTCCAGAACATCGGCTTCATCGAGGACGGCGACTTCTGGTCCTACGCCCCGGTGAACCTGACCGGTATCGACGCGCTGCGGTTCCGGGTGGCGTCGAACACCGCCGGTGGACGCATCGAGGTACGGGCCGGCACCGCGGACGGGCCGGTGCTGGCCACCGCGACAGTGCCGGGCACCGGCGGCTGGCAGACCTTCACCGATGTCACCGCGACGCTGAGCAGCCCGAGCACGGTGACCGGGCCGCTGTTCCTGGTGGCGAAGAACCCGGTAGGCGACACCGGTACGGGTTCGTTGTTCAACGTCAACTGGGTCGACTTCCTGGGACGCGGCGTGACCGACAACGCGCCGCCGGTGGTCACCGCGTCGGCGACGCCCACCACCGGCACCGCGCCGGTGCCGGTCACCTTCACCGGCTCGGCGACCGACGCCGAGGGCGACAACCCGCTGACCTACCTGTGGGAGTTCGGAGACGGCGCCACCGCCGGCACCGCCAACGCCACGCACACCTACGCCACCCCCGGCACGTTCACGGCGACGCTGACCGTGTCCGATGCGCGCGGCGCGAAGTCGTACGCCAACGTGGTCGTCAGGGTCGAAGCGCCGAACAACGCCTGCCTCGGCGCCCGGTCGGACAACTTCGACGGCACGGCACTGGACAAGGGCCGCTGGTCGACGGTGGTCCGGGAGAACCAGCTCTACTCGGTGGCCGGTGGCACGTTGCGGTTGCCCACCGCGGTCGGCGACCTCTACGGCACCCGCAACGACGCGACCAACCTGATCCTGCAGCCGGCGCCGGACGGCGCCTGGCAGGCGACCACCAAGGTGTCCGTCGCCGTGGCGGCCGACTACCAGCAGGCCGGTCTGATCGTGTACGGCGACGACGACAACTACGCCAAGCTGGACCTGCTCTACGGAGGCTCCAGGAAGTTCGAGTTCATCCGGGAGACCGCCGGCACGCCGCGCAACGGCGCCGCCGACGCGGTCGGCGCCCCGGCAGAGCTCGGCAGCACGGCCTACCTGCGGTTGATCAGTGACGGCGTGAACCTGACGGCGGCCTGGTCAGCTGACGGCGTGACGTTCGCGCCGGTCGGGCAGTCGGCCGCGCTGGCCGGCATCGTCAACCCGAAGGTGGGCATGTTCGCCCTCAACGGCGGCACCACCGCGCCGGTCGTCGACGCGGCGTTCGACTGGTTCCAGCTCACCCCGGACGCTCCGGCCGGGCCGATCGACCCGTCCGACGAGTTCGCCGGGTCAGCCCTGGACCGGTGCAGGTGGAACGCGGTAGTCCGCGAGGACGCCACCAAGTACCGGGTCGCCGGCGGCAAGCTGGAGATCGATGTGCCCAACGGCGACATCTACACAGGTAACAACACCGGCCCCACCAACCTGATCCTGCAGAACGCGCCGTCCGGTGACTGGACGCTGGAGACGAAGGTCGACGGCAGCCAGCTCAACGAGCAGTACCAGCAGGCAGGCCTGCTGGTCTACCTCGACGACGACAACTACCTGAAGCTGGACTACATCGTCGACAACACGGCCGGCTCGCCGGTCAGCCGGCGGATCGAGTTCCGCAGCGAGATCGCCAGTGTGGTGCAGAACCCGCAACCCGGGATCACCAACCTCACCGGCGCGGTATGGCACCTGCGACTGGTCCGGGCGGGCAGCGTCTACACGGCTTCCTACTCGGCCGACGGCACCACCTGGACGGCGCTGGAGCCGCTGACCAACACGGCCGTAGGTGACACGCCCAAGGTCGGGCTGTTCACCCTCGGCGGCAACCAGACCGCGTCGAAGCCGGCAAGCTTCGACTACTTCCGGCTGACCACGCCGGGCGCCGGCGACACCACAGCACCGGTCACCACGGCAGCGGTGACCGGCGCGGCCACCGCCGGCTGGTACACCGAGTCGCCGACGGTCACCCTGACCGCCGCCGACGAAACAGCCGGCAGCGGCGTCGCGAGCACCCAGTACCAGCTCGACGACGCCACGACGTGGACCGCCTACACCGGGCCGGTGCTGATCAGCGGGACAGGAACGCACCAGCTGCGGTACCGCTCCACCGACACCGCAGGCAACGTCGAACAGGCCAAGACCGTCGAGGTGAAGGTCGACGCCACGGCGCCGATCACCACAGCGACGTTCGCACCGGCCAACGACGACGGCTGGCACGCCGGGCAGGTGCCGGTGGTCCTCGCCGCGACCGACGCCGGCGCCGGCGTGGCCAAGCTGGAGTGGTCACTGGACGGCGGGCCGTGGACGCCCTACACCGAGCCTGTCGACATCGGCGGCGACGGGCAGCACGAGCTGCTCTACCGGGCCACCGACGGGGCCGGCAACGTGGAGACGCTGAAGTCCGCCGTCCTGAAGGTCGACGGCAACCAGCCGACCGTCATCGTGGCAGGGTTGGCCGACGGCCAGCTCTACGGCGACAGCCAGGACGTCCGGGTCACCTTCCAGGCCGTCGACCCGACCTCCGGCATCGCGTCGGTCGTCGGGACGCTCAACGGCGCGCCGTACGCGACCGGCACCCTGCAGGCCATGTACGAGCTGCGGCTCGGCCTGCACGAGTTGACGGTCACCGCCACCGACAAGGCCGGCAACAAGACGGTCTCGACCGTGCGGTTCTACGTGACGACCTCGTTCCGGGACATGCAGAACCTGCTGGACCGGTTCAAGGCGACCAGCCGGCTGTCGGCCAACGCGCACAAGAAGCTGACGGCCAAGCTGACAGCGGCCCGCCAGGCCGAGGCGAACGGCAACGACGCCAAGGCCATCAGCCAGCTCAAGGAGTTCCGCGCGCTCGCGTCGAACACCTCGCTGGTGCCCGAGGCCGAAGTCCGGGCGGTACTCGTCCGCGACACCGACGCCATGATCATCAGACTGGGCGGCACCCCGCCGACCGACGCCGGGGTCAAGGCCAACGGCGGCACGTCGCTGGCCGGCGTCGGCCGGCTGGCCGAAGACGTCGTCCGCATCGGCAAGAACGGCCGCCTGAGGTAGACAAGCACCATCTGGTACGAGGTCGCGCCGCCACGAACTCCGTGGCGGCGCGACCTCGTACATGGTCGACGGGTACCAGCGGTCGGCGTCGCCGCACACGCGGTCAGACGGATGCGTGTTCGCCCGGCGCGTGCGCGGATGCATTTCCGGCAGGTCGGACAGAATGGCAACATGACCATTGTCAAGATCAATGCCATCACCGTGCCGGCCGACAGCGGTGACGAGTTGGCGCGCCGCTTCGCCGCGCGGGCAGGCGCCGTCGACGATCAGGACGGATTCGAAGGTTTCGAGTTGCTCCGCCCGAGCGACGAGCGGACCACGTGGCTCGTCATCACCCGCTGGCGCGACGAGCAGGCGTTCCAGGCGTGGGTCAGTTCACCCGCGTTCGCGCACGGCCACCGCTCGGCCGCCGAGCGCGCGGGCGAGTCGGCGCCGCCACCGGTCGGGGTGCACAGCGAGGTCTGGTCATACGTTCCCGCGGGTGGTTCGGCCCCTCGCGCTGATTAAGCAGAGGCGGGCGGCGGTCCGGGACAGGTACGTTTCCTGGCGTGAGCAGGAACCTGTCGGTCAACCTGGCGGTGCCGGCCCGCAATCCCGCCACGGGCGTGGGACTGACGGGCATCGGCAAGCGGCCGGTCGATCACCTGGTCACCGTGCGGGCACCGGGGCCGATGACGACGGGCCTGCACAGTGGCTTGGTCGGAGACCAGATCTTCGACATCGAGCACCACGGCGGCGACGACCGGGCCGTTTACGCGTATGCGCGCGAGGACTACGATCGGCTTGCCCTGCGTCATCCGCGCTGACTGACTCTTTCCTCCCCGATCACCGGCCGAAGGCCAGGTAGTGCCGCCGCTGCTCGGGCTCCAGGTGCTCGATCGCCGCGCGCAGCAGGACGCGCGGCGCCGTAGCGGCGTTCCGGTCGAGGTAGTCCAGCAGCCGGGCGCGGTCGGTCTTGCCGGCCTCGCGCAGCATGCCTCCGGTGGTCGAGGCGAGCATCAGATGGTCGTCGCCGGCCAGGATCTCGGCGAGCGCGAAGGTGTCCTCGACCTGCCCTTGGCGCAGAAGGTGCAGCGTGCAGAAGATCGCGATCCGGCGCTCCTGCGGCAGCGGCGACCGGGCCGGCCCGTAGAGCACGTCCCGGGGCTTGTCGAACAGGTAGCGGCCGACGACGTGGTGGGCGGAATTCGGCCGCGGTTATATTCATACCAAGCATGAGACCACGCGCTACGCGTCCCCAGAGTCCGGACCCGTAGCGGCGATGTCCTCGGCGAGCGCCGCCAGCGCCGAGTCGTACTGGTCACGGTCGAAAAGGAACGGTCCGAACGTCGTGTAGTCACGGGTCGGACGGTGGGGCTGGTGGAAATCGTTCCATACCACCAGGTTTCCGGTGGGCGTGATCCGGGTCATGAGCGGCCAGCAGCCGACTTCGCCACATTCGCAGGCGAGTACCGCTGTTTTCGGTCCGAGTCCGGGGTTCTCCTTGCCCAGGAAGTGTTCGTCGAGCGGGCCGTAACGGTAGAAGGCGGGGATGAGGCCGCCGTAGGCGCCGCCTGCGGGATGCATGCCGGCTTCGAGCTCGAAGCGGCCGATCAGGTCGAGTAGCGGCCGGCCGTCGATGGTGGGAACGATGTCGTGGACGCGCCGGTCGGCGAGCCATCGGACAGTGAACGCGATGACGCGCAGGCCCGTGCTCACCACTGATCCGAGTCCGGGTGGTGCTCGGTGACCGCGGTCGGATCGAGGCGGATGTCATGCCAGCTGACCCAGCAGTCGGATTGCTCCGTGGCGATCTCGGCCCCGCAGCCCGCGCAGACCAGATTAGGGCCGTCACATCCGTCGAGACGGCAGCAGCCGTTCAACCGCCGCGGGTCAGGATGCAGGCGCAGCCCGCGCACATCGTCGGGGTGGACGAGGATTGTCAAGGCAGGCCCGGCCGACACCAGGAGCTTCGGATCGTCGAAGGCCGGCTCGAAAGGCGGCCCGAATCGGTCAGGGTCACGGGCGAAGGAACCCGGTGCCATCCGGGACGGCGCCAGGGTGCGATCGTCGTGGACGGCGGGCTCATCCGGGAACGGGATCTCGCTCACGTCGCCGGTCACCGCCACCCCGCAGGTGCCGCAGAAAAAGACCGTCATGGTGTACAGGATGCCGGGCGGGGCTCGGACGGCTGATCCGTGTGCAGGTGAGTTCGGTATACAGACATGCGGGTCAGACCAGGTCTCGCCAGAATTCGACGGTCGCCTGCGGCTCCCACGGTTCCTCGCCGTGACCCTGGCGGCCGAACTCACTATCGATGTAATCGACCAAATCCATGCCGTAGTAGATGATATCGGTCTGCCACATCGACAGCACCGGGTGACCGGACAGGCCCCGCCCGGCGGGCAGGTAGCGGTGCCCGTAGACCGGCACCATCGCCGGCACCTGGGCGAGCATCCGCGCCGCGGTCGCCACGGCCTCGACCGTGTCCCGGGGGCGCGGGTCCCAGCTTTCGTGCCAGAAGCCGTTGTGCTCGACGTCGAACAGGACACCCTCGATGGGCCAGTTCAGCGCCGTGCGCAGCTGGTCGCGGTCGGCGCGACGCCAGTCCGGCCAAGGCTCGGCATGCGCGTAGAAGACTCCGGGCTCTCGCGGCTCGGGCCGGGTGTTCACCGGAAGCCCGGCCGCCAGGAAGGCTCTGTGATCGTCGGCGAACCGGAACCCGAACTCCTGTTCGATCTCGTCGAACTCCGCATCGGTCAGACCCGGGTCGATCGCGCACACCGATCGCCGTCGCAGACGACGCATCGCCTCCCGGCCGAGCCGCTCACTGTTGTCTTCGACCTCGTCGACCGTTGCCGTCACGGGCCGGGACTCTACCTCGCCCCTTGTCGCGGCTCGATCCGGTTTCGGGGGCGGCGGCTCGCGATCGTCCGCGTCGACGGCGAAATCGAGTGAACCGGGCGACGTGCCACCCCGATAATCGGCCCCGTGAGCTTCGGAACCTACGCCCGCCGTGTCCGCGACACGGCCCGCCCCTACGGCGAGCGGTACGGCGCGCTCAGGTGCGCGGTGAGCATGTACTGCCCTGTCGGGTTCACCGCCACATGGTCATGGCTGGACATCGCAGGCGACCTCAGGCGCGACGATGCGGCTTTGGCGGCGGCACTGGACCGGGTGGAGCGCAGCCGTGGGGTGTGGCTCGCTGAGATGAGCGCTTTCGCCAGCCGGCGCCGTGCGGAAAAGGATGAGCACCGGCGAACGCCTACCCGAGAAGAGCGGCGGTTCCTGTACGGGTGGCGCTGGCCCGGACCGGACGGACATGCGGTGACGCTTCACACCGTCGAGAACGCCTGGACCGGCCACCGCACCGCCCCCTTCCCGCCCGTACCACCAGCACAAAAGGGCGACCTCGTCCTGCTGGATGCCACCGTGGCGGGCCACATCTCGACGTACGTGCGCAACGGCCGGCTGGATCCGCCGTCAGCCCACGCGCTTCTACGCTGCCTGCCCGGCTTGCATGAGGCTCTCCACTCACTCGGCTACCCCAGCGGACACCACGGTGCCTTCCAGTACTTCCATCGGCTGCTGAAGATGTCGGAGCTGGTTGTCAACGACGTGCTACCGCTCGACGTCGGCGCACCCCGGCCCGTCAGCACGGTTTCGCCATGACGGCTGAACGGGTACGCGTGCGCCGGCCTGTCTTCGCATCCAGGTCCCCCGCCAGTTGAATGAGCGTCATTCGCGCTTGACCGAGGTGGGGCCGCCGCACATAGCTCGCCGCCCCTTGGCCAGCATCCACAGGTATTTGTCAATGTCCCGCATGGAAAATTCACCGAGTCCGTAGTGAGGGAACGGCATGGCCACGTGCTCGGCCCGCTACTTCTGATACACGCCTTAGTCGACAAGGAACTCCCGCGCTGCGAGCATGCCCATCTCATTCTCTCGTGGATCCTCGATGCCAGTCATGTCGCGGGTCGCGATGCGCCCCGCGAAATAATCGGCCTGAACTGCCCACCTGAACCGGTGGAATACATCCAATCCTCGCTCGATCTCGTCCTCGCCGAGGGCGCAGCTGCTGCTGTCGGCATCAGCCGAGCACGGCACCCTGCCTCCCGCCGACGAGCGCCTGCTGTCGGCGATGCTCACCCTGAACAACACCACGGTCGACACGGTGATGGTCCCCGCGGGCCGGATCGTCGGTGTCGACGGCCGCGACAGCGCATCACGGGTCGAGGACACCGCCCGGCGGCGGGGCCGCTCACGGCTGGCCGTCACCGACTCGACCGGGCGCATCACCGGCGTCGTGCACGTGCGCGACGCGCTCAAAGCGACCACCGCCGCGCTGGATGTCACCGCAGCGGAGCTGGCCACCCCGCCGCATCTGCTGCGTCCTGGGCAGAGCGTCATGTCGGCGATCCGCAGCATGCGCGAGCACCGCGCGCAGGTCGCGCTGGTCGCCGACGGGCCGGCCACTGTCGGCCTGGTGGCACTGGAGGACCTGCTCGAACAGGTGATCGGGCAGTTCGACGACGAAACCGACCCCATCATCGCCACGCACCTGTCCACGCAGCACACCCGCAGGTAGTGGACACGTTCACACCGGAGGTGTCCGGACGGCCCCGGCGGATCCTCGCCGGTGAACGTTCACCCCGCCTGCCAGGCGTACCGGCTGCCTCTGCCAGGCACGACACGGTCAGCCGGTCGCCTGCTACACGACCGGCGCTGTACCCGCTCCGGGAGGTGCTTTCTACGGGCGCGGCGGCAAGACGGTCACAGTCGCGAAGGCGCCGGTCCTGACTGGTTGGCCTGCCTGCGGCTCGGCAGCCAGGTCGCGGTAGCGGTTCAGGCACGAGCCGACCGCGTACACGAAGGTGATGACGGCGATTCCTTGGATCAGCTCCTCCACCGACGCCGCTAGCAGGTACCGGACGTAGTCGGTGCCGGTGAGGGTCTGGCCGGGCAGGTGCGCCAGCAGGTTGCGTCCGGTCAGCGCGCCGACGGTCTCCACGGCGGTCACGCCCAGGACGTACGCGGCCGCTGACCCGGCGACCAGCCAACGGGTCCGCGTGGGCAGGTGCAGTGCGAACGGCACGTACGCCGCCGCGAACACCAGCACCAGTGGGGCGATGACCAGCAGCCAGGACGAGGCGTTGCCCAGCGTGGCGACGGCGCCGGTGCGCAGGATCCGGTGCGCGTCGGTCATGTCGTCGATCGACACGGCGACGAACACGAGGCTGAGGATTCGCCAGTGCCGCACGTAGCGGCGCTGCCCTGCGGCGGCTGCCGCGGTCGCGGTCTCCCACAGCAGCCACGCCGCGAGCAACAGGACGCTCGCGGAGAACCAGGCCGGCAGGTTCTGCTGCTCGTCGACGTTGAAGAACGTCGCCAGCCAGGTGGTGAGGTGCTCGCCGCGGCCGACGCCGAATCCGTGGTGGGCGACGTTGATGGCCAGGCTGCACACGTGTATGGCCACCAGCGCCCACAGCAGACGCTGCGCCAGTGCGCGGATGTGCGGCAACCCGATGCTCATCGATTACTCCCCCGGTTGGCGGCCCACGTGATCCAGCCGCCAACTTTATGCTCTTTTGCCGCTTTTCAGCGGGTACGCGCCGTGCGCTAGTTCGCGCCGGGTCAGCACGGGCGACAGCGCCTGATCGGCAGCGGCAGGAGCGTCCTCCACGAGTGTCCGCTGCACGACACATGGCCCCGACCTCGCCGAGTGGTCCAAATTAGTCGACATCGGTAAGGTCTCGCCGTGCTCAATCCCCGCCGCAGGATCTGGATCATCAGCAGCCTCCTGGTGCTGGTCGTCCTGGCCGCCGCAGTCGTCGTCCGATGTTCGTGGTCGGGCCGGCTGCCGGACCCCCGCTCCTACCGCCTCATCCCGGCGTGGACCTCCAAAGATGCCGGGCTGCCGATCGGCGTGACGCCCGATGACGCGACGGCCCTGATGTGGAGCGAGCGCACCGGCGGCGGCCGCGTGATCACCGCCGTCGACACGCGTACCGGCAAGGTGAAGTGGACAGGCGCACCGACCGGCTGGGATGTGAACATCGACTACATCCGAGGCGGCAAGCTGACCGCCGACGCGGTCATCATCGAGTCGAACTACCAACACGCCCGACCGGCGATTGCGGCGCTGGACCTCGACGACGGCACGGTGCGCTGGCAGCTGCCGACCCCCGGCGACTTCCCGCTGCGGCTGGCCGTGACCGACGACGCGGTCGTCGCGGCGTGGGGCACCACGACGCTACGCGGCCTGGACGTAGACGACGGCCATACCGCATGGGAGGTTCGCGTCGAGGCGGGCTGCAAGGCCGACGAGCTGGTCGGGGACGGCTCGCTGGCGGTCGTCGAGGTGCTCTGCGAGAAGAAGCGCTACCTGCAGTCCCTGGACCCCGGCTCCGGAGCCGCCGGCTGGCGGTTCGACGTCTCCATCGAGACCGAGTCATCGGCCGACAACCTCAGCGTCTACGAGGACGTCACGGTGCTGCGCGACAAGGGACGCCTGACCATCGTCGACGAGACCGGTCGCGAGCTGCTCGTCGCGCAGACGCCGGGGCGGGCCGACGCGCAGGTGGCGACGACCGACGACCTGGTCGTCGTGGCTTACCGGGACAAAGACCGCGGCGACATCATCACCGCGATCGACCGCGAGAACGCCACTGCCCGGTGGAGTCGGCCGGCCGCGATCGTTTCGCTGTCCCTGGCGCAGGGCCGGCTGTTCGCGCTCGGGCGGCTGCCCGCGCCACTGCTCCCGATCGGGCTGTACGAGATCGACCCGGCCGGCGGCCGCATGGCCGTCTCACCGACCCACCTGCTCCACGCCGATTACGACTCCCTGGTGACCGTGATCGACGACATCGTGGTCAGCCACTACTCCGAGGGACGGGAGACACCGCGCACGATCATGCTGGCCGGCCACAAGCTCCGACCCGCGGCTGAGGAGGGCTTCGCCGGTGGAGCGCCGCCGGACTCGTGGCCCAGCGGCTGCGACCTGCTCACGGTGGCGGAGCTCGCCGCCAAGGCCAAGGGTGTCGCCTACCAGGCGCAGCCCTTGCAGACGGTCGTCGCCGACACGTCACTGCCCCGGCCTGCCGGGTGCCGGTATGAACCATCCTCGGTGAAGGCCCCCGAGGTGACAGCCGGGATCGCCTGGGTCGCCCCGGACGCCGCGCAGGCCGCGCAGGTGATGGCGAGACTGTGGAACCAGAACGACGACTCGGTCAAGGTCCTCGGCCTCGGTGATGAGGCGATCGAGGTCGTCGCGTTCGAATACCCGGAGCCGACCGTGCACCTCTATATCCGGGTCGGTGCCCGCATCGGCAAGGTGACGGTCCCGCAGGGGCACGCGGGGCTGGCCCGCGAGCTGGCACCGATGGTGCCGGCCCGGCTGGGCTGACCGTAGACACGACGACGCTGAGGGAATCGGTGACAGGCAGTGGCGAAGCAGCGCAAGCGAGCACGCGGGGCGAGCGCTCCGGAGACGACGGCGGCCCCACCGGCCGCGCCGGCGGCGGAGCGCAAGAGCCGTTGGGCGAAGATCCTGGCAGCCGTCGGCGCGCTGGTGACCGTCGCGGTCGGCGCGTTCTTCACCGGTGTGGGGGAAAGCCTCGTCAACCGCGGCGCCGACGCCCTGACGGCGAGCAGCGAGCCGCCGAGGGACGCCTTCACCGTCGCGCTGAGCAGCGACGTCGGCGACGCCCCCGACCAGCTGGCGCTGCGGCGCGCCGAGAGCGACGGGCCTGTCGCGGCGCGCCTGAAGTCCGGCCGCATCGACCAGGCCTGGGGCGACTTCCTCGTCCAGCAGGACGGCGCGCCGGTCAAGGAGGTGGTCGTGAAGCTGTTGCTGACCGGCCACCGGTCGAACGGCATCAGCATCACGGGCATCGACGTCGTGAAACTGAAGTCCGAGCCGGTCCTCGACGGCACCCTCGTATCCATCATCAGTCAGGGTCAGGCCGACACCATCAAGCTCTCCGCCGACCTCGACCAGGCGCAGCCGAAGATCATGAGCGGCAAGACCGAGTACTTCACCGACCACCGCATCACGCTGAAGACCGGCGAGCAGGAGGGCATCAACTTCACGGTGACCGGGTCGAAGGAGGTGCTCCACAGGTGGGTGCTCGGCATCGATTACGTCGACGACAACGGCGCGGCGCAGCGGCTTTTCCTCGACCGGATTGGGCGCCGATACCAGGACGCCTCGGCCGTACCCGCCGACGGCTGGTTCAGCCTCACCGGGCCGGCGGCGAAGTACGGCGTCGAGTGGCCGGTCAGCGTGAAGTGACGGCAGGTCCCTGCCTTCGTGTAGACCGGCTCAGTATTCACCTTGGCGACGACACCACGCCCTCGTGTCGTGACCTATGGCAGTGGGGATGAGCGCCGACCACGGATCGTGCTTCGCCGGCTCAAGCGGTATCGCGTCGCCGGGTCGGCCGCACGGATCCCCGCTTCCGCCGTGCCGGCAGCCGCCGCATCAGCTGCCGGTTGGCCCTGCGTCGAACCTGGCGGTCGCCCGACGCAGTGGTCCCGCCTCGTCGCATGGCGGCGACGTCGAATCCCGATTGAACGACCTCGACGATAAGACCCCCGATGATCCCGACGAGCGCGCCGGCGAGAAAAATGAGCCCATCGCGGTCGGAGGCGGCGTTCAGGTCATGGAAGGACGCGCGTATCGCGGGCATCTTCACTCCGGTCGCGCAGCGCCCGAACCTGTGAAGGAAACTCATCGGGCAGTCGAGTGCCGCAGAGCAGGACCGCCAGATGTTGCTTGCGGCAGGATCATCGAGGGTGGTCAGTCCTGCCGTGCGAGCCGCGGCTGTCTCAGGCCACAGCTCGTTCCAGACACCGTCTCCCGTCACGGCAGGAGACGGAGCCAGCGTGTCGATCTGCTCGGAGGCGGCGAGGCGCAGTTCCTGGGTCACGCACAGCGAGGTCGGCGCACTCTGGGCCTGCTTGATGGAGGTGCGGGACATCAGCATCCCGGCGACGGTCATCGCAGGCAACCGGACGTCACGACGAGCCTGTGAGCGAGTCACTGCCGCCTCTGGCGCGATGTCACACGTGACGCCGATCCTGGAGAGCACCTGGGAGTGGTTGAAGGGGACATTGATCTGGAGAGCTGACATCTGCGGTTCGGACCACTGTGAACGTACGCGCTGAGCGTCGGCGAGCATCTGCTGCGCCGCACTGCCTTGGGGCACTGCCGACACCACCGCACCGGAACCGTGGGTGAAACAGTCAGCGACCCGCCGCCCGCTGCCGGTCGCTGTCAGGAACACAGGGATGAAGAACTGCTCACCGTCGTGGTCGAAGGCGACGGCTCCTGTCCGGACGACCTCGATCGTCATTGACAGGGACTGGGCACTGACTTGTAGCCCGACCAGGACTCCTTCAACCTGGTCGGAACGGTATGCCATGGTCAGGCTGTCCGGCTCGGACGCATCCGGGTGCCCGCTTGTCGTGAAGATGGCGCCGGCGAACTGGGTTACGAAAATCGCGGAGAGAGTGAGTATCAACGCCACCTGGATGGCAAGTTTGATCAATGCCCGCCGCATGACGTCGAATGTAGTGCCCCCGGGCTAGGTAGCGGCGTTCACATCGGACCCGACCCAGCAGCGCTGCGGGTCGGCAATGCGATCTGGTGGGCGTGGCCTCCGGCACCGTCCGACCCACGTCGCTACCTCCCGCACCTGCCCGCCGGCGGTGAGGTCGTCATCTTCGACCGGAGCTGGTACAACCGCGCCGGTGTCGAGCTCGTCACGGGCTTCTGCAAGTCGCAGGAGACCGACCAGTTCCTCGACGTCGTGCCTGCCGTGGAGCAGGCCATCGTGAACTCCGGCGTGATCCTGCTCAAGTACTGGCTGGAGGTCAGCCGAGAACAGCAGACGCTGCGCCTGCGGGACCGGTTCGTCGACCGGCGCAAACGCTGGAAGCCGTCCCAGCTGGATGTCCAGTCCTGCAACCGGTGATACGACTACTCACGGGCCAGGGACGAGATGTTCCGCCGCACCGACTCCGCGTGGGCGCCCTGGCACATCGCGCACACCGACGACAAGAAACGCGGGCGGCTCAACGTCATCAGCCACCTGCTCAGCCAGATCCCGTACACGACGGTCGAGCAGGAACCCGTCAAGCTACCCCGGTGGCAGAAGCGCGGTGGCTACAAGGAGCCGGACTCGCCGCCGCGGGAGGTACCCATGCCGTACTGATCCATCCAGCCGGCCACTGCTCCATCGCCTCCCGCCACGAACGCGGGGCCCGGCGTCACGCCGTAGCCGCCGCCCCGGGCCGCCTGGTCCATGGTGCGGTCGTCAGCGGCGGGATGAGAACGAGAACGCGTGTCGTCCGTTATATCCGACAGCCAGGTCGCTCGAAGTGAGTTGGCCGACCGTCGACCTGAGACCGCGATGAGAATCAACCTGCCGGATCCCCGCCCGTTCGCCCGCCTCCTGCTGTGCTGTGTCGCCGCCCTGCACACGCTCAACCTCGTCGCCAACTACCTCTACCACGGGTTGGGACTGCGCGAGCTCGTCCCGGGCTTCGCGTGGTGGACGACCTTCGTCAACGTGGACAAGGAGCGCAACCTCCCGACCTGGTTCTCCACCACCCTGCTCATGCTGACCACCTACGTGCTGTGGGAGATCGCCAAGGACACGCGCGCCAAGGGCGACAGAGACGCCGGCCACTGGCGCATGCTGTCGCTCGTCTTCGCGTTCCTTTCCATGGACGAGATCAGCCAGATGCACGAGATGAGCCGCAAGATCGGCGTGCTGCAGCTGGGCAAGGCGTCCTACCTGTCCTGGATCGTGGTCGCCACGCCCCTCGTGCTCGTGTTCTGCGTCGCCTACCTGCGGTTCCTGCTCCGGCTGCCGCTGCGCATACGGCTGCTGATCGCCAGCGGCGGCGTGCTGTTCATGCTCGGAGCGGTCGGCATGGAGATCGTCGGCGCCTTCGTCGGCCGCGGCGGCGGCGGCCACGCCACCCCCGGCGTCGCATACATGGAGTACCTGCTGGCGGCCTCGGTCGAGGAGCTGTTCGAGATGCTCGGCGTCGTCGCGTTCCTGCACGCGATCAGCACCCACCTCCACGAGCGCCAGCAGCTCGCCGCCGCGGGCCCCGCCCCGGCCCGGCCGCCCGCCCGGCGACCACGGCCACGGCCGGCGCCCGACGGACGCGGTCACGGCATCGCGCTCGAACGCGACGGACGCCCGGCGTCCGCCCGAGCCGGCGTCCCGCTCGCCACCGACGGCAACACGGCCGCCGACCTGCGATGCGAGCTCGATGTCGACCGCTACACCGCCAGAGCCGCAGGCAAGGTCGACTGGTTCCACCATGGCCCCGCCCTGGACTCCTCGAGCGCCGAACGCGTCCGCCCGCGACAGGCGATGCCCGCCGGCGAGTTCTTCCTGGAGTACCAGCCGATCGTGCGGCTGGCCGACCAGGCGCCCGTCGGGTTCGAGGCCCTGCTGCGCTGGAGCGACCCCGGGCGGGCAAGGCTCACGCCCAGCCAGGTCCTCGATGTCACCGGCGACACCGGTGCCATCGTATCGATCGGAAACCGGGTCCTGGCGCAGGCGGCGGCCGCCGCAGCGGCCTGGACCGCCCCGCCCACCGGCGCGTTGCCCTACGTCAGCGTCGACGTCTCCATGCGGCAGTTCCACACCGCGGGGTTCCTCGAACAGGTGCTGCGCAGCCTGGCCCGGTCCGGGCTCGCCCCGCACCGGCTGACCTTGGGGATCGCCGAGACGCTGCTGGTGGGTGACGGCGAGCGGGTCTGGCGAGACCTGGCCGAGCTGCGGCGCGCAGGTGTCCGCGTGGCCGTCGAATTCAGCGCCGGTCACTCCGCCCTCGACAACCTCCGCCACGCCCCGATCGACGTCCTCAAGCTCGACCGGGCCCTTACCGGCAGCATCACCACCTCCCCGCACCAGGCCGGACTCGTGGCCGGCATCATCGCCCTGGCCCACCGGATGAGACTCGACACCGTCGCCGCGGGCATCGAGCGCCGAGCCGAACTCGACCACCTCCTACAGGCCCGCTGCACCCACGGGCAGGGCCGCCTCTTCGCCCGGCCCATGAGCGACCAGCAGGTCAGATACTGGATCGACCACCCCGACCCGGCCGGGCTGAGCCGTCCCGGCTTCCGGACACCTGCCCGACGCTGACCGAGCCGCTGCCGACCGCGGTGGCGGCCTGGGCGCAACGTCAGTGCCCCGCGGACCCACCGGAACACGGTGCCGTGGTCGACCTCGAACCCGCGCCCGACCAGCAGCTCCTCGACATCACGGTACGACAGACGGGGTAGCGGCGTCACACCGCGTCGTGTCATCCTGACCGGATGCGAGTGGCATCGATATTTACCTATCCCGTGAAGGGATGCCGCCGGATGGACCGGGACACGGCCATGGTCGAGCCCTGGGGCCTGGAGGGCGACCGGCGCTGGCTGATCGTGGACGAAGACGGACTCGGACTGTCCCAACACCAGCACCGGGAACTGGTCACGATGCGGGCGGTATCTCGGTCGGGCAGGCTGACCCTGGACGCACCGGGGCTGGCCACGCTCGATCTGGCCGAACCGACCGACGGCGAGGCGACCGAGGTCCAGGTGTACCGGCAGCGCCCGCCCGCACCGGTACGCGCCGCCAGCCCCAAGGCGGACGCCTGGCTCAAGCGACTGCTGGGCCGCACCGCCCGGCTGGTCTGGCTCGACAACCCCGCCGCCAGCCTCGTTCCCTGGCCGGTTCCGGCCGGCTCCGGTGCCGAGGTGAGTTTCGCCGACGGCACTCCGCTGCTGCTGGCCAACACCGCGTCACTGGACGCGTTCAACGACTGGCTGGCGGTGTCGGACGACCCTGAGCGGCCGCTGCCGATGATCCAGTTCCGCCCCAACGTAGTGGTCAGCGGCGCCACGCCGTGGGCCGAAGCCGAGTGGGTCGGCCGGCGAATCCGGATCGGCGGGGCCGTGTTCCACGGCGTCGGCGAGTGCGCCCGCTGTGCGGTCGCGACGATCGACCAGGACACCGGGCAGCAGGGGCGGGAGCCACTGCGTACTCTCGCCAAACGACGCAACGTCGACCAGAAGCTCCTTTTCGGTCTCCAGCTGACGGTGCGGCCCGAACCGGGCGGGCGCTCCCCCGAGGATCGTACGATCAGCGTCGGTGACATCGTGGAGGTGCTGGACTGACCCTCTCGGTCAATCCAGCTGTTTGTGGTATCGGCTCGACCGGGCCGAGGGCAGTCCTTGACGGGTGGTGAAGTCCCCAGGACCAGCGTGGTGGAGTCCGGTATCGACGACGGGGCGCGTTCGCGCCAGAGCCTCAGCACCGCGGCGGCCCGCAACCTTGCGACGATGACGAAGTCCGTACCGCAGATGCAGGAGATCTCCTCCCGCTGGCTGCTGCGGTCACTGCCGTGGGTGCAGGTCGGCGGCGGCACCTACCGGGTGAACCGGCGGCTCACCTACCTGGTCGGCGACGGGCGGCTGACGTTCACGAATGTCGGAGCCCAGGTGCGGGTCGTGCCCGCCGAGCTGGGCGAGCTGCCGCTGCTGCGGGGGTTCGCCGACGAGCAGGTGCTCGAATCCCTGCTCGTCGGAGGTCGATACGCCGTCAGGACGGTCAGCTGTTCGAGCGCGCACCAGCCGCACGCCGGTCGCGAGCAGCCACACGAGCCAGGCGGCGTAGCCGGGCATCCCCACGAAGAGGAGCCCTGAGCCGTCCGCGATCGCGAGGTTGGCCGCCCCGGCGGCGAGCAGCAGGCCTCCCCCGGCCACGGCGAGCAGACGCTGCCACGGTGGCGTCAGCTGGCTCGCATGCGCCGCCAGCGCAGCGCCGATAAGTGTGGCGCCGAGTGCCGGCAGCGCCAACGCGAAGGCTGCTGCGTGCAATTGCCAGGTGAGCTCGAACTCCGGGCTCGGCTCGGCGAGCTCGCCGGCGGACAGCACGACACCGTTCCACAGGACGGCGTAGAGCGCGAAGACTGCCGAGAGGGTCGCGCCTGCGGCGACCGCGAGGCGTGACCAGTCTGCGCCCGCACGCCCGCGGCGCGCGACGAGCCCGTGGAGACCGGTCAGGAACCCGAGCAGCAGCGGCAGGTTCAGCGCCTCCAGGCCGACCGCGATCGTGACCGCGACCCGGTGCTCCGCGTGGAAGGCGAGTACCTCCTTGATCGGGTCCCCGTAGTCTGGCGCTCCGGCCCAGACCACCACCGCGTTCTGGATCGCCACCGACGCTGCCAACGTGATCGCCGTCGCGCCCACGACCCGCTCTCGGAGCGCTCGGGTCGGGGTCGGCCTCGTCGTTGCCGCCGCCGCGCTCATGGGTACGTGCAGGGATTCCAGCGCGGTGGCGGGGTTATGCGGTGATCTCATCTCTCACTCTTTCGTTGCGGTCGGATGATCGGTGCAACACCGCGTCATTCGCTGGCGCAGGTATGGTCGGAATTGGTTTCGGTCTTCTTTGGCTGTCGGTTCCGGTGATGTGGAACAGGTTGCTGGAGCAGCCGGATACACCGCTACGAGCCAAGGTCGATGGTGGTGGGCCGAAGGTCTACACCGCGGGATCGACTTTGGTCGGATGCCGTGGGGCCCGACCCGGCCGTACCCTTTGATCATGATGTTCCCGGCGCCGCCGCAGGATCGGAGCCTGCTCCCGGCGGGCGTGACCAGCGATGCCGGCCACGATCCGGCACGCCCGGCCGGGCGCATGATCCGCGGCCGGGTGGTCGACGCCGCGTGTTTCCTGCTGGCCGTCGGCCTCACGGTGCTCGCCCTGGGCGACGGCCTCGCGCAGCACATCGCGCCGGTCCCGCTCACTGTCGACCTCGTCCTCGGCGGCCTGTGCAGCCTGGGGGTGTGGCTGCGCCGGCGCTGGCCGGTCGGCCTCGCCGTGGTCGCCGGTGTGGTCGGCGTCTACGCGACGTCGGCGGCGGGCGCGGCGGTCATCGCGCTGTTCACCGTCGCTGTTCACCGGCGCTTCGCGGTGGTCGCCCCGATCGTGGCTGGGTACGCGCTCGTCCCGTTCCTGACGCTGCTGGTTCGGCCCGACGTCCCAGTCGGGTCCCCGTCGGAGATCGTGCTGGGCGTCGTCTTCGCGGCCGCGGTACTCGCCTGGGGCATGTTTGTACGGGCCCGACGCCAGTCGCTGCGGGAGCGGGCTGGGCGGGTCGAGGCCGAACAGGAACTGCGTGTCGCCGAAGCCCGCCAGGGTGAACGCAACCGGATCGCCCGGGAGATGCACGACGTGCTCGCCCACCGCCTGTCCCTGCTTTGCCTGCACGCCGGGGCGCTGGAGCTACGCCCCGACGCCGCGCCCGAGGAGGTCGCCCGTGCCGCAGGGGTGGTCCGCGACAGCGCCTACCAGGCGCTGGAGGACCTTCGGGAGGTGATCGGCGTCCTCCGTACCGGTGTCGACCGGTCTGACGAGACGCCGGAACGGCCGCAGCCCACCCTGGCCGACCTCCCTGACCTCGTCGACCAATCGCGGCGCGCCGGGATGCGGGTACGGCTCGACTGGCAGACCGACGCGCTGTCGGCCGTACCGGCTGGTGTGGGGCGCAGCGCGTACCGGATCGTGCAGGAAGGGCTGACCAACGCCCGCAAGCACGCCCCCGACGGCGAGGTGGCCGTCACCGTCCGGGCAACCCCGGGCGACGGCGTAGCCGTCGAGATCCGCAACTCGCACCCTGCCGAGGCCAGTCCTGCCGGCATCCCCGGCGCCGGCATCGGCCTCATCGGGCTCACCGAACGGGCCGCCCTCGCCGGCGGACGCCTCGAACACGGCCCCACCCCCGCCGGTGACTTCCGGCTCAGGGCCTGGCTACCGTGGCCTACCCTCTGATCGCGGTCGGAACCGGCCTCCGGCCCAGGTGAGCACGGACAAGGAGCCCAACGTGAACGCACCGGTGCGGGTCCTCATCGTCGACGACGACCCGCTCGTGCGGGCCGGCCTCACCATGGTCATCGGCGGCTCGCCGGACCTCGCCGTGGTGGGCGAGGCCGGTGACGGAAGCGAAGTAGCCGCCGCCGTCGACGCATACGCCCCGGACGTGGTGCTGATGGACATCCGCATGCCCACCCTCGACGGCCTCGCCGCCACCGAACGACTCCGCGCCCGACCCGGCCCGCCTGAGGTCATCGTCCTGACCACCTTCGACGCAGACGAGTACGTCCTGCGCGCCCTGCGCGCCGGGGCCAGCGGCTTCCTGCTCAAACACACGCCACCCGCCGAGATCCTGCGCGCCGTCGCGCGGGTTGCAGCCGGCGAACCCATCCTGTCGCCGACCGTCACCCGCCGGCTCATCGCCCACCTCAGCAACACCGGCGCCGCCGCCCGGCAACAGCACGCCACCACCGCGCTGCGTCTGCTCAGCGAACGCGAACGCGAGGTAGCCATCGCCGTCGGGCGGGGCAAGTCCAACGCCGAGATCGCGGGCGAGCTGTTCGTGAGCGTGGCCACCGTGAAAGCCCACATTTCCCGGATACTCACCAAACTCGATCTCAACAACCGTACCCAGGTCGCCCTACTCGCCCACGACGCCGGCCTCACCGGCTGACACCGGAAACCTTCTGGCCCCCGCCCGCACCCAGCGTGGGCAGGCGAGCCGACCAGCTCCCCACCGCCAGACAGCTCAGGCTATGTCCGTCGACCACTTGCCATTGCCCAACTTCTGCACATCGACAGAAGCGCGCGTCGACCCCTGGTCCAACATCACTGTCGACGTCTACGCAGAATGACGTGGCAGCCCGTGCGCCAGTCTCGCCGCTGACTCCCGATGGTCGACAAGTGGCGCGCGTTCTGACGAACATCCGCAGGAAGACAGGAGCACGAAGTGGCGGACATCTGGCTCGGATACCTCTGCGACAGAGGTATCCCCTGCTCAGAGCCGTGTAGCGTGCCGGACAGGTCGCGGGTCCTGGTCGGCACGCTCCGCCAGGGGTAGCAGGTCACGGATCGCGCGGCGCGGTCGCCTGGCCCGCCGCCCGGTCGGGCGGACCGGGGTCGGCCTCGCGCCGCCGACCCACCTGGTGTTGAGTTTGTTTAGGAACGTGTGCGGGCACGCAGAAGCCAGTGCGCGGCGACCAGTGGAACGGCGCCGACGGGATACCAGGCGACATCAATGAGGTCGAATTGGGCACCCAGCAGCTGGCGTGCGAGCCAGTCGCGCTGCGAAAGTGCCGCAGGCAACGGGGTGAGCTGCGCAAACTCGATGAGCCAGCAGTATGCGATCGCGACGCCACCGGCGGCCAGCGGAGAGATCATCGGCTTTATGAAGATCACTATCGTGTAGACGATGGCCGCGGACAAGGCGGCCCCCGCGTACTGCTCGACAGGCCCGTCCATCGCAGCGCGGATGGCGTAGGCCGCGCCCGCGAAGCCGGCTGCCGATGCCACCATCAGCAGCCGAGTCCAGCGCACTGCGAGAGACATCGCGCCATCATAAGCGGCCTCGCGGCCAAGGCTGGCGACTGGTCTGCCGAGCTTGCACGGGCTCGTCGACGCGAGACCGGCCGCTGCGCCTGGCCCGCTGCGTCGCCTAGAACGGCTGGCTACTGCGCCGGGCCCGTGGCCACCGCGCGGTAGCGCTTGAGCCGATCCTGCCCCCCGGTGTCATGGCGGTCCCAGTCCCAGCCAGCTTGCTCGTACA
Organism: Catellatospora coxensis; assembly: GCF_016862635.1. GTDB lineage: Bacteria > Actinomycetota > Actinomycetes > Mycobacteriales > Micromonosporaceae > Catellatospora > Catellatospora coxensis. The sequence goes on along the minus strand of NZ_BONI01000026.1, from coordinate 53,484 downwards.
CTTGTGCGAGTCAGTGCACCGTGATTGACTTCTCAACCGAAGCTCCCGACAGCGTTCGATGGATTCCACGGCTCGCCGTGACCGGTCCGAGCTCTCGATGGATAAGGAAGACGCGATGAAGCTTCTCCTCACCTCCGGCGGCGTCAGCAACCAGAGCATCCGTGACGCCCTCGTCGACATGCTGGGCAAACCCATCGACGAATCCACCGCTTTGTGCATCCCCACCGCGATGTACGGCATGCTGCCCAGGACCGCCGTCATGACGTGGCGCCAGATCGCCGGGCAGACGTCCACGCCCATGGTCGAGCTGGGATGGAAGTCCGTAGGAATGCTGGAGCTGACTGCGCTGCCCAGCATCGACGCCGAGAACTGGGTCCCCTTGGTCCGGGAGACCGATGCCCTGCTCGTGTGCGGCGGCGACGTGCTGTATCTGCACCACTGGATGCGTGAGTCCGGCCTGGCGGATCTGTTCTCGGAGCTGACCGAGACGGTCTATGTGGGACTGAGCGCCGGCAGCATGGTGATGGCCCCACACGTCGGCGAGGAGTTCGTGGGCTGGAAGTCGGCCGCCGGCGGCGACAGCGCGCTGGGTATGGTCGGATTCTCGATCTTCCCGCACTTGGACAACGCGATGTGCCCGGAGAACACCATGGCCAACGCCGAGAAGTGGGCCGCGCGCGTGCCGGTGCCCGGATACGCGGTCGACGACGACACGGCTATCAAGGTGGTGGGCGGTGCCGTCGAGGTCGTGTCCGAGGGCCACTGGAAGCTCTTCGAGAGCTAGAGCGCGGTTGAAGGGGACGTAATCAGTCGTTGATGGCCGCGGTCTGCACGGTGGCCGCGTAGCGGATGGCGAGTTTGTCGAAGCGCGTTGCCACCGCGCGGTGGCGCTTGAGCCGGTTGATCCCGCACTCCATCGCGTGCCGCTGCTCGCAGATCGCGGCATCGAACGCGTCTCCGGCCACCGGCGCGTGTCGAGCACACGCGGGTGGGAGCAGGTTGCCCAGTTCAGAGCATGATCGGGGCGCTTGACATCCCGCTTATGAAAGTCGTAGCTTTCGTTAGTGCCTACTTTCAAAGCACATGAGGGCTGGGAGGCTCTCGGCGATCCCAGCCGCTTCGCCATCGTGCAGTGCCTGGCCGAGCGGCCCAGTGACGTCGGGCAGCTGGCCGGCCGGCTGCCCATCACCCGCCAGGCCGTGTCGCAGCACCTCCGGGTGCTCAAGGACGCCGGACTCGTCTCGGCGGAGCCGGTGGGCACCCGCCGGGTCTACCGGCTGAACCCGGCCGGGGTCGCCGCACTCAAAGATCAGCTCGACACGTTCTGGCGCCGCGCACTGGACGGCTTCCAGAACACGGTCGAGGACACACCAGAGGAGAAGTGATGACAGAGGCAGGTTCTGCGGTGGTACGCCGCCAGGTCGTGGTCGACGCGTCCATCGACAAGGCGTTCAGCGTGTTCACCGACCGGTTCGGCGACTTCAAGCCGCGTGAGCACAACCTGCTGGCGGTGCCGATCACCGAGACCGTGTTCGAACCCCGAGTCGGCGGCAACATCGTCGACCGCGGCGAGGACGGCAGCGAATGCCGCTGGGCGCGCATCCTCGCCTACGACCCGCCGCACCGCGTCGTGTTCACCTGGGACATCGGCCCCACCTGGCAGGTCGAGACCGACCCGGGCCTCACCAGCGAGGTCGAGGTGACCTTCACCGCCGAAGCAGCCGACCGCACCCGCGTCGACCTCGAACACCGCCACATCGACCGGCACGGTCCCGGCTGGGAGTCGGTTCGCGACGGCGTCGAGCACGACCAGGGCTGGCCGCTGTACCTGGACCGGTACGCCGCACTGTTCGACAAGGCATAACCACGGCACACCCGCCGCCGCAGGCTGCGCCGCCCGGCTGCTCGACCAGCCGGGCGGCCGTCGGGCGGAGGGCGGCACCGCCAACGGCGCCGTGCGGTCGAAGACCAGCGGCGCGCACCGTGCCGGTCGCCGGGCCGAGCTCACGGAATGAGGTCGGCGACATGGAGCCGGGTGAACGGCGTCCAAGGCAGGTTACGCAGCACGATGGCATGGATCAGGAAGAACGCGATGTAGGCGGCGATGGTGTATCGGCCTGGCCGCCATATGCTCACCGGCCTGCCGTGCACGCGCGTCGCGTGACGGCCACGAGAGCGGTCATGAACCGATACATCAACACCCATCCGATTGTGGTGTCCTCCCCTGGCGTGGTTGCGTAACCGCAGCCCCCTGGGGATGACCGGCTCCGCGCGACGCCTGTGCCTCCACTGCGTCCGGGCCGCAGGTGCACGCACGGGCGGGGGCACCGTCGAGGCCACGAAGTCCGCACGAGAGCGACGCCGAACCACTCTCTTGAAATGTTAGTGACTAACATTTACGGCGCCGCCGGCGTTCGCCACGTGGGCACTGGTGCACGCCTCCGGGGTCCACGCCACCGTCGCCGGGGTGCTGCTGGCCTTCACCGTGCCGGTCCTGCCCCGCCGCGGCGGCGCCGGCCGCACCGACCCGGGCCTGGCGCAGCGGTTCGAGCACCAGCTGCGGCCGCTGTCAGGCGGGGTGGCGGTGCCGGTGTTCGCGCTGATGAGCGCAGGCGTCGCGATCGGCGGCGCGGCCGGGCTCGCCGACGCGCTGTCCACACCGGTGTCGGTGGGCATCGTCGGCGGGCTGGTGCTCGGCAGGCTCATCGGGGTGCTGGCAGCGACGTTCCTGGTCGCCCGGTTCACCTCCGCCCAGCTCGACGACGGTCTGACCTGGGCCGACGTGGCCGGCCTGGCGATGTTGACGGGTATGGGCTTCACCGTGTCGCTGCTGATCTCCGACCTGGCGTCCGGGCCGGCGGCAGGGTCCGACGCGACGATCGCGGTCCTGGTCGGGTCGGCGGCGGCCGCGGTGCCCGCGGCGGTGGTGCTGCGGCTGCGCGACCGGGCCTACCGGCGTATCGCGCAGGCCGAGCGGCAAGACACCGACGGCGACGGTATACCCGACTTCTCCACGGGCGCCGGGATCGTGTTCGGCGTGCGCGGTGTCAGTCGATGAGCCTGTCGAGGAGTTCGAACGTCGGGTACTGCTGGTCGTGATCACCGAAGTGGCCGTCGTCGCGGACGATCTGCGTGCCGCCCAGCTGTTCGAACATCGCACGTCCCTGCTTGTCGTCGCAGCCGTACGGGTCCTGGCGAGAATTGATGAAGTACAGGTCGCGTACGTGGGCCCTGATCGCCGGCCAGTCGTAGCCGCTCTGCAGGACCGGTTCGTCGCCGGTGTTCGGTCGGGTGGAGTACCCGGCGACGAGAACGGCCTGGGACACGGTGACGTCGATGTGTTCGAGAACGGCCAGCAGCAGCGCGGCACCGCCTGAATGGCCCACCAGCACGGTGTTCTCGTCGAAGCGGTGGTTGCCCAGCACCTTCGGCAGGAACGTGGCGATCGGTTCCACGTTGACGCCCGGGTAGTGCGGGATCTCGACGGCGTACCCGCGGTCGGCGAGTCGCCGCCCCAGCCATGGCAACCAGCAGACCTCGGGGTTGCCACCCGTTCCATGGAAGATGATCGCGTTGCGCTGCACCGGGGCAGTCCTTCCTGCTGTCGACGTCTCAGCTGACGGCTGCACTCTGGACAGCCTGACCGACGAAGATCCGGTTGGCGACATCCCAACCTCGTCCCGCGCTGCGAGCAGGATCGGCCGTGCTCGCACCCGCCGCCATGGTCTTCAAGGTCATGCCGCGTGAGTGAAGCTCGTGATCTTTGAGTGTAATTGCCAGCCGAGACGCTCGTAGAGCGCACGCCCTTCCTCTGTCCCATGGAGTACGGCGGTCACCGCCCCCTGATCCATGGCCGCGACGGTCAGTGCGTTCATCACCGCTGTGCCCAAGCCACGGCGCTGATGTGCGGGCTCGGTGCCGACACGATCCACGACGGCGACACCGTCCACCACGGCCGTGTATCCCGCCGCGGCGACTTCACCGTCGGCCTGCACGCGCACGTTGATGACGCCCGCGTCGATCGTGGTGGTGAGGTCATAGCCGACGGGCACGCTCGACGCGATCTGCCGCAGCGCGATCGTCATGATCGGCTCCGGCGGCGTACTCTGCCAGGCCGGCCCGAGCAGGGCGGCTACCGCGTCCTCGGCGGCGGCAACGATGATCACACCGTGCGGGGCGGTCGCGTCCTTCGCCGCGCTGCGCACCGCGTCGAGGTCGTCGCGAAACACCAGACAGCGGGCGCGGGTCTTCGGCCGGACTTCGTCGATCCGCAGGCCCCAGGCGGTCTCGACAGGCACGGAGTTGCGCCTGACCGCGGCCAAACCCGTTGCCCAACTGCGGAGTACGTCTGCTGCTTCATGCGAGATCATCCGCACGAGAGTACTCGTAGGCCAGAGGGCCGCCACCCGTGTACTGCACGAGCAGGGATACGCGCGCAACCAGGGACGGCCGGCGTCCGAGCTTGTCGAACCTTCGGGCCACGGCTCGGTTGCGTTCGAGCCGGTTGATTCCGCAAGTCACGGAGCGCTCGGCCGGTGCCGCATCGGCCGATACGCTTTGGTCTGGCGACGGGAACAATTCGATTCCGACACCGAATGGGCAGCACTATGCTGCTTGATCGCAGACCACCACCGGAGTCCGCCCGCTGCTTTCTGACATCGAGGACCTGCCGATGCCCCACGTGACGCTTTACGCGCTCGAAGAAGAGCTCGCTGGTCGGGAACCCGGCCTTATCGCCGAACTGACCTCCGCCGTGGTGTCGGTGTATGGCGAGTGGGTTCGGAGCTCGGTCGATGTCAGGCTTATCGGCGTGCCTGCGGGACGATGGGCCCGCGGCGGCGCGACGGTCGCGTCGGCGGCACCCTCGATCACCTTTGGCATGCGCGAAGAAGTATTCGCACGGCAGGATGCGGCCAGAGTCGTCGCACAACTCGTCTCCGCCTTCACCGAGGCCGTCACTGCCGTATTCGGCGACGATTGCCGCGACGAGGTCCTGGTCGAATTGGTCGGCCAGCCCACGTCCCGATCCGGGCTCGGCGGTAAGGTCATCAGCGCCGACGGTACACACGATTAGCGGTTTCATCCGGCCCGCCACACCACCGGAGAACCTGCCAGCGCGGGTCTGTGCAGGCTGATACGCAGTTGGCCAGTAGGGATCCTGCGGCGAGATATGCAGCGTCGCCTGAATCGCCGAGGCCCGCTCATCCCAGTAGCCGGTCATGTCCAGGAAACCCCAGATGGCCCAGGCGATCCGCCAAGCGAAATCGTCGGCACGCTCGTTTACGGCGCGATGGATCGACGCGGACGCGTTGAGCGCACCCGCCTCGAGCTTCTCGGGAGCCGAGGCGTCCCAGCCGTACCGGTAATGGTCGATGTCCTGCAGCTCGCCTGCGGCGAAGTCGGGCGTGAACGTGAAGACGCCGGCAACCGTGGTGCCCCCATGCCAACGGTTGTCGGCGGGATACACGTCGCTGGTGACCCTCGGTCCGCGGCGACACCGACAGCTCGGTGGGCTTGTTCGGCTTGGTGTTGTATTCGACGTACAGCACGGTGCGGCCTGGATCGTACTCGCGCCAGTGGCTCGAGTTGCCCTCGTCGTAGACCGCGACGGTGTTGACACGCCTTGATGAACTCCTTGCCACCCAGCCAGCGAGTGTCGAACTGAAATAGGTGCGGGCGACGCCGACGACCGTTGCGGTTGGACCAGTTGCACAGACCCACCTGCGCGGTGCCGTTCGGGTCGGCGGTGCTGTTGTAGTACGCGCGACCGGCGTTGCCCGAGTAGACCCCGCCCCACGCGAACTTGCCGAGCTGCGCCGGCGCCGAGTCGATGGTGACCGGGAAGGTCGTGTCGGGATCGTCGAGCAGCTTCGCATCGGCCGTGATCACCAACGACCTGTTCCGGATCGCGACGGTGGCCAGCGCTTCCTTCCGGTTGTGCGCCGAGTCCCGCATGAGCGACGGCGGCGACCGGAAGATCGGCTCCCCCGCAGATCCCGCCCCTCGATCGACCCGTCGCGTCCGACGCCGACCTTCACCCCCTTTCAGATCGCTTTCAGTCTCCAAACAGATGCGGGCCCCCGGCATACCTGCCGGCCCACCACCGCGGCGAGCGGTCCCACCTCGCACCATATGCTGTAACCATGGTTACACTGCCGTAATGAGTGCTGGGTCGGTCGGAACCTGGGTGCTGCTCGCCTACCGCATCCCGCGTGAGCCGTCGCGCCCGAGGATCGCGGTGTGGCGCAAACTCGAAGCCCTGGGCGTGGCCAGGCTCGGCGACGGGCTGGTCGCGCTGCCCGCCGACGCCCGCACCCGCGAGCACCTCGACTGGATCGCCGACGAGGTCACCGAAGCCGGCGGCGCCGCCACCATCTGGGTCGCCGCACCGGGCAGCCTCGCCCAGGAACGCTCCATCGCCGCCGCGATGGGCGAGGCACGGGCTGCCGAGTACGAGCAGATCGCCGCCGAGGCCCAAGCCGCCGCATCGAGCGACGAAACCGAACGCCGACGAGTGTTACGCCGGCTGCGCGCCGAACTGCGCCGCATCGGCCGCCGCGACCACTTCCCGCCGCCCCAGCGGCAGATCGCCCACACGGCCGTGCAGTCCCTGGCCGAACCACAGACGAGCGACCTTTCCACGGAGCAGCACGTATGAGCGCCTGGGCCACCCGAGCCGGGATCCACATCGACCGTGCCGCGTGCGCCTGGCTGATCCGCCGCACCGTCGACCCGCACGCGGCGTTCGTGTTCGTCACCGACCCCGCCGAGGTGCCCGCCGGCGCGACGCCGTTCGACATGCGCGGGGTGGAACTCGGCCACCACGGCGGGAACTGCTCGTTCGAGACCATCCTGCGGCGTTACGAGGTGACCGACCCGGTGCTGTGGAAGATCGCCGAGGTCGTGCACGAGGCCGACCTCGACGACGAACGCTTCCACGCGCCCGAAGCCCCAGGCCTGGACGCGGTCCTGCGCGGACTGTCGATGATCGCCGACGACGAGCAGATCCTCGCGATCACGGGGCCGATGTTCGACGGCCTGTACGAGTACTTTCGCCGCGGACTGCTGCTCGACCGCACCCCCGCCTGAGCCCACGACCACGCCACCCCGCGGAGCGCCATGATGACCACCACCCGCACAGACGGCGGCACCGAGACGGCACAGCCGGCGGCCGGCGACGTCATCCCGCTTCGCCAAGCGGTCAGGACCTGGTTCCTGATCTCGCTGCAGACGTTCGGCGGGCCGGCCGGGCAGATCGCCGTCATGCAGCGCCACCTCGTCGACGAGCGGCGCTGGATCGGGCAGAAACGCTTCCTGCACGCCCTCAACTACTGCATGCTGCTGCCCGGCCCCGAAGCCCAGCAACTGGCCATCTACGTCGGCTGGCTGCTCAACGGCGTCCGCGGCGGGCTCATCGCCGGCACCCTGTTCGTGCTGCCCGGCCTGGTCGCGCTGCTGGCCCTGTCCGGGCTGTACGTCGCCTACGGCGACACCACCGCCGTCACCGCGATCTTCACCGGCCTCGCGCCCGCCATCGTCGCCGTGGTCGCCCAGGCCGTATGGCGCGTCGGCAGCCGCTCGCTGCACAACGCGGCACTGGTCGGCTTCGCCGTGGCCGCATTCGCAGCACTCGCCCTGTTCGGCGTGCCGTTCCCGGTCGTCATCGCCGCCGCGGCGCTGGCCGGCTGGGGCCTGCACCGTCTGCGCCCACAGCTGGTGGCGACCGGCGGTGGCGGGCACGGCAAAGGCAAGGACGGCCCGGCACCGCTGATTCCCGACGACGCGCTGCACCACGACCGCCCCTCCGCCAGGCGCGCACTGACCATCCTCACCGTCGGGCTGGGAGCCTGGGCCCTGCCGATCGCGATCGTCGCCGCCACCACCGGCACCGGCAGCGTGTTCACTCAGCAGGGCCTTTTCTTCTCCGGTGCCGCGGTCGTCACCTTCGGCGGCGCGTACGCCGTCCTGTCGTACGTCGCGCAACAGGCCGTCGAGCGCTATGCCTGGCTGTCGGCCGGCGACATGGTCCGCGGCCTGGCCCTCGCCGAGTCCACGCCCGGACCGCTGATCATGGTGGTGCAGTTCGTCGCGTTCCTCGGCGCCTACCACCACCCCGGCAGCCTCAACCCCTGGACCGCGGGGATCATCGCCTCACTGCTGACCACCTGGGTCACCTTCGTGCCATGTTTCCTGTTCATCCTGCTCGGCGCCCCGTACGTCGAGCGGCTGCGCGCCAACCACAGCCTGTCGGCGGCGCTGACCGGCATCACCGCAGCGGTCGTCGGCGTCATCGCCAACCTCGGCCTCTACTTCGCCTTCCACACCCTGTTCACCGACACCCGCACCATCACCAGTGGACCCCTGAGCCTCCTGCTACCCGATCCGACCAGCCTGCGCCCGGCCGCAGCAGTCATCGCAGCAGCCGCAGCTGTGATGATCTTCTGGGCGAAGTGGTCCGTGCTGCGGGTGCTCGGCCTCTGCACCCTGCTCGGCATCTGCGCCGGGCTGCTCAGCCTGATCTGAGCAGTGCCCACCTCGCAGTCCGGCGACGACGGCCGGGTCGGGCTGTCGCCTGAGCCGATGCCAGTGGTGGGGAGCCGCTGACGTGTCAGGTGCCGAGGCGGCGGGAGCCGGTCCGGCCGTCGAGGTTCCAGCGCAGGTCGAGACGGCAGCCAGGGGCCGCCGGGAACTGCGCCACACCCTGCAGGTGCGCGCCGGCGAACCGCTCCTGCTCCGGGGTCAGGTCCACCTGCGGCGGTTTCAGGTCGTCGCCGACCCGGGCACGGCCCAGCGGCACCGGCAGGTGCGTGGACAGGAACAGCGCGACCAGGTCCGCCATCGCACCGCCGACCAGCGGGCACGGGCCGCGCAGGACCGAACCCGTGTCCGCCGCGCGCAGGTAGTCGAAGTGCTCGCCCTGGTACACGGCAGCATAGCGGGCCTGCGGCAGGCCGTCCCAGACCTTCGTCGGCCGGTCCAGGTCCTCGAAGACCAGGCCCAGACCGTCGCCGTCGGCCCAGGCGAAGAACGTCGGCCGGCCGATCGCGGTGAGCACCGCCTGCCGGTCGTTCAGCTCCGCGTACGGCGCGCCCAGGCTGGCGAACGCCGCAAAACCTGGGTTGGCCGCCATCACCCGCGAGCCCAACACCCCGCCGTAGGAGTGACCGACCACCGCGGTGGACTCCGCCCGCGCGTCGACCCAACGCCGGTGCTCCCACTGAGTGCGCACCCAGGTCAGGTCCGCGCCCGCCGCCGCGATGGCCGGGTCGTCGGCGCCCTGCGACAGGACCGCGGTGTGACTGGGCACGACCACCACGTACCCGCACCGGGCCAGCACCGCCGCGAACCGCTCCCAGCGCGCGTGGTAGCCGGTGTTCGACACGCCCTGCGGCGGCTGCCCGTGCAGGAACAGCACCACCGGCCACTTCGTCAGGCACAGCTTGAGCATGGGGGCGTTCGCGGTCGCGCCGTCGTAGCTCGGGTAGTACACGCGCACGTCACGCGGCGTGCCGTGGGTGGCCGCGGTCAGGTCCTGCACGCCCCAGAACACGGGCCGGCCGATGTCGGGGTTCCAGGTGACGCCCCCGGACTCGGCCGGATCCTCCGGGCAGCTGTCGGCCGCCGCTTCGATCGCCTCCCGGCAGCCGGGCAGCATCGCCAGTGCCGCGAGCCCGCCCAGGCCCGCCATTGCCCGTCGCCGGGACAGCCCGGCCGCAGTGTCCGCCATCGACCGAGCATGCGGCCGCCGCGACCGCCGCACTGTGTGATGGGCGACCGCCGCCGGTTCGGCTATCCGACAGTCAGCCGTAGGCGGGACGCTGGGGCCGAGCCCTGGGACGCGTCCTCTCCGCCCCGCGACCGCCCGCACACGGACAGGTCCGTGACGATCGACAAGGATGCCGTTCCCGATGTATGGCGATGCTGTGGGAGTCACGTGACTCCCACAGCATCGTCATGAGATCCGCGGCTGCGGACAGCTCACATGTTCTTGGTGAAGTCGTACAGGTCCAGGGCCGTCTGGTCGAAGTACGGCGACGCGACGATCGTGGGGTTGGGCAGCTTGTCGACGCGGCTGTTGATCCCGTTGACCAGGCCCCAGTTGCCGTCCCAGTTCAGCAGCCAGCCGCCGCCGCTCGCGCCCTTGTTGAAGTTGCAGGGGATCTTGATCGTCTCGGTCCAGACGTTGGCGTTCTCCTGCGAGGAATAGCCACTGCAGCGCAGCAGGTTGCCGCCGTCGAACGGGGACTGGGCGGGGTAGCCGAACGCGTTCTGCAGGTTCTGCGTGCCGGCGAACGTCCACAGTCCCTGGCCGCCGAGGTAGCTGACGATGTGGTTGCCGTTCAGCGTGCCCATGATCGCCACGCCCATGTCCTCGGCCGGGGCCGACGAGTTGATCCATGCGTTCATGGTCCAGATGCTGACGGCGGTCCAGGTGCCGTACGGCCGCGGGTTGGCCAGGTCGTCGTCGTAGGCCGGCACGAACGCCCAGCTGGAGGCGGCCTGGCCGCCCGCGCCGCTGTGGATGCAGTGGCCGGCCGTCCACACCGTGTCGGCTCCCGCGGAGTTCACCACGGTGCCGGAGCACTGGTAGGAGAGCCCGCCGAGCACGAAGAACGCCTTGCCGCTGGTGCGCGCGGTCGGGTGGGACGAGGCGAAGTTCGGGTTGACGGCCAGGGTCGACGCGCCGTCGCCCTTGGGGGTGCCCAGGGCCCCTTCATAGGGTGGGATCACCGTCGGTTTACGGGCGCCGGTGGCCGCCTGTGGCGCCGCGGCCTTCGCGGCCGCGCTGCCCATGGCCATCGCGCGGGCGTACTCGGGCGACTCCTCGATCGGCCTGGCCGCGCGCATGCGCTCCGGCGTCCAGAACGCGTCGACCGCCTGGGCCGCGGTGACGTTTCGCCCGTACTTCGCACGTCCGGCCGTCCACGCTTCGGCGTGCACAGCCACCGCGCCTCCGGTCACGCCGGCCTTCGCCGAAAGACCTGCATCGTCGGGGGCGGCCGCAGCGGACTGGGGCACCGCCAGGGCTACCCCGGCCGCCAACGCGACGGCCGCGAGGATCCGGGCCGCGGAAGCCTGCCGCCCGGTCGTTGTGACTGACATTCATGTTCTCCCAACCTGTGGCGGAGCCCGTGCGACATCCGCTCAGACGGTTACTGTTATCGATGGCACGACCGTCCAATGGGGATGTTGGACATCGTTGGACACCTGGACCTGTGGCACAGGCCTCCGCACTGGCGCGGTGGATCGCCATGGGCGGCGGCAGGGCACCGTCGAGCATTGCCGCGGTGGTCCGCAAGCGACCTACGGCACCCGACCTCAGCCACGGGCGGCCTTCAGCAGGTCCGGCCATGCGTCATTCATCCGTTATCAACGGGTCCGGATGGCGATGTTCCAGTGATGCCAGAAAGGCTGGACCACCCGCGGTGTCAGCACATGAGACCGCCGGGTGGCCGGCAGGGGGAGACAGAATGTACGACCAACCGGTGCGCCCCGGTGCCCGGCAGGCGTTCCACCAGACACCCGACGCACCCCATTCCGCGCTCGCGGTCGACCGCGAACCGCAGACGGTGCAGGACCTGGCCCTGCTGCTGCGCAAGCTGCGGCACCGCCACGCACGCCAGCACGGCGGCACCTTGTTGACCTACCGGCAGCTGGCAGCTAAGACCGGCTGGTCCCACGGAATCATCGGGGAGTACTTCGCGGGAAACGTCCTGCCCCCTACCGAGCGGTTCGACATCCTCACCCGGCTGCTCGGGGCCACCAGCGCCGAGCAAGGCCGGTTGGCCACCGCGCGCGACCAAGTCGAGGAAGGTCGACGTCGCATGAATCCGGCCGGCGGGCAGGCCGGACCGGGCACCGCGCGGGCACCGGCGAACGGCATGGCGGCAGGTGTTCCCGTGCCGCAGCAGTTGCCACCGGCCCTGACCGCCTTCGTCGGCCGCGCGGAGCTGCTCGCCCAGCTCGACGCCGCCACCACCACCGGTGGAAGCAGCGCAGCCGAGCCGGCCGCGACGAGCGTGGTGCTGTCGGGCACCGCCGGGGTCGGCAAGACGAGTCTCGCGGTGCACTGGGCCCACCGCGCCGCAGAGCGTTACCCGGACGGCCAGCTCTACGTCAACATGCGCGGGTTCGACCCCAGCGGCTCCATGATGACGCCCGCCGAGGCGCTACGCGGGTTCCTGGAGGCACTCGACGTGCCGCCCGAACGCCTCCCGATACACCTGCCCGCGCAGGTGGGGCTGTACCGAAGCCTGCTCGCCGGCCGGCGGATGCTGGTAGTGCTGGACAACGCCCGCGACGTCGAGCAGGTGCGCCACCTGCTACCCGGCAGCCCGACGTGCCTCGTGCTGGTGACCAGCCGCAACCGCCTCGGCGGCCTGGTCGCCGCCGAGGGCGCTCGGCCGGTCACCGTCGACCTGCTCTCCTTCGACGAGGCGTGGCAGTTTCTGGAACGGCGTCTCGGAGCGGACCGGCTGACCTCGGAACCGCAGGCCGTGAACGATATGATCGAACGGTGCGCGCGGCTGCCGCTGGCGCTGGCGGTGGTCGCCGCCCGCGGAGCGGCACATCCGTCGTTTCCGCTGTCCACCCTCGCCGCCGAGTTGCGGGAGACCAGGCGGCTACTCAACAGCGGCGACGCCGGCACCGACGTGCAGGCGGTCTTCTCCTGGTCGTACCGGCATCTGAGCCAGCCCGCCGCGCGCCTGTTCCGGCTGCTCGCCTGCCATCCTGGGCCGGACACCGCCATCCCCGCCGCCGCCAGCCTGGCCGGGCTGCCCCTGATCCAGGTGCACCGGCTGCTGGCCGAACTGGCCCATGCGCACCTGGTCACCGAACACGCGCCCGGCAGGTTCAACCTCCACGACCTGCTGCGGGGGTACGCGGCCGACCTGGCCGAAAGCATCGACGCCCCCGACGTCCAGCGGACGGCGATCCAGCGCGGCCTGGACCACTACCTTCACACGGCACACGCGGCCGCGCTGCTGTTGCAGCCTGGCTGGGACCCGATCAGCCTGGCCGACGCCCCACCCGGGGTAGCCCCCGAGGAGATCACCGATCACAGCCACGCGCTGAGCTGGTTCACCGCCGAGTACCGCGTGCTCCTGGCGGCGGTCGCCCACGCCGAACGCGCCCGGTTCGCAGGGCACGCCTGGCGGCTGGCCCGGACCCTGGTGGACTTCCTGCAGCGCCAAGGCCACTGGCCGGACCTGGTCGCCGCCCAGCGAACCGCCCTCGCCGCGGCACAGCAGGTGGGCGAGCGGCCCGGGCAGGCGAGCGCTCACCGCGACCTCGCCCGGGCGCTTGCCCGAGTCGGCGAACGGGAGGAGGCGGAGGGCCACTACCGCGCGGCGCTGAAGCTCTTCAGCGAACTCGGTGACCACACCGGGCAGGCACGGACCCACCGGGCGTTCGGCGCGATGCTGGATCGGCTCGGCCGTCACGCCGAGTCCCTGCACCACGCGCAGCAAGGCCTGGAGCTGTACCGGATCGCCGGTCACCTGTCCGGAGAGGCCAGCGCGCACAACGGGGTGGGGTGGGCGCACGCCAGGCTCGGCCAGTACGGGCCGGCGCTCGACCACTGCCGGCGAGCGCTGGTGCTGTTGCGCCAGACCGACGACCGGCACGGCGAGGCGAACACCTGGGACAGCCTCGGTTTCATCCACGACCGACTCGGCCGCTACCGCCGGGCGGTCTCGTGCTACCACCGGGCCCTGGTCCTCATCATGCGGATCGGTGACCGCTACGACGAGGCGGACACCTTGCACCGGCTCGGTGACAGCCGATGGTCCCTGGGCGACCGAGCAGGCGCCGCGCGTACCTGGCAGCGGGCCCTGCGCATCCTCGACAACCTCGGCCATCCCGATGCCGAGGGAGTGCGCGACCGGCTGGTCCGCGCCACCGGGCCTGCGGCGAGGGCGACCAGCTCTGCCCGACCGTGACTGGATAGCACTGTTTGGCGCTGCCGCCGTCGGCAGCGCCAAACAGCCGCCCGTGCGCCCGTGCTGGAAGAGCAGGTCACCGCATCCGACCCGGCGAGGGCCGGCTACCGGCGACTACGGCCGCGGCACATCCCGGTACGACTGCGCCGATGCCCTCAGGCCTGCCGTGTCGGCAACCCTTCGCCTGCCCACGGACATCATGGCGATGGTGCACACCAGGCCGACCAGGCCGACGATGACGTTGCTGACGATGACGCGGACACTCGGTGTGGGACCGCTGACCAGCCAGGGCGAGACGATCACCCAGGCGCTGATGATCGGGGCGACCCACGCGATCCGGTGCGAATGCCCGTACATGGTGGCGAAGCACAGGGCCAGCACGGCCAGCGCGACACCGCAGATGACGTTGCTCGCCGTGAGGCTGGAGTTGCCGGTGAAGCCCACTACCCAGGGCGAGATGGCGAGGTAGAGACCCGACAGAAAGGTCAGACCCTCCGCCACCTGTGCGGTCGGGGTTTCGGCGGCTTCCTCGTAGCGCAGCCGAAGCTCCGCAAGGTCCGGATGATCTTCGATGCGAGGGGTTCGAACAGTCATGCTAAACACCTCCGAACGACAACATCAAACAACCTTCCTAAGGCCGACCTTAGCTGACTTTACGCTGGTCAGGACCTATTGCGGGGCCATGCGGGCCGGTGAACTCGAGGCGGGATCCGCGGTACCCTCGGTGTGTGGCCAGGACGCGGCCGCCGGCTCACGACCAGTTCGTCCGGGTCCGTGGCGCTCGGGTGCACAACCTGCGCGACGTCGACGTGGACCTGCCGCGCGACGCTCTGGTCGCTTTCACCGGCATCTCCGGCTCGGGCAAGTCCTCACTGGCGTTCGCGACCATCTACGCCGAGGCCCAGCGGCGCTACTTCGAGTCGGTCGCGCCGTACGCCCGGCGGCTGCTGAACCAGCTGCCCGCGCCGCAGATCAAAGAGATCACCGGGCTACCACCCGCGGTCGCGCTGCAGCAGCGCCGCGGCTCGGGCGGAGCCCGCTCGACGGTGGGCACGCTGACCACGCTGTCGAATCTGCTGCGGCTGCTGCTGTCGCGCGCGGGCACCTATCCGCCGGGCACCGAGCAGCGGCTGGAGGCCGAGGCGTTCTCCCCGAACACCGCCGCGGGCGCGTGCCCGACCTGCCACGGCCTGGGCCGCACCCACGTGGTCTCCGAACGGCTCATGGTGCCCGACCCGACGCTCAGCATCCGCGAAGGCGCGGTCGCGGCCTGGCCGGGCGCGTGGCAGAGCGTCAACCTGCGAGACATCCTCGTCGCACTCGGCGTCGACGTGGACCGGCCCTGGCACCGGCTGCCGAAGTCGCAGCGGGACTGGATCCTCTACACCGACGACCAGCCGGTCGTCGAAGTGCACCCGCAGCGCGACCGGGGCGAGGCCGTGTACCACGGCCAGTTCTGGAGCGCCCGGTCGCACATCATGCACACGCTGGCCAACTCCAAGAGCGAGCGCAACCGCGAACGCGCCCTGCGCCATGTGACCATCGGACCGTGCCCCACCTGCCACGGAACCGGGCTGCGGCCGGAGGCGCTGGCGGTCACCTTCGCCGGGCGCACCGTCGCCGACCTGGTCGCGCTGCCGCTGTCGGCGCTGGCCGAGGTGCTGCGGCCCACCGCGACCCTGCCCGATCCGGAGCCCGCCTGGGAGTCGTCACTGTCGGGAGAGCGCACCGAGGTCGCCCGCGCACTCGCCGCCGACCTGACCGAACGCATCGGCGTACTGGTCGACCTGGGACTCGGCTACCTGCAGCTCAGCCGGCCCGTGCCGACGCTGTCACCGGGTGAGGCACAGCGGCTGCGGATCGCCACCCAGCTCCGATCGGGACTCTTCGGCGTCGTGTACGTCCTCGACGAACCGTCCGCCGGGCTGCACCCCGCCGACGCCGAGCCGCTCCTGCAGGTCCTGGACCGCCTGCGCACCGCGGGCAACTCGGTCTTCGTCGTGGAGCACGACATGGACGTGGTGCGCCGCGCCGACTGGCTCGTCGACGTCGGCCCCGGTGCGGGCGAGTCCGGCGGGCGGATCGTCTACAGCGGCCCGGTCACCGGGCTGCGCGACGCCGCGGATTCAGCCACCCGGCCGTACCTGTTCCCCGGCCGGACCCGCCCGCCGCGGCGCGAACCACGGCGGCCCACGGGCTGGCTGCGGTTGCGCGGCGTCAACCGGCACAACCTGCGCGACCTGGACGCCGACCTGCCACTGGGCACGCTCACCGCGGTGACCGGGGTGTCCGGGTCCGGGAAGTCGACGCTGGTGACACAGGTCGTGGCCGAAGTCGTCGCCCGCCACCTCGGCGTCGCGGCGGCCGAACCCGACGACACCGCCGAGGCGGAGTTCGGCCTCGCAACGGTCGACGACTCCGACGTGCTCGCCGCCGACGTGCGCGGCCTGGAGCACTTCGACCGCCTCGTCCGCGTCGACCAGAAGCCGATCGGCCGCACTCCCCGGTCGAACCTCGCCACCTACACCGGCATGTTCGACGCCGTACGCAAGGTCTTCGCCAACACCGAGCAGGCCAAGGCCCGCGGCTACGGCCCCGGCCGGTTCTCGTTCAACGTGCCCGCCGGGCGCTGCCCGACATGCCAGGGCGAAGGCTTCGTCACCGTCGAGCTGATCTTCCTGCCGGGCACCTACGCGACCTGCCCCGACTGCCACGGCGCGCGCTACGACCCGGAGACACTGGAGATCACCTACCGCGGGGCGACCATCGCCGACGTGCTCGCGATGACTGTCGAGCAGGCCGGTCGCTTCCTGCACGACGTGCCCGCCGCCGCGCGCAGCCTGGTCACCCTGCGCGAGGTCGGCCTCGGATACCTGCGGCTCGGCCAGCCCGCCACCGAGCTGTCCGGCGGTGAGGCGCAGCGCATCAAACTCGCCACCGAACTGCAGCGCGCCCACCGCGGCCACACCCTGTACCTGCTCGACGAGCCGACCACCGGCCTGCACCCGGCCGACGTCGAGCTGCTGCTGGGCCAGCTCCAGGACCTGGTCGACGCCGGCAACACCGTGATCGTCGTCGAACACGACATGGGCGTGGCCGCGACCGCCGACTGGGTCGTCGATCTGGGGCCGGACGGCGGCGACGCGGGCGGCCGGATCGTCGCGGCGGGCACCCCGGCACAGGTCGCCGCAGCCGACGGGCACACCGCCCGCTACCTGGCCCCCAGGGTGAGGCTCAGCGCACGTCGGTCGCCGTAGCCGGTCCGGGCCCTGTTCGGCGCGCTGTCCTCCGCCGCCCTCATCGGCTCGCCGGATCCGGATTCGAGGTCTTTGGAGGAGAATTGCCGAGGAGTTTCCCCGGGGCTGCGATGATGCCGTCCTTGCCGTTGATGTTGAGGACGCCTGAAGCGATCGCGAGGATCCCTGCGTCGAGGTCCTGGATGTCCGCGAACGACTTGGTGATGCCGTACTTCGTCAAGATGCCTTCTGCGATCGCGACGAGCTCGCTGAGCCCTGGGCCGACCGGCCCCCCGTTCGCGACCTTGCTGTCGTCGTCGCCGCCGGGCTTGAGTAGATCGCTGACGATATCCAGTCCTCCGAGCCCCTCGCGCGGCCCGGGCTCAGCGGCCTGAGCGGGTGTCGCCAGGAGCAAGGGCATGGCCGACAGGGCGATGACCCCGAACACGGCGCGTGGCTTCATGTCGTGATCAACGATCCGGCCGATCCGGAGACACACCTCCCGCGAACGCCACTCCCGTGTTCAGGGCCGTGTGCTGACGGCTTGGGGGCGACGCGGCACACCTCACCACACCGCCGCCGACTGAACCCGCGCGGATTGGGCATCGGAGGGTACAACAGAGGACACCCCTTGAAAGGACGCCGCCGATGCCCGCCCGCCACCGCACCCGCTGGACCGTCGCGCTCGTCGCGGCCGCCGTGCTGACCCTCGGCTGCGGGGCGCTGCCCGACCCGACCCTGCCCGAGGACGTGACCTCCACGGCCCCCGCCCCCGCGGCCACGCCGACTGCCAAGGTCGACGGCACCAAGACCGTCGAGGAGTTCGAGGAGGACGCGGGGGACGCCGTCAGCCTCGCCGAAACGTACTGGTCCGCCGTCTTCGAAGCGTCCGGGGTGACGTTCGGGCCGGTCCGCGCCGTCCGGCCCTACCGCGACACCGGCGACCTGGCCTGCGGCCGCGAACCCATCCCCGCCGACAACGCCGTCTACTGCCCGGCCGGTGACTTCATCGCCTACGACGCCGACTGGGCCGTCACCGCGTTCCGCCGGATCGGCGACGCGTTCGTGTTCTACCTGCTCGGCCACGAGTACGCCCACGCCGTCCAGGCCCGCCTCGGGGTCGAGCACCGCTACGCGATCGACCACGAGCTCCAGGCCGACTGCATGGCGGGCGCGTACCTCGGCGACTCCGTCCGCCGGGACCTGCTCAGCCTCGCCGACGGCGACCTCGACGAGTTCCGGCGCGGACTGCTCGCCGTCGGCGACCCCGAGGGCCAGCCCTGGTTCGCGCCCGAGTCGCACGGCACCGTCGCGCAACGCACCGACGCGTTCTTCTCCGGCTATGACGGCTCCCTGAAGGCCTGCCGGCTCAGCTGAACGGCCACCACGTGCGGTCCCGGCCGACCGGCCGGGTCCTGGTTCATGCCAGACGCTGCGGCCGGAAACTCACGCCCTCCAGCACCGGGACCACCCTGCTGCCGGCCACCTCGGCCGCGATCGCCACATCCTGCGGGTATCCGTAGCCGATCAGCTCCCGGCCGCTGGCGCAGTCCTGCAGCGCCTGCGGCAACCGGCCCGCCACCCGCTGGTACGCCGCCGCGGCGACCTCCGCCTCCGGCGACAGCGGCCCGAACCCGTGGCCGGCCAGCGCGCCGACGAACGCGCCCGCGCCCCACAGGTCCTCTACCGCCGGGCGCAGCGTGTCGTCGGCCCGCCACCGCTCACCCGCGGCGACGACGGCCACCACGGCGTCGTCGGCCCCGGCCAGGTGCGCGACCGTCCAGGCCGCGGCCGCCGCGGCGTTGCGCAGCGACACTCCGACGACGGTCGCGCCCGCCTCGGCCAGCCGCTGGGTGATCGCCGATCCGTTGGGCGACGGCAGCACCAGCCGCCGTACTCCGGCCGCGGACCGGATGGTCGCCGGCGACAGGCTCACCGGATGCGCCGGGCCCACCTCGGAGCGGCCCACCGCCAGCAGCGCGTCGTGGCTGCGGGCGAATTCGAACGCCCGCGCGTCGCGCCACCGGTACGGGAACACCTCGATGCCCTGGTCGGCGGCGACGGTCAGCGCCGTGGTGAACGACAGCACGTCCACCACCGCGACCAAGGCGGCTCCGGCGCCCACGGCGTCGGCGCCCTGCGGACCCCAGTCGACGCGCACCCGGTAACCGGCCTGCTGATAAGGAGTGATCACCGGGAAATGATGCGGCACTCGCTCGGCCGACCGCGCGACGGGACCCGAACAGACTCGGGCCGGACAGCCGCGGGCCTCTGTCATTCGGCTGCGGGACGGTTGTCGCCTTTGTCGATCACCGCCTATCCTCGACCTAGAGATAGGTGATGATAACTGTCTGCGTTCGCGCGTCCGCGAGGGAGGCCGGGTTTGCCACAGACCAGATCAGCTCCGGCTGAGCAGGCGCCGCGTATCCGGTTGCTCGGTCCGATCGAGGTGACCGGACCTGCCGGCCACGCAGTGTTCACCGGAAACCGCCAACCCGCGCTGGTCGGGCTGCTGGCACTCGGCGCACCTGACACGATCTCCAAGACCTGGCTGGTCGACGGCCTCTGGGGTGACGAACCGCCGCGCACCGCCGTGAAGACCCTGCACAGCCACATCGCCCGGCTCCGGCAGGCACTGGACGAGTGCGGCCTGGTCGATCTGGTGCACACGAACGACTCGGGCTACCAGCTGACCATCGACCTCGGCCTCGTCGACGCGCACCGCTTCGAACGCGAGGTCAGGCTGGCGCGCGCCGAACTCGGCGACGGCGCCGACACGGCGGCCGTCAGCCGGCTGCACCGGGCGCTGGACCTGTGGCGCGGCGACGCCTTCGCCGGCGCCGAGGCGTACGGCTGGGCGGCGGGCGAGCTGATCCGGCTGGAGGAGGTCAGGCTTGCCGCGTTCTGCGACCTGTGGGACGGCGAGCTGCGCCTGGGGCGGCACGTCGCGGCCGTCGGCGAGCTGCAGCGGCTGCTGGCCCGGTACCCGTTCCACGAACGCCTGGTCGGACTCGCGCTGCTGGCGCTGTACCGGTGCGGGCGGACCAACGACGCGTTGAACCTCTACCACCTGCTGCGGGTCCACCTGCGGGAGGAGCTGGGCGCCGAACCGTGCTCCGAACTGGCCGTCCTCTACGTGCAGATGCTTCGCCGCGATCCCGTCCTCGACCAGCATGGGCCGGCGCCGGTCGAGGTGTCCTCGCCGCTGGTCCGCCCGCGGCCCCGCCCGGCCGAGTTGCCCGGCCCGGTCGGGCACTTCACCGGGCGCAGCGACGAGCTGGCGCAGCTGGACGCCGCGGCCGCCGACCCCGACGTCCAGGTTGTGGTGATCTCCGGCGCGGCAGGCATGGGCAAGACCGCCCTGGCCGTGCAGTGGGGCCACCGGGCCGCCGCGGACTTCCCTGACGGGCAGGTGTTTCTCGACCTGCGTGGGCATGACCCGGCGGTGGCGGTCACCCCGACCGAGGCGCTGGCACACGTGCTGGCCGGCCTCGACCAGCCCGATCGTGGCGGCCCGGACGACGGGCTGGGCCGGGTCGGGCTGTACCGTTCGCTGACCCGCGACCGGCGGATGCTGATCCTGGCCGACAACGCCGGCACCGTGGCGCAGGTCCTGCCGCTCGTCCCGGCGAACACCGACACGCTGCTGGTGGTGACTTCCCGGCACCGGCTCACCGCGCTGAAGACCCATCATGCGGTCAAGGTCGTCGCTCTCGATGCGCTGCGCCCCGACGAGGCGCTGGACCTGCTCGACAGCGTGCTGGGTTCGCAGCGGCTGGGCCGCGAGCCCGACAGCGCCGCCGAACTCGTCGAACTGTGCGACCGTATGCCGCTGGCCCTGCAGATCGCGGCGGCCAAGTTGACCTCCCGACCGATGCGGGACATCGCCGACCTGGCCGAGGAGCTGTCCACCGGCGAGCGGCTGGACGAGCTGTCGGTCGAAGGTGACTCCCGCAACCTGCGGACGGTCTTCGCGACGGCGTACGAGGTCCTGGAGCCGGTCACCGCGCGGGTGTTCCGGGCGTTGGGGCTGCACCCGGGTGCCACCTTCGGCCCTCATCTGGCCGCGTCGGCCGCCGACGTCACACCGACCGCGGCCCGGCAGGCGCTGGACGAGCTGGCCGCCGTGCACCTGGTCACCGAGATCGCCAATGGCCGCTACCGCTTCCACGACCTCATCGGCCTGTACGCGCGCGAGTGCGCCCAGCGCGGCGAGTCCGAGCAGGCCCGCGCCGACATCGTGGACCGGATCCTGGACTGGTACCTGACCGTCGCCGACGCCGCCAACAAGATCGTCGACCGTGGCCGTGACCGGGTCCGCGTCGCTGTCGCCCACCCTCCGCCGACGCTGCCGTTCCGGGCCGACGCCGATCGCGCGCTGTCGTTCCTCGACGGCGAGCGCGAGAATCTGCTGCCGGTCCTGACGTGCGCGATGGACCACGGCCGCCCCGACACGGCCTGGCAGATGACCTACCTGGTCACCGGGTTCTTCGACTCCCGTGGCCACTGGACCCAGCGCATCCAGCTGTGCCGGCTCGGTCTGGCCGCCGCCCGGGCCGCCGGTGATCCGGTGGCCGAGGGGCTGATGGGCAGCGGGCTGGGCGTGGCGTACGTGACCACCCGCAGCTTCGACCAGGCGCTGACCACCCTGAACCAGGCGCTGGAGGTCCTGCAGGCCCACGGCGACAAGCGGGGTGAGGCCCACGTGCGCAACAACATCGCGGTCGCCCTCGCCGGCGCCAGGCGCTTTCCCGAAGCCGTCGACGCCTACGGTCAGGCGCTCGCGCTGCACCTGGCCGAGGGCAACGAGCTGGGCGTCGCGCTGACGCTGAGCAACCTGGGTGACGCCTATGTCCGCATGGGCCAAGCCGACCTCGCCCTCGACCACCTCAGCCGCGCGCTGGCCGCCAGCCGCGAGATCGGCAATCCTCGGCTGGAGGCCGTGGCGCTGGGCGGCCTGGGCCAGGCTCACCGCGACCGCGGCGAGTGGGAGCTCGCCACGGCCCGGTTCCACGATGCGCTGATCCTGCGGCGCCAGACCGGCGACCGCCGCTACCAGGCCGAGACGCTGAACAACCTCGGGCTGACCGAATTCGCCCGGCAGCAGTTCACCTCGGCCACCGAGTACTTCCTCCAGGCGCTGACCCTCAGCCGGCAGCAGGCCGACCCGCACCAGGAGGCGATCGCGCTGGCCAACCTGGGCCGCATCGATCTCGCGGCCGGCGACGCCGCGGCGGCCGGCGAACATCTCAGTCTGGCCCTGTCGGCGCGCGAGCTGGCCCCGGACCCGTACGAGACCGCCGCGATCCACCGCGACCTGGGCCAGCTCGCCGCCCGCACCGAACGCACTGCGCAGGCGCGTCACCACGACGAGCTGGCCGCCGAACTGTTCGGGCAGGCCGGAGCCGAAGCCCGTTAGCCGCGCGAGCGCCTGATCGTCACCGTCGCCATCGGTCTGATCAACCCGGCGCCCGACACCTCGAACAGCTCGACGCCGAACGTCCGGTCCTCGCGCGCGTTCGGATTCGGTATCAGCTGGATCGAGATCTCGGCCGAGGACTGGTTCGGCTGGATCACCAGCGTTCCGGAGTCGACCCCGACGTAGTCGATCCCCGGCCGGGCGGTCATGCCGACGGTCTTGAAGCGTGCCGTGACCGCGTTGGCGCGGGCCGGCACCCGCACCACGAGCACGAAGCAGCGCGGGTGACTTTCCCAGCAGAGGGTGTCCGTCGGTTGGACACAGCCGTCGCAGCCCGAGCCCGGTGACGGGCTCGGGGAAGGCGACGGGCTGGGAGACGGCACCGGGCTCAGCGAGACGGTCACGTTCACGGGGCGGATCGGTGTGCCGGCCGGGCTGCCGGCAAGCAGGATCATCGCCGTCAGCGTCGCGGCGGCGGCCGCGGTCAGCAGCGGCAGGCGGAGCAGTCGTATCACGGGACGCCTTTTCCGGCCGCCTCTTCTCGCCGTGGCCAGTCCGACGGCGGGTTGGGGACGTCGACGGCCACGGCCAGGCTACGAAACGGCGGTTGTGAATCGGTTGTGACGGCTCCGGATCGACCCGCCGGCACGTGCCACCCGGCCGGCGTCGAGCGGGCGACCTGCAGGTCTGTCCTGTCGCCGGCGCGGCCGGCGTCGGCTGTCGATGCCGATCCCGGCGGGCGGCAACCGTTTCGCAGCTGGATCACAGCCGCTGCCTGCTGTCCTGATTGGTGCCCCACAGACAAGACTCGGGAGGAGAACGATGAGGCTGTCCCGCCCCACACGAACCACGAGGCACCGGGTGCTGACCGCGGTCACCATGGCGGCCCTGCTGCTGGTGTCCACGGGAGCCGCGCAGGCCAGCGCAGCGATCGACGCGCAACCCACCATGGCCGCCCAGCAGACCTGGCAGACGAGGATCTCACAGCTCACCAGGCCCACGAAGGGCTGCTACCAGGCAACCTACCCGGCCCTCGCGTGGCAGGAGTCGGCGTGCGCCACGCCGTCGCAAAACCCGATGGTCCCCCGCCCGGCTCTTCCGATGGGCCCTCGCACCGGTCCGCGGCCCATGGTGGTGGGCAACGGCGATGACCTCTCGGCGAAGGCGCCCAGCGGGTTCATCTTCAACGCCATCGGCTCGTTCGACAACGTCTCGGGTGTCACCAGCGTCAGCAGTCCCCCCAACGGCGTGGGGGCCCCGGTGGCCAACGCGTACTCGCTGCAGCTGAACACCGACTTCTTCGTCAGCACCGCCTGTGCGGCCTCGCCCGACCCGAACTGCCGGGGCTGGGAGCAGTTCATCTACGCGCAGGACGGCACCAGCGGACTGTCGTTCATCCAGTACTGGCTCATCTTCTACAGCGCCCCCTGCCCCGCCGGGTGGTTCACCTACGGCATCCACTGCTACCGCAACAGCCCCTTCGGCGCGGTGGTGCCCATGCAGCCGATCACGAACCTGGCCAACCTGCGGGTGTCCGGCACGGCGAACCCCGGCAGCGACAGCGTCACCACGTTCGTCGGGCTCACCGCCTACACGATCGCCGGCGGCAACTACGTCAACGCGGCCGCGGGCTGGAAGATCGCCGAGTTCAACGTGTTCGGCGACGGCGGCGGATTCCAGGCCAACTTCAACCCCGGCGCGTCGCTGACCGTCCGGACCCGCATCAACTACGGCGGCACCGCCGCACCCATCTGCGTGGCCCAGGGCTTCACCGGCGAGACCAACAACCTCAGCTTCGGCTCTGCCCCGCCGCCCGCCGGACCGCCCGGCCCCGCCATCGTGTTCACGGAGAACACGACCAACTCCTCGACCGCCAACTGCGCGTACGCCACCGCCATCGGCGACACCCACCAGCACACCTTCTCCGGGCTGTCCTACGACTTCCAGGCCAGCGGCGACTTCGTCGAAGCGCGTACCGGCACGGGCTTCCAGGTCGAGTCGCGCAAGGTGTCCGGCGCCCCGAACTGGCCCAACGCCTCGGTCAACTCCTGCGTCGGCGCCCGCACGGGCAGCACCAGCGTCGTCGTGGCACTGGGCCCGAAGCTCTACGTCAACGGCAACCTGACCACCCTCACCTCAGGCCAGCTCGCCGTGCCGGGCGGGGTCGTCGTCAACCGCAGCGGCAACACCTACACCGTCGTCAACGAAGCCGGCGACAGCATGAAGGCCCAGGTCAACCCCACCCACGTCGACCTGTCGGTGGGCCTGGGCACCTGGCCGACGACGGTACGCGGCCTGCTCGGCAACCCGAACAACGACGCCACCAAGCTCGAAGCGGCTGACGGCACCGTGTTCAACGTCCCGCTGTCGTTCAACGACCTGTACAACGTCTACGGCAAGAGCTGGCGGGTCCCGCCGACCTCCACTCTGCTCGCTCCCTGCAGCGGCCAGATCCCCAACGGCACCCCGAGCCGGCCGTTCTTCGTGAACGACCTGCCGCAGGACCTCCGCCAGCAGGCGCAGGCCGTCTGTGTCCGGGCCGAGATCCACCAGGCCTGGCTCGACAACTGCACCCTGGACGTCGCGGTGCTCGGCGAGAGGGCTGCGCAGGCTTATGTCGGCGCTACTCCTCCGGTACTCGACGGCAACCCCCGCCAATAGCACCTGACCAGTACCCGCTGGCCGGCCGGAACCCGGCCGGCCAGCGGGGATCTTGCCGTTTCTGGAACAGCCGCACATCGTCGATCCCGCCGAGGAACCGCAGACCCTCCAGAGCGTGGCCGATGCGCAGGGTATTGTTCGCCGCCCACGAGGTCACACCTGACCGCGACGACTGCAGCCGGCCGTTGACGTACAGGCGAATCTGGCCGGCCCCGGCGTCGTAGACCGGGATGTCGGTGTGCCAGGCCAGGTGCTGACCGATGATGGTCTGGTTGTTCGTTCTGGCGAAGTCGACGACAGGGTCGAGCCGATCGAACCCGTACACACCGTGGTACGGGTTGGCCGGGTCGGCACCCCGGTTGACAGACCCCCACACAAACTCGCTCTCGGGCGCGATGAGGCTGAACTCCTGCGCCGCCCGCTGCGTGTACGCGTCGTCGCCCATCGCGCTGTGCCGCATGGCGGAGCCGATGAGCGGCCCGGTGCCGCCGCGTGAAGCGGCGGCGAGGGTCTTCAGCGACTCGGCGGCGGCCGCGGCCGGACCGGGCGCGACCAGGAGCGAGCCGATCAGCGTCGCCGCGAGAGCGACCGCCAGACGTTTCACGTTTCCTCACGATTGGCATCGATTCGGGGAGGATACCGCCGGACGGGCACCGGCACTGCCCTGCTGGCACTCGACGACACACGGGGCCGACGCGACCCACCAGTCGGCCCCTCACCGACACGACGAATCCTGATCGAGCTTGACCCGGTTTCTCCGGATGGTTCTGCGGTGGCGATCACGTGGCTCAGCACTCTGGTGCCGCCGCGCGGAGAGCGGCGGCACCAGGGTGTGCGTCAACTCAGCGGTTCGATCCAGATGTTGCGGAAGCGGGGGTTCGCGCCCGGGTCGCCGTGGTCCTGCAGACCTATCGGGCCAGGCGTCGGCCCTTCGGGCTGGCCGTTGCCGGTGGGGCCGTTGACGGCGACGTTGTTGTGGACGACGACGCCGTTCCACACCACGGTGACCCTGGCGTCTTCGAGTTTCGTGCCCGTCGCGCTGAACCGCGCGGCGCGGAACGTGATGTCGAAGGTCTGCCAGGTGTTGGGCGCGGTGGCCATGTTCCGGTCGGGGGCTCGCTTGAGGTAGATGGCTCCGGCCTCGTTGTTGGCCAGGGTGGTGTCACCGTAGGAGTCCAGCACCTGGATCTCGTAGCGTTCCTGAAGGTAGAACCCGCTGTTGCCGCGGGCCTGTCCGGTGACCTCCGGCGGGTAGGCCGGTTCCAGCCACTCGCCGTGCAGCTTGAAGTCGCCGAACTTCGCCCTGGTGCGGATGTTCCCGCCCAGCGATTCCATGGACCCTCCGGACACCGGCCAGGTCGCCGGGCTGCCGTCCGAGTGCTCCCACGCCGCCAGCCCGGTGCCGTCGAACAGTGCGATACGGGACACCGGAGTGACGACCAGCTGGTCGAGGTTGCTGCCGTTGGCGCCCGTCGTGGTCGCACGGATCTTGACCTGCCCGGCCGGCAGCGTCGTGGCCAGCGACGCGGTTCGCCAGGTGGTCCACGCGCCCGTCGGCGGGAACGACAGCGCCGGGCTGAGTGCCGTGCCGTTGACCGCGATGGCCAGCGGCCGGTCGACGGTCTTGCCGTTGGCGTACCGGAATGCCAGCGAGTGGGATCCCGCGGTCGGCACGTTCACCGTCCATTCGACATATCCGCCGGTGTTGGCCGCATCGGCGAAGTCGGCGTACCCGGTCCCGCTGTACCCGGCGTGTTCGGTTCCTACGTTCGCGCTGCTGAGCGCCGCCTGCTCGGCCTCATAGGTGCTGCCGGGCAGCGCGTTGAGGGTGTACCAGGCCTCCGTGCTCCACAGGGACTGCCCGGAAGCCGAGCTGAACGGCCGCGGCGAGTGCACGTACACCACCCGTCCGGCTTCCAAGCCGTTGATCCGCAGGGTGACCTTCCTGCCGTCGGCCGAGGGGATCGCCGAGGTGACGCCCAGCGTCTCCAGGTCGACCTTCGGCCCGCCGTAGGCCGAGGTCGGGGTGTAGCGCCATTGCTGGACCTGGTACCGAGACGTCAGCGAGCTCAGCGTCGCGGCCGACAGCGGCTGGGTGTATTCGAGTTCGAAGCCGCCGGCCACCGCCCGCATCGCCAGGATGTCGAAGGCGTTGCTGCTGGTGGGGGTCAGCTTCTGCAGACCGTAGCGGAGCTTGCCCTGCTGGCGCCAGTTGCTGCTGGCGCGTTCGTCGCCGATGCCGCCGGCGTAGATCGCGCCGTCGGGGCCGAGGGTGATCCGGCTGATGCCGGCCTCCAGCCCCTGGGTGAAGCGGAAGACCGCGCCCTGGTACTCGCCGTTGACCTTCTCCAGGTAGCCGCGCTGGATGCCGCCGTAGGTGACGTCACCGAACAGCATCTGCCCGGCGAACTGGCCCTGGGTGAGCATGATCGGGGTGCTCGGCGAGTTCGCGATCTCGTTGTGCGGCAGCCACAGGACCGGCTGGGTGACGGCGTTGGAGTCGAACGGACCGGCCGGGTCGTTGTAGTGGTTGAAGAACCGGCCTGGCTTGAGCTGTACCAGCTTGTTGGCCGACAGCCAGTCG
This sequence comes from Catellatospora coxensis, assembly GCF_016862635.1. Lineage (GTDB taxonomy): Bacteria > Actinomycetota > Actinomycetes > Mycobacteriales > Micromonosporaceae > Catellatospora > Catellatospora coxensis. The sequence continues at coordinate 25,641 of NZ_BONI01000026.1, read as the reverse complement.
CCCTGGTTGTCGGTGACGAAGATGCCGCCTTCGGGACCCCAACCCATGCCGTTGGGGGTGCGCAGCCCGCTTGCCGTGTACTCGACCTGTCCGGTGGCCTTGTTCACCTTGATCGCGGTGCCGCGGTTGGCGGCGAGCTGCGGTCTGGTGGTGCGCCCGCCGGGGGTGATCTGGACCGACAGGTTGAGGTAGAAGTATCCGTCCTTGTACAGCAGGCCGAACGCGAACTCGTGGTAGGTGCCGCCGAACGGCCAGGTCGCGACCGTCCGCTTGGTATCGATGATCTCGTCGCCGTTGGTGTCGTTCAGCTCGACCAGCCGGGACCGTTCCGAGACGTACAGCTTGCCGTCGACGTACTTGATGCCCATCGGGTCCTGCATGCCGGTGGCGATCCTCTTCACCGTCACCTGGGCGGCGGAGGTGGCGCCGGTGACGTTGCCCAGCAGGTAGACCTCGCCGAGCGGCTGGGTGGTGCCGTAGTCGCCGCCCCAGGTGGTGATGGCCAGCCGGTTGTCGGGCAGCCAGTCCATGCCGGTGACTTTCGGCTGGAACCCGCTGGGACGCAGGTCGGTCAGCGCGTAGTTGGGGTGCACCGCGTTCAGTGGCAGCCCGTCGCCCGGGGTGTCGCCGCCTTCGACGCATTCCTTGGTCCCCGGCGCGGTCACCCGGGTGACTCCGGCTTCGGTGCTCAGCGCCGTGGTCGGCACGACGACGAACTGTGTCGTGCCCGGTGGCTGCCATTCCAGTTTGAGCGCCTGCCCACCGGTGTTGTCGAAGTGTTCGATGCGCAGCTTGTGGTAGCCGGCGGACAGGTCGACGGTGCCGTCTTTGGACGAGGTGCCGTGCACGCCGTCGTGGTTGACGACCGTGGTGAAGCTGCTGTTGGAGTCGTCGTTGTCGACGACGGTGCTCTTGTCGATGCGCAGGCGGGAGCCGTCGTCGCTGGTGAGCCGGAAGGCGTACGAGCCGGCGGTGGTGATGTTGATGTTCGCGATGACCTGGGTGAGGAATCTGTCGGCGATGCCGAAGTCGGTCTGGGTCGACCAGTTGATCACCGGCATCAGCTTGTCGTAGTTGGGGGTCTGCCCGGGCTTGAGCGTGCACAGCACGGTCAGATCGGCTCCGAGGCCGTAGGTGCGCAACGTGACCCCGGGATCCTGGGGTGGGATCGCGGCGTGGGCGGGTCCGGGCGCGGACACGGACAGCACCACCAGACTCAGCCCCAGGGCGAGGGCTGAGGCGCGGCGGCGGCGGGCGGTTTCAGGGACGGGTGGAGAACTCATGGCGATCCTTCTCGCGATCGCACCCGGGCAGCAGCGCGAGCGCAGGCCCGGATGTCGGGTGGATCAGGCGGGTTGCCTGACGCGGATGGACGTGCGCCGCCACGTCGTCTTCACAGGTGAGCTCACTGCTGTCGCTTCGTCGAACTACCTCCGGGGGTCGGCGAGAGTGGCCCTTCTTCGGACATCACATCGAAACGTTGACGTTCATCTACGCGGGAGATTAGCGTCTACCCACCGTCGGGAAAACCCTTTCCCGATTTTTGCCTCAAGCGCAACCGACGATGAGGAGCCGCGGGATGACGACCCCGGAACCGGCCGGCAGCGCCGCGATCGCGCTGGACGAGATCGCCCCCAGGCAGTGCTCCTGCGGCACGACCCGGCGGGCGTTCGCGCGGGAGTCCGGCGGCGCGGTGAGCGTCCACCTGCTGCAGGTCGACAAGGCGATCACCCACCACCACCGGATCGCGACCGAGGTGTACGTGATCCTCGACGGGGTCGGCGAGGTGGAGCTCGACGGCGTACGGCATCCGGCCAAGCCGATGTCGGCGTTCCTGATCCCGCCCGGCACCCGGCACCGGGCGCTGGGTGACCTGCGGGCCCTGGTGGTCTGCCTGCCCGCCGCGAATGACGCCGATGAGTACTTCGACTGAGCCGGGTTCCCCGGCCGCGATCGCGCCGCTGCCCGGCGGGGTCGGCGTCTCGCAGCTGCGGGTGTACGACACCACCGCGCCCGACGGCCTGGTGGGCGGCACCCCGCACCTGCATCTGTGCTGCACCGAGGGGTACGTGGTGCAGGCCGGTGCCGGCGCGGTCCAGACGCTGACGATGAGCGGCTTCCGGCAGACGCCGCTGCGTCCCGGTACGCTCGCCTGGTTCACCCCGGGCACCATCCATCGCCTGGTCAACCACGGCGGCCTGGAGATCACGGTGTTGATGCAGAACAGCGGGCTGCCGGAGGCCGGCGACGCGGTGCTGACGTTCCCGCCTTCGGTGCTGGCCGACCCGGAGCGGTACGCCGCGGCCGCCACCCTGCCCGGCGGCGGCGCTCCGGACGACGCCTCGCCGGCCGACGGCACGCCCGGCGCGACGCTGGCCGCCGCGTACGCCCGGCGCGATCTCGCGGTGCTCGGGTTCGAGCGGTTACGGGCGGCGGCCGACGCCGGCGACCTCGGTCCGCTGCGCGACTTCCACCACGCGGCCGCCCGCCTGGTGGCACCACACCTGCCCCGATGGCGGGAGCGGTTCGCCGCGGGCGCGTTGCGGGCGGCGCAGGACACCGCCGCCCAGCTGGACGCGCTGGCCGCCGGGCGGTCCGATCATCTGGCCGACGCCGCGGTGCATGGCTTCGCCGCGCCCGGCGAGCAGGGCCGGCACGGCATGTGCGGGCTGCTGGACACCTACCCGATCCGGTAGCGAGCCGGCTCCTCCGCGGCTCTGCAAACGTATCATGTAAATATTTAAGATACCTTCGGGCGCAGCCCTTGCCTGATGGGGACATCCTCTCTAGTGTCCGTTCATCGGAAAGCGCTTCCCGGCAATCGCCAGGAAACTTTCCGTCCGTCCGGGAGGAGTCCCCGTGCACGATGGATCAGCCAGTGGTTCAACCGTTGGCAGCGCGTCGGCGCGCGCGGCCGGTCAACCCACGCTGGCCCTGCGGACTCCCGTCCAGCCGCTGACCCGGCTGGTCCGGTTCGGCGATGCGCTGTGGCGGCCCGCGCTGCTGCTGGGCATCGTGTTCGCGGGGTGGTGGGCGCTGTCGGAGAGCGGCACCGTCCCGCACTACCTGGTGCCGACCCCGGCGCAGGTGTGGCAGACGATGGTCGAGAAGCGGGCGTTCCTCTGGCTGAACACCTACGTCACGCTCTACGAGACCGTCATCGGCTTCGTGCTGGCCGTGCTGTTGGGCCTGCTCACCGCCGTCCTGATCGCCTACTCGCGCACCATGGAGCGGGCGCTCTACCCGATCGTGCTGTTCGCCCAGGTCATCCCCAAGATCGCCATCGCTCCGCTGCTGATCGTCTGGTTCGGCTTCGGCCTGGCCCCGAAGATCATCCTCGCGGTGCTGATCGCGTTCTTCCCGGTGGTCATCTCCGGGGTGGCCGGGCTGCGGTCCACCGACCCCGAACTGGTGGACCTGTCCAAGACCATGGGCGCCAGCCCGTGGCAGACCTTCCGAAAGATCAGATTCCCCAACGCCCTGCCGCACCTGATGGCCGGGGTGAAGGTGGCCGTCACCCTCGCGGTGGTGGGCGCCGTGGTCGGCGAGTTCGTCGGCGCGAACGAAGGCCTGGGATACGTGCTCCTGCTTGCCAACGGCAACCTCGACTCGGCCCTGCTGTTCGCCGACCTCTTCCTCATGTCACTGATCGGCATCGTGCTGTTCGCGATCGTCGAGGGGATCGAGGCAGCACTCATCCCGTGGCACGCCAGCAGGCGGTCCGGGGTCCCGCTCACCACGTCCTGACGGGGATCAGCCTCCCGTCGCCGCGTTAGGAGGACCAACCAATGAGAAGACTTCCCATGCTGGCGGCCGCGTTCGCGCTGCTGCTGGGCGCCGCCGCCTGCGCACCGGGCACCAACGACCAGCCCGCCGCACCCGGCGAGAACAAGAAGGTCACGCTGACCCTCAACTGGGTCCCGTACGGCGAGCACGCGCCGTTCTACTACGGCTTCGACAAAGGCTTCTACCAGGCCGAAGGCATCGACCTGACGATCAAGGCGGGCGGCGGCTCCGGCAAGACCATCCAGGCCGTGGCCCAGCAGCAGACCGACTTCGGCTGGGCCGACACTCCCCCGCTGCTCAAGGCCATCACCACCGGGATGAAGGTGAAGAGCGTCGGGGTGTTCCTGCAGAAGGGGCCGTCGTCGGTCGAGTTCCTGGCCGACAAGAACATCACGAAGATCAGCGACCTCAAGGGCAAGACCGTCGGCGGCACACCCGGAGACGCGATGTATGCGACCTTCCCGGCCCTGCTCAAGGCCAACGGCGTCGACCCGGCCGAGGTGAAGGTGGTCAACGTCGACGCGGCCGGGAAGATCGCCGCGCTGGCCGAAGGCAAGGTCGACGCGATCCAGGGCTTCTTCCACGACCAGGCCCCGACCATCGAAGCCAAGACCGGCAAGAAGGTCGACCACCTGCTGTTCGCCGACTTCGGGCTCAACCTGCTCGGCACCGGCCTGGTCGTGCACGACGACACCCTGGCCAAGGATCCGGAGCTGGTGAAGGCCTTCGTCCGGGCCACCCAGAAGTCCTGGGCCGAGGCGGCCAAGGACATCCCGGGCGCGGCCGCCGCGATGGAGAAGCTCGCCGAGAACGAGCCGGCCAAGGACGTGCTGATCAAGCAGCTCACGCTGTGCCTGCCGCTGGTCGACACGGCGGCGCCGGGCGTCAACGCCGAGGCCAAGTGGACCGAGACCATCACCCTGATGACCACGCACGCCGAGTTGAAGGACGCGGGCGCGCCGAGCAAGTACTGGTCCGGCACGTTCGCGACGAAGGGCTGAACCGATGACCGTCTCATCGACGGCCGCGACGGCGGTGGACATCACCGGACTGACCGTGCGCTTCCAATCCAAGCGCACCCAGACCGTCGCGGTCGACGACGTCACGATGCGGGTCGCCCCCGGCGAGTTCGTGACCATCGTCGGCCCGTCCGGCTGCGGCAAGTCCACCCTGCTCAAGATCGTCGCAGGGTTGGTGGCGCCGACCTCCGGCACGGTCTCGTTGATGGGACGGCCGGTCACCGGCGCCCAGAAGGAGATCGGGTACGTGTTCCAGCGCGCCGCCCTGCTGGACTGGCGCGGCGCGCGAAAGAACATCCTGCTGCAGGCCGAGATCCGGGGCATGGACCGGCGGCAGGCAGCCCAGCGCGCCGACGAGCTGATCGCCCTCACCGGGCTCACCGGCTTCGAGGACGCGCTGCCGCACGAGCTGTCCGGCGGCATGCAGCAGCGGGTGGCCCTGTGCCGCGCGCTGCTGCACCAGCCGTCGGTGCTGCTGATGGACGAGCCGTTCGGCGCACTGGACGCGCTCACCCGCGAACAGCTCAACGCCGAGCTCAACCGCATCTGGCGCGAGACCGGCACCACCATCCTGCTGGTCACGCACTCCATCGCCGAAGCGGTCTTTCTCGGCACCAGGGTCGAGGTGATGAGCCCCCGGCCCGGCCGGATCATGCGAACCATCGACGTCGACCTGCCGGCCGAGCGCGAATACGCCAAGGTGATGTCCGACCAGCGCTTCGACCGGTACGCCACCGAGATCCGCGGCCTGCTCGGGGCCGGAGCGAACCACTGACCGGGGCACCGGCGCCGGCCCGCCGATGGAGCGCGGCGGCCGGCGCCTGGCTCGGACTGGGCGCCGCGCCCGCCGCGCTGATCCTGGGCGCCGGGATGGCCCGCCGGCACGACGGCGCCGTCCCGCTGCTCGCGCTGCTCGCGGGCGCGATCCTGATGGCGGCGCTGCTGTTCGGGCAGGGCACGCTGGGGCTGCGCCAGCCGTACGGGGAGAACGCCGCCCTCACCGAACTGGCCCCGCGCTACCTGCCGGACCGGGCCGGCGTCCTGCTCGGCGCGGTGCTCGCCGCCGCGATGATCGGCTGGAACGGCTTCAACGTCGGCCTCGGCGGGGCGTCGCTGGCGAAGGTCACCGGGCTGCCCGGCCCGGCCGGCGCGCTGCTGCTGGCCGGCGCCGTGCTGGCCGCGTCGTTCCTGCCAGGCCGGTGGAACAACCGGATCGCCGTACTGACCACGGTCGCGGCACTGGCGCTGGTCGCGGTGTGCGTCCTGCTGCTGCGCCCGGACAGCGCGCCGGTGACCGCCGACCCGGGTGGCTGGGCCACCCTCGCCGACATCGCCGCGATCGGCGGCTACGTCGCGGTGTTCGCGCTGCGCGCGCCGGACTTCAGCCGTGGCCTGGCCACCCGGCGGGACCTGGCGATCTGCGTGGCGCTGCTGGTCGGGCCGGCGATCCTGGTCACCGCGGCCGGCGCCGGGGTCTGGCTGCGCACCGGCAGCGCCGACGTCGTCGCGGTGCTGGCCAGCGCGCCGGGCGTCGCCGTCTACGGCAACATCTTCGTCACCGTCGGGGTTTTCGCGCCCGCGCTGACCACCACCTTCTCCGGCGCGCTCGCGCTGCGGGCCGTGTGGCCGCGGCTGCCGGCCACCGCCGGGATCGCGATCGTCGCGATCCTCGGCGGCACGCTGGCCGCGGCGCGCTTCGACCGGGCGCTGCTCACCTGGCTGACCGTACTGGCCGCCACCCTGCCACCGCTGATCATCCCGATGGCCGTCGAGGGCTGGCGGCGACGGCTGGGCCACCCGGCACGGCTCGTAGCGGTCTGGACCTGGCTGCCCGCCGGGCTGGCCGCGACCGCGCTGACCGTCGCCGGCTCGCCGGCCGGGCCGGTGGCCGGCCTCGCGATCGCGGTGGTCGCCACCGGCTGGCAGGTCCACCGGCAGCGGCGATCCGTCCGACCGGCGTCGCCGGCCCGACCGGCCCGGTGACCGCGAACGCGGTCAGCCGGCCGCGGTCCGGTCGAGCACGGCCCAGACGTCGGCCGCGCTGAGGTGGTCCAGGTGCTGGGCTATCCCCAGCGCCTGGGTGCGCAGCTCGCGGGCGGCGGGACCGTCGTCCTGCCGGTCGCGCACGTCGGCCAGCCGCAGCAGCACCATCGCCTCCTCGTAGCGGTCACCGAGCCGGCGCGTCAGATCCAGTGCCTGGCCGTACGCGTCGGCCGCGTGGGCCAGCGCGCCGGTCTGCAGATGGATGAAGCCGACGCTGTCCCAGGTGTCGGCTTCGGCGGCGTGGCTGCCGATGTGCCGGTGCAGGGCCAGCGCCTGGTTGCAGTGGTCGAGGGCTTCGGCGTGGCGGCCCTGGTGGGCCAGGCCCCAGCCGATGGCGTTGAGCGCCCGCGACCGCCCGACGACGTCGCCGGCCGCCGTGAACAGGTGGAGGCTGTGGTGGGCGTGCTGGAGCGCCTCCGGCCAGCGCCGCTGCCCCTCCAGCATCAGGTTGATGTTGAGATGGGTGTATGCCTGCCCGGCCCCGTCACCCAGCGCGGTGTGCAGGTCGAGGGCGAGCGCCAGATGTTCGAGCCCTTTGTCGTGCCGGCCGAGCCGCGCCGCGCAGCGAGCCAGCATCCGGCAGCAGCGGGCCTGGCCGGGCAGGTCGCCGAGGGCACGGGCCGAGCGCAGCGCCTGCTGCTGGGTGTGGTCGAGGTCGTGCCAGTGCCCGTGCCGGTCGAGGAAGTTGGCCACGACCCAGGCCAGCTGCCAGGCGTGGGCCGGTGATGCGCGCAGCGCGGGCTGCTCGAGCAGGCTCAGCAGGGTCTGGTGCTCGCGCTGGAACCAGGCCATGGCGTCGGCCGGTCCGGTGAACACCTCGGCGGCGGTGCCGGTGGCCGCGTCGGTGAGGGTGATGGTGTCGCGGTGCGGGTCGAGCGCCCGGTCGGCTCGGTACGCGCTGTGCAGGTAGTGGTCCAGCAGACGGCCGGTGGCGGCCTGCCGGGCCACCTCGCCGTCGGTCTGCTGCAGCAGGCCCACGGCGTACGCGCGGAGCAGGTCGTGCAGCCCGAACCGGCCGGGGCGGTCCTCCAGCACCAGGTGCGCGCGGACCAGTTCGGCCAGCGCATGCCGGGCCCGGTCGGACGGCCAGCCGGTCAGGCTGACCGCGGCCTGCCGGTCCAGGGTCGGGCCGGGATGCAGGCTGAGCAGCCGCAGCAGCACCGCCGCGTCGGCGGGCAGGGCCTGGTAGGACCACGAGAACACGGAATGCACGTCGGTGGTGACGTCGGACCCGGCGAACGCGGTGAGGCTGCCCCGGGCCTCCTGCAGCTCGGCGACCAGCCGGGACAGCGGCAGCCGCGGCTGCACGGTCGCGTGCGCGGCCACGATGGCCAGCGCCAGCGGCAGCCCCGCGCACAGCTCGACGAGCTGGTCGACGGCGTGCGGCTCACGGGCGACACGCTCGGGGCTGAGCCGGCGGACCAGCATCTCCCTGCCCTCACGTGCGTCGAGGATGTCCAGCGCGATGTGGGCGGCCCCGCCGAGAACCAGGCCGGTGAGATCGTTGCGGCTGGTCACCACGACCATGTTGCGGGCGGTCCCGGGCAGCAGCGGGCGTACGTGGTCGGCGTTGCGGGCGTTGTCGATCACGACGAGGACGTCGCGGTCGGCGAGGGTGCTGCGCAGCAGCGCCGCCTGCGCCGACGGGCCGGTGGGCAGGCTCTTCGGCAGCACGTGCAGGGCTTCCAGGAAGCCGCGCACGGCGTCCTCGGCGGGCACCGGACCGGCCGGGTCGAACCCGTTGAGGTTGACGTAGAGCTGCCCGTCGGGGAACCGGCCCGCGACGCGGTGCGCCCAGTGCACGGCCAGGGTGCTCTTGCCGATGCCGGCCATGCCGACGATCGCGGCGACGGGCGGCCCAGGGCGGCCGCTGTGCGCGAGCAGCCGGTCGAGGCGGTCCAGGTCGTCGCCGCGGGCGGCGAAGTCGCCGATGTCGGCGGGCAGCTGCCGGGGCACGGAACTGGGCCGGCGAGGCGCGGCGGGCTGCGCCGCCGGCACCGCCGGCGAACCGCGCCGCAGGATCTCGGCGTGCACGGCGACCAGCTGCGCGCCCGGGTTGACACCCAGCTGCTCGCGCAGCCGGTGACGTACGGTGTCGAACGCCGCGAGGGCGGCGTCGGCGTTGCCTGCCCGGTCGTGAGCCCGCATCAGCAGCTCGGCGACGGTCTCCCGCGTCGGGTGCTGGTCGGCCAGCTGCTGCAGCTGCCAGATGGCCTCGTCCAGCCTGCCGACGTCGATGCGGGCGGCAGCCAGCAGCTCGGCGGCGCGCAGGTGCTGGTGTTCCAGGCTGCCGCCGATCCTGCCGCGCAGTGCGGCATCGGCGACGTCGGTCAGCAGCGGGCCCCGCCACAGCCGCAGTGCCTGCTCCAGCAGCACGATCCGGCCGGCGGGCTCGTCAGCGCCCTGCGCACTGCGCAGCAGCGCGGTGAACCGGTGCGCGTCGACGGCCGCGGGGTCGGCGTCCACGACGTACCCGCCGCCGTGGGTGGCGATGGTGAGCCCGTGCGGGGCGAGGCTGCCACGCAGCCGGGCGACATAGCTGCGCAGCGTGCTGCGCGGCAGCCCCGGGGGCTCCTCGGTCCAGATCAGCTCGGCCAGCCGCTCGACGCTGACCACCTTGCCGAGTTCCAGCAGCAGCAGGGCCAGCAGGAGCCGCTCCTGGCGGCGGCCCAGCGGCACCGTGCCGCCGCCGCCGTCCACGGCACTGAACGGGCCCAGCAGCCGGAACTCCAGCACGTCACTTCCCCGAGCATGCAACGCCGCGGTGGCCGGGCCGGTGTCAGGTGGCCAGGCTCGTCATCCGGGCGATGGTAGCGCGATGGTAGCGCGATGGTAAGACCGTGGCAGCACCTCGTCTCCAAGATGGACCATCGCTCGATCGTCTCAATAGTCCTGTCGGCGAGGGCGGCTCCCGACGCCGACCAGAGATCTCACGCTCGCCCGAACAGCGTGCCCGTGAAGGAGTCCGATGTCCGAGTCAGACGTTGCCACCGACTTCCGCATCCTCGGCCCGATGACGTTCCGGTCGGCGGCGGGCTACCGGCCGGTGACCGGCGCGCGCCATCGCCGCATGCTCGCGATACTGCTGCTCAATGCCAACGGACTGGTCTCCGTCGACCGGTTCATCGACGCGATGTGGGACACCGAGCCGCCGGCCACCGCCCGCCAGCAGGTCCAGAACTGTGTCGGGCTGCTCACCGGCAGCATCACCAAGGCCGGGCTGGCGTTCTCGGTCGTCCGGCGGCCGCCGCACTACATGCTCGAACTCGACGACGACCGGGTCGACGCGCTGCGTTTCCAGCGGCTGTGCCGGCAGGCCGAGGCCGACGCCGCCGGCGGCGCGGCCGAACGCGCGGTGGCCCGGCTGCGCGCGGCGCTGGCGCTGTGGCAGGGCGACGCGCTCGAGGACGCCGACTCCGCGCTGCTGCGCGGTGTGGCGACGAGCCTTCGCGAGACCCGGATGCGGGCCATCGAACGGCTCGTCGTGCTGGAGTTCGCGCGGGCCGGGCACGGCCGGATCCTGGCCGACCTCACCTCGTGGGTGGCGCTGTACCCCTACCACGAGGGGCTGCACGTGCGGCTGGCGCAGGCGCTGCACCACTGCGGGCGCACCGCCGACGGGCTGCAGGCGCTGCGTACGCTCCGGGCGCGGCTGGCCGAAGAGCTCGGCCTGCAGCCGGGGCAGGACGTGCTCGCCCAGGAGCGCCGCCTGCTCGGCGCCGAGGCGGACCCGCCGGCCGACGCCGGCTTCGACGGGCTGGCCCACAGCGAGCTGCTGCACAGCCTCGGCCGCACCGTCGCCGACCTGTCCGCCATCGTGCACGTCCTGCTCGGACAGGTCAGCGTCCGGCGGCCGTGAGCACACCGGCGGGGCCGGGACAGGATCCGCCCTGTCCCGGCCCTGGTCGGTTCCGGGTCACATCCCCCAGAGGTCGTAGAGCGTGTCGCGCATGCGGCGGGCGTAGATGTTCGCGCCCGACACGGTCGGGTGGAAGGACTGCTGGGACTTGCCCAGCGCGTTCCATCCCTCGGGGAAGAACCCGGGCAGCGGGCCCTCCTCACCCGGGGTCAGCACGGTCACGATCCGGTGGATCGACTCGTGCGCGCCGCACACGCCGGAGCTGCTGAAGTCCGAGATCGGGTTCGCGAAGGTGACCTGCAGTCCCGGGAACTCCCCCTTGATCTCGACCACGGCGTCCTGCATCCGCGCGGCGACCAGGTCGGCGGTCTCGGTGAGCCAGTCGACGTCCAGGTCGCCGAACAGCAGGTCGCATTCGAGGGTGTCCTCCAGCAGCCGGGGATAGCCCATCAACATGATCCTCGCATTCGGGGCCTTCTTGTGGATCTCCCTGAGCACCGACACCACCGACGCCTTGAACGGCCCTGCCAGGTACGCCGGCTCGGCGATCCGCAGCACCTCGGTGTCACCGTCGAGGACCTTGTTCTTGCAGTCCGACCCCAGGATGCACTCGGTCAGGATCGGCACGAAGCGGGCGTCGTTGCCGCCGATCGACAGGGTCACCAGGGTCGTGAACTCGTCGACATAGCCCTGGTCCAGCTGGGTCGGCTCACCCCACAACCGGTAGTCGCCCATCTGCCCGTCGCCGTTGCGCGGCTTGAGCTCGTCCGCCGGCACCGAGTAGTACGGCAGGATGTTCTCCGACTCGGCACCCGAACACGCCCGCAGGTGGAAGTCCATCTGCGGATCCCAGGTGTCGGCCCGCTCGCCGATGGAGCGCCCGTCGTCGGTCAGCACCGCCTGCCGCGACCAGGCGTACTCCGAGCGGTGGCACAGGTTCTGGTAGAGGATCTTCTCGTTGTCGCCGGCGACGAAGATCTTCTGCTTGACGTCGGTCTCCCGGTAGTAGTTCTCCCCGCCCGTCGACGAGGCGCCCTCACCGGAGGCGTACGAGTCGCCGAGCGCGACGATCTGGTGCCGCGGACGCTGCGCCAGCGGCTCGAACGCCACCGCGTCCCACGCGATGTCCTCCTCGCCGGTGCCGTCGCCGGCGTCGCTGGTCAGCCGGATGCGCGGCACCCCGCTGACCGGGAACGCGCCGAGCGACACCCACCGGTTCTGCTGCACCCGCTGCTGCACGATGCGCTTGCGGCCGGTGAACCCGCCGCCGAGATCGATCTCGTACGCCGCCAGCCGGGTGTGGGCGCCGTGGTCGGGCAGGTGCACCATGAACCGCACCCACTGGGCCAGCGGCCGGTTCAGCGCCCACGTGCCGCTGACCTTCATCTTCCCGCCGTCGGCCCCGGCCGGGCGGGTGTGGGCGAACCAGAAGTGCCCGCCGAACCCGCCACCGATCTGATGGAAGTCGATCTTCGCTGGGTACGTTCCGCCCGACCCACCGAACTCCAGCTCGAACGTGCCGTTGCTCGTCGGCGGCGTGCACCCGGTCCGCACCGACGGCGTCCCGTCCGGCACGTCGTCGACGACCAGCGCACCGCCGGGCAGGCCGCCCCGGTCGCAGCGCGGCGGGTAGGACGCCGCGTCGGGCTGGTACTCCCAGCCCGGGTCGAAGCGCAGCAGCTCGTAGCCGCAGTCGTCGACGCACGTCTTCCACTGCGCCGGCCGGTGGTACCAGCACTTGAGGTCGTACTGGTTGAAGATGTTCTTGTGGTAGCAGGGCCCGGCCGGCTCTCCGACGACCTCGGGGTCCTGCGGCGGGAACTGCCCGCCCGGCTGGCAGGTGTTGGTGGTGTCGCAGAACAGCTCGACCGGCGGCTTGGCGAGCAGCCGGTTCATCAGCGGCGACGCCCCGCCCCACCACGCCGCCCGGTACGCGCTCACGAGCGTGTCCACGCCGTCAGGCAGGCTCGGCGGGTACGCCGCGAACCCGATGACCTTCTCCGGGTACGGCCACCACTGCGGATTGCGCGCGTCGTCGTAGCTGCTCGCCAGGAACGCCGGGCGGCCCGCCGGATACTTCGGGTTGATCGGGTTGTTGGCCCAGCCCACGCCCCACGCACCGTTGTGCTGCGACGCCGTCGACTCCGGGTAGAACCCGCTGTTGTACGCCCACACGGCGTAGAACCAGTTCTCGATGTTGGCCGCGTCGCCGTCGTTGACGACCAGCCCGGCGTTCCGGGTCTCGTTCCACTTGCGCTGCAGGATCTGCAGCCCCGCGGCGACGTTCACGGCGAAGTCCAGCGCCACGGCGCGCTGCGTCTGATACGGCAGCGCGACCTCGCCGGGCTTCTCCTTGCCTGCCAGCCGCATGCCGTCGGTGACCTGCCCGACACCGTAACCGCAGTCCGCCTTGGCCCAGTTGATGTCCCAGTCGTCGGCCGGAGTGCTGTTGTAGATCTCCAGGCCGTAGAAGTTGCCGATCAGCGGGTTGGCGGTCACGCCGGGCACGGCGAACCGCGCCGCCTGCCACATGTTCGACTCCTGGGCGACGATGCCCAGGTAGATCTGCGCCGGCACCCGGCCGCCGCCCGCCAGCGGCACCCGCGGGAACAGCCCCAGCGGTGAGTACGCCGGCATGCCCAGGTTCATCCAGTTCGCGGGCCGCGACGCGTACCCGGTGCCGGTGACCGCCTGGTCGACGGCCCATTCCACCTGACGCGGCCGCGGCTGCAGGGCCTGGTTGCGCGGATCGTTGCGAGGCACCGCGCAGTAGCGCTCGGTCTCGTCCTCCACCGGCGACGCGGGGCTCGCCAGCGAGGGAGCGACGCGCAGCCCCGCCGGACGCGACACCGACAGCTTCGGGTGCGCCAGCCGGCCCGGCGGCGTGCTGCCCGGCCGCGCCGCCGAGGCGTGCACCCCGAACCTGACCTCCCGGCCGGTCTTGCGGACCCTGGCGGTGACGGCGACGGCACGTGGCACCGACGGATCCGAGGCGAGCTGCCGGTTGTCACCGGCGAACCCGACCCGGGTCAGCACCAGCTCGCCGCGGCTGGACAGCGTCGCCGCCGGCGGGGCGGGCACCCGGGTGATCCCCGCCGGCAGCGCCGCCGGCAGGGTGGCGGTCTCGCCGGTGATGAAGACCCGGCCACCCGCGGCGCGGGTCAGCCCCAGGCCGGTCCGCGCGCCCTGGGCCAGCGTCGACGCGACCGACCGGCGGGCGCCGTCGGCGAGGCGGACCCGTGCCTGGTCACCGGCGTGCTCCAGGAACACGACCCGGCCCGCCGCGTCCGGCACCAGGCCGTACGCGACGCCCGCGGTGCGGGCCAGGCCGCTGGCCCGCCCGGTCCTGTCGACGCGTACCAGCTGGTCCCTGGCGGCCGCGACGATCCCGCCGGGCACCGGCACCGCCGAGGTGAGCTCGATGCCGACCGTGACCGGCGCGGCGACCTTGGCCGTGTCGAGGTCCACCGACAGCAGCCGGGTCTGCCCGGCGACCCCGCCGAACTGCGACAGCACGGCGGTGGAGCCCGCGCCGCAGCCCGGAGTGAAGTAGGCCAGACTCGACATCACGGGCAGCTTGACGACCGTGCCGGACACCAGGTCGACGACCGCGGCGAACCCACCCCGGTCGAACAGCCGCTCCTCGTTGGTGAACGTGCGCGGCGCGTACACGACCGCGAGCCGTCGACCCGAACCGGACAGGCAGGCGTTGCCGATCCACTGGTCGGCCTCGAACCCCGGCTCGGACAGCGAGGCGACCGCACGCCACGTGTAACCGGTGTCGGCGGCCGCGGCCAGGATGTGGAACCCGTTGGCGTCACCTGAGGTGGTCCAGGCGATGTCGGTGGACTTGCGCCAGCCGGAGCCGAGCACGGCGTCCCGTTCGGCGGGCGCGACGGCCATCGGCGCGTCCTCGGCGGTGGCGGCAGGGGCGGCGTCGGATGGCGGCCGGACGGCCGGTGGCGCCGGGGCGGCGGCGGCCGGCTGCGGCAGCAACGCCAGCACGGTGAGCATCACCAGTGCCGGCAGGCCAGGCCGTGGGCGGGAAGACATGCGTACCTCGTTCCGCGGGTCGGGAAAGGACGCCGTCAAGGTCGCAGGGCCGGCCATCACCGTGCCATCGCAGCCGCATCCCCTGGTGGGCGGGCACAGCACGACGGCCGGTGTCCCCCCGATGACGAGGACACCGGCCGTCGCAGGCGGTCAGTAGCAGGTCGTCCAGTCGAAGGCGCTGCCGGCGGCGTAGATCTGGCCGCGGCCGCACCGTCCCGCGTCGTTGAGCATCTTGGAGTACCGCACGCCGTTGCCCGCGGGCAGGTACACGGTGCCGTAGATGGTGCCGTAGTTGCCGTACGGGTGGGTGCTCATCGCGGCGCCCTGCACGTTGTTGCAGCACACGTACGCGTTGCCGCGGATCCAGATCGTCTGGCAGTAGTTGCTGTACCGCAGCTCGATGTAGTCGCTGCCGTGCCAGGCCGTGTCGATGGTCACCGCGTCGTCGCCGCAGGCGATGTAGCAGTACTGGCCGCAGTAGGTGGCCGGGAACGTCGCCGGGTCCTGGTAGTCGCAGCGGGAGCCGCAGCTCCAGGCCAGCGTGCCCACCCCGGCCTGGCCGGACAGCGCCTTTCGGTCCACGGCGGCCGTCGCCGCGCCCGGCGTCAGCTCCCTGAGGATGCGGGCGGCGTCGGCGCCGGCCGGGGCGCTCACCGCGGCCGACGTGGCGTCGCCGACCGCGGCGGCCGGCGCGGCCGAACCGGAGCCGGCCGTCAAGAACAGGGTCCCTAGTGTCGCGACCACCGTGAGGGCGGCCACTCGTCGAATGCTGAACGACATGCTGTGTCTCCCATTGCTGGACCGGTTACCGAGCAGATGAACTCTCGGCCCCCGGGCCATCGGCGCCTCATCGCAACGCCATCACGACCGCCACGCGCGCGTGGTCAGGGCATCAGTCGCCAGACTGCCCGTTGGCGCACAGCCAGGCCTGGTAGTGCGGGCGGCGGCCGGCGTAGGCCGAGTACGCCTCGCGGGCCAGGCGTACCAGTCCGTCGAACATGTGCGCCACCGGGCCCTCGTCGCGGCAGAGCAGCAGGTGCCGCATCTTCACGGGATCGCCGGCCAGCGGCCTGACCACGACGCTGTCCGAGCTGTCGAAGACCGCCTGGCAGGCGGCGATCGCGCGCCGCGTGGCGATCAGCTCGCGCAGCGGCTGCGCGTCGGCGACGGTGTACAGCACGCGCGGCCTGAACCCGGCCTGTTCGCAGGCGACCAGGAAGCAGTCGGGCCAGCCGGAGCCGTCCGGCGGGCTCAGCGCCCACGGCTCGTCGGCCAGGTCGGACAGCTCCACCCGGTCTCGGCCGGCGAGGCGGTGCTGGTGCGACATCGCGACGAAGACCGGCTCCACGGCGACGACCTCCGCCAGGACCGAGACCGGCTGGCGCAGCGGAAACCCCGGGTAGTCGACCGTGGCGACGGCGTCCAGGCGTCCGGCCAGCAGCAGCTCCCACAGCAGGCGGGGCGAGTACTCGGTGGTCAGCTGGACCTCGGCCTCGGGCAGCAGGTCGCTGAGGCGGTCGGCCAGGCCGACCGACACCGCGCCGGCTATCCCGCCCAGCCGGACGACCGGCCGCTGGGTCGACGGGTGCCGGCGGGCGCCGCTGCGCAGCTCGTCCATGGCCAGCAGCACTCCGCGAGCGCGGGTGAGCAGGTACTGGCCCAGCGGCGTGGGGGTCACCCCGCGGCGGCCGCGCAGGAAGATCTGCGCGCCGAGTTCGCGCTCCACGCGCTGCAACTGCGCGGTGAGCGCGGGCTGCGAGACGCCGAGCAGGGTCGCGGCCTTGGTCAGGCTGCCGGAGTCGGCGATCACACACAGCGAATGCAAATGGCGCAATTCGAGCTCCACGAGCGGCACGTTATGCCAACCCGGGCGTGCGGGGAAGGCCGCCGGCGGGGCGCAGCCATCACACCGCGGTTATGGCACATCGGGATTGCCGGTGCGCGGATGCCGGGCGGCACAGTGAGACGCCATCCACACACCGTCATCGATGTATCGGGCTCGGTGACGGCGGGCGTTTCCGTACCAGCCCAGAGGAGGCGCCGATGCGCCGAAGTCCCCTGCCACTCGCCGCGGCCGCACTGCTGTCGGCGATCCTGACCCTCACCGCCGCGCCCGCGACCGCCGCGCCGCAGGACCGGCAGTGGCGGGAGGTGTTCTCCCCCGACGGCACCATCACGACCATGCTGCTGCCCGCCGAACGCTCCGGAGCCGTCAGCCCCGACAGCCGCGCCGCGGCCGCGGCCGCCGCGACGGTGGCGATCCAGGACACCGGGCCGCCGAGCGAACGCTTCGACCTGGTCATCGTCGGCGACGGGTACACGTCCTCGGAGATGGGCCTGCTACGCCAGCACGCCCAGGCCAAGTGGGAAGAGATCGCCGCGACCGCGCCGTGGAGCACGCATCGGGCCTCGGTGAACGTGTGGCTCGTCGAGGTCGTCTCGGCGCAGTCCGGGGTGGACAACGATCCGACCCGGGGAATCAGCCGCGACACCGCCCTCGACATGTACTTCTGGTGCGGCAACATCGAGCGGCTGCTGTGCCTGAACGAGACCAAGGCCAAGCAGTACGCCGCGCAGGCTCCTGCCGTCGACGCGATCGTCGCGGTCGGCAACACCACCAAGTACGGCGGCGCAGGGTATCCGAGTCTCGCGACGGTGTCGGGCGGCAACGCCCGGGCGGGGCAGATCGCGATCCACGAACTGGGCCATTCGGTGGGCGGGCTCGCCGACGAGTACTGGACCGCGGGCACCACCTACACCGGCGGCGAACCAGGCGAGCCCAACGTCACCAAGTCGCCGGGCTGCGCCAAGTGGTCCTCGTACCTGGGCCGGGCCACCCCGGACGGCGGGGTCATCGGCTGCCATCAGGGCGGGCACCAGTACGCCAACGGGATCTACCGGCCCTCGCAGGATTCGCTGATGCGCACGCTGGGCAAGCCGTTCAACCTGGTCGGCCTGGATGCCATGGACCGGGCCATCCGCGCGAAGATCGGCGGTGGCGGCGGATGTGCCGGATACCAGAACACCCGGACCGGCAGCCTGTCCAGCGGTGGTTCGGCGTACCAGCCCGACGGCACCTACTACTACACCGCAGCCTCGGGCACTCACCGTGCCTGCCTGGACGGGCCCGCCGGAGCCGAGTTCAACCTGCAACTGCAGAAGTGGAACGGCTCCGCGTGGGCGGTCGTGGCCAGTGCCGCCACCGGCGGCCCCGACGAGACGCTCACCTACAGCGGCACCGCCGGGTACTACACGTACCTGCTGCAGTCGGTGTCGGGCTCCGGTTCGTACACCTTCGCCTACACCGCACCGTGACCGGTCGGGGGGCCACTTTGGGTGATGTTGCGGGCCGCCTCGCGCTTGCATCCCATCTGTAGCGGAAATGTACGAAGTGTGTAAGTCGGCTTCGTACATTCGCCTCACTGTCCATCCAGTTCCCACCCGGGGAGGCAACATGTCAGGGAGAGTGGGGCGCGCGCTGCGCGCCGTGGGCGTGACGATCGCCATCGCGGTGTCCGGTGTCGGCATATCCGCGACACCGGCCCAGGCGGCTTCGCGTGACGGCGTCTGCGACAGCGGCGAGTTCTGCTACTACTACAACAGCGACTTCGCCGGGTCGATCTCCGACCACGGATCGTCGCTGGCTGACTATGGCGCCACCCAGCCGACCTGCTACGAGTTCAAGAGCGCCGGCAACGGCCAGGGCCTGTGCGTCAAGAACAACGCGGCGTCGGCGTGGAACCGCACCGGCAGCACGATCCGCGTGTACTACAACAGCGACTTCGGCGGCACGTCCCAGGACATCGCGTCCGGGGCGAAGGTCAACCTGAACGCCTCGCTGAAGAACAACAACGCCTCGCACCAGCCCGTGTCCGCCGGCGGCGGCGACAGCTACCCCGCCAAGGACGACTACCCCTACCGCGGGCAGACGACCGGTGTCGACCCGTGGAACTTCTACAAGGGCCAGTGCACGAGCTTCGCGGCGTGGGCCGTGCGCAGCCGCCTGGGCGTCGCCTTCCACAACTACTACGACGGCGTCCACTGGGGCAATGCGAACAACTGGGCCAATGCCGCCCGCAGCGCCGGCATTCCGGTGTACGGCAGCCCGAAGGCCGGCGACGTGGCGGTCCGCCTCGGCGGCACCTGGGGGCACGTCGCGTTCGTGACCAGGGTGAACTCCAACGGCACGTTCGAGGTCGACGAGTACAACTACAACGGCGGGTCGGCCTACAGCCACCGCACGGTGTCGGTGGGCACGGCCAACAGCCAGTTCTCCCAGTTCGTTCGTTTCAAGTGATCCCGAAGGTTTTCGCAGACCCGTTGCCGCAGGACTGAGCTGCGGGTTGCCACGATCCGCCGACATACGCCCGGCGGATCGTGGCGCTCCTCCGTGATGTCTGTCATAGGTCAGGCCCGCCCAGAACCGCACCGGGTGCACATGGTCGCCAGGAACCGCGGCGGGCATCACGGAGATTGATGCAGCCCTCGCAGCACAGGTTCACGACCACCTTGCGAATTCGGCGTCGAGGCGCGTGTCCGTGCGCACCCAGACCTCGCCCCCGGCTGCGTCGTTCGGGGCGGCGACTCGTTCGAGACCGAGGAGTTCGATCAGCTTGAGCAGTTCGGCTCGGTCGGCTCGGTCATCGTCGACGCCATGCGAGTCGAAGAAGACGTAGTACTGGTCACTCGGGTCGACGATGCCCGAGGCTGCCCAGATCCGAGCGACTTCTTCGATCGCCGCTGGTTCCGTCGTGAACGTGGCGGCGCGGGCGGCACCGCGTGTCTCCGGTGACGCGTCGAGGTCGGCGAGGTCGTCGAACCACTGGCCGAAGCGGTCGAGGCCGGCATATCCGTTCTCGAAGAACAGCATCGCGCTCGGAAGGTAGCGATTGACCCTGTCGACCTGGAGGTACTCCGTCCGGGGCCGGCCCGCATCGTTGACCCGGGAGATCACCCCTGCACGGGGCATGAGCACCAGACTCTGCCCCGCCGGTTCATCCCTGATGGCGTAGATGTCAGACTCTCGCCCCCGGAAGAACCCCGAGAACGCTACGTAGGCCTCCTGCGGGTCGCCCACGGAGACCTGCTGGTCGTTGCCGTCACCGACCGCGAAGACGAACTGTTTCGGACCGGGATCGTAGGGGCGGGCCATGTGCGTCCTTCATTCACGTGTGACAGTCGCGCCAGTGTAGCCGGCTCAGCAGAGCCTTCGCGCAGCCCTGGCCGCTCACGGCCGAGCACCGTGCCGGCCGCTCGCCAGGCCTCGCCCATGCCGTCGGCGCCGATCTGCTCCTGAACTGTGCATGACCTTCTTCGCTCCTCGCTTGGCCGGCTCGCCGTCCGACGACAGCGCCGAACTCCGACGCCCTGCACCGTGATCGCATCACGAGCAGGTCCCTCGCAAGATCGATCGCCGCGCAGTGCTATCGCATCTGCGACGTATCACCGTTGTGGCGCGCCGGCTCTCACCAGTATCCGATTCCCTGCCCGGTGAGGAGCACCAGATGCCCCAGACTCTGCCCATCACGCTCGTCGTCCCGAACCCGCTCAACGACGTCGCCAAAATCGGCATGCTGCTCGGCACCGCCGAGACCGCATTCCAGGTCAACGGATGGGACGTCAAGTTCGACGTCGAGATCAAGTACCTCGACCGGCCCGACGGCGCCATCTACGACCAGCGCTACTGCATCCGCACCTCGCAGGCGACCGTGCCGGTCATGCTGCAGGCGGCGCGGCAGATCGTCGGCGGCAACGGCGCCCGCAAGCGGTACGTCGTCTTCCTCTGCGACATGATCGTCGACGCGCCGAACATGCAGACCACCACCGTCACTCCGACGGGGGCCAACGGCGAGTCCGTGACCGGCGGCGCGGTGTCCAGCCTGTCGCTCATCAGCCGCAAGAGCACCGTCGGCAACGCCGACGGGCGCACCTGGGCCCACGAGATCGGGCACGGCCTCGGCCTGGGCCACGTCGCCGACACCGACAACTTCATGAGCGCCTCCCGGCACCTGGCCAACGGCCAGATCACCGGGTTCGACATCACCAAGGAGCAACTGGTCACCATGGCCCAGCACTGCCTGGCGTTGGTCAAAGACGGCGTCTGATCCGAGGCGCTGGGCCCTATCACCAGGTCTCGAAGATCTCAGCACCACCGCGCGGGCTGTGCCGGAACAAGCCGGTTCCGGCACAGCCCGTTTCGCGACGAGCAGCGCCCCGGCGTGGTGGACGCCGCGGTGGACCCGACGCTCGCCACGCCGTCCCGCGTCGAGGCAGACGACCGGCATCGGCAGGGCTGGCCCCCATCGGTGGCAGCATCCGGAACCTTTCCCGAGGCGGATGTCCGGCCTGGACCCTTCACGGCCGGCTGGCACGCGCCGGACCACGGCCGACGGACATGCGCATCCGGCACAGGTCCGCGCCGACAAGTGGTCACAAGCGACCGCATCGTGAGTTCAAAACGCACGGGTTAGCAATTTAACGAATACAGTTCCCGCAGGTCATCGGCTCGATAATCTGTCTTCGGCTCCCTGGTGGACAGCCGGACGGAGGGTTCCTGTCATGGTTCAGAACCGCGTTGAGTCGCTGTGGCGGTGGAGTCCCGACGCCAGGTTTCTCCGCAACGACCACGGTGGCGTAGCCGTGAACTTCGCGTCTGCCGTCACCTTGCCGGTCGACCGGGATCACGCCGACGCCGTGGCTTCGATCAGTGGGATCACGACGCCATTCGAGTTACCTGCAGCGCTGGACAGCGGCCTCTGCGACGCCCTGCACACGGCGGGATTCCTGATCGAGGAACAGCGGGCGGCGCCAACCGAGCGACTGGTGCTCGAGCGCATCGCCGCGGCGCTGCAACGCTCGCACGGGTTCATCGTCATGCCGACCGAGCAGTGCAACTTCCGGTGCACCTACTGCTATGAGTCGTTTGCGAAGGGCCGGATGGCCGACGCGAACGTGGCTGCTCTGGAGAAAGCGATCGACGACGCGGCGTCGGTCGCTCCGCAATTCGGGCTCGCGTTCTTCGGCGGCGAACCGCTGCTGTGCGCGGACATCGTGCTACGGCTGTCGCAGCGCGCGTTGCAGGCGGTCGCCGGCCGCGGTCTGCCGTACGCGGCGAGCATTTCGACCAACGGGTCGCTGCTGCGGCCGGCGCTATTCACCTCACTGCTTGACGCAGGTGTCGTCGGCTACCAGATCACCATCGACGGGTCGGCGCAGGTTCACGACTCGCAGCGCAAGACCGCCGGTGGACTGCCGACGTTCCGGCGCATCGTCGAGAACCTGCGCGCGATGGCACAAAGCGATGAGAAGTTCCACTGCGTGCTGCGGTGCAACGTACGCGACACCGATCGAGACTCCATCCTCACGCTGGTCGACGACGCGGACGCCCTCGGGTTCATCCGCGACGATGCCCGGTTCCTCGTCGACATCCACCAGATCTGGTCATCAGACCGGCAGACCGTCAGCGGAGGGCACGCGCTGCCGGGATGCGCCTCCAGCCTGACACGTGAGGTCGACTTCTTCGTGCTCAACCGGCTTCTCGCCGAACAGGGGGTTCGCACGACGACGTACGACCGGCTGCCAGGCATCATGGGCAGTGCGTGCTACGCCGGCAAGCCGAACTGGTTCGTCGTGGGCTCCGACCTGTCGCTGTACAAGTGCACGGTCGTGTTCGACAACGAGCGCAACCAGGTAGGCCGCATCGATCCGGATGGCGCGCTGGTAATCGATGATGGCAAGAACCTTCTGTGGACCGGTTCGAACGCCCTCACCGACCAAGGCTGCACCGGCTGCCAGTATCGCGTCCCATGCGGCGGCATCGCCTGCCCGCTGTCGCGGTTCACGACCGGTGTGAAGGGCTGTCCGGACATGCGCGGCCCGCAGTATCTGAAGGCTTGGGCCAGATCACACCCGGCTTCGCCATCGCACGATGCCCCTCGCCGACTCCAGCTGCCGGTCGTGGCAGTGCAATGAAATGAGGTGAGCCGCCGACGACAACCTGCTGCCGGCGATACGCCCGGCGGCTGGGACAGCCCTGCGGCCGGACAGGCCGCCACGCAATCGATGTTCCCCTCTCGACTGCCCGGAAGGTGCGGTGCCGCCATGTTCTTCGATCCCGTCCTGTCAGACCGAGCCGCATATGATACAGCGCGCTCACGTCATGCCGAAGGCCGCAAGGCCTCCTACGCCGACGTCCTCGATCGCTGTGACGCGCTCTGCCCCGCCTCAGCCGGCTTCACGCGCACGGTGCGGTCGGTCATGGACCGGCTCGACCAGCACGGGATCGATCCGTACTACGTGACGTCGATCAGAGCTTGGGTCGACGCCCTGGCGCGAGGACTGCGGTGGGTCGACGCGTCGGCAAGCCCTGAGCTGCTCGGCTACTACACCGAGGAGACGGCGTTGCTCGCCGACCTGCATGCCGAGCTGCCGGATGTGTTCCCGCCGGCAGGCATCGCCCATCGCCGGACTGCCGACGGAATGCGTGTGGTGCCGGTTGAGGCGGTCGCATCCAGCCCGAGGATGGCCGCGCGCGTTCAGGAGTGCCTACCCGGCTTCCCGCAAGGAAGGCTGCCGATGGGGCCGGCCGACCTCGATCGAGTCGCCGCCCACATCGACCGCGCGCTGGACCTGCTGAAGTCCCATGACCAGGACGCCTACGCCATTCTGCTCGACAACCTTCACACCGTCTTCGTCACAGTCCACCCGGGGTTCAGGGTCTCCATGGGCACGCGGCTCGACTGTCCGGCGACGGCGATCGTGGGCCTGTCCCAGGAACGGCTCGACTCCGATGACGTCGCCGCCACCGCAGCGCAGCTTTTCCACGAGAACTGCCATGTGAAGCTCGCCCTCTATCTCGCGACCGAGCGTCCGGACCTTTCGGCGGACGTGCGATTCCTGTCGGCGTTCAAAAACGATCTTCGCGATATGGAGACGATGCTCCACACCACCTACACGATCGCGTTGGAGTGCCTGGTGCGGGTCGCGCTCACCCGCGACGAACCGGAGGTGGCGCGCCCGCGCACCCTGGCCTATCTCGCGGCACTAGGGGCACGGCTCAAGCTCACTGCGCGGGGATGCGCACTGGGCATCACCGACGACCTGCCGATGCCGTTGCGGCAGATCCCCGGACTGGCCGACAGCGCCTGCGCCACGGTAAACGCGCTGCTGGACGGCCTCGACGACAGCGCCCGCCGGCCCTACGACGAGGAAGTACACCGGGTCCTGGCCCGGCATGAATTCGACATCGCCCAGTTCATGCTGCGCGGCTATGACGTCGCCGACCCGCACGCGGCGCACGCGGTCATGACGGACGGCACCGTCACCTTCGATCAGCCGGTCCTCGCTGGCCGGTATCGCTACGCCGAACTTCTGCCTTCAGTCGGCGACTACGGCCGCTATATCGACTCGGCGCTGGTCGCATGAACAGCATCGTGGTCGCCGTCGAGGACGCCATCACGCAGCTGTCGCCGGACGGCTGGCGCACCCTCGCCGACTGTCAGGTCGGAAGGCACCTGTACCCGGGCATCCTCACGACGCCACGCGGGCACCGGCGACGTCGGGGCCAAGCCGCGGCATGGTCGGCGTCCGCCGACGGCACCCTGTGGCGTATCGATGTGCCGCCCGGCCGGGCATTTCAGGACGGCACCGCGGTAGACGCCGACGCCGTCGCGTTCAACCTGATCCGCCGCCTGGTGCCGATGCTCGGCCTGTACACCGACGTGGAGCAGGTCGACAGCGACGGCACTTCGGTCACCGTCCGGACCCACCAGCCCTTGGCGTCGCTGCCCGCACGCCTCGCCCTTGCCCAGGCGGCGCTGGTATCGCCGCCCTCCTGGGAGCGGGGGGCAGCGGTGGGCTCCGGCTACCGGCTGGTCGACGTCGGTCACGACCAGATCACCATGGCGAAGCCGCAAGCCGAGCACCCCGGTCCGCAGACCATCATCATGCGGACCTTCCGCGACGGTGCGGCGACGTGGGAGGCGCTGGCCTCAGGCCTGGTGGACGTCGCCTACGAGTGCCCCTACGAGGTGATCAAACTGTCCGCCCGCAGCGGGATCGTCGATGGCGTGCGGGTGCGCACCTGCCCGTCGTTGTCGATCAACATGCTGGTGTTCAACACGGTCGAGTCCGCAGCCCGCTCTCGTGGTCTTCGCCGCCGGGCCGCTGCCGCGATCGACCCGGCCGCGGTGCTGGCACGAGCGCACCAGGGTGTCGGCCAGGTGCCCCGCGGCCCCGTCGCGCCGTGCTCACGTTTCGAACGCGCCAATGACGGCCACAACCGCCCGGACGCGGCCGGGCCGGGCGGCCGGCCAACGCTCGGTCTGGTGGCCGAGGCCGCCTACAACCCCGTGGCGATCGACATGCTGTGCCACCAGTTGGCCGAAGCCGGCATCGCCTGCCGACCGGAACTGCTGCCACCCGGTGAGCTGATCAAACGCTTGAGGCTGAGGCAGTTTGACATGGCCCTCGTGGGCGCAGCGGTCAGCGACGACCCCGACATCTTCCTGACCGAATGCTTTCACAGCCGCGGGCGCAGCAACTACTCCGGGATACGCGACAAGGTCGTCGACGATGCGCTCCTGCAGGCTCGCACAACGCTCGACCCGCAGCGGCGGCTCCAGGCCTACCAGCGGGCGGTGGCACGGCTCAGCCACCTCGTCCCGGCCGTCTACCTGCGCAACGGCGCCTCGGTCGTCGCGTCCCGGCCGCATGTGCACGGGCTGCGCCCTCATCCCGACCACCTGCTCAGGCTCGAGGACGTGCACCTGCGGGATGACTCAGCGCTGGCCGGGTCTCGTCGCCGAGACAGAACACCTGCGGCCTGACTCGGTCCCTTCCTTCGACCCGACTCGCAGCTGAGGAGAATGCCATGCCCAACAG
>NZ_BONI01000025.1 GCF_016862635.1 Catellatospora coxensis | reverse complement strand
CGTTCCACGTGGTCACGGTGCCGACCTGCGCGGCCAGCGCGCCGTTGCGGAACACGTCGTAGCCGGCCAGGCCGCTGCCGCCCGCGTTGTCGGTCGACGCGCCCCAGTTCAGGGTGATCGTCGTGCCGGACGTGGTGTGGCTGAGCGTGCCGGGCACGCTCGGCGGGGTGGTGTCGGGCGTGGTGCCGTTACGGGTCACGGTGTTGCTGTTCGCGGAGACGTTGCCCGCGTTGTCCCGCGCCCGCACGTAGTAGGACACGGTGGCCGTGGTCGGCTGGGTGTCCTGCCAGGTGGTGACCGCGCCGACCTGGGCGGCCAGCGTGCCGTTGCGGTAGACGTCGTAGCCCGCGAGGCCGCTGCCGCCGGCGTTGTCCGTCGACGCGCCCCAGTTCAGGGTGATCGTGGTGCCGGACGCGCCGAGGGTCAGGTTCGACGGCACGCTCGGGGCGGTGGTGTCGGGGGTGCCGGTGCCGGGCCCGTACACCTCGATCTCGGAGAGCTGGCCCGCCGGCCACGCGGTGTTGGCGGTGATGTTGATCCGCACGTACCGGGTGGTGGT
The DNA here is from genome assembly GCF_016862635.1 of Catellatospora coxensis. Taxonomy (GTDB): domain Bacteria; phylum Actinomycetota; class Actinomycetes; order Mycobacteriales; family Micromonosporaceae; genus Catellatospora; species Catellatospora coxensis. Next base: position 107,238 of record NZ_BONI01000025.1, on the reverse strand, counting down.
CTGGGTGAAGTTGATCGTCACCGAGTTGCCGGCCACGGCCGGGTTGAAGGTGTACGACGCCGAGCCGACGATGTCGGTGAACGTCGAGCCGTTGGTGCTGCCCTGGACCGACAGCGTCTGCGAGCGGGTGCCCCAGCCGGAGGTCGGCAGCTTCAGCACGACGCGGTTGACCGCGACGGACGAGCCGAGGTCGACGGTCGCCCACTCCGGGAAGGAGTTGTTGACGCTCTCCCAGTAGGTGCCCTGGTTGCCGTCGACGGTGCGGGACACGTCGTAGACGTCGGCGTGGCCGCTCTCGGTGGTCGGGCGGCCCTGGGCGAGGTTGGTCGACGCGCCGGCGATGCCGTAGATCTCCAGCTCGGACAGCTGCGCGGCGGCCCAGCCGGTGTTGGCGCTGATGTTGACGCGCACGTACCGGGTCGAGGTCGCCGGGAAGTTGACGGTCACCGAGTTGTTGGCGACCGACGGGTTGAAGCTGTAGCCCTGCGACGCGACGATGTCGCTGAACGTGGAGCCGTTGGTGCTGCCCTGCACGGACAGGGTCTGGGTGCGGGTGCCCCAGCCGGCGGGCAGCTTCAGCACGACCTGGTCGATGGCGGTGGCGGCGCCGAGGTCGATCTGGGCCCACTGCGGCAGGGAGCCGGAGCTCTCCCAGTAGCTGCCCTGGTTGCCGTCGTTGAGGTTGCCGGTCCCGTAGGGGCCGTTGACCGAGCTGGCGGAGGCCGTTTTGCCTGACGACAGGTTGGGGCCGCCGGCCGCTTGCGCGACCGCCGCCCACGCGGCGGTGGCGATCATGGCGGTGGCGACCGCGGTCGCCACCGCTCTGATCGGAGTCCTGGTTCTCATCACTGTCCTTTGTCACGGAGGGACGGTTCCGCGGATGGACGGGAGTCCACGCGCGTTGCGGTGAAACGGGTGACCGATCAGCCGCGACGGTGAGCGGGGCCGCGCGGTTGATGTTTTGCAGGCGTGGTGTAACCGGTGACGTGGCGGGGCGTGAACTCAGCCCGGGCCGCGTGGAGGTGATCGACCAGTGCGTACGAATGCCGACGTCATACCGGGCCTCTCCCGAACGGATGGAGAACACCGGCAGGTGAGCGGCCTGCAGGGAACTTGCACAAGCTAACGACAAAACTAAACATTCGTTTGTCGAAATCTTGCACTGCGTCGGGGGCAACGTTACCGACACGTCACCAACACGTCAACACTTCGACGGTCGTGAGCCGACGAACGGATGAGAAGCGCGCGCAAAGACATGGCCATCCGGACGAAATCCGGATGGCCGTGTGTCCACTCTCGACGGTGCGGTCAGCGCGCGGCCAGCACCTCCCGCAGGCGGGCGGCGAACGCCACCGGGTCGCCGGTGAATCCGATGTGGTCGCCGGGGAACATCGTCGGCTCGATGTCCAGCTGTGCCGCCAGCGCCCGCGAGGTGCGGTCGCAGAGCTGCCCGGTCGACTCCTCGCCGATGCCGACCACGAGCCGCGTGCCGCCCTTGCGCAGCGCCGCCGCGTCGGGCACGAAGCTGACCGTCGGCAGCAGCATGTGCGCGTACTGGAAGTGCTCGTCGGCGACCGCCTGCTCGTCACGCTCGCCGCCGACGATGGCCTCGAACACGAACGGGGGCAGCTCGATGTTCGCGATCTTCAGGAACTTCGCGAACGCGCCCCGGTGGTCGCCGCCGAGGTACGTCGCGATCATGTCGTCGGTCGCCACCCGCAGTTCCGCACGGTCCTCGACCAGCTCGTCCAGCGGCGGCTCGTGCGCGATGAGCGTGCTTACCAGGTCGGGGCGGGCCTCGGTGAGCGCCAGCGCGCTGACCGCCCCGCCGCTGGAGCCGAGCACCACGGCCGGGCCCGCGTCGAGGTGGGTGATCAGCCGGGCCAGGTCGTCGCCGCGCTGCTCCGGCGTCGAGTCCTGGTCGCGGTCGTCGACCGAGCTGCGGAAGATGCCCCGCGGGTCGGTGGTGAGCACCGTGTGGTCGCTCGCCAGCAGCTCGGCCAGCGGCGTGAACGCCCGCGCGTCCATCGGCGCGCCGACCAGCACGACCAGCGGCCCGGTGCCCCGGACCTCGTAGTGCAGGCGCGCGCCGGGCACCTCCAGGATGGCGGCCGGCACGGTCGAAACGTCGTTCATCAGGTCTCCCTAGCAGGTGAGATGGCACTCGTACCTGAATGAGACCGCCCCCGTGCGGCAGAATCGTCGCTTGTGAGCGAACTTTCCTCCGCGCCGCCCGGGGACGACCCCGATCTGGCCGCCGCGCGGGCCGGGGACGACGCCGCGTTCACCCGGCTCGTCGAGCCCCTGCGCGCCGAGCTGCACGCGCACTGCTACCGGATGCTGGGCTCGGCCCACGACGCCGACGACGCGCTGCAGGACGCGCTGCTGCGGGCCTGGCGCGGGCTGGCGGGCTTCGCCGGGCGCGGCTCGCTGCGGGCCTGGCTCTACACCGTGGCCACCCGCACCTGCCTGGACCTCGTCGAGGCGCGCGGGCGGCGGGCCATGCCGATGGACCTGGGCCCGTCCAGCGCCCACGCGGTGCTCGGCGAGACCCCGCTGACCGACGTCGCCTGGCTCGGGCCGTACGCCGGCGCGGGTCTGGGGTCCGGTCCGGCCGGGCCGGGCGCGCGCTACGAGCAGCGCGAGGCGGTCGAGCTGGCGTTCGTGGCCGCGCTGCAGCACCTGCCGGGCAACCAGCGGGCGGCGCTGCTGCTGTTCGAGGTGCTGGGCTTCTCCGTCGCCGAGATCGCCGCGATCATGGACACGTCGACCACCTCGGTGAACTCCGCGCTGGCCCGCGCCCGCCGGATCGTGGCGGAGAAGTCGCCCTCCCCCAGCCAGCAGCAGACCCTACGCAAGATCGGCGACGCGCGGGTGCGGGAGGTGGTGAGCCGGTTCGCCCAGGCACTGGAGCGCGGCGACGCCGACGCCCTGATCACGCTGCTGGTCGAGGACGTCACCTGGTCCATGCCGCCGCTGCCGCACTGGTATCACGGCCGGGCCGCGGTCATGGACTTCGTGGTACGGGTGCCGCTGACCTCGTGCGGCTCGTGGCGGCACCTGCCGGTCGACGCCAACGGCCAGCCCGCGGTGGCCGCCTACCTGCGCCCCGAGCCCACCGGCGAGCACCTGCCCTGGTCGGTCAACGTGCTGACGCTGCGCGACGACCGCATCGCCGAGGTCACCGCGTTCGTCGGCGCGGCGCACTTCCCCCTGTTCGGCCTGCCCGCGTCACTGCCCTGAGCCCGCCGTGGCGGGTCAGGCGGGTGCCGGGACGGGCTGCTCGTCCGCGTGGGCGATGCGGGTCAGCTCGCGCCACAGCAGCACGACGAAGGCCGCCGAGCCGGCGAAGGCGAACCAGAACGGCGCGGTGACGCCGTAGTGGGTGGCCAGCACGCCGCCGATCACCGAGCCGACGACCAGCCCGCCGAACACGCAGATGGTGTTGAGGCTGTTCACCCGGCCTTGCAACTGCTCGGGCACCGCCCGCTGGCGCACCGTGACCGAGGTGGTGCCCCAGACGAACGCGTGCGCGCCGAACACGAAGAAGATCGCCGAGGCGACCACCGGTGAGTTCGTGACCGCCAGGCCCAGATGGGTGAGCGTCTCGATGATCAGCCCGATGCGCATCACGTTGCCCAGGCTCACCCGGCGGGTGATCGCGCCGTACAGCGCGGTGCCGAGCAGGCCGCCGACCGCCGAGACCGTGGTGAGCAGACCGAAGCCGATCGCGCCGAGGCCGAGTCGCTCCTGGGCGTAGAGGACGAGCACCGACCAGGCGGCCCCGAACGTCACGTTGAAGATCAGAATCGTGAGCACGAGGGTACGCACGGCCGCGTGGTTCACCGTCCAGCGGAACCCCTCGGCGACGTCACGCCGCAGGCTGCGCTTGTCCTGCGCGGGCCGCTCCCGGACCGGCAGGCGCACCCGCGACACCAGCACCACGGCGGCGGCGACCAGCACGACCTCGGTCGCGAACGGCCAGGCCGTGCCGACGGCGAACAGCGCCGCCCCGATCGGCGGCCCGATCAGCTGGTTGAGCGTGATGAAGCCGGTCTGCAATCGCGCGTTGGCCACGGTCAGGTCGTCGCGGTGCACCAGCATCGGCGTCAGCGTGCCCGCCGTGTTGTCGGCGAACACCTCGGCGACGGTCAGCAGGCCCAGCGCCGCCAGCGCGCCGATCGCCGTCAGCCTCCCGGTGAGCATCGTCGCCACGAGCCCGGCCAGCACCAGCACCCGGGCCAGGTTCGCCACGATCATGATGCGGCGCCGGTCCAGCCGATCCGACAGCACACCCGCGTACAGGCCGAACACCAGTGGTGGGGCCCAGCGCAGCAGCGCGGCCAGCGAGATCAGGAACGGGTCCTCGGTCAGCGACATGACCAGCAGCGGCCCGGCGGCCATCGCCACCCCGTCGCCGAGGTTGCTCGACCAGGACGAGGCCAGCAGCCAGCGGTAGCTCGCGCCGAGCCGGGCGGGCACGACGGAGTCGACTAGCTTGCGCACAAGGTCGAGACCTTACGTGGGCGCGCAGCCGGGCCGCAACGCGTATTCATCGGCCGGCGAAGCCGATCACGGCGAGCACCGCCGAGGCGAGCGCCAGGACGCCCGAGACGACCTCGCCGCGGGCGGAGAAGCGGCCGGCGCCCCAGCGTTGCGGGAAGAGGACGTCGTCGGCTCGGCGGGCTTTGACGATGACATACGCGGCGTAGATGTTGAGCAGGGTCGCGCCGACCGCCACCGCGGGCAGCGTCCAGGAGTCCCCGATCGCGAGCGCGATGCTCAGCACCAGGCCGAACGCGCCGGACAGGGCGGCGGGCAGGCCGGCCTGCTGCCAGCTGCGCGCCTCGGTGAGCGCCGAACGGGTCCGCGCCCGGCCACCGGGCTGCATCCGTGCGGCAGCGGCGGCTCGGCGGGCCCGGACTTCTCGGCGTGACTTCGGCATGGGAGGCAGTGTGCCCGACGCCGTCCAGCGCGGGTGTCCCCGGCGGTCCCGGTGTGACGGTCACGGAATCGACTGGAGGCGTGGTCTCAGGGCGGCCGAGGTCCCCCGAATCTCGGCCCGCCCCGAGAACATCGGCACGTCGGCGTGCCAGCCGACGAACACGCACGGTTTGCCACAGGGCGTTTCGACCCGTGCCGTACGCTCGCCGATACCGCGCATCGTGTCCGATCGCGGTACAGGCGATGTACAACGCGGAACGTGATCGCCTGAGCACGTTTCGTTGTCGGGATCGTGGTCGGAAAGGCGAGACGGCAGTGGAGTTCCAGACGCTGGGACCCCTCCAGGCGGTACACGACGGACAGCCGGCCTACCTGCCGACGGGCCACAAGCCGCGGTTGGCGCTGGCCGTCCTGCTGGCCCGCCTGGGCCGGCCCGTGCCCATGGACGTCCTCGTCGAGGCGCTGTGGGCCGACCAGCCCCCGGCCTCGGCCCGGCGCAACGTCCACCAGTACATCAGCCAGCTGCGCGGAGCGTTGGGCACCGAGCGGATCCAGAACGCTCCCGACGGCTACACGGTGCCCGCGGGCGAGTCGCTCGACGCGGCCCGGTTCGGCGAGCTGAGCGCCGCGGCGGCAGCGGCCCTGGACGGTGGTGACGTCGAGGCCGCCGCCCGGGACTGGCGGACCGCCCTGGACCTGTGGCGCGGCCCGGCGTACGCGGAGTTCACCGCGTGCCCGCCGCTGGCCGACGAGGCGCTGCGCCTGGACCAGCAACGGCTCGCCGCGTACGAGGGCTGGGCCGAGGCCGAGCTGGCCCTGGGCCGGCACCGGCAGGTGGCCGGGACGCTGGAGACGCTGGTGGCCGAGCAGCCGTTCCGCGAGTTCTTCCGCGGCTGCCTGATGCTGGCCCGCTACCGCAGCGGGCGGCGGGCCGAGGCGCTGGACCTGTTCCGCGACACCCGCACGCTGCTGCGCGACGAGCTCGGCCTGGAACCCGGCCCGCAGCTGCGGGCGCTGCACGAGGCGATCCTGCGCGACGACGCGCGGCTCACCCGCCCCGGCCGGTACGACTTCACGCCTGAGGCGCCCGCGGCCGCCGCCGCGCCGGTGACCGCGCCCCGGCAGCTGCCCGCCGACGTGGCCGGCTTCACCGGGCGCGACGAGGCGCTGCGGGAGCTGGACCGGATGCGCGACCGGGAGGCCGGCCCGGCCCGGGTCGCCGTCATCACCGGCAGCGCCGGGATCGGCAAGACCTCGCTCGTGGTGCACTGGGCGCACCGCTCCGCGGACCGGTTCCCCGACGGGCAGCTGCACGTCAACCTGCGCGGTTTCGACGCGGGCGGCCCGCCGGCCAACCCGTCGCAGGCGGTCCGCGGCTTCCTGGACGCGCTGGGCGTGCCGTCCGCGCGGGTGCCCGCCGACCTCGCCGAGCAGGCCGCCCTCTACCGCACCCTGCTGGCCGGGCGGCGCATGCTGCTGGTGCTGGACAACGCCCGCGACGCCGACCAGGTGCGCCCGCTGCTGCCCGGCACGGCCGGGTGCATGGTGCTGGTCACCAGCCGCAACCAGCTGTCCGGCCTGGTCGCGGCCGAGGGCGCCCGGCCGCTGTCGCTGGCCGTGTTCACCGCCGCCGAGGCGCGGCAGCTGATCACCCACCGGCTCGGCGGCAGCGCGGTCGAGCGGGAGCCCCGCGCCGTCCGCGACGTCATCGCCCGCTGCGGCGGGCTGCCGCTGGCCCTGGCGATCGTCGCGGCCCGCGCCGCGTCCGGCCCGGCGCTGCCGCTGGCCGCGCTGGCGGCGGAACTGGCCGACGGGCGCGACAACCTGGACGCGTTCAGCGGTGACGACGCGGCCACCGACCTGCGCGCGGTGTTCTCCTGGTCGTACCGCCAGCTCAGCGACGGCGGCGCGCGGATGTTCCGGCTGCTGGGGCTGCACCCCGGGCCGGACGTCTCGCTCGCGGCGGCGGCGAGCACGGCCGGGCTGACCGTGCGGCAGGCGCGCCCGCTGCTGGCCGAGCTGACCCGCGCGCACCTGGCCGTCGAGCACGCCCCGGGGCGCTTCCTGCTGCACGACCTGATGCGGGCGTACGCCGCGGAACTGGTCGCCGAGGCCGACCCCGAGCCGGACCGGTTCACCGCGCTGCGCCGGGCGTACGACCACTACCTGCACACCGCCAACAGCGCGACCCTGATGGTGTACCCGCACCGGCACCGCATCACGATCCTGCCCTGCGACGAGCAGGTGACGCCGGAGGTGCACGCCGACCGGGACCAGGCGTACGCCTGGTTCGCCGCCGAGCACGCGGTGCTGCTGGCCGTCATCCGGCAGGCGTACGAGCTCGGCTGCGACGGGCACACCTGGCAGCTGGCCTGGACGCTGATCACCTACTTCGACCGGCAGGGCCACTGGCTCGACCAGGCCCACACCCAGCGCGTCGCGCTCGACGCGGCGCTGCGCTCGGGTGACGTGACCGGGCAGGCCCACGTCTACCACGGGCTGGGCGTCTCCAGCACCTGGCTGGAACGCTACGACGAGGCCCAGCAGCACTACGACAGCGCGATGGCCCTGTTCGCCCAGTCCGGCGACGCGGCCAGCCAGGCCAACACCCTGCTCGCGCTCACCTGGCTCGGCGAGCGCACCACCCGCTACGCCGACGCCTACACCTACGCCGAGCGGGCATACCAGCTGCACCGGGCCACCGGGGACCGGTCGGGGCAGGCCAAGGCGCTGAACACGATGGGCTGGTTCCAGACGCTGCGCGGCGACCACGCGGCGGCGATCACGGCATGCGCGGAGGCGCTCACCCTGCACCAGGAGGTCGGCGACCTGGCCGGGCAGTGGGAGACCTGGGACAGCCTCGGCCACGCCCACCTCCACCTCGGCAACCACGAGCAGGCCGTGCTCGGCTTCGGCAACGCGCTGGACCTGGTCCGCCAGACCCGCGACCGGTACTGGGAGGCGTTCATCGTCGACCACCTCGCCGACGCGCAGCTGGCGCTCGGCGAGGCGGGCACCGCCGACGGGCTGTGGCGGGACGCGCTGCGCATCATGGAGGAGCTGGCCCACCCCGACGCCGAACGCATCCGGGCCAAGCTCCGGCCGCTCGACACCGACGCGGCCCAGTCCTGAACGCCGCCGGGGCCGCCACCCGGATCGGTGTCGCGGCCCCGGCGGTTCGGCGCGGTTACCGGGTGGACAGCCGCTCGTCCGCCTCGGCTTCGGCGCCGTCGCGGGCGAGCTTGGCGTCGCGGGCCGCCCGAGCGGCCTCGACCTCCCGCTCGGCGTCGGCCGCGCCCGCCTCGGCGGCCCGCTGCGCGGCCAGTTCCGTGGCGATGGTGTCGTGCTTGCGCTTCAGGGCGAGGTTCTCGGCCCGCTGCGCGGCCAGTTCCCGGCGGGCCGCCATCCTTCGGCGGGCGCGCCGGCCGGCCCCGCTGAAGAGCATGAACAGCCCGACGAGGAACAGCGCACCGGCGGCCGTGCCGATGAGGAAGACCTCGCCGACCGTGGGAGAGAAGGTGTAGCCGAACAGCTCGACCGCGCCCGCCGACGTGGTGAACAGGCCGTCATTGTCCATGAAGGCCACGAGCGCCAGTCCGGCCAGGCCGAGGACCAGCAGCAATCCGAGCAGCATCATCGTTGTCCTCCTGCGTGCCGACAGCGGTGTCAATTCGTGGTGACGGGCCGCAGATACCCGCGGGGCACGGCCGTAAACCGCTGCGGAGACGAAGGATCCCCGCCGACCACGGGGGAAGTCGGCGGGGACGTCTATGACGATACTCCTCCGGACCTCAGCCGGATAGACCGCGGTACGAAGCAATTCGTTCCGATCTCCACTGTCGTGATCGGATGGCCGGTCAGCGACCGGCGAACAGGCGCCCCACCAGGGCCGGAGCGAGTTCGTCGTCGAGGGTCCAGGGCCGGAACAGCACCCGGTAGACGATCGGCGCGATGACATGGTCGATGACCTCCTCGACGGGCACCTCGCCGCCGTCCCGCTCGATCAGCAGGGTGGCCTCGGCCCGCCGGTTGCGCAGGCAGTCCGAGTCGCCTGCCCCGGCCGCGGCCGCCCCGCCGCGCAGCAGCGCCGCGGCGGCCGGCTGCCGGAAGTGCTCGATGATCTCCTGCGCCCAGCGGGTCAGGTCCTCGCGCAGGTCACCGGTGTCGGGCAGGGGCCGATCCGGCGAGATCCGGTACGTCGCGAGATCGTTGATCATCGACGGGGCGTCGCCCCAGCGGCGGTAGATGCTGGTCGGGTTGACCCCGGCGCGCTCGGCGACCATCGGGATGGTCACCTGGCCGCTGCCGCGCTCCTGCACCAGTTCCTCGACGGCGGAGCGCACCGCGGCCAGCACGGCGGCGCTGCGGCCGCCGGTGCGCCGGGCGGGGCTGGGTGTGGCAGACATGACTCCCACTCTAACGCAGAAATATTTGCTTTAACTTCCGCGCTGAGACTACGGTCGCCTGGACGTAAACGCAATGATCTTTGCTTTAGGGAGCGCACGTCATGACCATCGCCGAGCGGGCCACGCCCTACCTGCCCCGCCACTCCGCCCGGACCGCCCGGCGGCCGCTGTCGCCGACCGTCGCCTTCACCGGCGCCGCGCTCGCGTTCGGGTCGCTCTACCTGGCCGCGGGCGCACCCACCCCGCTGCTCGTCCTGTTTCAGCGGCAATGGGGCTTTGCGCCGTCCATGCTCACGGTCGCCTTCGCCGCGTACGCGTTCGCGCTGCTCGCCGCCCTGCTGGTGGCCGGCTCGCTGTCCGACCACGTCGGCCGGCGACCGGTGCTGATCGGCGCGCTGCTGGTCGAGCTGGTCTCCATGGTCATGTTCGTGTTCGCGCCGAACCTCGGCTGGGTCATCGCCGCCCGCGTCGTGCAGGGCCTGGCCACCGGCGCGGCCAGCAGCGCGTTCACCGCCTCGCTGCTGGAGCTGGCCCCGCCGCGGCACCGCCGCTGGGGCTCGCTGATCGGCAGCGTCGCCCCGGCCGGCGGCCTCGGCCTGGGCGCGCTGCTCACCGGCGTCGCGGTCCAGTTCACCCACTCCGCCAACGTGATCGTGTTCAGCACGCTGACCGTGATCATGGCGATCGGCGCGGTCGTGCTCTACCTGTCCGCCGAGACGTCCGCACGCCGGCCCGGCGCGCTGGGCTCGCTCGTGCCGCGGGTCACCGTGCCGCACCCGGCCCGGCGCGAGTTCGCCGCCGCGGTGCCCGTACACCTGTCGGCCTGGATGATGGCCGGCCTGTTCATGGGCCTCGGGCCGACCATCGTGCGCGGCGTCTTCCACCTCGACAGCGGCCTGCTCAACGGCGCGACCGCGTTCCTGGCCCCGGGCGCGGCCGCGGTCGCGGGCATCGTGACCGGCCGCTTCCACGGCCGCCGCGCCACGGTGCTCGGCAGCGCCGGGGTGCTCACCGGCACGCTGGTCGTCGCGGCCGGCATCGCCGCGGGCCTGCTGCCCGTGGTCTGGCTCGGCGCGATCGTCAGCGGCCTCGGCTTCGGCGCGTCGTTCGGCGGCGCGCTGCGCCTGGTCGGCCCGCACGCCCAGCCGCACCAGCGCGGCGGCCTGTTCGCCGCGGTGTTCCTGGTCGCCTACCTGTCCTTCGGCCTGCCCCTGATCATCGCCGGGCAGAGCGTAGTCTCCGTCGGCCTGCTGCCCACCGTCCTCGCCTACAGCGCCATCGCCGTCCTCATCGCCGCCACCGGCCTGCTCACCCAACTCCGCCTGCGCCGCACCGACGCCGTGCTCGCCTGACGGTTTCCGGGGAACTGCACGTATCGACCCGCTCATTCGTGCAGTTCCCCGGAGAACGCAGCGCAACCGCCGGCAGACGAACGGCGCGGCATCGACGGAATCGCCTGCGGTGCAAGCGAAGCGGAGCCTTCGCCGTCGCGCGGGAACAGGCGCGAGCGTTTACAGTAAGCGGCCATGACCTCCCAGGCGGATACGGCGGCGGGCACTGAGCGGGTGCGCCGTTACTACGACAACAACGCCGCCGCTTTCGAGCGGCTCGGGCAGGGCGGCGCGTCCATCCACCGCGCCGTCTGGGGTCCCGGTGTGGCGACCCGGGCGCAGGCCTTCCACCACGTCGACGAGCTGCTGCTCGACACGCTGCCGCCGGACCTGGCCCGACCGTCCGTAGTGGACCTGGGCTGCGGGCTCGGCGCGAGCCTGCTGTACCTGGCGGGGCAGACCGACCTGACCGGCGAGGGCATCACCATCAGCCCGGCGCAGGCGGCGCGGGCCACCGAGCTGATCGCCGAGGCCGGCCTGGCCGAGCGGGTGCGCTGCCGGGAGGGCGACTTCCTGGCCGTGCCCGAGGACCTGGCCGGGACCGCCGACCTGGCCTTCTCCATCGAGGCGTTCATCCACAGCCCCGACGCCGACGGCTACTTCCGCGAGGCGGCCCGCACCCTGCGCCCCGGCGGCAGGCTGGTGGTATGCGACGACTTCCTCACCTCCGCGGCCACGCCCGACTCGCCGAAGGCGGCCCGGCGGATGGCGGAGTTCCGCACCGGCTGGCACGTGGGCTCGCTGCTGACGGTCGGCCAGGTGCGCACCGCGGCCGCCGCGCACGGCCTGGAACTGGTCCGCGACCTCGACCTCACCCCGTACCTCGAACTGCGCCGCCCGCGCGACCGCTGGATCAGCGCGCTGCTGGCGGCGGGCCGCGTGTTCCGCCCGACCGGCCTGTACTGGCAGTCACTGGTCGGCGGCGACGCGCTGCAGTGGGCGCTCATCCACGACCTGCTCAGCTACCGCTTCCTCGAACTGCGCCGCCGCTGACCGGGGCGGCCCGCCCGCACAGCGGGCCTGCCCCGGCCTGCGCGTCACTCGACCGTCATCGAGCCGTACGCCGGCACCCCGGCAAGTTCCAGGGTCTGCACCGTCACGCCGGTCGGCGTCGACCTGAGATCGGCCAGCCGGAAGCTCGACGGCGTACGCCCCTCGGCGAACAGCCGTAGCCCCGAGCCGAGCACGACCGGGAACACGATGAGCCGGATCATGTCGATCAGGCCCGCGTCGAACAGGGTCTGCGCGAGCGCGCCGCTGCCATGGATCTGCAGCTCGCGGCCGGGCTGCTCCTTGAGCTTGGCGACCTCGGCCACCACGTCCCCACCGAGGACCGTGCTGTTGTGCCAGTCCGGGCTGGTCAGCGTGCGTGACGCGACGTACTTCGGCAGCGTGTTGAGGGCCTTCGCGATCGGGTCGGCCGGGTCGGTGGACTTCGGCCAGGCCTCGGCGAAGATGTCGTAGGTGCGCCGGCCGAGCAGGAACGCGTCGACCTCGCCGAAGACACCGGTGATGAACTCGCCCAGGGTGTCCTCGAAGAACGGCACCACCCAGCCGCCGTGCCGGAAGCCGTCGGCGGTGTCCTCCTCCGGGCCGCCCGGACCCTGGTAGACGCCGTCGAGGGTCACGAACTCCGTGAGTGTCAATCTCATACCCGTGATGACGAGCCGGAGGCCCGGAAGTCATCGGTCCGGGCCGGAATCTCAAGCGTCGACGTTGAGCCGGACCGTCACCGTGTCACCGGCGTCGAGCTGCTCGGCCCGGCGCACCACCGCCTTGACGGGCACGATGTAGCGCCCGTCCTTGGGGAACAGCGAGGTGGTCCAGCCGGTCGTGCCGATCCGGGCGGTCACCGGGATCATGCCCCAGCCGTAGCTGACCTGCGACGACGCGTCTTCGAGCGCCGGGCAGTGCTCGTCGGGCACGGTCACGAAGTACCAGGGGGCGGGGCCTCGCCAGAACCAGATCTCACCGCTGAACTCCAGGTCCATCGCGCCAGGATAGCCAGCCCCGCCGACATCACGGTCAGGACGAGGGTCCACGGGGGACCTTGCCTCGGTTCCGCGACCCGGCGGCGGCGGGTTCACGGTGGATCGACGGCTGTGCGTGGTCGCCCCCGGCAGGAACCTGGCCGCCCTTCTTGCGGGACCCCCGACCGCGGCCGTTCGCCTTCGCGGGCGGAGCGACCGGGGCCGGCGGCGCAGCGGACAGCGCGGGCGGAGCGGCCGGGGCGGGCGGAGCGGCCGACGGTACCGGCGGTGGCTCCGCGGACCGCGTCGCCGGCGGCGTTTCGACGGGCCGCTCCGATGCCGGCGGTTCCACCGGCTCGGCTGCCGGCAGCGGCCCCCGGTTGATCCGGCCGTCGCCGTCGATCAGCCACTGCTCGGACGGGAAGGCGTCGCCGCGCACCCGGGCCGCGAGCCAGTCCGCGACCAGGCCGGACGGGGACGGTCCCAGCCGGGCCGACGGCACGCCGCCGATGTGGTGCGGCGAGTCCTGATAGACCACCAGCTGCCGGGGGCCCTGCACCGCGTCGAGCAGGGCGCGGGTCCACTCGACCGGGCTGAGCTCGTCGTCCTCCCCGACGACCGCGAGGTACGGCATGCGGATCTGCTCCGCGCGCCCCTGCCAGGTCAGCGTGCGGGTGAACCGGTCGAACTCCGCCTCGTCGGTGTGCCCGGTCATGTACATGAAGCGCATCTTGTAGGCCGGGGACGCCTGCTCGAACACGGTCGTCCAGCCCGGTTCGTGGTGGACCTCCATGACCGCGCAGGCGCGGAGCCGGGGCTCGTGGGCGGCCACGACGGTCGCCGCGAACGAGCCGAAGCCGCTGCCGGCGATCACGACCCGTGCCGGGTCGAGTTCGGCGCGCCCGGCCAGCCAGTCCAGGCAGGCCGGGCCGACCTGCGCCCAGGCGGGCATGCTGAAGTGGGTGCCGAGCATCGCGCACTCGTACTGGCCGGGTCCCTCGATCGCGAGCACGGCGAAGCCGCGGCTGAGGAAGCGGTCGCCGTGCAGGGCGACCGTCGCCTCCTTGGCGCTGTCGAGGTCCGGCACCACGACGGCCACGGGCAGGCGGCCGCCGGTATGGCCGGGCGGCAGGTGCAACCAGGCCGGCAGCGAACCGCGGTGGGTGCCGGGGAACGGGATCGACACCGCTTCGACGTGGTGGTCGGCCAGCGCTGCGTAGCGGGCGTAGCAGGCGCGTTTGCGCTCGTGGTGGCCCCGGCCGGCGTCGTCGTCGGCGTGGCCCGGCCACTGGGCCGCGCTCCAGTGCACGGCCGCCATGAAGTAGTTCTCGCGCGCGGTGACCAGGTCGCCCATGGCCTCGGCGGTGCGGGCCCGGTCCTCGCGGTGGCGGGCGGTCGCGGCGAACGCGGGCGCGATGGCGTCGTAGGTCCGCGCGCTGCGGCGTACGGCGGCGAAGTCGGCGGCGGCGTCGATGCCGCAGGCAGCGTTCCAGTGCACCGATCGGGGGTGGTCCCAGTCGACGCCGTGCTCGGCGATCGCGGCCGCCCAGCGCTCACGTTCGGTGACCCAGCGCCGGACCGGCGGCGTCGTGCCTCCGGCGGGTGCGAGCTGATCCACGGTACTGCCGGCCGCCCTGGTCTGGTCGGCGAGAATCCTGTCCATCCCGGCTCCTCTCCCTGCCGACCACCCTGCCCTGACTCGGCCGTCGAAGTGACCGATTCAGGCACATCTGGCGTAAATCGGCACACGGAGCCGGCGCTCGCCGGTCCGGCCCCGATCAGGCGGGCGCGTCGACCGGGTCGCGGAAGTCCTTGAAGGTGAACGCGTCCGGCCCGGGACCGCGCTCACCGAGCAGCGCCAGGCGTGCCATGCCCTCCGCGGCGGTCGGCAGGCACCCGTCGGGGACCCACCACATCACGCTGTGGACCTCCACCGACCGCTGGAACCACTCCCGGCGCCGCTGCAGCACGGCCAGGTGACGGGTTCGGTACACGTAGTCCCACAGGTCCTGCCGGGTACGCCAGACCGACATGTTGATCAGCAGGTCGTCGCCGAAGTCGTGCCGGTAGGTCACCGCCGAGTCGGTCTCGGACTCCTTGAGCCGCCACACGAACCCGGGCGCGGCGTCGGCCAGCGCGTTGATCGGTTCCAGGAGCGCGACGAACTCGGCCACTTCCGGGGCGTCGATCGGCGCGACCAGGCGCCCGACGTTGAGCTGCGCGAGATGCATGGATCGAGCAGACCATCCCGCCGCTTCTATGTCAACGAGTATTGTTTTTAGAGAAGGACACGCAGCACTCCCCCGGCCGCGGGTCCAGCTCCGCGCTCGCGTCGCCACCCGCGATCCCCCTGCACAGCGCCAGGTTCATCGCACACACGAGCAGCGGCTCCGCCTCGGCGACCTGCCGGAAAGGACAGTTGCGCAGGCGCACCCGGTCGCCGTCGGCATAGGGCTCGTAGCCGCGTTCGCGCAGCGTCGCCAGCCACCCGCCGGGCTCGTGCAACCGCTCGCCCGCGGCGGCCGCCACCGCCACCGCCCGGTCGTCCGCGTCCAGGCCGTGCACCACCTCGGCGAGCAGCGCCGCCAGCTGCTCGTAGTCACGATGCGGCAGCGTGACCTTGCGCACGGCCCGCGCCCGGCGGTAGACCTTGGCCGGACGCCCGCCGCCCGGACCGGGCCTGGCCTCGGTCAACCGCATGAAGTCGACCTCCAGCAGGCCGGCCTCGGCGAGCCTGTCCAGGTGGAAGGCCGCGAGGGTACGCGAAACCCCGGCCTCCTGCGCCGCCTCGTTGCGCCCGACGGCCCGGCCCTGGGCGACGACATAGTCGTAGAGCGCCCGGCGCACCGGGTCGTGCAGCGCGGCCACCGCGTCGAGATCGTCGGTCACACCTCGAAGTGTGCCTCACCAGGCAGCGCGCCGATCGCTGGTGCTCCCGGGCTCAGCGAACCGCCGGGAGGGGCCGGCTGTGACCCTGATCTGATGTGGACCCGCTGCGTGGTGTGCCGTTGCGCGCCCGTGTGAGACTCCTGGGGTGACGCTGCCTCCACCGCAGAATCCCCCCGGTTACCCCGGCGCCGCCCCCTGGCAACCAGGCGTGGGCCCGCCGCCACCACCGAAGAAGAGCAACACTCCCCTGATCATCGGCCTGATCGTCGGCGTGGTGCTGCTGTGCGTGATCGGGCTCTGCGGGGGCGGCGTGGTGTACAACCTCGTCAACGACGACAGCCCGGCGGCCTCGCCGTCGCCGTCGCAGGCCGGCCGCCCGTCCCCGTCCGACCGGTACTCGCCGCCCGCGGAGGTCCCGACCACGGAAGCCGTGCTGCCCGCGCCCGCCTCCGTCGGCGACTGCATCACCGTCGACAAGACCGGCGACTTCCTGGGGCTCGGCAACTGCAACGGCACGCGCGGCACCTACCGGGTGCTGTCCGTCGACCGCGCTCAGGGCACCTGCTCCGACCCCGACGGGCCGTGGATCACCACCGACGGCTACCGGCTCTGCCTGGAGCTGTACCTGGTGCGCAACTACTGCTACATCCTGCCGACGGACACCGAGTTCGCGGTCGCCGCGCCCAAGTGCAAGGCCAAGGGCACCGTGCACATCATCGACATCGTGCGCGGCGGGTCCAACGGCGACAAGTGCACCAACGACTACAAGTGGAACCACTGGTACCGGTTCCTGCACCCGACGGTCGTCTACTGCGTCATGCGGTACTGACCCCCGACAGCGGCGAAGCCCGCCGGTGTCCGTACACCGGCGGGCTTCGTCGTCCTCAGGATCAGGCGAGGTCGAACCGGTCCAGGTTCATGACCTTGACCCACGCCGCGACGAAGTCGCGCACGAACTTCTCCTTCGCGTCGTCGCTGGCGTAGACCTCGGCCAGCGCCCGCAGCTCGGAGTTCGAGCCGAAGACGAGGTCGGCGCGGCTGCCGGTCCACCTGACCGCACCGGTGGCGAGGTCGCGGCCCTCGAAGGTCTCGGCGTCGGCCGACGTCGCCGTCCACGCGGTGCCCAGGTCGAGCAGGTTGGCGAAGAAGTCGTTGGTCAGCGACCCGGGGGTGTCGGTGAACACGCCGACCGTGGACTGCTTGGTGTTCGCGCCGAGCACCCGCAGGCCGCCGACCAGCACGGTCATCTCGGGCGCGCTCAGGGTGAGCAGGTTGGCCCGGTCGAGCAGCAGGTACTCGGCCGGCAGGCGGTTGCCCTTGCCGAGGTGGTTGCGGAACCCGTCGGTGGTCGGCTCCAGCGCCGCGAACGACTCCGCGTCGGTCTGCTCGGCCGACGCGTCGGTGCGGCCCGGCGTGAACGGCACCTCGACCGGGTGGCCCGCGGTCGCGGCGGCCTGCTCGACGGCGGCGGACCCGGCCAGCACGATCAGGTCGGCCAGCGAGACCTTCTTACCGCCGGTCTGGGCGGCGTTGAACGCGGCCTGCACGCCCTCCAGGGTGTGCAGCACCCGGGCCAGCCGGTCGGGGTCGTTGACCTCCCAGCCGCTCTGCGGCTGCAGGCGGATGCGGGCGCCGTTCGCGCCGCCACGCTTGTCGCTGCCGCGGAACGTCGACGCCGACGCCCACGCGACCGAGACCAGCTCCGACACCGACAGCCCCGACGCGAGCACCTGCGCCTTGAGGGCGGCGACGTCGGCGGCGTCGACCAGCTCGTGGTCCACGGCCGGCACCCGGTCCTGCCAGATCAGCGCCTCGGCCGGGACCTCCGGGCCGAGGTAGCGGGCGATCGGGCCCATGTCGCGGTGGGTCAGCTTGAACCAGGCGCGGGCGAACGCGTCGGCGAACGCGGCCGGGTCGTCCTTGAAGCGGCGCGCGATCGGCTCGTACACCGGGTCGAAGCGCAGCGACAGGTCGGTGGTCAGCATGATCGGGGTGTGGCTCCTGGCCGGGTCGTGCGCGTCGGGCACGGTGCCCGCGCCCGCGCCGTCCTTCGGCTTCCACTGCTGCGCGCCGGCCGGGCTCTTGAACAGCTCCCACTCGTACCCGAACAGGATCTCGAAGAAGCTGTTGTCCCACGCGATCGGCGTGTTCGTCCAGGCGCCTTCCAGGCCGCTGGTGATGGTGTCGCCGCCCTTGCCGCTGCCGAAGCTGTTCTTCCAGCCCAGGCCCTGCTCCTCCAGCGTCGCGCCCTCCGGCTCCGGGCCGACGTGGTCGGTGGTGCCCGCGCCGTGGGCCTTGCCGAAGGTGTGGCCGCCGGCGATCAGCGCGACGGTCTCCTCGTCGTTCATGGCCATGCGGCCGAACGTCTCGCGGATGTCGCGGGCCGCGGCGATCGGGTCCGGGTTGCCGTTCGGGCCCTCCGGGTTGACGTAGATCAGGCCCATCTGCACGGCGGCGAGCGGGTTCTCCAGCTCGCGGTCACCGGTGTAGCGCTGGTCGCCGAGCCAGGTGGTCTCCGGACCCCAGTAGACGTCGGCGTCGGGCTCCCAGACGTCGGGGCGGCCGCCGGCGAAGCCGAAGGTCTGGAAGCCCATCGTCTCCAGCGCGACGTTGCCGGTCAGGATCATCAGGTCGGCCCAGGAGATCTGCTGGCCGTACTTCTTCTTGACCGGCCACAGCAGGCGGCGGGCCTTGTCCAGGTTGCCGTTGTCCGGCCAGCTGTTCAGCGGCGCGAAGCGCTGCATGCCCGCGCCGGCGCCACCGCGGCCGTCGCTGATGCGGTACGTGCCCGCGCTGTGCCACGCCATACGGATCATGAACGGGCCGTAGTGCCCGTAGTCGGCCGGCCACCAGTCCTGCGAGGTCGTCAGCACCTCGGCGATGTCCCGCTTCACGGCGGCGAGGTCGAGGCCGGCGAACGCCTCGGCGTAGTCGAAGTCCTCGCCCAGCGGGTTGGCCACGGCCGGGTTCTTGGCCAGGATCTTCAGGTTGAGCTGGTTGGGCCACCAGCCGCGGTTGCCGTCACCCTGGGTCGGGTGGGGCGCGCGTCCGTGCGCCACCGGGCAGCGCGACTCGGCGCCCGCCTCGGCGTCGTGGACGACGGCTTCGTGGTTCTCAGACATCGGATTCCTTCCGTGACTTGCGGGGGATCGGGTGGATCAGGAACTGCCTGCGGTGGAACAGCCGGGGCAGCGGCCCCAGTAGACGACCTCGGCCTCGTCGATCGCGAAGTCGCCGCCGGGCGCGGTCAGGCAGGGCGCGTCGCCGACCGCGCATTCGACGTCGGCGATGAGCCCGCAGGACCGGCAGACCATGTGGTGGTGGTTGTCCCCGACCCGGGCCTCGTAGCGGGGCACCGAGCCCGCGGGCTGGAAACACCGCACCAGGCCCGCGGCGGTCAGGGCGCGCAGCGAGTCGTACACCGCCTGGTGCGAGACCTCACCGCGCACGGCACCGATGATCGAGTCGGTGTCGGCGTGCGGAGCCGCGAACACCGCGCGCAGCACCGCCGTGCGGGGACGGGTCACCCGCAACGCGGCTCCGCGCAGCAGCTGCTCGAAGTCCGGGGTCGTCACCACGCCCCGTAGTCTGCTGCCTTTTCTGGAATGAGTCAAGAAAAAGAGTTGATCTTAGGTTGCCGTCGTCGCAGCACGCCGCCGTCGAGGGCGGCCAGTTCCCCGGAGCCGCGGTGCCTGCGGCTGGGCGTGAAGCCCGGCAGGACTCCCGTACGCTCACCGGTCGCCGGATCTCAGACCTCCAGACCCTCGGGCGCTGCGGCGTAAAGGCGCGTGTCGTCGGCGAACAGGTTCCCGGCCGGCCCCGGGAACACCGCCTCCTGCCGACCCGTCACCGCGTCGAAGATCCGGACGCGCCGGTCAGCAGCCGGACATGGCTCGCACTCGCGTCGCCGCCGAGCAGATGCCGGCACATCCGGCCGGTTCCGGCGTAGGCGGCATGGCCGCACGGCAGCAGATCCACGGCGGCATCGTGCCAGAACGGGCGACATCGCCACCACGGCATTCCGCGCGAGCCATGGCGGCGCTCCAGCCGGTCACCAAGGGGAAATCAGGCGCTATTGGACGGGATGCCCTCTCGGAACCCGCCGGACGGCTGATACTGCGCCGCATGCGTGGTACGGCAGCCTGGGAGGCTGCCGCCCCCGCGACTCGAGGAGGACCGTGCTCGACTTCGAAACGCTGCTGACGTCGTTCCTCTTCTGCCTTGTCCTCGGGCTGGTGCTGATCGCCGTCGCCGGCTCCGGCCAGGGCCGCGGCCTGGACCGGCGAGAGCGGGGCAGGAAGCGGCGCGAGGCGGACCTCGCCGCCGCGGAGCTGTTCTACGCCGTGCAGGGCGAATTTCACGGCGCCTGGCAGGAGTGGACGGCCGTACGCCGGCAGACCTTCCGCGCCGCCGACCGCGAGCAGCACCGCTGGACGCTGTTCGGACGCGCCGCCGCAGCCGAGGCCCGGGTGGAAGCGCTGGTCACCAGGCTGGCCACGGAGCGCCACCTCACCGACCGGGAACGCGTCCTGCTCGGCTGCTACCGCCAGGCGTACCGGACGCTCGGCAGCTGCCTGGAGGCCGACCTTCCGCTCGGCGTCGTCCTGCGCCGCCAGCCGGACGGCGGGATCCTGCCCGCCGACCACGAGGTCTGGGCCGGCTCGCAGACCGACTCGATGCTGACCTTCACCGAGCTGGCCACGGCGGTCGGCGCGCTGATCGCCGCGTCGGGCGTCGTGCCGCCGGAAAGCCACGCCCGAGCCTCCATGCGCGTGATCACCAGTGACGAGTTCGAGAGCCCCGCCTGGGTGCCCCGCGCCCGCACCGCCCTGGACGAGTCGCCCAGCGGGCGGCGGGGCTGACGGAGCGGCCCGGCGGCACCCTCGGCCTGTCGGTGGGGAGCGGCATGATCCGGGGCGAACTCATCCGCTCGCCGCAGGGAGACCACCGTGAACGACGGCCGTGCCGACTTCGACTTCATCTTCGGGCGGTGGCGGGTGCGCAACCGCAAGCTGCGCGACGTCGCCGATCCGGCCTGCGCCGAGTGGGTCGAGTTCGACGCCACCGCCCAGGCCGAGCCGATCCTCGGCGGGCTCGGCCACGTCGACCGCATCTGGACCGAGGCTCCGCCCGGCGGGCAGCCGTTCGAGGGGTTCACGCTGCGGCAGTTCGACCCGCAGGCCCGGGTCTGGCGGATCTGGTGGGCGTCCAGCCGCAACCCCGGCCACCTGGACCCGCCCGTCGAGGGCGCCTGGCGGGACGGGCGGGGCGTCTTCGAGTGCGAGGACGTGCTCGGCGGCCATCCGGTCAAGGTCCGCTTCGAGTGGACCCGGGACGGCATGGACGCCGCCCGGTGGCAGCAGTCGTTCTCGTACGACGAGGGCCTGACGTGGCGGTTGAACTGGGTCATGGACCTGTCCCGCACGGCCTGACCGGGCGGGACGGCGATGTGGCCGCCCCGCCCGCGGAACCTCAGACGTTCTCGGCGAGCACCTCGCGCAGCTTCGCGGCGAACTCCGCCGGCTTTCCGGGCATGCCGAACTCGCCGCCCATGAAGCCGCCGTGGTTGCTGGGGAACACGACCGCGGTGGCGCCGAGCCGCTCGGCCAGCGCGACCCCGCCGCGGTGGGCCATCGTGCCCGCTGACTCCTCGCCGACGGCCGGCACGATCGTGGTCGACGCCGCACGCAGGGCGTCGAGGTCGGGCTCGTAGTGCGTGCAGCTGATCAGGTTCTGGCCCAGCAGCACGTCGTCGCGGGAGCCGTCGTCCTCGGCCGGCATGCCGAACTGCGCCGGGTCGGGCGCGACGGCGTAGTCGGCCGGGAACTCGCCCTGGTGGCCGACCGCGGCGATGAAGGCCGCCATGCCCGCGCCGGAGCCTTTCGCCTGGTACGTGTCGCGGATGAACCGGATCGCGGCGAGCGCCTGCTCCCGGTCGGGCAGCAGCGTCCCGACCGGCGGCTCGTGGGCGACCAGGACGCGCACGTCGGCCGGGTGCCGGGCGACCAGCGCCAGCGTGTTGACCGCGCCGCCGCTGCTGGCGAAGACGTCGACCGGTCCCCCGCCGAGTTCGGCGATCAGCCGGTGCAGGTCGTCGGCGTGCACGTCGGGAGTCGACTCGCCGGCGTCGGCGGTGCGGACGCTGCGCTCCGCGCCCCGCGGGTCGTAGGTGACCACGGTGCGGTCGGGGAAGAACCCGGCGAGCGTGGTGAACCCGCGCGCGTCCATGGGCGAGCCGATCAGCAGCAGGGCCGGCTCGGTGGTGTCGGCGTTCTCGCGTACGTCGTAGTGCAGGACCGCGCCGGGAACGTCAAGGGTGTGGGTCTTCGCGTCAGCCATCGGTGTCACTCCTTCTCGGGTCATGTCCGGGTAGACCGCCGCCGCCCGGGAAACTCATCGGTGCGGGGCCGAGAACTTCCGCGGCGTCGCCGAAACGGGCAAATGCCCCGGCCAGCATAATCCCGCGGCGGGATCGCGAACCCGCGGTGCGCGGACCGGCAGCCGCGTGCGGTATCAAGTCCGGATGGAATTCGTGCTGTTCCCCGGACGCCACCACCTGCTGACCCGGTTCCAGGCCGAGCGGCTCGTCGAGCTGGCCGCCCGGCACGGCGCGACCGTCGTCTGGGCGGTGACCTCGGCCAACCACGACAACACCCGCCGCAACCCGGTCCCGTACCACCGGCGCGAGGCGGCCATCGAGCGGTTCAGCGCGACCACCGGCCTGCGCTCGGTGGTGGTGCCGGTCTTCGACATGCCGCCGACACCCCGGTTCGCCGAGGTCACGATCAAGAACATCACCGCCGCCACCGGTATCGAGCTGAGCCCGCACAACACCGTGGTGGCCTGCTCCACCCCCGACGTCGCCGCGCTGTACGAGCGGCTCGGCTTCCCGATCGACCCCGTCGAGGCCGGACAGTCCCCCGCCGCCGAACGCCCCTGGGACGTCCTGCTGCGCCTGGCCGCGGGCGACGAGAGCTGGCGTGAGCTGGCACATCCCGCGACCGCCGACGTGTTCGACCGCTACCGCCTCGCCGAGACGGTGCGCACCGTCGTCAACGACCCGGTCGTCGGCGACGAGGGCGGCCTGACCGCGACCCGCGACTACCGCGCCTACGTGGAGGCCTTCGCCGACAGCGCCGCCCGCAAGTGGGCCGCGGCCCGCGAGCACGTGCAGCCCGGCCGGGTCGTCGACATCGGCTGCGGCGCGGGCGCGGTGCTCGAACTCGCCGACCGCGAACCGGCCCTGCGCGAGAGCGACCTGATCGGGGTCGAGGTCGCCCGCCACCTGTTCGACGAGTGTGTGCACCGCAAGGCCCAGGGCGTATTCCGCAACCCCAACGTGTTCTTCTACCGCCGCAACGTGCTCGGCGGGGCGGTGTTCCCGGCCCGTTCGATCAACACGACGCTGACCTTCGCGCTGACCCACGAGATCTGGTCGTACGGCGACCAGGAGAAGTCGCTGCGCGCCTTCGCCCAGGCCATCTACGAGCACACCGTGCCCGGCGGAGTCTGGATCAACAGCGACGTCTGCGGCCCCGACGAGCGCGACCGGCAGGTGCTGCTGCGCCTGGAACGCGGCGACGGCGCGAACCCCGACCGGCCACGCACCGACCTGGCCGGCCTGCCGTCCGCGCAGGTCGCGGCGTACGTCGCCGGGCTGTCCACGCGGGCCCGCTTCGACCAGTTCACGGTCGACTTCGCCTTCGGCGTGCCGCACACCTCCGCCGGTGACACCGTCCGGCTGTCGCTGAGCGACGCCATGGACTACCTGACCCGCAAGGACTACACGGCGAGCTGGCTGGCCGAGACCCGCGAGCAGTTCTGCGGCCTGGCGTACGCGGACTGGCGGCGCCTGCTCACCGACGTCGGCTTCGAGCTGGACCCGGCCTCGGCGACCAGCCGCAACGACTGGATCGTCGACAACCGGATCGCCCCGGTCGCCGGGCTCACCGACCTCGACGGCGCCCCGCTGGACTGGCCGGTGACCCACCTGCTGCTGGTCGCCCGCCGCCCGCTGAACTCCTGACCCCGGGACGCGCCCGGCGGGGTCAGCGGATCCGGCCGCCTTCGGTGACCAGCCACTCGCCGGTCTCCCAGTCGTTCGGGCCGCCCTCGCCCCGGTAGCAGAGGTCGAACCGGATGCCGAGATCCGGCCACGGGTGGCGCACCGGGACGACGCGGAAGATGTCGTCCAGACCCGGGAACGTCAGCCCTTCCGGCTCGGGGAACAGCAGCTCCAGCTCGGCGCGGGCCAGGTCGGTCCACAGCGCGATCTGCCACGACGTCTGGGTGAGCCGCTGCTCGCGTACCAGCTCGAAGCGGGGTTCGCGGCCGACCACGAAGTCGGCGATGTCGTCGGCGAGCTCCTGCGGCGTCGCGGGCAGCACGAACGGCCACTGCTCGCCGGTGGGGTAGCGGTACATCGCCGACGCGGCGGCGACCGCGCCCACCAGGTCGTCCCACTGCTCGGCGGAGGTGCCGACGGGCAGGTTCACCCCCGTGTGATCCACCCGGCGGACGTGGCCGGCCAGGCGTTCGACCAGGTCCGGCAGCTCGACCCGGGCGGGCAGGACGACCACTTCGGTCCCCGGCCCGGTCACGAGGCCGATGACCTGTTCGTCGTCCAGGGCGACCTCGGGCGCGGGCACGTCGGCCAGCGCGAACGTCGTCACCGGACGGGCGTCACCGGACCACGGCGGGGTGAGCGTCAGGCGGTCGGCCGCATCTGTCGCGGCGTACGGCACGTCGGCGAGCAGCAGCCGCAGCCCGTCGAGGAAGCCACGCGACTCGGCCGTGTCGGGCAGCCGGAAAGTGATCTCGGAAAGCCGGTCCATGCGCTCGACCGTAACCGCGCCCACGCCGATCGCGGTACGACAATTTGCCGCCCGACGCGCCTGTCGGCTGGTGGGTCTAATCTCGACACCGTGAGACAACGGCTGGGTGCGGCCTGCTGGATGCTGACGGTCGCCTACTTCCTGGTGCAGCCGGTCGTCGCGGCCGCCTGGGATCCGGCGTACAGCTTCACCGACAACACGATCAGCGATCTCGGCAATGCGATATGCACGACCTCGGACGAATCGTGGCGGCCCGGGGTCTTCCTCTGCTCGCCCAGGCACGTGCTGATGAACATGACCTTCGTGCTGGTCGGCCTGTGCACGACGGTCGGGGCGCTGACGACCCGGGCCTGGTGGCCGCGGCACCGCCTGGCGGGGTCGGGACTCGCGCTGATCGCCGTAAGCGGCGTCGGCGCCGTGCTGGTCGGCCTCGCGCCCGGTGACGTGAACATGCCGCTGCACCTGGTCGGGGCCGGGTTGCAGTTCCCCGCCGCGCTCAGCCCGCTGCTGCTCGGCCTCGCCACACCCCCTGAGCGGCCTCGCGAGCGGGCGTTCTCGCTCACGATGGGCGTCGTCGGGATCGTCGGTTGCGTGCTGTTCGCCAGCGGGCTGCATCTCGGGCTGGGCGTCGGCGGCGCCGAACGGCTCGGCTTCGACCCGCTCACCGTCTGGACCGTCGTACTCGGCGCGGTGATCTGGCGGGCCGGCTCAGTCCGGCGGCCATCCCGGTGGCGTCTGTCGCATTAGAATCCATTCACGACCGTGAGTGTCGGGCTGGAGTCCGCCCCGGCCCTCGCAGCGACTGGGGACCGCCATGGCCGATCCGCTCGACGACCCCGTGCGATCCGCGCTGACCGGCCCGCACGCCCACCTGGCGCAGCGGCGGGGCCGCATCCTGCGTTACCCGCCGGAGCTGTCGAGGTTCATCGCGATCCCGCATCCGACGACCGCCGAGGACTGGGCCGACGCCGCCGCGCTGGTCGGCCCCGAGCGGGCCCCGATCGCCGGGATCGTCGTCGCCCCGCACGACGGCTGGAAGGTCACCGGCGTCGGGCCGGGGCTGCAGCTCGTCGAGCACGACGTCGAGCCCCGGCACGACGACGAGGCGGTGCGGCTCGGCCCGGCGGACCTGCCCGAGATCGTGGCGTTCGTCGCGCGGCACCGCAACGGTCGCCTGTTCACGCCGCGCACCCTCGAACTGGGCACCTACCTGGGCATCCGCCGTGGCGGAGTGCTGGTGGCGATGGCCGGGGAGCGTCTGCGGCCGGTCGGCTGGAACGAGCTCAGCGCCGTCTGCACCGACCCCGCCCACCGCCGCCAGGGCCTGGCGATGCGGCTGGTCCGCGCGCTGATCGCCGGGATGCGCGACCGCGGCGAGCAGGCTTTCCTGCACGTCAGCGACGGCAACCCCGGCGCGCTGGCCATGTACGAGCGGCTCGGTTTCCGGTTGCGGCGGCCGATCACCATGGGCTCGGTGCACATCCCCGAACAGTACGTTCCGCAGCGCGGCCCGGCCTGAACGGCCGCGGGCGCTAGGCGCCGTCTCGCGAATCATGCCTGTTCACCCCGGCTGGATCGGCACGCCTACGCTGCACGCCATGACCGAGCAGAACGCCGCGATTCACAGCCCTCGCACCCGCCGTCCGGGCATCGCGGCGGCCGTGTTGGCCGCCGGGGTGGCGGTGGCGCTGCTTGCTGCCTGGCAGTGGACGGCTCGGGCGTACGAACTGACGCGGGGCTCCTCGAGCGACGGAACCGGCGGTGTGGAGCACGTCACCAACGGGGTCTGGGAGACATGGCTCCCGCTGCACCCGGCGAAGACCAACCCGCTCACCTTCTCCGTGCGGAATTCGGGACCTGTTCCCATCACCGTCACGGCCGTGGGCGGGGACAGCTCCATATACGGCGTCGAAGAGGCCGTCATGCTGGTCGAGCCGACAATGCCGTGCTGCCTGCCCGAGCACGGTGTGCCCTTCAGCCCGGTGGACCTGCCCGTCGGCAAGGAGCTGACCCTGTTCCTGACCATCCGGCCGGTCGCGCAGCAGCCGTGCACCCTTGCCCGAGTCGGCTCCATACAGGTGCGGTTCAGTGTCCTAGGCGTCGACCGCGAGCAACGGATGCCCTTGGGCCCGGTGGTCGTGTTCGACAACACGGGTCCAGACTGCGGCGGAGTGACTTACACCGTCTCCGAGCCCTGACCAGCAGGTAACCGGCCGGCGTGGCGATCCGGGCCAACCTGCCCGTCGCCGCACGCAGCCTGGCACCGAGCGCCGTCGGCGTGCTGAGCCGCCCACGGGCCGCCGGCGCTCAGCCGGCTTCGCCGAGTCGTGCGTGGTAGTCGATCCACTGATCCGCGACGCGGCTCGCAGCACGTGCTCCAGTTGGTCGCGCCTCACGCCATCCGCTCCAGGCGCCAGCGCTCGGCGAACGCGGCCAGCACAGCCTGGCGGGTGCTTTCGGGCAGCACGCCGGCAAACGGCGAGTTCTGACGCAGTTCGGCGGCGTCACGGCTGCGCGACGTCAAGACCTCGAGGACAGCCTCGACGCCGGTGTCGAGAACCTGCCGCCAGCGTTCGAGCCACATCGCCGCCATACCGTCCGGGTGTACACGCTTGAGCCGGCGCAGGTTCTCGGCGGCGTCCGCGAGCACCTTGTCAGGATCGGCGACGAGGCGGCCGGCCACGGCACGGTGCAGCCACAACGACTTGAGCTGGTCGCGGGTCAGTTCGGGGCGCAGCAGCGCGAGCACATCCGCCCGGTCGAGCCGCCGGTGTGTGCCCACCCTGACGAAGGGCAGGATCCCTCGCTCGCACAGGTCGACGACATGCTGGCGTGACGAGCGCAGCAGCGCGGCCGCCTCGGTCGTCGTCAGCAGGTCGTGGTGGCCGCTTTCCATACGTCGACCATGCCGCAACAAACACCAAAAACGCAACAGCAAGTGTGGTGACCACGAAAGCATCACACGATTTCCCTCATCCTCAATTCTTTGCGATATAGCGGCATGAATCAGGCGGCCTTAATACGCTGTAGGGCACCCGCGGCCCGAGATCGGGCGCATGGGAACCGGCTGCTCGATGCCGCCCACGCGGACGGGCGATCGAGGAGGTACCCATGACCGCGGCCCGATCCGCCGCCGCCGGGCCGCCGGCGGGGGCGTTGCGGCAGATGCTCGTGCCGCTCGCGCTGGCGCAGTTCATCTGCAGCTTCGCCGGCTCGAACATGAACGTGATGATCAACGACATCAGCCAGGACCTGAACACGACCGTGCAGGGCGTCCAGATCGCGATCACGATCTTCCTGCTGGTGATGGCGGCCCTGATGATCCCGGGCGGCAAGCTGACCGACCGGTACGGCCGGAAACGCTGCTTCCTCGCCGGCCTGATCCTCTACGGCATAGGCGCGCTGCTCAGCGCCGTGTCTCCCGGGCTGGGGGTGCTCATCCTCGGCAACTCGATCCTGGAGGGCGTCGGCACCGCGCTGCTCATCCCGCCCGTCTACATCCTCACCACGCTGCTGTTCAGCGGGGTGGCCGCGCGGGCCAAGGCGTTCGGGGTGATCAGCGCGATGGGCGGCGTCGGCGCGGCGGCGGGGCCGCTCATCGGCGGCCTGATCACCTCGGCGCTGAGCTGGCGCTGGGCGTTCGTGTTCCAGGCCCTGGTCATCCTGGTGATCATCATGCTGGGCCGCAAGGTGCTCGACCCGCTGCCGCCGGACCCGACCCGGCCGTTCGACACCCGCGGCGCGGTGCTGTCGGCGGCCGGGCTCATCCTCGTCGTGGCCGGCATCCTCGCCGCCGACGACAACGTGTGGCTGATGCTCGGCCTGATCGCCGCGGGCGTGCTGCTGCTGTTCCTGTTCTTCCGCTGGGTGCGCACCCAGGAGCGGGCCGGGCGCGAGCCGCTTCTGTCCACCGCGCTGTTCCGCAACCGCACCTCCAACCTGGGCCTGATCACCCAGAACGCCCAGTGGCTGATCCTGATGGGCACCTCGTTCACGGTGGCGGCATACCTGCAGGTGGTCCGGGGTTACGACGCGATCCAGACCGGCATCATCTTCACCGCCGCCACGGTCGGCCTGCTGGCCTCGTCGCTGGCGGCCGAGCGGCTGGCCAAGCGCCGCCCGCAGCGCACGCTGATCCAGGCGGGTTTCGTGCTCACCGCGGTCGGCGTGCTGGTGCTGCTCGCCCTGGTCGCCGGGACACCGGGGGTCTGGGCGTTCGCGCCCGGTCTGCTGCTCATCGGGCTCGGGCTGGGGCTGATGCTGACCCCGTCGGTCAACGTGGTGCAGTCCAGCTTCGGCGACGACCTGCAGGGCGAGATCTCCGGGCTGTCGCGCAGCGTGTCCAATCTCGGCTCGTCGCTGGGCACGGCGGTGGCGGGCACCATCCTCGTCGCGGGCATCACCGCCACCCCCGGCCGGGCGTACGGGCTGGCCATGGCCGTGCTCGCCGTCGTGGCGCTGGCCGGGCTGTTCGCGGCCGCGAAGCTGCCGAGGACGGCCGCGCCCTCAGCGCCCTGATTCGCCCGTGTTCCACCCGTTATCTGGAGATAATCGGCTGGTCGCCTCCGTGATCACGGGGTGCGCCCGCGACGGGAGACGCTATGGAGATCAAACCTGCGGCAATGGTGATCCCCAAGGACACCAGTCACCTCGAGCAGGGCAAGTACGGCCCGGTCTTCCCCCGTACGCCCGCCTGCTACGGATTCACGATCATCGCGAAGGTGAAACCCGGTCACGCCGACGCGATCCGCGGGTACGGCGGCACCCTGGCCAAGGCGCTGGAGACCGACCCGTACCTGCTGGGGCCGCTGAAGCTGCACTACCTGCGCTGGGTGCTGTTCGACGACGACACCCGGTTCATGTACCAGGGCATCTTCGACACCGACTTCGACAAGTACACCGAAGACGCGGTGATGCTGTTCCGCAAGGCCGGGGTCGACACCGTCTTCGAGCACCTGGAGGGCTTCCCCGAGGACTGGAAGACCAACACCGAGGCGTTCGTACGGTTCGTGCGCGAGCACCAGTGCAACAGCTTCATGGAGTACGGCGAGTACCCGTACGTCACCGCCGACGAGATCAAGAAGGCGCTGAACGTCAAGAACGCGCTGTCGCAGATGCTCGACCAGCTGCAGTGAGGAACTCGATGACCGACCAGCGCCCCGCCCGCGTCTACAACACCCGCCACCAGCCCCGCCCGTACACGCCGGGACGGCGGCGGGTCAGCATCTACGTGGCGTGGAGCTATCCGGCCGAGGCCGGGCGCAACCCGGCCGAGCTGGACAACCGCTTCTCCACGATGACCGAGGTGCGCCGGGTCACCTGGCCCGCTTACGAGGACCCGAAGTGGTCCGACCCGATGCGCTTCCAGCAGGGCATCGCCGGTGCGCTGGAGCTCTTCTTCTGGGCCTGGGTGCCGTTCCAGGACTTCGTCGCGGAGACCACCGGCCACCCGGTGGCGATGTACCAGCGCGTCGACCAGGCGGGCGTGGTGACGCCGCTCGACGAGCGGGTGCTGGCCGACACCGACACGCTGTTCGTCTTCGGGCTCGACCACATGATCACCGGCCAGGACGCCACCGCCGAGGAGGTGGCCGCGCTGCGCGAGTGGACGGCCCGGGAGGGCACCCGCCTGGTGCTCGGCCCGCACCACGACGTCGGCGCGGGCGACGACCTGGGCGTACGCGACGTGGAGTACCACCACCACGGCGACGCGCTCGTGCCGCGGCAGCAGCGCTTCGGCCGGTACACCCGATCGCTCATGGAAGGGCTCGGCGTGCCGGTGGAGAACCGCTACGGCCTGCGCCCCGCCGTGTCCGAGCCCCGGCGCATCGCCCCGCTGTCGATCGACCGCGACCTCGACACCAAGGGCTGGCTGGCCGACGTGACCAGCTTCAACTTCCACATGCACCTGCCGCACTACGCCGTGACGACCGACGACCAGCAGGCCGTACGGGTGCTGGGCCGCCAGCCCATCGACCTGTCCCGGCCGCATCCGTTCACCGAGGCGGGCAACACCGAGTTCAACATGTTCCTGTGGCTGCCGCCCACCGGCGAGCGGGCCGGCGACATCCTGATGGCCGACTCGACCATCTTCAGCACCCTGTTCGGCGCCGACGACAGCCTGCGCAACTTCTGGCGCAACATCGTCACGCTCTAGCGGCACGGGAGGCGGGGCGTGGAGCTGCACGACATCCAGCGCGGGGTGCTCAGCCCCCGCCCGTCACCGTACGCGGCGACGTACATCCTGTTCCGCGTCGACGACCGGGCCGACGGCCGGGAGCTGATGCGCCGGGTCGCCGCCGTGGTCACCAGCGCCGCCGACACGATCAGCCCGCTGGGCGAGACCTGGGTCAGCGTCGCCGTCACCTACCGCGGCCTGCGGGCGCTGGGCGTGCCGCAGCCGGCGCTGGACACCATGGCCTGGGAGTTCCGCCAGGGCATGGCCGCTCGCGCCACCGCGCTGGGCGATACCGGCGACAACGCTTCCGAACACTGGGAGACACCGCTGGGCAGCCCGGACGTGCACGTCGTGCTGGTCGCGCTGGCTCCGGACACCCCGACCCTCGAAGCGGCGATCGACCGGGCCCGGCCCGCGTACGAGCAGCTCGCCGGGGTGACCGCGATCTGGCGGCAGAACTGCCACGCCCTGCCCACCGAGACCGAACCGTTCGGCTACCGCGACGGCATCAGCCACCCCGCCGTCGACGGCAGCGGCATCGCCGGGTCCAACCCGCTGGAGCAGCCGCTCGCGGCCGGCGAGTTCGTGCTCGGCTACCCCGACGAGCTCGGCGGCGTGCAGACCACCACCCCCGACGTGCTCGGCCGCAACGGCAGCTACGTCGCGTTCCGCAAGCTGCGCCAGGACGTGGCCGCGTTCCGGCGCTTCCTGCGCGACAACTCGGCCGACGTCGACGAGCAGGAGCGGCTGGCCGCCAAGCTGATGGGCCGCTGGCGCAGCGGGGCCCCGCTGGCCCTGTGCCCGCAGCACGACGACCCCGAACTCGGCGCGGACCGCGAGCGCAACAACGCCTTCCTGTTCCGCGACGACGACCCGGACGGCTTCGCCACCCCCTGCGGCAGCCACGTGCGCCGGGCCAACCCGCGTGACTCGGCCGTGGCCGGCGAGCCCCGGCTGCACCGCATGATCAGGCGCGGCACCGCGTACGGGCCGCTGCTGCCCGAGGGAGTGCTCGACGACGACGGCGCCGACCGCGGCCTGATCTTCGCGTTCGTCGGCGCGCACCTGGGCAGGCAGTTCGAGTTCGCGCAGACGCAGTGGATGAACGACGGGGTGTTCTTCGGCGGCGGCAGCGCCCGCGACCCGATCGTCGGGCTCGGCGAGGGGCTGTCCGACTACACGATCCCCCGCCGCCCGGTGCGGCGGCGGCTGGCGGAGGTGCCGCGCTTCGTCACCACCCGCGGCGGCGAGTACGCGTTCATACCGGGCATCAGCGCCCTGCGCTGGCTCGGCGAGCTCACCGACTGACCCACCAGGCAGGAGACCACGTGGACACGCTGCAGCTGCTGCTCAACGCGATAACCGTGATCTTCATTTCGTCCACCATGTTCGCCGCGGGCCTCGGCGCGACCGTGCCCGCTTTGCGCCGGGCGTTCACCGACGTTCCGCTGCTCGTGCTGGTGCTGCTGGCCAACCTGGTCGTGATCCCGCTGCTGGGCTGGGGGCTGGCCGCCCTGTTCCAGCTCGCGACCGCGCCCTTCATCGCGCTGCTGCTTATCGCGTCGTCGCCCGGCGGGCCGTTCGGGGCCAAGCTCGGCATGATCCAGCGCGGCGACGTCACCACCGGTGCCGCCATGCAGGTGCTGCTCGCGGCCATCGGCAGCGTCACCTTCGCGTTGACCGCCAACGTCCTGCTCACGGCAGCCGACGTGGGCGGCGGTATCTCGCTCGACGTCGGGGCGCTCGTGCGTACCGTCGCGATCCTGCAGCTGGTGCCGTTCGCGATCGGGCTGCTGCTGCGCCACTACGCCGCCGACACGGCGCTGTCCTGGCATCCGGGCGCGGTCCAGGTGTCCAACGTGACGTTCCTGATCGTGCTCGCCGGGATGCTGCTGGGCAGCTGGAGCGACGTCGTCGACCTGCTCGGCTCGCGGGCGCTGCTGGCCGGGTTCCTGTTCTCCGCGCTCGCGTTCGGTGTGGGCACGCTGCTGTCCACCGGGTCGCCGGCCCGGCGCACCACCATGGGCGCCGTCACCGCCGTACGCAACCTCGGCCCGGCCCTGGCCGCGATCGGGATCGCCTTCAGCGACCAGCCCGCCGTGCTCGGCGCGCTCGCCGCCATCCTGCTCGCCGGGCTCTGCGCGGCCATTCCCATCACCGCGGCCCTCGCCCGCCGGCGCAGCGAGCCCCGGACCTGAGGCGTGCCGTGGCGTGCTCGCTGGTGTTCCTCGGCCACTCGACGGTCCTGCTCGATCTCGACGGCGTCCGGGTGCTCACCGACCCGGTGCTGCGCACCCGGCTGACGTTCCTGCGCCGGGTCGCCGCGCCGGTCGCCG
The DNA here is from genome assembly GCF_016862635.1 of Catellatospora coxensis. Lineage (GTDB taxonomy): Bacteria > Actinomycetota > Actinomycetes > Mycobacteriales > Micromonosporaceae > Catellatospora > Catellatospora coxensis. The sequence continues at coordinate 74,290 of NZ_BONI01000025.1, read as the reverse complement.
CCCACCACCACGCCGACGTCGACGTCGTCGTGCTGTCGCACCTGCACCACGACCACTGCGACCTGCGCTCGCTCGCTTTGCTCGGCCGCGACGTGCGCCTCGTCGCGCCCGACGGGGCCGGGGACTTCCTGCGGCGGCGGGGCTTCCGGCAGGTGGTCACGCTGCGGGCCGGCGAGTCCCACCAGGTCGGCCCGGTGACCGTGACCGCGACCCCGGCCGTGCACGACGGCAAGCGCGAGCCGTTCGGACCCCGGGCCGCCGCGGTGGGATACCTGATCGGGTCCGGACGAACCACCGCCTACTTCGCCGGGGACACCGACCTGTTCGCCGGGATGCGTGACCTGTCCTCCGGCCTCGACCTCGCCCTGATCCCGGTCTGGGGCTGGGGACCCAACCTCGGCCCGGGGCACCTGAACCCGCAGCGTGCGGCCGACGCCGTCGCCCTGCTGCGCCCGCGCCGGGCCGTGCCCATCCACTGGGGCACGCTGTTCCCGTACGGCCTGCGGGCCTTCTACCGCGACCGGCTGCGCGAACCCGCCCGCGCGTTCGCCGCCGCCGTCGCGGCCCGCGAGCTGCCCACCGAGGTGCGGGTGCTGGCCCCCGGTGGCGGGCTGACATGGCAGCTGTGAACCTGCGCCGCCTCGGCGGCCGGCTGCGCCCGGCGATCGTGGTGCTGCTGCTCGACTGGGCGGCGCTGAGCATCGCGATCGCCGTCACGCCGGGCCTGTCCGCGAGCACCGGCTGGGACGTCCTGCTGGCCGCGGTGCTGCTCGCGATCGCCGCCGCGGTGCTGCGGCCGCTGCTCGCCACGTTCGCCGCCAGGCTCGGCTGGGCCGGTGTCGTGGCGGGCTGGCTGCTGACCCAGGCGCTGCTGGTGTACCTGGCCCTGATCCTCGCCCCGCACATCCGGGTGGACGGCTTCTGGCCCGCGTTCTGGGCGTCGTGGATCTACTCCATCCTGGTCAGCGCCGGTATGTGGCTCGTCACCGCGGGCGACAACTCGGCGATGCTGGCGCACCTGCTGCGGTCCACGAAGCAGACCCGCCGCGAGGCCGCCACGACCACGGTCCCCGGCGTACTGATGATCCAGATCGACGGGCTGTCCGCGCCGCTGGCCCGCTGGGCGATCCAGGCGGGCAACCTGCCGACGCTGACCCGCTGGATCCGCTCGGGCAGCCACACGCTGGCCGAATGGCACGCCCAGCTGCCCGCGACGACCCCCGCCAGCCAGGCCGGGCTGCTGCACGGGGCCAGCGCGCACGTGCCCGCGTTCCGCTGGCTGGAGAAGGAGACCGGCCGGCTCGTCGTCACCAACCACCCCCGCGACGCCGAGTACGTCGAGCGCGGCTTCTCCGACGGGCGCGGCCTGCTCGCCGACGGCGGGGTGAGCCTGTCCAACGTGTTCTCCGGCGACGCGCCGGTGAGCCTGCTGACCATGAGCACCGCCCGCCGGGGCGGCCGGCGCGGGCCGACCCGCGAGGTCAGCAGCTACCTCGTCGACCCGTTCGGGCTGACCCGCTCGCTGGTGCTGACCGTCGGCGAAATGGTCAAGGAGGTGTTCCAGGCCAAGCGGCAGCGGGCCCGCAACATCGAACCCCGGGTGCACCGCGCCGCGTCGTACGTGGCGCTGCGCGGCGTGACCAACGTGCTGCTGCGCGACCTCAACCTGAACCTGGCGGCCGAGCACATGATGCGCGGTGCACCGGCCCTGTACTGCGACTTCGTCGACTACGACGAGATCGCCCACCACGCGGGGCCGACCCGGGCCGAGTCGCTCGCCTCCCTGGACGGCATCGACTGGGTGCTGGGCACGCTGGAGCAGCTCGCGCGCAGCGCGCCGCGGCCGTACCAGATCGTGGTCCTGTCCGACCACGGGCAGAGCCAGGGCGCGACGTTCCTGCAGCGGTACGGCACCACGTTGGAGGCCCTGGTCCGACGGCTGATGGTGGGCGACGGCGCGGACGTGGCGACCGCGCCCGACAACGAGCAGTGGGGCCGGGTCCGGGCCCTGCTCACCGAGGTCGGCGGCGAGCAGAAGGTGGTCGGCAGACTGACCCACAGCGTGCTGGAGGCGCACGAGGAGCCGGCCGCCCCGGGGCCCGCCACGGGTGCGGAGCTGGTCGTCGTCGCGTCCGGCAACCTGGGCATGGTCTACCTCGCCCGGAAGCGCCGCCGCCTGACGCTGGAGGAGATCGAGTCCCGGCACCCGAACCTGCTGACCGGTCTCATCGCCCACCCGGGCGTCGGTTTCGTGATGGTGCGCTCCGGCTCGCGCGGACCGGTCGCCCTCGGCCGCGACGGCGTGCACCACCTCGCCGACGGGCGGATCGACGGCACGGACCCCCTCGCCCCGTTCGGCCCGCACGCGGCCGACGACCTGCGGCGGCACGACACGCTGCCGCACGTCGGCGACATCGTGCTCAACAGCCTGCTCGATCCCGTGACCGGTGAGGTGGCCGCGTTCGAGGAACTCGTCGGCTGCCACGGCGGGCTGGGCGGATGGCAGACCCGGCCGGTGCTGATCCACCCGGCCGAGTGGCCCGCGCCCGGCCCTCTCACCGGGGCGGACGCGGTCCACCGTCAACTCGTGTCCTGGCTCGACGCCCTGGGCCTGCGGACCCCGCCCGAACCGCCCGGTTAGCCCCGGACGATCAGGTCGTTGGCGTACGTGGCCACGTCGAGCACTGCCTGGTCGCCGGTGCGGCGGTGCACGTCGAGGGCGGCGTCGATGAACTTGATGCCGTGCGAGTCCTGGTCGTGCAGGCCGCGCGCCATCAGGTCGGCCGGGTCCGTGACTCCGCGAGCCGGCATCGGCCGCGCCTCGGCGGGCGAGTACGCACTGGTCACCGCCGCTGTCGCGGCCCACGCGGCCGCGATGCTCGGCTCCCACAGCGCGGCGGGCAGCACCGGCAGCACCCGCGCGATCGCGTTCGGCGCGGTCGCCGCGTGCACCAGCATCACCGGGTTGCCGTGCCCGTGCGTGCCGAACCGCAGCACCGCCGCCTCGACGATGGCGGCGACCCGGTCCGGCGCTGCGGCCTCGGCGTCGCCGGGCACGGCCCCGGCCGACTCCGCCCATCCCGGCAGGTCGGCGAGCTGCGCGAGCCGGTTGCGGATCCCGGACCGCTGGTGCGGCACCCGGGGCACCGCGTCGAGCGCCGAGCGCGGATCGCCGGCCCGGTACGGGCCCTTGCCCGCCGGTGCGAGCGGCTGCCAGCGGGCGGCCCAGTAGCCCAGGCCCGCGCCCAGCTCGGCCACCCGGGCCGGGCTCGCCTCGCCGTCCTGCTCGGCGTCGAGCAGGGCGCGCACCGCGTGCCCGACCCTGATCACGCCGTGCGTCGCCCCGGCCGCCACTCCCGGCAGCAGCCGGGGCCACCACTGGACCAGCACCTCGCGCCAGGGCCGCTCGGTGAGCTGCCGCTCGAAGAAGGTGAGCCAGTCACCGGTGCGGACCGGGTCGCCCAGCGGGTCGCGCCACTCCCCTGCCGAGATGCGCTGGATGCCGCGCGGACGTTCGGACAGCCGGTCGCGGTAGCCGTCGATCCAGGCGTGGACCTGGTCTTCGTGCCCGTGCCGGACCAGGGCCTCCGCCGCCATGGGCGCGTGGTTGGACAGCCAGCCGTCGCGCTCCGGCCCGGTGTGCTGCAGTCGCTGGTATACCTCGTCGAGTACCCCGTTTGTCATGCTCAACAGCCTCCGACTTCAAGCTGACTTGATGTCAATAGCCTCTGAGCACGCGAAAGTATCCCGAACAGCCCTGGCCGTCGCGTCATCGGACATATGCTGACCGGACAGTCCAAGATCGAGGCAGGGGTCAGCATGCCGGTCGTGCTCGTTCACCGAGCAGCCGAAGCTCTACCCGCCGTACGCCTTCGTGTCGGCCTGCGCCGCAGCCCGCCGGGCGTCGGCGAGGTCACCATCCGCTGGCGGCCTCGCCGAGGATCCCGCCTCGGACCGCGCGGGCCAGTCCTTGCGCCAGTTCCTCCTCATCCGGGCCGACGTGCACGTACAGGCTGTGGCCCGGCACCGGATCGCGGTGCCACATCTCCACCCCGTTGAGGCCCAGCTCGAACCCGGCCCCGTTGTGCCGGCCATGCCAGCACACGCGCCAGGACAGCGACGCCGGATCGGTGCCGACCGCCGCGACCACGAGATCGGCCGGGTCCTCGTGCAGCTCGTGCTCGCGGGTGAAGACCGTGGCTTCGAGCTGCGGCAGCTCGGACAGCGCCGCGATGACATCGTTGCTCAGGCCGGCCATCAGGTACGCGCTGCCGTCCCGTCCCCGGGCCATCCGGCGGGTGGCCGGCAGGTGCGGGTCGAGCACCGCCGCCACCTGATCGAACAGCTCCGCGGGGACGTCCGCCGAGATGTGGGCGCGGTCCAGCGGCAGGTAGCGGGCGAGGTCCCGGTGGGTGTCGAGCTCGATGTACGCCGAGACGTAGGAGCGGCAGCAGGTCGGCGAGCGCAGGTCGAGCAGCCGACGAGTTTTCGCGTACACGGTGCCGAGGTCGTCGCTGGTGTAGATCCGGTACACGGTCGAGTTGCCCACGGCCGTGCATTGTGCCATCGACCTCGGCGGGCCGACGAGGTCAGGCGTGCGCGGCGGCGGTGGGGAGCTGGGCGAGGTGGCGGTCCACGACGGCCAGCGCGTCCCGGTACGTCAGCGCGCCGGCGAGCACCGGCAGCCGCAGCCCGTCCAGCAGCGCGGCGAGCCGCTGGGCCTCGGCGGGCGCGTCGATCGGCCACCCGGCACCCTGAAACACCGTGCTCAGCATCCCCACGAACCCGGCGAAGGCGGGGGCGAGCGCGGCGGCCAGCGCCGGCGCGACGGCCGCGCGGGACAGGAACGCGACGGCGACCAGCGCGTCGGCCCGCCCGGCCGCGTCGTGGGGCAGGTACTCCCGCTCATCCGCCCGTCGGCCGGGGCCGCGCTGGCCCGCCGGATCCCCGGCGCGCGGGCTGTCGTGTACCCCCGCATGGGCCATGTCCTGCCCGAACACGTGTGGGCCGCCATGGCCGACGCCATGGCGGCCCAGGCCGGGCTCGCCGCCGGACCGGTCACCTCCGGCACCGCCTGAGACCTGATCAGGCGAGCTGCGGTACGCGGGACTCGCGGTGCGCCTCGACCGACAGGTGAGCCGACAGGGCGCGCAGGAAGTCAGACACGTCGAAAATCTCGCCCGCCGAGGCGACCCCGGTCGTCCTGACCTGCCCGGCGAGGATGCGGCGGACGGCTTCGACTGCCAGCGGTGCGCTGATCGCATAGATGTCCCGGCCGGTCGCGACGACGCGGCGTCGCGTGTCACCGGAGCGCACCACGACGTCGACCACGAACGTCTGCGCCGACCGGCCGCTGCCGTCGACCGCGGCCGGGGCGGGCGAGTCCGGGGAGGCCAGGTCCCTGGCCGCGGCGGCGGTCATGTACGTGCGCACCTCGGGGATGTCCAGGTGGCTGGGGACGGTGACCACGTCGGCCATCGTGAACTCGCCGAGGACCGGCCGGGTGCCCAGCGGAGCGGGGAAGTCCCAGTCCAGGGTCGGCAGGTCGCGCTCGGCGGCGTAGTACTCGATCCGGCCACCGGTGTAGCGGACCCGGCGGCCGTCGCGCCGGTCCCGCGAGACGGTGCCGGACACGACGGTCCCGGCCGTGGGGTGCCAGCTGCTCAGCCCGTACGCGACATGCGCCTCGTCGGCCGCGGTCCAGTCCCCCATCGCCGTGGTGACCAGCAGGTCGCCGAGCCCGCCGAAGAACGCCATCGCCGGGACCACCGCGACGCCCGCGGCCTTGGCACGGCCGGCGAAGTGCGTGAACGTGTCGAGGTTGGCCTCGATCTCGGCGGCCACGTCCACATACGGAATCCCGCTGCGGAGGGCGGCCTCGATCACGGGACCCGCCGTCGAGGCGAACGGGCCGGCGGCGTTGACGACGGCCGCCGCGCCCCGCAGCGCCCGGTCGAGCGAAGCCGGATCGTCGACCGATGCCACCCGGTGCGCCAGCCCAGGATGGGACGCCGCCAGCTCCTGGAGCTTGCCCGCGTCGCGGCCGACGAGCAGCGGGACGAACCCGCGCGCGGCCAGCTCCGCCACGACGAACCGGCCGGTGTGCCCGTACGCCCCGAACACCGCGACCGTCTTGTCCGTACCCATTTCAGCTCCTCAGTGCTCTTCAAAAGATCGACTGAAGAGATCCTCCCAACGGCGGCCGCCCCGGACGAGTGTCTGGAACGCCACGCCCCATACACTTTCGGACATGGCCACGATCGCGCTCGCCGCCACCGACGGGATGCTCCACTTCGAACTCGCCATGGCCTGCGAGATCTTCGTCCGCGACCCCTCCGGCCTCGCCGACCCCTGGTACGACCTGGTGGTCTGCGGCCCCGGCCCGGTCGGCGTCGGCCGGTTCCGGATGGAGCCCGACGCCGGTCTGGACCGGCTCGCCACCGCCGACACCGTGATCATCCCCGCCATCGACGACATCGACGCCGAGCCGCCCGCCGACCTCGTCGACGCCGTCCGCGCAGCTCACGAGGCAGGCGCGCGGCTGGTGTCGCTGTGCACCGGCGTGTTCGTGCTCGCCGCCGCCGGGGTCCTCGACGGGCTGCGCGCCACCACGCACTGGGCCCACACCGAGGCGCTGGCCGCCCGCTACCCCCGGATCGACGTCGACCCGGACGTGCTCTACGTCGACAACGGCAACGTGCTCGCCTCCGCCGGCAAGGCCGCCGCGATCGACCTGTGCCTGCACCTCATCCGGCGCGACCACGGCTCGACCGTCGCCAACGCCGTCGCCCGCCGCCTGGTCGTGCCCCCGCACCGGGCAGGCGGCCAGGCCCAGTTCGTCACCACCCCGGTGCCCGCCCGCGACGACCACCCGCTCGCCGACCTGTTCCCCTGGGCGATGGAGCGGCTGAACCGCCCGCTGACCGTGGAAGACCTGGCCCGGCAGGCGAACATGAGCTCGCGCAACCTGGCCCGCCACTTCAAGTCGACGACCGGGACCACCCCGCTGCAGTGGCTGTCCACGCAGCGCATCCGCCGGGCGCAGGAGCTGCTGGAGAACACCGACAGCGGCATCGACGTGATCGCCGAGGCGGCCGGCATGGGCACCGCCACCACGCTGCGCCGGCACTTCCACCGCACCGTCGGCGTGGCCCCGGACACCTACCGCCGTACGTTCCGCAGCGCACCGGAAAGATCTGACATCGACCGATAGCATGGCGGCGCGCTCGGGAGAAGAGGTGGCATGACAGAGATGTCGGGTCCGCATCAGCGCAGGCTGGCCCTGGCGCTCATGGCGCTGTTGCCGCTCATCGCCTTCCTCGCCGCGTACGTGACGCTGCTGTTCACGTACTGGCTCCTCGCGCGGATGGCCCCCGCCGCGCTAGGCGGGGTGGCTGCCGGGATCGGGAAGTGGGCGCTGCTGGTGGCGCTGCTCAAGCTCCTCTTCACGGTCGACTGGCCGCAGGCGAAGCGTCAGCTGGGGAGGCTTCGGGTCGGCGGCGGGCTGTCCGCTCCTGAGCAGGCGAATACCCGCGCGCGCGGCCCCGTGCTCCGGGCCGGGCTGGACATCGTCGCCACCGCAGTCGCGTCGACGATCGCCTTCGGCTTCATCGCCCGGCTGCCGTTCACCGCCGACCTCCTGTTGCTCATCGTGGCCTCCGCAGGTGCGTCGTACCTGCTGCCGGCTTCGGTCGGATGGCTGTTCAGCCTGCTGCGCCGGCTGGCTCGGGCCTTCGACGAGATCGACCGGCAGACCCGACCGGACGCGGCTCCAGGTGCACCGATGGAGTACCCACCCACGTCCGAGCCGTGGCGGCCGTGATCAAGCGCGATGTCCCGCGTGTTCGGTGATCGTGCATCATCGGCAAGTGCTCGTCGAGGTGGAGAAGATCGTGCAGACAGGGCACCTCCCGCAATGGGATGTGCCCTGTCTGTCGATTCTGCGCTGCCCTCAGTGCGCGTGTGCCACGCCCTCGCTGTTGCTGTCGGCCCTGGCGGGGAGCAACAGAGCAGTGATGACCACGGCGATGGACAGGACCACGCCGATGACGAACGCCAGCCGCATGCCGTCGAGGCTGGCGGCCGCCACGGCGACGCCCTCCGCCTTGAGCGACTCGGCTCGCGCGCTCATCACGGTGACCACGAGTGCGGTGCCGAAGGCCGCCGCCACCTGCTGCAACGTGCCCAGGATCGAGCTGCCGTGGGCGTACAGCGGCGGCGGAACCGCGCCGAGCCCCAGCGTGAAGACCGGCGTGAAGGTCGCGGCCAGCCCCACCATCAGCATCGCGTGCAGTCCGAGCAGCTGCCAGTACGGCATCGTCATCGAGACCTGGGTGAAGCCCGCGAGCGCGAGGCTGATCGCGATCGCGCCGGGGATGACCAGGACGCGGCCGCCGAACTTGTCGAACAGGCGGCCCACGGTCGGCCCGAGCAGGCCCATGGCGAGGCTGCCGGGCATCACGAGCAGCCCGGCCTGCAGAGCGCTCAGCCCGCGGAGGTTCTGCAGGTAGAGCGGCAGCAGGATCATCGAACCGAGCATCGCCATGAACGCGACCGACATCAGGATCAGCGCGATCGTGTACGTGCGGTGTTTGAGTGTCCGCAGGTCCATCAGCGGCGACCCCGACTTCTGCAGCGACAGCTGCCGGAAGACGAAGACGGCGATGGCGGCCAGCCCGGCCACGACGATGCCGCCGGCCAGGCTGACGTCGGCGTCCTGGAAGCGGCTGAGCCCGTACACCAGGCCGCCGAAACCGAGTGCCGCCAGCGTCACGCTGAACCAGTCGATGGTGCTGACCTCGGGCTCGCCGACGTTCTGGAGCTGCTTCATGCCGCCCCAGGTGATCAGGGCGGCGATCGGCAGCACCACGGCGAACAGCAGCCGCCAGGACCCGAAGTTGAGGATCACTCCTGACAGCGCCGGGCCCATCGCGGGCGCGACCGAGATGGCCAGGCTGACGTTGCCCATCACCTTGCCCCGGTCGTGCTCGGGCACCACGTGCATCAGGGTGGTCATCAGCAGCGGCATCATCACGGCCGTGCCGGACGCCTGGATGATGCGGGCGCCGAGCAGCATCTCGAAGCTGGGCGCGGCGATGGCCGACGCGGTGCCGAGCAGGAACAGGCCCATCGCCGTGGCGTACGCGCCGCGGGTGGAGACACGCTGCAGGAACCATCCGGTGATCGGGATGACCGCGGCCATGGTCAGCATGAAGGCGGTCGAGAGCCATTGCGCGGTCTGTTCTGTGATCTTCAACGCGTCCATCAGGTTCGGGATCGCGTTGATCATGATCGTCTCGTTGAGGATGACGATGAACGTGGCCAGCACTAGCAGCCGGATCACGGGCGGGGTGCGACCTGATGGCGGTGTCGCGGATTTGGCTGGTGAGTCGAGCAGCTGGCTGGACACGGTACCTCGATCGGGTCGGGGGGAATCAGGCGGTGACGGCCGGTGGACCTACCGGCAGTCGCTGTCTTGCCTAGACTGACCGATGCCACCGACAAAACGCATCGCAGCTACTCACACTGCTACAAGTTCTGGCAAACATCACCCGGTTTTCACCAGCGGACGACTCCCGCCGGGTGACGACGACACCTACAACAAAGTTCCCGGCCGGAAAGGTGTCGTCGAGAAGGTCTCGATTACCGGAACGGCAGTGGCGTTCGTCACGATGTCCCGCACCCGGCCACCGAACCGGGCCGGCGCCACCTCGTTCACCGGTCACCTTACGATCACCGGCGTGTACACCACCCCACCCGGCCCCATCGACCTTCCGGCCGCGATACCGCAGCTGGCACCGCTGGCCCGCACGGCGATTCGGCTTCATCCGCGCCGCGGCACACCGACCGCCGAGCAGAGTTCGATGGGCGGCCCGCTGCTGTGGCCGGCCGACGAGCCGTGGCCGATGTGCGACGGGCCGCGGGGCTACGACCACCTCGACGGCTGGCCCGGCGAGGCCGAGGCGCCGCTGGTGCCGGTCCTGCAGCTCTACGCCACCGACGTCCCGCAGCTGCCGTTCCCGGCGGGCGCCGACCTGCTGCAGGTGCTGTGGTGCCCGTTCGACCACGAGCCGTGGAGCTCACCGCGTCCGCAGCTGAGGTGGCGTCGCAGTGCCGACATCACCGACCCGCGTCGGCTCATGCCACCGCCCGACACCGAGGCGGAGCCTGACCACGTCCCCGATCCGTGCGTGCTGGCCCCGGAGCCGGTGACCGAATACCCGACCTTCGACCTGCCGCAAGCCGTGTGGGCGCAGGTCAGGGACCAGGTTGCCCAGATCAGGCAGGACACCGGCTGGCAGTACGAGAGCGACCTCGCGGTCGCGCCCGGCACCAAGGTGGGCGGTTATCCCGGCTGGACCCAGTCACCCGACTGGCCGGACTGCGCATGCGGCGCGCCGATGGAGCACCTGCTGACTGTCGCGAGCTGGGAGTTCGACCGCGGTGACGACAAGCGGTGGATCACCCGGGAAGACCGTCCGGCGATGGCCGGATGGGCGCCGGACGGCCCCGCGGAACACCCGTGGCTGGCCATCCGCAATGCCGCCGGCCTGATGCTCGGTGATGTCGGTGGGATCTACCTGTTCGTCTGCACCGCCTGCCCGGCCCGGCCGTTCGACTACCGGTTCGATTGCTGCTGACCTGACCCCTCGCCAGCGGGACAGGCCATGCGCTCGGCGGCAGTGCCGCAGGTCGGGCCGGGCGGTCGACATCACCGATCGTGAAGTCGCGACGGTGCTGCTAGTTGGCCCACTTCCAGACGGCCTGGAAGCCCTGGGCCTGCCGCATCCAGAAGTAGCCGTAAGCCGCGGTGCTTCCGAGGTACGGTCCGATCTGCGCCAGCAGGGCCTTCGTGCCCTTCCGGTCGTGCCCTCCCAGGAAGTTGGCCAGCGCCAGCCAGTGCCGGAGCGTGATGCCCCGGCCGACCAGGCGGGGCTCACCCGCTGCGCGCCACTTGGCAGCGCACCAGTCGATCTCCTGGATCACGTCGCGCCGGTGGAAATACTCCGCCTTCGCGGCCAGCGACTCCGCCCGCGAGTCGAAACCGTACTCGCGCAGCGCGTACTCGAAGTGGGCGAGCAGCGGCAGCATCGTGACCGATGAGCCGGCCGGCGCGGCGGCGGCGGGCCCGCGGGCGGCGGCGAACATCTGCTCGTGCGAGCCGTACCACTTCTGGCAGAGGAAGCTCACCGCCGACAGGTGGGTCTCGAAGTTGAAGGGGTCGCGCTTGACCGACTCCTCCATCGCAGCGGCGAACTCCTCACGCTGCCGCCGCCCGTTGGCGAACATGGTGTCCATGCGGGTCGCCCACGGGTACGGGTCGTCCGGGTTGAGCTCCAGCGCGCGCCGGCTGGCCTGGGCCGCGAGGTGGGACAGCCGCTCGAACTCCTGGAACTGCTCCCGGCTGGTGTTGCGCGCGGACTTGCTGCCGCGGGCTTCACCGGCCTGGTCCAGCAGCGCGTCGGCTCGCAGGATGGCGACCGTCGGGTCGTCCGGCACGGCGGCTTCCCACGCGTCCAGCCAACGCGGGGATCGCCCGGCGGCGGAGCCCAGCACCGACAGCCGCCGGCTGCGCAGCTCCCAGTCCCGGCCGGTGGCGTCCATCAGGTGCCGGACCGCCGCCCAGTCACCTGCGATGGCGCGGTCACGTGCGGCACGCAGCTCCAGGTCGGCCTGGGCGTAGTCGGTATCTGGCGTGGGCGGCTTGCGGAAGAGTCCGAACATCGGGCGATCATAGGGTTCGACCCGGCTGCTCCGCTCGCCCGTCCGGCCGCGGACCAGGGCATCCGCGAAGACTCGTCACGCCTGGTTCTGGAGGCGCGTCACCGTGGGCAGTCCGGCGCCATGCAGTCGCGACGCCGGCCGTGTATGCGCAGGTCGTTCGCGCTGATCTGCACCACGCTCAACCGCGGGCGCAGCGGGCCGGGCCGCCAGTACCGAAAGTCGCCGGCGGCGGCTCGCACCGCCTCGGCTTCGGTCAACCGGGGCAGGACGAACTCGTGGGTCGCCGGGTAGGGCCAGTCCCGGCGCACCACGTACAGCACCTGGTTGTCGCGAACACGGCGCGACAGCACGCCATGCCGGAGACTGCCTGCCCATCGACGTTCCACGCCCCGCCCACCCTCAGCCGAGAACCGCACCGTCCGAATACCGAACGGCTGTTCGAACATATGTTCGAACACCGATGCTAGCACCGGGCAGCGGCACCGCCGAGGGGGTAGAGCGGGTGGTGCCCGAGTCGTGGTCAGAGCCTCCTCGGGGTGCCTTCCGAGGAGGCTCTGACCACTGGCTATCTCACAGGCGCGGGTCCAGCTGGACCTTCAGCGCGTTGAGGATCGGGTCGCCCTCGCCCTTCTCCCGGCGAAGCTCGATCCTCAGATCGCCACCGGCGTGCTCGACGATGACCATGTTCACGTCCGCGGTCAGCGCACCCGCCTTCGCCTGCACGTCGTGGTCGTAGAGTGCGATCTTGCCGTCGACCAGGACGTCGAAGGCACGATCACCGGCCTTGACCTTCTCCAGCTCCGCGAAGTCGAGGCTGATCCGGTACGTCCCGGCGGGAGCGTTCTTGAACACGTAGCTGAACGTCTCGCCGGTCCGCTGGGTGCGGAACAGCGCGTCGTCCTCGGTGCCGGCGATGTCGGCCCTGGTGGAACGCACCTTGCCGCCGACGAAACCCCACGGCCGCGAGCCGAGCTGCTGGTCGGGCGACCAGACGAAGCCGTCGGCGCCGACGTACCCGGATCCGCCGACGTCGACGCCCTTCCAGTAGGCCGAGGTCGCCAGGCGCACCGGCTTGAACTGGACCTCGCCCTTGCCCGCGTCGGACGCCACGAGCACGTCCCCGACGAGCACACCCGGTTCGATGCCGGCGTTGTCGGCCGTCGCCGTGACCGTGGTGGACTCGCCGACGGCGAGCGTGACCGTGCCGGTCGCGGCCGCGCCCGTGAGGGTCAGCCACGGCAGGTCGGCGGCCTCGTGCCCGCCGTCGCCGGTGCGTTTCTGCTCGCTGATCCGCACCTCGAGCGGAGCGGTGCCGGTGTTGGTGACGATCACCCCGGCCGTCGCCTTCCGGCCCTTGTCGAGGAACCAGTCGAAGTCACCCCCGGTGACGGTGGCGATGCCCGTGGCCAACGGCGTGTCGACCACCTCGGCCTGATCCTTCTTGGCGATCGTCACCGGGCGGCCCGCGGTGACGTAGTTCGGCGCCTCGACCTGCACGGTGTTGTCGCCGAGCAGCGCCTGCGCCTTCCACCGGCCCTTCACGTCGGTCGTGATGACGCGCTCACCGCTCGGTCCCCTGAGCGTGACGATCGCTCCCGCGATCGGCTTGCCGTCGTTCTTGTCGGTGACCGTGCCCTCGATCGTGCCTGCGGCCGGGAGCGTGTACTCCAGCCCCAGGCCGGCCTTCAGGATCGGCTGCTCGAAGGAGTACTGGTGCGCGGGGTTGCGGTTCAGGCTCTCCACGCCGACCGTCGCCGACGACCCCTGGGTGAGCGGGTTGTCGCCGCCGACGCCGTCGCCGTACCCGATCTGGATCCGTCCGTCCGCGATCAGGGTGACCGAGAAGCTCACGCGAGCGGTCTGGTCACTGTAGAAGGTGACGTCGCGCCACTCGATGACCTGCGCCGCCTGCCCGTCCACCTCGGTCGTGCCGAAGTAGATCCCCGCCTCGTCGTCGACGACGAGGTCGTCCCAGAACGGATAGACCGCGTCGATCGGGTACGGCGACGGCAGTTCCGTGTTGTACCCCAGCGTGCTGGCGCGGTCGAAGGTCAGCGTGCCGTTCGTCGTCACGCACACGCCGTCCCAGGCCGTGTCGTAGAACGGGGCCAGGAAACCGGAGCCGAACCACAGCACGCCGCAGAGGTCGTCGCCGTGCCACCCGGACTCCTCCGTGCCCTGGCGGTAGAGCCCGTCGGTCACCTTCATCGAGTACGAGCGGCCGGCGGGGGCCACCGGCACGGGACCCGGGTCCGGCTGCTCGGGCTCCGGCTCCGGTGCCGCCGTGTCCGCGCGCGGGTCGAGCGTGACCCGCAGCGCGGCGATGGTCGGGGCCTTCAGGCCCTTCGAACCGCGCAGCTCCACGGTCAGCGGACCGCCCTCGTGCTTCACGACGGCGGTGCGCCAGTCGGCGGTGTTCTGCCCCACGGCCGCGGCCGGGTCGTACGCGTACTCCACCAGCGTGCCGTCCACGAGGACGTCGAACACCCGCTTGCCCCTGGCCGCCTTCTCGATCTCGGCGAACCCGAGATCGATCACGTAGGTGCCCTTGGGCGCGCCGGGGAAGCGGTAGAACAACTCCTTCTCCGACGTGGTGCGCTGCGACTGGAACAGGGCGTCGTCGGCCGTGCCGGCGATCGGAGACTTCGTGGAGGTGACCTTCGTCCTGCCCTCGTAGCCCCACGCCGTCTTGCCGGCGGCCTGGTCGCCGGACCAGGTGTAGCCGGAGCCGTCGGTGGACTTCGGGCCGCCCGCGTTGACGCCGACCTGATACTTCGTGGTCGTCAGCGTCACCGGGACGTAGGTCTTGGACTGGCGTCCGGAGTCGGACCGCACCACGATGTTCGCGCCGAGGACTCCGGGCTTGGCGCCCTTCGCGGAGATCGAGACCTGGACGGTCGCCGACCTGCCCGGGGCGAGGGTGCCCCCAGTCGAGGAGAGCGACAGCCACGGCAGGTCGGTGATCAGGTCGTCCTCGACGTCGACCAGCACGACGTCATCGGCGACCTGGTCCGCCGCCCACAGCGCGCCGGTCGAGTCGGTCTCGAGGCCGCCGCCCTGGTTGGGCTGCTTGCCGGGGAACCACCACGCGTTCACCAGCGAGCAGTCGACGGGGTCGACCTGGAGCAGGCGGGTGGGCCGGTTCGCGGTGAGGTCGGTGTACCAGATGGTGTCGGACGCCTGGTTGTAGGCCAGGCCTGCCACCTCGGGCAGCGGCGGGGCGCAGAAGGACAGCAGCGCGCCCGGGTTGTCGTGCGACGTCCCGGCGACCGTGCCGATCATGCCGTTGACCCGGCCGCCGACGTAGAACACGTCCTCCGCCGGGTTGTAGGCGAGTCCGGTCAGCTGCAGCGTGGACCAGTTGCCCTTGATCTGCCGGGTCTCCTTGCCGGTCGTGCGGTCGAAGCAGTGGATGTAGCTGGCCGGGCTGTCCTCCATCTGGCACATGTCACCGGTCCTGGTGTCGAGTGCCATGTCGAACGCCCGGTACTCGGGGCTCCACGCCGCGTCGAAGACCTTCCCGGTCGGCTTGCCCGCCACCGTGTAGGCGGTGTTGGTCCGCGCGTTGTAGTCGTGGACCCAGACGTCGCCGTCGTACCCGATGCCGGTGGGCTCCTTGTCTTCGGTCCTGCCGGGGATGGGGATCCGGGTGATGACGTCGCCGCCGGCGGTCGCGCCGACCTTGCCGGCCGCCTGCGCCTCCGCGGCGCTCACTGTCGCCGTCCTGCCGTCGACGTTCGACGGCTTCATGCCGCTCGCACCGGCCTTCCACGCGGTGAGGTCGATCGTGCTGGCCGCACCCTTGCCGGTGCGCGTGGTGGCGCCGGCGGCGTCGAGCTCGGGGTGTCGCGCGGCCTCGCCCAGGCTGTACGTGAGCGGCGCGGAACCGTTGTTGGTCAGCGTCAGCTCGCCCACACCGTTCTGGTCGACGCCCAGCAGCGCGTCGAGGCCGCCGGCCTTCAGGCCGGCGACGCCCGTGGTCAGCCGCGCGTCGATCTTGGAGTTCGCGTAGAGCTTGTCGAGGGAGAAGGGGTACGCCGCAGTCGTGTAGTTCGGCGCGTCGATCGTCATGGTGTAGTCGCCGAGCGGAAGCTGGCGGTGCACGATGCCGGTCCCGTTGGTCGTGACCGTCTCGACGAGCCCGTTCTTGTCCGTGAACGAGACCTTGGCCCCGGCCACCGGCAGCCCGTCGTTCTTGTCGACGACGGTCGCGTCGAGGTACCCGAAGTCAGGCATGTCGTAGGTGACGATCATCCCGTCGCGCAGCACCGGGGCGCTGTCGGAGAACCGGATGCCGTCGACGCCGGCCCAGCCCTGGATGCCGGTGACACCGTTCGCGCCGGCGGTCACCGGGTCGTCGGTCCCGATGCCGTCGCCGTAGCCGAGGATCACCGTGCCGGAGCGGGTGAACGTGGCCGAGAAGTTGACCGGCTCCGTGTACTCCGACCGGATGGGGTACGCCCAGAGCCTGGTGTTGCGGTACTCGACGACGAACGCGTCCTCGCCGTCGACCTTGGTGGCCGCCGTGAAGACTCCCCCACCGGGGGCGAACTCGACCGGGGACTCGACGTAGAACGGGAAGACACCCGCACCGCCCGTGCCGGGTCCGGGTCCGCTGTCGGGGTCCGGGGAGATCACACCGCGCAGGCCGACACCGAGGGTGTCGTGGCTGCCGTTGTAGAGCGCGATCGGGAACGGCAGCTGCACCGCCGCCCACACGCTGCCGTCGAACGCGACCGGGTCGGTGCCGCGCAGGTACTCGCCGTCGGAGACGGCGCAGCTGTAGCCGCCCTTGTCGACGACGAGCCCGACCGGGATCTCGCGCGACTCGTTCTGCGCGCCGACGGTCAGCGGGACGGTCGTGGGCGAGAGGCAGGCGTTGGGCTTGACGCTCAGCGCGTACTCGCCCTCGGGGACGGCGCTGATCGTGAACGCGCCGTCGGCGTTCGTGCGTACCGGCTTCAGCGGCGTGTCCTTGACGGAGACGTCGGCGTTCGGGACGGGTCGCTTCTTGTCGTCGACGACCCTGCCGCTGATGTCGTGCCGCGCGGCTGCCGTGAGCGGCAGCGTGACGGAGACGTCCTGGCCGAGGGTGATCGTGACGTCGGCGGTCGCGGTCAGGTAGCCGAAGACCTCGGCGCTGAGCCGGTAGTCGCCGACCGGGAGGTTCGTGGTGAACCGGCCGTCCTTGTCGGTGCCGATCGACCGGCTGAACGGCCCGCTGATCGTCACCTCGGCGGCGGGGACCGGAGCGCCGTTCGCGGTCACGACACCGGTGAGGGTGCCGCCCTGCCGGGGTGCGAGCTCGAGCAGGCGGACGAGGTCGAGCCGGCCTTCGCCGTACTTGTTGTTGACCTCGGCGGTGCCGCCGCACTCGGTGTCGTCGACGTCGACGGCCGACTCGCCGAGCAGTCGGCGGGTCGCCTCGACCTGCCCGATGAGGGTCGGGTCGTAGCTCCACAGCGCCGCGACGGCCCCGGCGACGTGCGGCGCCGCCATCGAGGTGCCGGACATCTCGACGTAGCTGTTGTTCGGGTAGGAGGAGTAGACGGCCTCGCCGGGAGCGGAGATCTCGGGCTTGATCCGGCCGCCTTCACCCTCGCCCTTGCGGGAGAACAGCGCGAGCGTGCCATCCGACTTGGTGGCGCCGACGGAGTAGGCGCTCTCGGCGGAGCCGGGCGAGGAGACGGTGTCGCAGGCCGCGTACGGCGAGGTGTTGCCCGACGACCAGACGCTGAAGATGCCCGCGGCGGTCCAGGCCTCGTCGACGGCCCGGAAGAAGTCGTCGAAGTTGTGCTCGACGTTCTGACCCCACGAGTTGTTGATGACGTGCGGGCGCTTGGACGGGTCGGGGCTGTTCCCGTGGACGTCGGTCGGGGCGAGCAGCCACCAGCCGGACCGGAGCAGCGACTCGACACCGGAGCTGTCGCAGCAGCCGTTCGTCGCGATCCACCGCGCGTCCGGCGCGACACCGACGTGGTTGGCGCCGTCGGCGCCGACGATGGTGCCCATGGTGTGCGTGCCGTGTCCGTTGTCGTCGCACGGTGCGCCCGTGCACGTGCCCCGGGTGGCCATCCAGTTGTAGTCGTGGTCGACGGTGCCGTCGGGCTTCGTGCCGCGGTACTGGCGCATCAGGGCGGGGTGGTCGAATTGCACGCCCGAGTCGATGTTGGACACGGTGATGCCCGCACCGGTGCCGCCCATGGCCCACGCCTCGGGGGCGCGGATGGCGTCCAGACCCCAGGTGGCGGCGCCTGCCGCAGCGGCCTTCGCGCTGGCGGGGCGGGCAGCCTGGTCAGCCGGGCTCTTCTTGTCCACGGGCTCGACCAGGGCGACCTGCGGCGTCGCGTGGATCTCGGCGACCTGCACCTTCGCGGCCATGTTGAGGGCGAGTTGCTGGGTGCCCCCCTTGACGAGCACGGTGTTGGCGATCGGGTACGAGGTGTACTTGACGCCTGCCCGGTCGAGTTCGGTGGAGACGGACGCCAGGGAGTTCTTCGCCGCCGCGGTCAGCGCGTCGTAGACGAACCGGCCACGAGCGGTCCAGTCGGTGATCTTCTTCGCCGGCCCGAGGTCGGCCTTGGTGTCGAAGGTGATCCAGAAGTCGGAGGCCGGCTCCGTGCGGAAGCGGTCCGTCAGGCTCGAATCGATCTTGTTGGCGGTGCCTGGATCCGGCTCGGCGGCGGACGCCGGCGCTGCCTGGATCATGCTCAGGCCGATCGCCGCGGCCAGCGAAGCCGCGAGGGCTTTGAATTTCACATGCATCCTTCGGCCTACAGGGGTTGGTAGGGGTCGTGGTTCCGGTGGTCGCCGGAACCGTCGGCGTCGCGGGCGCAGGGGTCACTGACGCGCGGCTCGCGGGGCAGCTCGGATGGTGGCGGAGGCTCGACGGCGGCGTCGTCACGCGCGACAGGTCGCTCAGCCATGAATCGCCCCAGGGCTATGGATCATGGAGCCATGCTCGGGGAACCGGAAGACCGTAGCTATCCGGCGGACACGTCAATTTTCATGACGGGTCTTCGAGGGAGTCCTCTTCTGCGAACACCCCGGCCTCCACCGCCTTGACCGCGAGCGCGGTCCGGGAGGTCACCTTCAACTTGCGCATCGCCGCACGCAGCTGCTGATCCACCGTGGCCGGCGACTTGGCCAGGACCCGGCTGATCTCCCGATTGGTCTTGCCTGCGACGACCAGTTGGACCACGTCGAGCTCCCTGGGCGAGAGCTGGTCGCCGTACCCCCGCCGGCCGCCGCGCCACAACCGCGGAACCTCCGCGCCGTGTTCGCGAAGCCGCTGCGCGACCCGGTCCGCGTCGCCGCGGGCGCCGAGCCTGAACAGCTGCTCGTACTGCGCGGCCAGCAGCTCTCGACCCTGTTCGAGCCGGCCTTGCGCGATGAACGCCTCGGCTTGGCGCTCGCGGGCGAGCATGGCGTCATAGGGGCGCGGCAACGCGCTCCAGGCGCGTGCCGCCCGCTCGTATGCCGTCGCCGCGCGGGCATGGTCTCCGGCGGCGGCGGCCAGCAGGGCACGGCATACGGCGAGGGCCGCGCGAGGCGCAGGAGCCGAACAGCCGCGCAGCCCTCTGGCGAACTGGTCGCCCAGGCGGGTCGCGGCCGTCAGGTCGCCCGCCGCGAGGTGCGCCTCGATCCGGGCGGGAACGAGGTCCGTCGCCCAGACCCAGATGCCCTTTCTCCGTACGGTGTCCATCGGCTCGTTCGTGATCTGCAACGCCCGGCCGCTGTTCCCGTCCGCCAGCCACAGCCTGGCCAGCGCGGCGGCGGCCTCCATCGTGTCGTCGGCCGCGCCGAGACGGGCAGACTCCTCCAGGACCAGCCGGAACTGCTCCTCCGCGGCGCGCCGCCGCCCGGCCGCGGCCGCCAGCCGGGCCGCGAGGCGGACGCTGCCGAGGTAGTGCGCCGGCCGGTCCCGGTCGACGTCGACGAGTGCCGCGCTCAGCTCCGCGAGACCCTCCCACCGGCCGGTGAGCCACGCCAGGTTGGCCTGTTCGAGTCCGACGTTGTGCTGCAACCGCGACGCCTGCTCGGCCTCGGCGAGGCGCATGGCCACGGCGAGGTGTTCCTCCGCGTCGGCGTACCGTCCCCAGATCAGTGCGCCGGTCCCGACATTCGTGTGGATGCGGGCCACGTCGAGACGCTCCGCCGAGGTCGCGCCGTCGACGGGCAGGCCGGCGACGACGTCCCAGGCCTCCTCCTCACCGAGCATGAGCAACGCCGCCGCCCGGTTGCCGGCCAGGTTCAGCCGCTCCGCGGGAGAGTCGAACGCGGCGGTGAGCTCGGCGGCGCGATCCAGCCAACGCCGATGGGTCGACGCCGGCCACGGCCCCGCATAGGCCCATCCCAGATAGGTCATCGCCCGAGCCGCCTCGACCGGGTCGTGGTCGAGGTTGGCCACCGCCTGCTCCAGCTCGCTGAGGGCGGCCTGCGCCTCACCCCCGGTGATCAGCAGCCGGCCCAGGGGGTTGCGGATCTCGGCCTGCTCACGGGCGGAGAGACCCGGGGTCTCCAGCACCGACCGCAAGGTACGGATCACGCGGTGGTAGACCTCGTCGACCGGTTCACGACGACCCAGTGCGGCGACTCCGGCGATGCGCGCGACCCGTGCCCGATCCGCCGGCGGCAACACCGCCCACGACAGCAGATCGACCAGCAAGCCGACCGCCTTGGTGTGGTCACCCGAGGCCATCGCCAGCTCGGCACCCCGCTCGGCGTACCGCGCCCAGGACTGCGTCTCCCGCGCCTCACGGAAGTGGTGGGCAAGGCGTGCGACAGGCGGCGGATGGATCTCCTCCAAGGCCCGGCCGGCCAGCAGGTGGAACTGTCTGCGGTCGGTCAGCGGGATCGCCTCGTAGACAGCCGTGGCGGCCAGCACGTGCCGGAATCGCCACTGGCCGCGGTCGTCGCCGTCCAGGACGCCCGCGGTGGCCGCCTCCCCGATCGCGTCTCGACACGCAGCCGGCGACAGACCGGCGGTCGCCGCGATCGTGGCCACCGACGACCGCTCAGCCAACGTGGCCGCGGCTCGCAGCACCTGCTGCGCCGGAGGCGACAGCCGGCCCACCCGCTCCCGGGTGGAGTCGCGCACCGTCGGCGGCACCCGAAGCTCGCGCAGCTTCAGCCGGACCCACTGCCCGGCGCGGAAGACGAGGTCGGCGCGGTCGCACATGAGGCGAACCGACTCCTCCAGCGCCAGCGGAACGCCACCGGTCCGCTCGTGCAGGAACGTCGCGAACTCCTGTGACAGCGGGTTGCCGTCCAGCATCGAGGACACCAGCGCCGCCGTGTCGTCGGGCCGCATCGGCGCCAGGGCGATCCGCAGCTGGGTCACGCCGGCGGGCAACCGGGACGTCAGCCGCAGCAGCAGCGACCCGACGTCCACCTCCTCCGGCCGGTAGGAGATCACGAGGCTCGGCCCGCCCGACTGCTGCCGGGAGGTGACGAACAGCAGGAACTCCAAGGTCACCTCGTCGGCCCAGTGGGCGTCCTCCAGCACGAGGACATCGACACGCAGCGCCCGCAGCAGCTCGTCCAAGGCGCGGAACAGGCGATGCCGGGCCGCCTTCGCGTCGTCCAACGGCGGCAGTGCGGGCGGCAGGTCCGACGACCACTCAGGGAACAGGGGCCGCAACGCGCCCGCGAGCTCGGTGAGCCGCAATCGCGACACCGGGCCGTCGATCCCACGGAACGCGTCGACGATCGGCCCCAACGTCAGCGACTCGCGAAGCGGTGGGCACACCGAGACCAGAGCGGTGCGCTGGTCCGGCGCGGCCGACCACTCTCGCAGCAGCCGGCTCTTCCCGATCCCCGCCTCGCCCTCCACCAGCACGATCGCCGGTGGCCGGGCCAAGGCGCCCCGAAGCGTCGCCATCTCACGATCACGACCCACGAAACGTGGTGTGGAAACCGTCGGTGAAGTCCCGTCGTTCTCGGGCGAGGGGTCGAGCATGGGTGATGATCTCGCTTTTCGAGGCACGCGCACAAGTGCCGTCGCGGCGGCTCGGGTTCTTGCCGACAGGCCAGGTCGGCCGGTGACGTCATCGACGTCACCGGCCGACCGGAGATCTTAGTAGTAACGCTCGAGCAGGTTGTAGTCGTCGGCGTCCGGGTACTTGGTGCTGGTCCGGGACGAGTAGAGGCAGCTCTCGGTGCCGGTGTTGTGGCCGAGGCCGAGGACATGGCCCAGCTCGTGGCAGGCCGTGTTCCACTTCTGCGCCTCGGTGCCCCCGTAGTAGTCGTTGAGCTTCACCGAGGCGCTGGCGTAGTAGGTGTTCGCGGCGTTGAAGGTGCGTGAGGTGCTTCCCGTCCAGCCGGTGGCGCCGTAGTTGGAACTGTAGACGTGGACGCAGTGCGCCGGCGCGCCGTCGCAGCCCGAACTGGCCGGGCGGTAGATGGAGTCGATGCCGGAGGTTTCGTTCCACTCCGTCACGGCGCGTCCGACAGGCCAGCTCGCGCCGGAGTGGTCGACGAAGTCGATCACCGGGCGGACCGCGCCGTTGTACGACCACCGGACGAAACAGGTCGCCGAGCTGGGCCAGGTGCGGGCCGAGCCGGACGAACAGGCCGCGACCGCGGCCACGACGTCACCACTGGCCTGCTCGCCGGAGAGCACCGCGACGTGGGAAGCGCCCTTGGCCCGCAGGTTGTTCGCGAGGAGGGCACCGGTGAAGCCGGGAGCGACCTGGTAGATCGTCTCGGTGAGCGTGCCGTCGGCGGCACGCTCGACAGTGACCACACGCTCGTTGGAAGGCGCCGGCGCCGCGTGCGCCGGGACCGCGGCGATCGCCGTCACGGTCGCGGCGGCTGCCGTCAACGCCAGGGAAATACGCCGTTTGCTGCCCGTTAGCACATGCACTCCCATTTCCTCGGGGGTTGTCTGTTGCGTGGTTATAGTGGTCGCTTGCACTGCACCAAAGCTGTACGAAACATGGAAGGCGGTCGTGTGCTGCTGATTCGCTCGCTCGGTCCACTGGAGATCGTCGAATGTGGACGGGCGCGCGCTGTCGGCACGCCGCGAATCCGGCAGGTGCTGGCCATTCTGCTGGCCCGGCGAGGTGGGCTCGCCAGCGTCGATCAGCTGATCGACGAGCTGTGGCCGGACCACCCGCCGTCGAATCCACGGACGCTCGTGCACGGCTGTGTGTCGCGTCTGCGCCGCGAGCTCGGGGACGCGGCGCCAAAACTGATGACACGCAAGCCGGGGTACGTGCTGCAGCTGGGCAGAGACGAGTGGGACGTCACGCTCTTCGAACAGTCGGTCCGCGATGCCCGCGCGGCACGCGCACAGGGCGACCTGCACGAGGCGACGAAGCTCTACGCCGAGGCGCAACGGCAGTGGCCGGGCGAGCCCTTCGCCGACGTTCCACCCGCGCCCACGGTTTCCGCTCTCGCCACCAGCCTGATCGAGCTGCGTCTCGCGGCGCTGGAGGAATGGTTCGAGGCACGGCTGTCGGCCGGATCCGATCCGGAGCTCACCGCCGACCTCAGCCACTACGCGATCCAGCATCCGCTGCGAGAGGGTCTGGTCGCGCAGCTGATGCGGGCCCTACACCACGCAGGCCGCCAAGCCGAGGCGTTGTCCGCCTTCCAGGCCACACGCGAGCTGCTGCTCAGCGAACTGGGCGTGGACCCGGGAGAACGCCTGCAGGCCGCGCATCAAGAGGTGCTGCGCCTGCCTGGCGCCCAGCAGGCGGTCTTCCGGGTGCCCGCGCAGTTGCCGATGACCGTGCCGGGATTCGTCGGCCGACAGCGTGAACTGGCCGTGCTGGACCAGGCCGCCGGTGCCGCGGTGGTGACCGGACCAGCGGGGGTCGGCAAGTCCGCCCTCGCGATCCACTGGGCGAGACTCGCAGCGGACCGATTCCCCGATGGGCAGCTCTTCGTCAACCTACGCGGCTTCGATCCCCACCCGTCGACCGTGGACCCGGGTGAGGTGCTGTCGGCCTTCCTCGAGGCGCTCGGCCATCCGGCAGACCGGGTGCCGCCGGGCATGCAGGCCCGCGCGGCGCTTTACCGCAGCGTGCTCGCGGGCCGCAAGGTACTCGTGGTGCTCGACAACGCACGTGACGCCGAGCAGGTACGGCCGCTGCTTCCGGGAACTCCCGGCAGTTTCGCGCTGATCAGCAGCCGCGATCCGCTCGCCGGGCTCGTCGCCGTGGAAGGGGCTACGGCGGTGCCGCTGGACGTGCTGGCCGAACCGGAAGCGCTGGATCTGCTCGCGGGAAGGCTGGGCACGCTCACCGATGCGGAGGCAGCCGCGCGGATAGCCCGCCGCTGCGCCGGGTTGCCGCTAGCACTGGCCGTGGTGGCGGCACGGCTTTCCATCGCGCCGGGGCTGACACTGGCTGCGCTGGCATCGACGCTGGAAGACGACGTCCTCGGAACCCTGAACGCGCATGATCCGAAAGCCGACGTGCGATCGGTGTTCTCGTGGTCGCTCCGAGCGGTCAGCGAGCAGGCCGTGCACCTGTTCCGGCTGTTGGGCCTGCACCCTGGCCCGGAAGTCGGGCCGGCCGCGGTCGCCAGCCTGGCCGGTCTGGGCGAGGCGGAGGTGCAGCCGTTGCTGCATGAGCTGGCCCGCGCACAGCTCTTGACCGAGCAGGAGCCGCGGCGGTTCGGCACGCACGACCTGCTGCGGGCCTACGCCAAGGAGCTCTCACCGCCGGTGGGCACCGCGGAGGCCCGCGTCGCGCTGCGACGGCTCCTCGATCATTACGTCCATACCGCGCACACGGCCGCGGGACTGCTCGATCCCAACCGGGATCCGCTCCGCCTGGCGCCGATGTCGCCCGGAGTGACCGTCGAACGGCTGACCACCAGGGATGCGGCGATGGGGTGGTTCGAACGTGAGCGGGCCGCCCTCGCCGCCGTCACCGAGGTCAGCGGCTTCGACGAGCACGTCTGGCGGGTCGCCTGGTGCATGAGCACGTTCCTGCGCCGCCGTGGTTACGGACGCGACTGGCTGACCACCCAGACCCGGGCACTCGAGGCGGCGCGGAGATCCGCCAGTGCCGACGGGCAGGCGAACTCGGCCTTCCACCTCGCCATGGCGCACTTCCGGCACGGCGAGCCGGAAGAAGCAGACGCGGCGCTCGAGGTGGCGGTCGCGCAGTTCACGCTGCTGGACGATCACAACGGGCTGGCAAGCACCTACCACCTGCGGTGTCTGCGAAGCGAGAGCGCCGGTGACTTCGAGGCCGCGTTGGCGTACGCGCAAAAGGGGTTGCATCACTATGAACTGGCCGGTCACCTCGCCGGGCAGGGCCGGGCGCTGGGCGCGATGGGTTGGTACGAGGCCAGACTCGGCCGGCTCGAATCCGGCCGCGAACACTGTGCGGCGGCGCTGAAGCTGGCGGAGACGTCGGGCGATCTCATGGGACAGGCCAACTGCCACGACAGCCTCGGGCTCATCAGCCACCTCGGCGGCGCCCTGGTCTCAGCGACGGAGAGCTATCTGCGATCAGTCGAGCTCTACCGCGCCATCGGCGACCGCTACAACCTGATCGAACCGCTGACGGGCCTCGGCGACACCTGGCGCGCCCTCGGACGTGCCGACGATGCCGTGCGGGCATGGCACGAAGCGTTCGAGATGGCGTGTGAACTCGGCCACCCGGCCGCGGCGGGCCTCTCCGAACGACTTGTCGGCACCGGCGGCGCTCGACCCTCGCCATGACTCACCGTACCGAGCTGGGGTGTGGCGGGCCTGGCCGACGAGCAGTGGTCCTGACACGCTCGGTGTCAGGGTTCTGCAATGGTGACCGGCGGGGATCGAACCCGCGGCCTCGCACGAGCAGTGCGCGCTCTACCACCTGAGCTACAGCCACCGAGGGCAGTCAACCTACCATGTCGCTGCTCGTGGCGTTACGGTGCTCGATCAACCATCGGGTCAGGGCCGGAAGGGGCTGTGTGGGGACTTGGGGAACGGGCGTCTTCGCCAGCGACTACGCACAGGATTACCTCGATGAGCTGGCCGAGCTGCCGGAACAGCAGAGGCTCGCCGAGCTGACGCGCACGCTTGGAATCGCGGCCGAGGAACCGGCGTCGATGCGGGACCAAGGTCTGTTCGGGGCCATCGTCCTGGCCGCGGTCGGTGTGGTCGCCGCCAGCCTGCCCTTGGGCAGCGACCTGTTGCCTGATGAAGAGAACGAGTTCGAACCGCAGGGCTGGCCGCTGTCGCAGTCTGCCCCTGTCCCGCTCGTTGCGCTTGCCCGTCGGGCACTGGCCGTAGTGGGAGCACCGGGCAGTGAATGGCGGAACGGTTGGGTCAGCGAGTCGGACGGCATCGAGGCTGGGCGCACGGTCCAGTGGCTCGACCGGGTCCTGACCGGGGAGCACAAGCACGACGGCGTCACGGGAGGGACGGACCAGTGACCTCCTTCGCGTGAATGCGGTCCTGGTGTCTTCTCCGGTATCGCCCACTGTCGACGACACCGGATCCGCGCGCTTTGCCGCCGGCTGGAAGCGCTCGCAGCGAGTCAGACTCAGCGGGTTCGCCGGCTTTTCGCTGATTGCCGGACTGACAGCGATGGCACAGAGGCCGCCATGTGAGGAACTCACATGGCGGCCTCTGTGCTCGTCCGCCGCACACCAGGACCGCTGGTCACTGCCGCCGCCGAACCTTACCGACGGATTCTCGTGACGGCGCGGCGCGAGGATCCCGGCAGCCGGCTCAGCCCTCGCAGCCCACCGAGATCAGGATGATCTCCAGCTCGCCGCTGCGGAAGCGGGCGAGGTCCCGCTCCGACAGGTCCGCCTGGAGGGGATTCAGTTGCTGCAGCAGCGTCAGCCCGCAGTGCGGCCAGTCAGCGGGCAGCGCGGAGTCCGCCAGGATCTGGTCGAAGTCGGTCTTCGTCTGCTGATCGGGCGGCCTCGGCGTCAGGGTGATGCCCGGAGCACGCACAAGCGTGAACGGATCACCCGCCGGTCCGACGTAGTACCGGGCCACCGCGAAGTCACTGTCCGTCAGCTCCTTCGTCATGGTGTAGCCGTCCACCTCGATCTCGTCAAGGTAGGAGGCCGCCGTCCGCTGGGCACTCGACGAGTACTGCACGAACGGCCACAGCACCGTGTAGCCGACCCACAGCATCAGCGCGGCCGCGACCGAAACGGCGGCGATCAGCCACGGTGGCTTGCGCGTCCGACTCAACAATTGATCACTCCGTCCCCGCAGAGCCACTGGTCGGCCGTGGGCCACCAGGTCTTGACGCCGTTCATATAGGCCTGGGCGCTGTCACCCATCGACTTTCCCTGTGCACCGTACTTCTCCGCGTAGGTGCCGCTGCCGATCGGGTCGACGAATTCCATGCCGACGTTGTAGCCGACCGCCGCGATCTCCTCCCGGGTGAACGCAGCCCCGGTGCCCGTCGGCTTCGCCGGCACCTTTGCCAGCAGGTCCTTCAGCCGGTACGCGGCGGCGCGGATGGACAGCTTCTCGTCGTTGATGGAAGTCTTCCACATTCCGTACGGCCCCATGCCGCCGCTGACGGAGTTGTTGAGCGGCTTGCCCGTCTTCGGGTTCTGCCCGAACTCTGTCGGATGGTTGTTGACGGTCTCCTCGAACGTGCCCATCTGCATGTTGGCCATACCGACCGAGACACTGCCGATGGCCGCCGGGATGAACCGGTCCCACCAGGCCATGGTCTCATCGTTGGAGCGGTCGTCGGCGCTCTCGATGATCAGCACGGTGAGCAGCAGCCGCGGATCGATCTCGGCCTCCCACGCGGCCCGAACGATCTCCCGCAGCCACTCCTGGACGCCCTCCTTGTTGTGGCCCGCCGGCTTGCAGGAATGCTGACCCGCCGCCACCCACGAACCAGTGGCGCACTCCTTCGTGTTGTTCCAGTTGGGGCCCATACTGAATTTTCGCGGTTGTCTGGTCGGCTGGTAGCCGGCGGCGGTGCCGCAGTCACCCTCGTCGAGACACGGTTTCGTGCCCGAGGGGTCGGGCATCACCAGGGGGTTGCCGTTGCCGTAGCCGTAGGCGCTCCACTGCTGCGGATCCTTGAGATCCATGATCGGGTCGACGCTGGTGAACCGGCCGATGGCCGGGTCGTATTCGCGGGCGCCCAGGTGAGTCAGTCCGGTGCCGTCCTTCGTGCCGCCTACGAAGCCCTTCTGGTCGGGCCACGAGGCCGGCGGCGTGCTGCCACGGTCGGCGCCGTACGGCGTGGTGCGCCGCCAGCTGATCGACCCCGTGACCGCGTTGATCACACAGGATGCGGTTCCGTTGCCGTCGGCGGCCTGGAAGTTGACGGCACCCGTGCCGTTACGCACCGCCACCGTCTTGCCACCGAAGGCGTAGAAACGCGTACCGGTGACCGCCCCGGCACCGGCCTGCGCGAGCTCCATGCCCGGCAGGTAGAGCGTGGTGGTGCCACCGGCCTCCTTGCGGGCGATCCGGTTGCCGTCGGCGTCGTAGATGTACGTCGTGGTCTGGCCGCCGGCCGGGGTGCTGGTGGCCAGGTGGCCCTCGGCGTCCCAGGTCAGTGTCTGGTGCCCCGACTCGCCACCGACGGCGCAGACGCTGTCGGTGGTGGAGTTGGGCCGGCACACGGTGTTGCCGGTGGCGTCGTACCGGTAGCGGAAGGTCTTCGACCCGGCAGGGCCGGTCTCCTCGATCGCGTTGACGGTGTGCGGCTGGTTGTAGCCCTCGCCAGGTGCGGGGTACTGGTACGTGCGCTCGGTCGGCGCACCGCCGGTGATCGAGTGGATCGTCTCGGTCTTGCGGTTGCCCACCTCGTCGAAGGTCCAGCTGTGGTGGTACGGCGCCGGACCGCCGACTCCCGTCTCGGTGACACCGTCCGCACACGTCTTGGTCGCGCTGTCGGTGGCCCACGCCTCGGTCAAGCGGCGCAGGTGGTCGTAGGCGAAGCACTGGATGTCCCGGGTGCCGCCGACGGGCGTGTCGGCGATGGACAGGATGTTGCCCGTGTCGTCGTACGAGTACTGGACGTTCATGTCGTCGACGGAGACGCCCTGGCGCTTGACCGTCGACTTCACCATCCGGTTCGTGCCTCGCTCGTACTCCCAGCCGAGCCAGGCCTTCTTGCCCGTGCCGCCGGTGAACAGCTCGGCCTGCAGCAGGTTGCCGACGTTGCCGTAGACGCTGGCGGTGACGTAGCTGCTCGCTCCGTCGAGCCGGCTCGGCCGACGAAGGCTGTCGTAGGTGGTGGTCACCGCCTCCGCCGGCAGGCCGCCCGCCTCGGGCGTGCCGTTGGACTGCACCGTGCCGTCGATGTTGTACGCCGTGGTGAAGTCGTAGCTCTTGCCGAGCTGCGAGCCGACGCCGCCGGAGGGGAAGGAGTAGCGGGTCTTGGTGGGCCGGTTGAGCGCGTCGCGGGTCAGATGGATCATGTAGTAGTTCTGGCCGTCCACGATGCGCTGGCTGTAGTAGAGCTGCCCCTTGGCCACGGTGTCGTAGACCCACGCCGCGATCTTGGTGCCGCTGTCGAGGTCGCCCTGCCAGGTCTCGATCTTACGGCCGATCTTGTCGTATCGCATCGACAGCTTGTTGCCGCGCTCGTCGATCGAGTAACTGAGCTGGCCGAGCGCATCGTATTCGTACCTGCTGTCACCGGAGTCCGGGTCCTCGACCCAGGTCTTCAGCCCGCGCTGGTTGTAGTGGTAGCGCCAGACGTTGCCCAGCGGATCGGTCACCGTCTCCAGCGACCCGCCGTGGTTGTACGTGTAACGGGTCACGTCGGCCGGCCCGCTCGGACCGGACCCGTGGTACTGATGCAGCTCGGTCATCTGGCCGAGCGCGTTCGTGACGGTCGTGGTGGGCACCCCGCCCGACGGCGGGTCCACGTTCGTGCGGTCGCCCTGGTAGGTCATCGTGGTGGTCCACCGGGCGTCACCTGCCACGGAGAACGTCTCGGCGACCGGACGGCCCGCGCCGTCGTAGGTGATGGTGGTCTGCCCGTTGACCGCGCCCTCCGGCGTCACCAGCGGCAGATCGCCGGCGGTGCCGACGGCCAGGTACGCCGCATTGGTCTTGTACGCCTGGCCGAGGCCGTTGTGGAACGTGTCGGTGAGCAGCCAGCCGCCCGGTCCCGGCCGCTGGCTCTGCCGGGGTCGGAGCATGCCGTCCATCAGCTCGTAGCTCATCGAGTAGGTGCCGTCGCTGTTCAGCTCACCGGTGCCGACCACGGAAGGGCGGTCGTTGCGCACCAGGTACGTGTACTTGCGGCTGGGCGTGGCCCCCTGGCTCCGGTTACGGTCGGGCATCCAGACGTCGGTCAGCCGGCCGAACGAGTCGTACGCCATCTCGGTGCGCCGGTTGTTGTTGTCGATCGCCACCGTCGGCACCGCGAAGGCGGCATCGTAGGTGGTGGTCGTCGTGAAGGTCTTCGGGTCGGTGACCTTCACCTGGGTCGTGAGGCCGCGGGTCTCGGTGTACTCGGTGAGGGTCTCGTAGTCCAGCGCGTTGCGCACCGCCAGGGCGCGACCGTACGCGTCGACCGAAGTCGTCTCCGACACCCGCAGGTATCGGATCTGCGCGCCGTCGTAGCGGTCCAGGCTCTCGCTGCGCGTCGCCGTGCCGTACTGCGGCCCGGCGTTCCACGCCTGCAGGTCGTAGCTGGTGCGCTCGTCGGCCAGCAGATCGGTGTCGAGGTCGAAGGGGTCGGCACACTTCGCCGACACGGTCTGGGTGTGGGAGACGAAGGTACGCATGTTCAGGTCCGGGTTGTCGACGTACCAGGTGCGCACGCACTTGTCGTCGTCAGGCTCGGCCACGTCCCCGAGGTCGTCGACGGACACCACGCGGCCCCACGTCGGGTCCAGTTCCGTCACCGTCTTGTGTTCGCGCCACACCGGGTCGCCCTGGGCGCCGTCCGGCATGGCCGTCAGCTCGCGCACCACGTCGGTGCGGACCATCGTCGCGGTCCGCGTACCCCATGTCTCGGTCTGGGTGTGGGTCACCTTGCGCCACGGCTGGTTGATCGTCTTCGACACGACGTCGGCGCCGTTGTAGACCACGGTCTCGAACTCATGGCCCGCGAACTCGTCATGGTCGGTGTAGCCGGTGCCGGTCGAGTCCGTCCGCGTCACCACCGGGGAGGAGCCGTCCGCCTTCTTCCCGCCGGAGAGTCCGCGCAGGAAGAAATGGTCGGTCCGGCCCGGCATCGACTGGCCGTCACCTGCCCGGACGATCACCTGGGCGTAACCACGCCAGTCCGACCAGGTCAGGTCCTCAGCCTTGGTGATCCCGTCGGGCATCGACTTGCGCCACGCCGCGTCGCCGACGTACTCGTACGAGGTGACCATGTCGTCATTGCCGCCGACCAGGTCATCCTGCACCACGTTGTCCACGACGTACTTGTGGAACCAGTCGGTGATCTCGTCGTCGTCGCCACCGCCGAGCGGGTTCCACATCACCGGATAGCACCGCCGGGTGGAGTTCCCCGGCGTGGGCAGATCGTTCTTCGAGCAGTCCGGGGTCTTGTAGTTGATGCTCAGCTGCATGCCGGTGTCGGTCTTGACGGTCGACAGCCGGTAGCGGATCAGGGGTCCGATGAAGTCGTCGTCGCGATCGATGCGGTTGGGCAGCTGGATGCCGTCCAGCTCCACCGCGGGGGCCGTCTGCGTGACACCACCGCCGTGCGACGAATGGACGATCCGCTTGAGCCACAGCGTACGGGAGTTGTCGTCGTTGGCCTTGAACTCGTGTTCCAGCGCCCATGAGCTGACGGGAAGCCAGTCGGTCGCCCCCCGAATCTCGCTCTGGATCTTGATAAGCCGACGGCGGGTGAAGAACGTAGCCGAGAGCTGCGACGCCTCGCAGTGGGTGGACGCAGGGCAGATGCGGTCTTCGGGCACGTCCGGCCACGAGGCCGCGGTGGCGTCGGTCAGATCCTGCGGATCGCAGTCGACCGAGCCGCCAGGAATGCACCGCTCCACGGTCGTGAACACCACACGGGCCGGCGCGAACGTACTGTAGACCTGCCCGTCACGCTGCCCGTAGTCGACATGCGCCAGGTAGCCCCCGCGGTGGTACGCGGCGCCGTTCACGTCGGTCCGGCCGCCACGGGCGTAGTGATTCGTCTCCCGGTCGTAGAAATACGAGATCACATTGCCGCGCGGGTCGACGACGTAGTCGAGGTTCCAGCGCCACCCCTGGTCGCAGTACGAGTCGGCGAACCCCGAGGTCTTGTGGCAAGGCTCGTTCGCGTCGTCGCCGTAGACCGGCACCGTCCAGACCGACTCGGTCTCCTCCATGTTCGCCGACCAGCCCGGCAGCCGGTTCTTGCCGAAGTAGTACTGCATGCCGTCGGTCGTGGTGACCCGCCAGTGCTCCCCGTCGCCGTCGCCGTTGACGGCGCCGGTCAGCCGCTGCACCTTGGAGCCGTCGTCGGGCGAGAGCCGGTAGTTGTCGTCATCGACCTTCACCAGGGTGCCGGAGTGGCCGGACAGCATGAGCGTGCCGTTGTGGAACGCCCAGCACTGGTCACTCACCTCGTCGTGGCCGTCGTCGGCACACGACTTATACCGGCGCTCGATGTATCCCGGCTCGTAGGTGAAGCCCTCACCGATCCAGGAACCCTGGTTGTTCGTCGCCGCCGTCCGGCCGTCAACCGCCTGCGACGAGTAGGACAACGCCACCTGCGGACCGAGGCCGCTCGGCGTGACCGGCGTCTTTACGGGATAGTTCCAGCTGAAGCCGCCCGTCGCCAGCGCCGTGTTCCAGGACGAGGACGGCGCCAGCTTCGTCGCCTTGTAGTCGCCCTGCGACGAGGAGTCGCCGGCGGACAGCGCGAACACCTGCGCGGCCGCCGCCGCGCCGTCCAGCTGCACATCGACCGAGACTGCGGCCGAGCGGGCGTCGTTCAGCGAAGGCAGCGGCGTCACCGTCCGGCACTCCGGCCGTTGCGGCGTCGTGAGCGCGCATGCGGGCAGGCGCACAAGCCGCAGCCGGGCAGCCCAGTCGCCGCCGATCGCATGCGCGAAGTCCGCATAACCGATCGAGACGCCGAGCCGGGCGGAAGCAGCCGCACCGTCCGACCGGCGCATCGAGAACACGGGGCCGTCGAGGCCGAGCCCGCGCGACACCGCACGGTCATACACCCGCATGGCCGCCGACCGCGCCGGCACCTCCTGCGCGCGCTGCGCCGCGGTCCCGGTCGCCGCGACCCGCGCCTCCGCCAGCCCGACCGCAAGGCCGCCGACCGTCGTCCGGCTGCCACGAGACGTCGACACGACGACCGTTGCCTCGCCGCCACTTGGCCAAGCGACGGCATCTGGACGTTTCAGCACACGATCCGCGGTGGGGTCCGCCCTGGGCTTCTCGGGTTTCAGCGGCACGCTGCGTGCTGCCGCTCGCTGCGACTGTGCCGCCGGCCGGTCCGCCGCCGTGGCGGCCTGTGGCGTGCCCGCCACGACCGAACCCGTCAGCAGCAACATCACCATGAGGGCCGACTGTCGCCGTCTGGCCGATGATCGGAATGCTGATGACGTTTGATCCGATAAGGACGGTCTTTTTTGGGCATGGCGAAGCACGGCTGATCCCCCGTCGTTCAAGGTCTGAGCGCAGGATGCTATATCACCCACGACAGTTGGAGGGGGACGGAAGTACAATATGGACATATACCGTTGTCGTCGCGACGTGGACCGCGTCAGCGGAACGCGCAATCTGGCTTTGCGCACATCAAACCTGATCGTTCGGTGCGCCTGATCACGAAGAAGCCCCATCTGACCTGGTCAGATGGGGCTTCTTCTGTGCGCCACCAAGTACTCGAACCGCGGACCCGCGGATTAAGACCGTCAAGCCGGCGGCACCAACCCTGCGAGCGGGCTCACGATCGGCTCAGCCACGCCCGCGCGTCGTCAGCCGCCTTCGGTGACCGGTGACCGAGGGCCAAGACGCCCTCGACATACCGCCGCAGCACGGCCACCCGGTGCGGGTGGGGCACCATGACCAGGCCGGCGCAGTCCTGCCAGGCCGTCGCCGCGATGACGACCTCGCCGTCGAGGGAGTGCATCACGAACCGCGGGTAGCGGTTGGTCACCCCCAGGGCGCCGGTCTCGACACCCGCGCCCGCGATGTCCCACTCCGGCTCGAGCCGGACCCGGGCCCAGTGCGGCAGCGGCATCGGGCGGTCGTCGCCCGGCCCCACTGCCAGCAGGAACTCCCGGTCCGGGCCGAACAGCGAGTGCCGCGTCGCCATCGCGTACCAGGCCGCGTTCATTTTCGCGACCAGGTCGGGATCGTCGAAGTCGACGGTCTCGTCGACCCGGCCGTCCTCCGCGCGACATCCGGTGACCATCACCGCGGCCTCCGCGGGGATGGTCACGGTCGGGTCCTCGAAGTCGAGCATGGTGAGACCTGCCGCGGCGAGCGCCGCGGACAGGTTCTCACGGTTCATGTACGTGCTCAGGGGGTTCCTCCTGGCGTATTGACGCCTGCCGTGTTGCATCCGGCGCCGCCGGCGCCGCCGCCGACCGGCGGCTTGAACGCACCGTACGAGTAGATTCGCTGGTAGTTGTGGCCGGCCCCCTTGCTGCCCGCCTTGGGCCAGCCCGTGGGGGCGACCCACCCGTAGGTCCACTGTCCGTTCTTCTTCGTACGGATCACGCGCCAGTCGTTCTCCGTACCCGGCGGCAGGCCCGGCACCTCGTAGATCTCTGCGTTGTACCAGTATGCCTTGACTCCCTTGGGTGCGTCCTTGCCCTTGTAGAAGTCGAGATTTCCGTGCTGGTCCACCCGCTGAGGCTGGCTCCCGTTCTCGATGAGCTGGATGGCGTCTTGGATGAAGTCGGGAACGGGTGCCGGGCCGGGATTGTTGTGGACCAGCACCGCTTCATCGCCGACGAGCACGTAGTACGTGTGCAGGTCGTCGACCGTCAGGTTGTACATGACCTCCGGGCCGATGTGGTTGTGCACCTCGGCCACGGTCACGATGTCGCCGTCCCGGGAGCGCAGCTGCTCACCGGGTGCCAGCTCGGCCGCGTCGACCCAGCTCTCGCGGGTCTGCGACCAGAAGGGGTGATCCCACGTGGTGTTGATGACGTGGCGGTCGGCCCCGTCCTGCACCGTCAGGTCGGTGAGCATGTCGTCGGTGTTGATGTGGTGCACGGTGACCGTCTCGGCCCTGGTCTCACCGGTCTCCGGATCGGTGGCCAGCACCCGGTCGCCCGCAACGAGATCCTTGATCGGCTTGGAGCTTCCGTCGGCGAGCAGCACCTCGGTGTCGGCCGAGAAACTGTAGCCACGGCCGGCGGTGCGGACCACCGGGTTGCGCCCGAAGCCCCGGCAGCCTGTGCTGCCCCAGCCGCCGGTGGGCAACATGCTGATCACGATGGCCGCCCATTGCAGCCATCCCGACTCGTTGCCCATCTCCATTTGGGCCAATGCGGCGGATTGAGAGCCGACCTCCATGATCATGGCCTGGGAGCAGCCCTGCGCCCCGCCCATGTTGGCGTTGTTGCAGGCGGTCTCCAGGACGATGAGGATCTCCAGATCGGACAGCTCGCGGTTGCCGCCGCCGTCCTTGCGGCTCTTGAGCCATCTGGCCTTGGCCTTGTCGTACTCCTTGGCCAGCCGGAAAGGATCGTGCACGTCCTGGTTGAGCAGGCAGTAACCGTCGATGCAGTAGGTGAAGTCCGTGTTCTCCCGAATGATCGTCAGCTCGGTCCCGTTGTCGAGGACGATGGTGTTGATCGAGGTGCCGGTCGTGTCGGGGTAGTTCATGTCATCGGCTTGCTTCTCGACCAGGCCGGTCGCGTCGCTCTTGATGATGGGGCTGTTGCTGGCGTAGGCGTAGCCGTGCCACTGCTGCGGCTCGGCCGGGTTCAGCAGCGGGTCGACGCTGATGAACCGCCCGAGTCGGGGATCGTACTCACGGGCTCCGAGGTGGGTCAGGCCGGTCGGGTCCTCCTCCGCGCCGAGGAAGCCCTTGCGGTCGGGCCAGAAGGCGGGCGCAGTCGGCTGGCGGGAGGTGCCGTAGGGCGTCGTGCGGCGCCAGGAGATCGCACCGTCGCCGGCCTTGATCGAGGCGCTGGCGGTGCCGTGGTGATCGGCGCCCTGGAAGTAGATCCCGGTGGAGTTGCGCACCGCGACCGTATGGCCGCCGAACCCGTAGGAGCGGGTGCCGGTGACGACCGTGCCGGTCTGGGTCAGTTCCATGCCCGGCAGGAACAGCGTGGTGTTGCCACCCGGGTCCTTGCGGGCGATCCGGGTGCCCTCGGCGTTGTAGATGTAGGTGGTCGGCTGGCCGCCCGTCGGGGTGCTCGAGGCGAGGTGCCCCTCGGCGTCCCAGGTGAGGGACTGCTGCGCGACCTGGCTGCCGATGGTGCAGTCGTTGGTGGTCGTCGTCGTGTTCGGGCGGCAGATGGTGTTGCCGCCGGCGTCGTAGTCGTAGCGGAAGGTGCGGTCGCCGTCGGGCCCGGTCTCGTCGACCCGGGTCAGGCTGTGCGGCCGATTCTGTCCTTCGCCCTGCGCCGGGTAGACGTAGGTGCGCTCGGTGTCGGTGCCGCCGGTGAGCGAGTGGATGGTCTCGGTCTCGCGGTTGCCGACCTTGTCGAAGGTCCAGCTGTGGTGGTAGGGGGCCGGACCTCCCACGCCCGTCTGCGTGACGCCGTCGGCGCAGGTCTTGGTGCTGCTCGCGGTCGACCACGCCGCCGTGATGCGGTTCAGGTAGTCGTACTCGAAACACTGGATGTCACGGGTGCCGCCGACCGGAAGGTCGGCGATGGACAGGACGTTGCCCGACTCGTCGTAGGTGTACTGCGCGTCCATGTCGTACACGGGAACGTTCTGACGGTTGATCTTCGTGCGGGAGAGGCGGCCGGTGCCGCGCTCGTAATGCCAGGTCAGCCAGGCCTTCTTGCCGCTGCCGGTGTAGAGCTCGGTCTGCAGCAGCTCACCGACGTTGCTGTAGAGGGTCGAGGTCACATAGGTGGTGGCCCCGGTCAGCGCGGTCGGCCGGAGCAGGTTGTCGTAGGTCGCCGCCAGCGCCTCGGCAGGAAGACCGCCCGCGGCGGGCACGCCGAAGGACTGCAGCGTGCCGTCGGTGTTGTACGCGGCGGAGTAGTCGTAGTTCTTGCCCAACAGCGAGCCGACCCCGGCCGCGGCGCTGGGGAAGGAGTAGCGGGTCTTCGTCGGCCGGTACAGCTCGTCACGGGTCAGGTAGATGGTGTAGTAGCTCTGACCCTGGTGGATGCGCCTGCTGTAGTAGAGCTCGCCGAGGTTGCCGGGCGCGTCGTAGACCCAGGCCGACAGCTGCAGCCCGGAATCGAGTTCGCCCTGCCAGGTCTCGGTCTTGCGGCCGAGCGCGTCGTAGCGGTAGGACACCTTGACGTCGCGACCGTCGGTCACCGAGGTCACCTGGCCCGCGTCGTCGTACACGTAGCGGGTGTCGCCGGAGTCGGGGTTCTCGATGGTCTCCTGGAGCTGGCGCTGGTTGTAGTGGTAGCGCCAGACGTTGTCCTGCGGGTCGGTCAGCGTCGCGAGCTGACCCGCCGGGGTGTAGGTGTATTCGGTGACGTCGGCGGGACCGGTCGGGCTCTCGCCGTGGTATTGGTGCAGCTCCGTCATCTGGCCCCGGGCGTCCCAGACCGTGGTGGTCGGCACGCCGCCGACCGGCGGGTCGACGTGCGTGCGGTCGCCCGCGTACGTCGTGGACGCCGACCACTTCTCGTCCCCGGCGATGGAGAACGTGTCGAGGATCGCCCGGCCCACGCCGTCGAAGGTGAACGTGTGCTGGCCGTTGACCGCGCCTTCCGCCGTCACCAGCGGTATGTCCCCGGCCACGCCGGTCGCCAGGTAGACGTCGTTGGACTTGTACGCCTGGCCGTTGCCATCGTGGAAGGTGTCGGTAAGCAGCCAGCCGCCCGGCCCTGGCATCTGCTTCTGCCTGGGTCGCAGCAGGCCGTCGTAGAGCTCGTAGCCGACCTGGTAGGTGCCGTCGTTCCTGATCGTGTAAGTGCTCACGACCGAGGTCTTGTCGTTGCGCACCTGGTAGCCGAACTTGCGGTTGGGGGTGGCACCGGCGGCCTTGCTGCGGTTGGGCAGCCAGACGTCGGTCAGCCGGCCGAGCGCGTCATAGGCCAGGTCGGTGCGCTTGCCGTTGACGTCGATCAGGTACAGCGGCTGCCCGGTCGCCGGGTCCACGACGGTCGTGGTGCTGAAGTTGGGCAGGGCACGGGTCGTCGCGATCTGGGCTGCCAGCCCGTTGACGTCGACGTACTGCGTCGTGGTGGTGTGCCCGAGCGCGTCCTTCATCGCCTCCGGCCTGCCGAAGTCGTCGACGTCGGTCACCTCGCTCGCGGTGGTGTACACGATGTTCGTGCCGTCGAAGTGGTGAAGGTTCTCCGACCGGGTGACGAC
Organism: Catellatospora coxensis; assembly: GCF_016862635.1. Taxonomy (GTDB): domain Bacteria; phylum Actinomycetota; class Actinomycetes; order Mycobacteriales; family Micromonosporaceae; genus Catellatospora; species Catellatospora coxensis. The sequence continues at coordinate 36,231 of NZ_BONI01000025.1, read as the reverse complement.
GCCCTTGGTGGGGGCCTCGTCCCAGGCCTTCAGGTCGTAGCTGGTGCGCGTGGCGGAGATCAGCTGGGTGGCCAGGTTCGGGTTGGCGACGTCGCAGTTGACCGACACCGTCTGGGTCCGGTTGGCGTAGCTGTACAGGTACGTGGTGGGATTGTCCCGGTAATAGGTACGGGTGCACCGGTCGTCGCCGCTCTTGCCGGCACCGGTCTCGCCGAGGTCGTCAACGGCCACCGGGCGGCCCCACGTGGGGTCGTACTCGGTCTCGGTCCTGGTCTCCCGCCACACCGGGTTGCCCTGGCCGTCGGCGGGCATCGCGGTGAAGTTCCGCACGACGTCGGTGCGGACGAACGCGGAGATGTTGGAGCCCCAGGTCTCGGTCTGGGTCCGGGTGACGTGCCGCCACGGCTGGTTGATCGTCTTGGTGACGATGTCGGCCCCGTTGTAGAGGACCGTCTCCAGCTCGTGCCCGGACCACTCGTCGTGGTCGGTGTAGGAGGTGCCGGCGGAGTCCGTCACCGTGACCGTCGGCTTGCTGCCGTCGGCCTTCTCACCGCCGCTCAGGCCGCGCAGGAAGTAGTGGTCGGCCCGGCCCGGCATGGACTGCCCGTCACCGGTGCGGACGATGACCTTGGCGTAGCCGCGCCAGTTGTTCCAGCTCAGGTCCTCGTTCTTGGTGATGCCGTCCGGCTCGCCCTTGCGCCAGGCCGCGTCGCCGACGTACTCGTAGGCGCTGACCATGTCCAGGTTGTTCGAGCCGCCGAGCAGGTCGTCGACGACCACGTTGTCCACGACGTACTTGTGGAACCAGTCGGTGACCTCGTCGTCCTCGCCGCCGCCGAGCGGGTTCCAGATGATCGGGTAGCAGCGCCTGGTGGAAGTCTCCGGGTCGGGCAGGTTGTCCTTGGCGCAGTCCGGCGCCTTGTACTTGATCGTGATCTGGGCACCGGTGTCGGTCTTGACCGTGGCGAGACGGTAGCGGATCAGCGGGCCGAAGTCGTCGTCGTCCAGGTCGATCCGGTTGGGCAGCTGGATGCCGTCGAGCTCGGTGGCGGGCATGGTCAGCGTGACGCCGTCGCGGTGCCCTGACTTGGTGATCTTCTTGAGCCACAGCGTACGGGACGCGTCGTCGTTGACCTTGAAGGCGTGCTCCAGAGCCCAGGAGGCGACCGGGGTCCAGGAGGTGCCGTTGCTGATCTCAGTCTGGATCTTCACCAGGCGCTTGCGGGTGAAGAACGAGGCCGACGCCTGACCGATCTCGCAGTGGGTGCCTGCGGCGCAGATCAGGTCCTCCGGGACATCGGGCCAGGAGGCGGCGGTGTCCTCGTTCAGGTCCTCGGCGTCGCAGTCCACCCCGGCAGCCGGGATGCAGCGCTCCACCGTGCCGAACACCACCCGGGCCGGCGCCTTCGTGCTGTAGACCTGCTGATCGCGCTGGCCGTAGTCGATCCGCGCGAGGTATCCGCCGCGGTGGTACTTCGCCCCGTCGATGGTGATCCGCGCGCCGCGGGCGTAGTAGTTGACCTCCCGGTCATAGTAATAGGAGATCACGCTGCCGCGCGGATTGACGACGTAGTCGAGGTTCCAGCGCCACGCCTGGTCGCAGTAGGAGTCGTCGAAGCCGGAGGACTTGTTGCACGGCTCGCCGGAGTCGTCGCCGAAGACCGGCACCGTCCAGACCGACTCGGTCTCCTCCATGTTCGCCGACCAGCCCGGCAGCCGGTTCTTGCCGAAGTAGTACTGCGTGCCGTCGGTCGTGGTGACCCGCCAGTGCTCCCCGTCGTCGTCGCCGTTGACGGCGCCGGTCAGGCGCTCGATCTTCGAGCCGTCGTCGGAGGAGAGCTTCCACAGGTTGTCGTTGACCTTGACCAGGGTCCCGGACCTGCCGCCGAGCATGATCGTCGCGTTGTGGAACGCCCAGCACTGATCCGCGGCGTTCTCGTGGCCGTCGTCGGCACACGGCTTGTACCGGCGCTCGATGTAGCCCGGCTCGTAGGTGAAGCCCTCACCGATCCACGAACCCTGGTTGTTGGTCATCGACGTGCGCCCGTCCACCGCCTGCGACGAGTAGGACAGTCCGACCTGCGGCTGAAGGCCCCCCGGGACGGCCGGCACCTCGATCGGGTAGCTCCAGGAGAAGCCGCCCGACGCCAGCGCCGTGCTCCACGACGACGACGGCGCCAGCTTGGTCGCCGCATAGTCGCCTTGCGTCGAGGAGGCGCCGGCCGACATCGCGAGGACCGTCGCGCCGGCCGCGCCGGCGGCCGCATCGACCTCAGCGGTCACCGTACGAGCCGACGTGTCGTTCACCGAGGCCAGCGGCGTGGCCCTCCGGCACTCCGCCCGCTCCGGCGAGGTCAGCGCGCAGGCCGGCAGTTTCACCAGCCGCAGCCGCGCCCCCCAGTCACCGCCGATCGCGTGCTCGAAACCGGCGTACCGCACCGAGAGGCTCACCTGCCCGACCGCGCCGACACCGTCGGCGCGCGACACCTGCAGCACCGGTCCGTCCACCCCGAGCCGCTTCGACACCGGCCGGTCGAAGACCTGCACCCGGGCCCGCTGCGGGGTGCCCTGAGCAGACCGCGAGACCGCACCGGACAGCCCTTCGGCCCGGGACACGTCCACAGCCAGACCGCCGACGTCGGCGAATTTCGCATCCACCGCTACCGCGTCGATCTCGACCGCCGCCGCCGTGGGCCATGCCACGGCATCCGCGCGCACCATGGTCTTGTCCGCCGTCGGATCCTGCGCACGCGCCTCCGCCGGAAGGGCGGCGCCCTGCGCGGCAGCTGGCTGCGCCTGAACCGCGGGACGGCCCTCGTCAGCCGCCGCAGGCGCGGGTGCCGGCACCTGCGCCAGGCCCGCCACCAGCGCCGAGGCTATGACCACGGCCAACGGACGCATAGGCCGCCCTGGTGAGAAATGTAACCGGAATCCCCGTTGTGACGACACGCGTCAGCACCACCTTGATGGTTGATACGGATGGGTGAAGCCAGTGGCCGGCGCCCCTGCGGGATGCCGGCCACTGGCTGTCGGTGTTACAGGTCGGACTGGGCCGTGGTGCTGGCCAGTCGGATGACTGTGGTCTCGGCGAGCACGCCGCTGTAGACGCGGACCTCGTCAAGGACACCGGAGAAGTAGCCTCCGTATGTCGGCGTGGCCGTGGTGCCGTCCAGCAGGGCGCGGCCGACCTGGACGCCGTTGTCGGGGCCGTCCCACACCGGGGTGTGGCTGCCCTTCGCGCTGGCGGCCAGCTCACCGTTGACGTAGAGCAGCACGTCCTTGGTGAACGCGTTGTAGGTGACGACCAGGTGCTGTCCCAGCGGGTCGCTGGGATCGGGCAGGTGCGTGTCGTCGACCACGACCGTGGTCGCGGTGGCGGTGTCGTCGCCTGCGGCCACGCTCAGCTGCCAGCGCGGCTGCCCACCGCCGATGTCGACGCACTTGACCTGGAACCGGCTGACCTCCGCGCCCGGCTGCGACAACACGACCTGGTCGGAGGCACACGCCGCGGCCAGCCGCGCCCGTGCCGCGACCGAGAAGCTGCCGGTCTGTCCGACCAGAGGCTTGCTGCTGGCGGCGTAGTCGTCACCGCCGTCGAGAACCATGTGCCCGGCGCCGACCAGGGCCGGCTCGGCGAACAGGTCGTCGGGGTCGGGCACCATCAGCGCGGCGCCGTTGTACAGCGTCAGTTCCTTCGTCTCGTCCGGCGTGGCACCGTCGACGACCGTCTCAGCGCTGACGAACACGCCAGGGCTCTCGTCGGGAACGTCGGCGCTGTCCAGCGACCAGTACACCTGCCGCTGCAGTCGCGGCGTGGCCAGCGCGCCGATCTCGGCAGGCGTGGTCAGCCGGTCGTATACGGCCACGTCGGCCAGCCCGCCATTCCAGCCCCACGCGTAACCGGTCTTCGTGACACGGCGGCCGAGCTGGAAGTTGCCGTGCGAGGCCCACTGCGAGCGTGCCGCGGCGGTGTTGGACAGCTTGCCGTTGACGTACATCGTCATGGTGTCCTTGACCGGGTCGAAGACCACGGCGAGGTGGGTCCAGCCGGTCTGGGCGGTGACGACCTCGGTGCTGGTGACCTGCCAGTCCCGGAAGGAGTTGACGTCCATGTCCGGGATGCCGAACAGCCACTTGCTGCTGACCGGGCTGAACCCGAGGTAGAAGCCCGGGACACCGGTGCCGTCCTGCGACACCGCAGCCCGGTAGGCGGTCAGATCATCGAGCTTCACCCACGCGACGACCGTGAACGGGCGGGCCGTGTCGACCAGCCCGGTCGCGGAAGGCGCCAGGTAGCTGTCGGTGCTGCTGCCCGTCAGCTGCACCGACGGGTGCGCCGCACCGCCCGGACCGGGCTGACCGAACGTGACCCCGGACCCGGCCGACGCGGGGTTGGCGCCGCGCTCGTCGACGGCCTGGGTCGAGCCGGGTGCGTCGGCGAGGTTCCACTGTGCGATCGATGGATCCCCGGCTGCGACGTTGAAGGTGCAGACGGAGGTGTCGCTCTCCTTGCCGGCCGCGTCGACCGCGATCACGGTGACGAAGTGCGGCGCCTCGGTCAGCGGCGCCCAGCTCACGCTGACCGGCCCGCCGTTGGTGGTCGGGGTCAGCACGTTGGTCGGCGACGGGTTGGTGTCGAAGCCGTACTTGTACGACACGACGTCGGTGGCCGCGGAGTCGAAGGTGAACGTGCCGTAGCGACCCACCCCGTCGATCCACTCACCTGACTCCACACACGCCGGCGTGTTGTCGGCCGCGTCCGCGGCGAGGAACTCCGCCGAGTCGATGTCAGAACCCACCGGCTTGGTCTTGTCCAGGATGAACCCACAGGTCGCACTGACCGAGCTGGTGGCTGTGCCGTCGGATGCCTGCACCTTCCAGGACACGACCACGTTCTCCGGCAGGTTCGGCGCACCGGTGGCGGCGTCGGCCAGGTTGTAGTCGAACGTCGACTTGTTGGCCTTCTCCCCCGACGTCCACGTCTTGGTCTGCAGGCTGCCGCCCGGCGGGGTCCAGGTGACGGTGAACGTCGCGGTCAGCGGCTCAGCCGCGTCGGTCTCCGGGTCCGACAGGTACGCCGACAACTTCGGCACACTCGAGACGTACCAGGTGTTGTCCGGGGTGCCGGTCTTGCAGGCGCCGCCGGGGTTGGACGTCAGGTTGCTCGGCGTGGCCGGCGGCCGGTTGTAGGTCACCGACAGCACAGCGTTGTCGCAGAACCGCTTGATGTAGTACTTGCTGGTCTCATCATCGGCCCGGATCCCGAACGTGGTCGTCGACCAGTTGTTGGCCGCCGCCTCCTGCGCGGCCACCGTCGCGGTGAACGTCACGTTCTGGTTCGTCGACGTGCACGAACCCTGGGTCACCGTCGGGTCCTGGGTGTCCTGCTTCTTGCTCCACGCCGGCTGGTTGCTCCAGTTCGTGGCCGAGGTGATACCCGAACCCATCCGATACAGCGAGGCGTTGCGCGCCGAGCCGTCGTAGGTGGCCACCATCGTCACTTTGAAGGTGGCGCTGGACACGACGATGGTGTCGTCCTGGTACGGGGTCGGGATCGCGTACAGCAGACGCTTGATGTACGAGTTGTTGCACTTGTTGCCGGAATCGGTCCGGTTGCACAGGCCGATGCGCTGGTCACGGTCGCCGTCGAACTTCCAGTACTCCTCGTTCGGGTAGCCGGAGTCCACCATCGCCCACGAGCTGTTGCTGGTCGGTGCGGTCATCGGGTCGATGTAGAGCGGGTAGTGCGCACTCGCATCCGCCAGCAGGCCCGCGTCCGAAGTCAACCGCAACGTCCCGCCGTCGACCTCCACTCCGACCTCAGCGCGACGCGCCGACTCGGGAGCAGACCTCGTCGGCTCGTGGTCGGCATCGGCGGCTGCTGCCTCGGCCGGGTCACCGGAGTCCCACATCTTCGGCGTCGGCGACGCGAACACCACACCGCCGGAACCTGTGTCCCTGGCGACCAGACGGCCCTCGACGTCGGCCGAGAACGTCAGATTGGTGCCCTGCAGCCCGTAGGTCACCGACTTGATCTGCGGCAGGGCCGCCGCTTGCGGCGTCTTGACCACCAGCACGTGGGTGTAGCTGGTCGCCGTGGCATGCACGACCAGATCGACGTCCGGGAAGACGTTCCGGTAGGTCGCCGCGTCGCCCGACAGCACCGGCTCCGGTAGCGCCGCCGGCCACGACAGCGACATCACGCGACCTGCGCGCGACATGGTGGCAAGGGGCATGGCGCCGCCGCCGGAGAACCGCATCGGCGTCTCGGCCGCCTTCGGCCCGACGCTGCCGTCCTTGTACCGGACCATGGTCGTGTCGACCGGCACCCACTTGCCGTGCTGCATGACACGGAACGGCGCGGCATGCGACTCGTGCGTGAACGAACCATCCGGATTCGCGTACGTCACCTGACGGCCGGTGCCCTTGGCCGCCACCTCCACCTGCTTACCCGATCTGCGGGCGGCGGCCACCGCCTGCGGCTCGGTCCACGGCGCGCTCGCCGCCCCCGCACCGTCCGGGCCCGACGCCTGCAGCGGGCCACCCTGGTCGCGGCCGGGTGCCGCCGCCCAGAGTGTGGCAGCCACCAACCCGACCACCACCGCGGACGCCGCACCGCGTGCCCGCCACCGCGAACTCATACCAGCCATCCCCACCGTGCTCGTCGCCTTCACCTTCGTCTGATCCTGTTGCGTCATCGCCCGTTTCACCCGACCTGCGTGCCGAACGTGACCGCACCAGCCGGAATGCCTCCGGCACCAGGTGCCCATGTCGCCGACACCGCCACGGTGCCGACGGCGAGCGACGACCAGGGCAGGGCCCAGACCGCCCGGTTCGCGTACGGCGACGAGACATAAAGCTCGGTCGCCGAAGCGCCCATGCTCAGACCGACCAGCTCCCGCACGCCGGGTGTGCCCGGCAGGTTCGCCGTCGCCGCCCGCTCCACCACCACGTCACTGGTGATCGTCCCGACGCCACCGGCGAACACGCGGATCGAACCCGCGTCCAGAACGGTCCCCAGATCCTCGCCAGGCACCCCCACCGCCACCTGCAACGTCGCCGCGGTGGGCGCAACGCCCGGGTCCGTATTCACGACCAGCACCTTCTCGCCGAACAGGTCGCCCGCTTCGCTGGCGCCCGAGATCCCGGACGTCTCTTGATTGAGCGAAGCGATCTGGGTCACGGTCGTGCCCGACATGCGAAACTCGTGGATCATGCCCGCGTCCGTGCCCGGCACGGCGTCCTCGCCGGGCACGCCGACCACCAGCAGCGAGTCGCCTGCCGGCCAGAACGGTGCCATCGCGATCGACTTACCGAACGTGTCACCGGCCTCCATCGCGTCGGACACCCCGGAACTGTCCTGGTTGACCAAACCGGCCTTGGTGGGCACGCCGCTGGTCAGGGTGTGGCTGTAGACATCGACCTGACCTGCGAACTGCGTGCTCACGTCCTTACCCTCACCCGGAGCCGAGGCCGCGATGTGGTACGGCGTCGCCGCGAGCGCGTACCCGAACCTGTCGTCCGGCTCGGCGACGTTGCCGCCCCCGCTGGCCTGGTCGAATGCGACCTTCACCGAGCCACGGAAGTAGTGCACGACTCCGGCGTCGTTGTTGCCGTTGACGTCGTCGCCGGGCGCACCCACCACGAGAAACGGCTCAGCAGTCGACGTCTGGCCCGCGGCCAGGGAGAAGCCGAAGTTGTCGTTGGCGGCCTTCGTGCCCGGCACACCGTTCGTGCCCTGCTCGTACAGGATCGCCGGGGCGCTGGCGCTCTTGTTCAACCCCGAAGGCGAACCGAACAGCAGATGCACCTGGCCGGCGTCAATGATCGACCCGATGTCCTCGAACGGGACCCCGACCGCCACGTCCGCACAGCCGTCGCGGTTCGCGTCATAGATCGCGAATGTCTGCCCGAACCTGTCCCCGGGCTCGGAGTCTCCGATCACCTCAGTGTCGTCCTCGGTGATCGCACGGGTGGCGCCGTCGGCGCCGTTGACGATCCGCACCGAGCCCGCTTCCGCGTCGCCGTTCACCGTGGCCATCGGATCGGCGATGAGCACATCGCGCACCCCGTCACCGTTGAAGTCACCGGCCACGCCGCTCGCGCAGCCGGGCACGGGCGGGGGCAGGACCATCACCTGGAACTCACAGTAGGCAGACCAGTTGCCGTTGAGGGTGCCGTCATTGCCGCGTACCCGCCACTGGTAGATGCCGCCCTCCGTGAAAGCGCCCGAGGGCACCGTCGTGGAGAACGCCGTTCCCGAGGCTGCGGCACCGGTGACCGCCGAACCGATCTTGGCTCCGCCGCCGACGGCCCACCACTCGAATTCGGCCTTCACCGACGCGCCCGCGTCGACATCGGATATCACCGCAGACAGCTGCGGCGTCACGGTGTTGATCACAGGCCGGCCGGAGCCGGTCGCACACGCGGTGGCCGGGATGGTCGACCGGCTCCCCACCGTCGGGTACGAGTTGTAGGTCACCGTCGCCTTCGGCGCGAAGCTCAGGTAATCGGCGTGGTTGGCGCGCACCTGCTTCCAATAGGACGAGTCCGTCTCATTCCCTGCCCGGATGCCCATGTCCGCGCTCGCATCGCCGGCAGTGGCAGCCGCTTGGAAGAAGTTCAAGGCGTCCACCGACACCCATCCGTCGCCGCAGGAGGTGTCATAGCCCGTCGTCGCCGTCGAACTGCTCTGATTGGTGACCCAGAGGGGCTGGTTGTCCCACAGGACCCCGTTCGGGATCGAGCCGGTGGTCCATACCTGCCACGACCGGGGCGAACACGTTCCCGAGTAGTAGTTGAACAACTGCAGCGACGCCGACGTGATCGAAGCCCCCACCAGCACGGTGCTGTCCCAGCGGATGAACGCTCGCGCGGTTCCGGTGGAGATGTGCCCGAAGTGCATGTCGCTGTTGCCACCGTTGTGGGTGGTGTCGTTCTCCATGACGTAGATGTCATAGGAGTTGGTGAGAGCATTGATCGTCGGGTCGATCACCACCGGCCACGAGGTCGCCGCATCGGTCATCCACGCCACGTCCGGGGTCATCCGCAATTCCAGACCAGGCTCGGCCTGCTGCGACCGCGCACGCTGCGCCACCGCCGACGCCCGCGAACTCACCACGCTCTTGCGTGCCGGCTGGTTGGCCGGGGTGCGAGCCGCGTCCCACATCTCCGGCGCCGGCACCTCCGCCACCGCGCGACCCGACCCGTTCACGATCTTCGCGTTGCCGTGCGGGTCACGCTCGAACGACGCCGCGTTCTTGCCGGTGACCGGGAACACGACCTCCCGCACCTGATTCACCGCAGCAGGGCTCTTCACGACCAGGAAGGTCTCCAGACCCGTGCCAGTCGCCTCCACCACCAGGTCGACCCCAGGCCGCGCGTCGACGTAGGTCGCCTTGTTGGCCTGCAGCACCGGCTCCGGCAACGCACCGTCCCAACCCACCGACAGGCGGTCATCACCCTTCCCGAACGCGGCAAGCACGTGAGAACCCGCAAGCTGCGCGCCCGCGAAGCGGGTGTCGTACGGGTCGGCCACCGTCCGGATCGAACCGTCGACAGGATCCTTGACCAGAGTCAGGTCCATCGGCACCCAGCCGCCGTCCCGCCTGACCCGCACCGGGCCTGCGCTCAAGGTCGCTTCGAAGCCACCCTCCGGCAGCGCCCAGACCTCCGTCGTCTCCGACGTCAGCTCATCGACCTGCACCCGCCGCCCCGACGCGCGGGCAGCCGCCGACGCGTCCGCATGCGCCCGCGCCAGCAAGGCGACACCATCACCATCAGTCGACTCGACCACCATCGGCGCGGACGGCGCGGACGGCTCTTCAGCCGACGCCGGCACCACCAGTAAGCCGATCGTCGTGACGATCGATGCCGACATGGCACCGAGCGACCGACTCATCCTCCGCCGCCCAACCGGGAGCAGACCCCGCATGACCAACCTCCAAGAACGCTTGGAGCGGCACGCTATGCGAAACAGCCCGCGCGCGCTGTCCCCTCGTTCTCGACCAATCCGGACTCAATTTGATCCAGATGTTCGCAGCAATCAATGGCGGGAAACACCACGACCACGATCGATCACTGTCAGTAGTCGACGCGTGGATCACCCCGGGAGCGCGAGAGTGCTATGTGAGATGTTTCACATGCGTCTCCAAGACGAGCCGCCACCACGACCAAGATCCCAGCATCGGTCGATATCGATGCCACCTGGCCGCGGGCGGCACCCGCAGTGCCGGCAGTGCGCCGGCTGCGGCATGGGCCAGCACGTACGGGGCAAGCACGCCATGACCATGGCGCAGTACCAAGCTGCGCATCCGTCGAGGTCGCCGAGCTGCATCGCTGCGCGGGGCAGCTCGTCGGCCGACCCGCGGCGAAAGCCGCTCACCCGCGCAGAGCCGGCCGCCCTCCGGCGCGGAATGCAGGCCCCGCGACCCGTCGATCACCTCGACGCCGACGCGCCTGGTGCGCGACGTTCCTGGTCATTTGACGGCGCTTTTCGAACCCGAGGGCGCCTCGTCACGGCTCGGCTTTGCGACGCCGAGCATCGGCGGACAATGTGGCCGGATCGTTCCGCCGGATGCAGTCGTGTCCCGGTCCGCGTACCTATGCCGTGCGAGGACGTCGCGGGCGATGTTTTCGGCATCCACTCGAGTCTGATTCTTGGTGACGGTCTTCGTCGCCCATAATCTCGCGATCTTCGCAAGGGCGTCTGCGCCCTCATTGAGGTGATAGCCGCTGTGGCCCCGTACCCACTGCGTACTAATCAGGTCAGCGTGCTGGGTGACCAGATGGGCCAGCTGAAGGATCGTGGCTTTGCGGTCGGACACGCGCTGCAGGGTGTAGCCGCGAGGCATGCGTTCACCTCCATGCCGCCAGTCCTCCACGAGTTCGAGGGCGTCCTGAGAGTCGCTGACAATGGTGGTCGGGTGGGTCGGCAATAGCTCGCGCAACGACCACCAGATCGCCCGCAGTTCGGTTTGAAGGACGCGATCGCCCACGATGCGACCGGGGATGCGCGCGGCACCACAGCCGTAAATTCCGTTGTCGGCGATATATCCCCAGCAGAGTGGTCGCAATATCGAGTCGCCGACTGTCACCTCTTTATAGGCTCCGTCGGTGCCGACGATGACGGCCTCGCCGGCGGCGACCGGAAAGCCCGGCAGGACACCCCGCAGCGATTGGGCGTCCTTATGCACGTCGGTGCCGAGCCCGTAGCGAACCTCCCGCGGCTTCGCGGGCCTGCCCGGGACCGGCCCGTCACACGCCCGACCGGTAAACTTGGCTACCGCTACCGCCTGGTGCACCCAGTGGTCGGCTCCTGACCGCAGGACGACGAGATTGCATCTGGCGCAAAGACGGAACGTCAGATCGTGATCTTCGTCGGTCATTCCCCCTTCCATCGCCGGCTACGCCGCCAGGCCCGGTTGCTGGTTGCCGGCATCGTCGTCCTTGACCCGCTGGAAGGCGTCGGCGAATCGTCGCTTGAGGTCGTCCATATCGACGTCCTGCGGCACCGTCCCGTCGTCGGACTGCAGGGACTCGCAGACCTCCATCCAGGCCCGCCCCATGGCGACCGTGAGCATCGCGGCGGTGCTGGAGTTGAACAGCGCCCCCGCCACGCTGCCGACGCCGGGCACCAGTTTGATGAGCCCGGTGGCGGCGTACCGGCCTATCAGCGTTGCCGCGCCCGGCCCGAGGGCGGCGGCGACCAGTGCGGCGACGCGCTTTTTGGGCAGGCTGAGGCCGTACTGCACGGCGATGGTGCCGATCATCGTGATCTGCGTCGCGGCGATGAAGGGCGCGTCGGCCAGCGGGATGGGCACCGCCCCGATCCCGGCCGCAGCGGTGGCAGCTGTTCCGATGGTGGCCCAGGCCTTCTTGCGCTTGTGCGCGAGGTCGTACTGCTGCAACGCCTCCAGGGTCCGGCGGGAGGCTTCCGGCAGCACCTCGGCGGTGAGGTTGATCAGCTCGGCCACGCCGTGCGCCGGCCACCAGGGCGTCGCGATCGCGGAGGTGAACACGACCCGATTGCTCGGCGACAGCGGCAGGCCGAGGTCCTCGATCTTCTTTCCGAACTCGAGCGCCTCCGGGGCGATGGCACCGCCGCCAGGTAGCAGCGGCACCTTGCTCATCACGAGAATCACGGGCAAGCCGGAATCGCCGAGCTCGCGGACGAAGTTCTCCTGCATCTCCTCGAAGCGGCTGTCGGCGAAGTTCACGACGTACCAGATCGCGTGGACCGGGTTGGCCTTGCCGGGCCTGGTCTCGGTGACTAGTTCGCGGATCTCCCGCAGAATGTCCTCGCTATACGGGCCCATCTCCAGGCCCCTGGTATCGAAGATACCCACGAGGCTGCCCTCCGGGCGGTGAAGGTCGATGTGCTGGGTCACCGATCGACCACCGACACCGGTGACTCCCAATTCCGCGCCGAACACGGTGTTGACCAGGGTGGTCTTGCCGGCTCCCACGCGACCCAGGATCATCAGGTTGAGCTCGCCCAGCTTGCTGAACTCGCTGTCGATCGCAGCATTGAGCTTGCCCATGACCCATTCAACGTCGTCGAACGGATTCCCCGACCGCGGCTTGCTGCTACCGGCTCCTGGAACGTGCCATGGCGTGGACAAGGGCCCTCCCCGAATTATGGTGCAGCTTCTCTACGCGCTACGCAGAAGGAAAAGAAGACCACGCATCTGCGCCACCCCGGCATCGGCGCATCAGTCGGGAACGAGCGGTCAGTCGACCATCCACAATCAGCGGACGTGGCCGTGCCCTACCCTTCGGGCCACCGACTCGAAGAAGTCCGTTGGCACGTCCCGCCCAGCTGACCGATCAACGGCTTGTTCAGGGAGCCTCCCAGGCACCGCGGCTACGGAGGACGACCAGATATGGGTGGCCTGGTACTCGGCATCGGTTCCGGCGGAGCGTGGCGGCGGATCGGTCTGCACGGTCGCGGTCTCCGGACGGGTTCACCGGCGGCTACGCGTTCGACGTCACCGGGGCCGGACTCGGCCTGTCCAGGCACACAGCGAAACGGCGTAAGGATCAAGTGGCGCTTCGCTCACTGATGTGGGGGATCGTGGAGCAGATTTGCCCACCGGCAATCGAAGAAGCTCGCTAGCTTTGATCGCTAGCGAGCTTCTGACCTGCAACTATCTGTGGACCATACCCGGCAGAATCCGAACCGCGTTCCTGCAGCTCACGGTCCGGCTGTGACCGTAACGCCAGTACGAACCCGCAGGATGTGAGTACAGACGGCGCAGGTTTGAATCCCCGGCCGGATACATCCCAAAACTGCTCCCCATTGGGTCGGCTGGCCATAGCGGCTGACCTGCCGATTGGATAATAAAAGAGTCATCGAACGCTACGCATGGTCTTGACTGCATGGCCCATGCCGTATCGGGCGACAAGTTGGTCCATGATCTGGTCCGGCGCCAGGCACACTATCGCGGAGGCTCAGGGGCGACCCTGGAACGTTGTGTCATCGACCGCCGTCTCCACCGCCGGCCCAGCTTCACAACGAGCGCCGCGCCGGTCAGTACGATGAGCCCCAGCACGACGTAGGCCCAGTTCTGCGCTTGCCAAGGCGACGGCGTCAGCTGTGGGCCATCGAGGGTCCACTGCTCCAGTGCATTGCGGGGATAGCTCGGGCACCCGTACCCCGCCGCCCGCAGTGGCAGAGTCTCGGGGCTCTGGCCGGCCGGGAGACGCACGATGGCGCATGAGTTGTCCGCGTCGTTGGTAACCGACAGGACCGGAGCGCCTTGCCGCCAGGCGATGAGGTTCGGTCGATCTTGCAGGCCACGGACGGCCTCGTCCGTGACCGTTCCGGTGTCGACATCGAGCTGTTGCAGGTGGAACCGCTGCCGGGCCGGCCGGTCAGGGGTGGGCCCGTCGCAGGACGGCGCCGTAAGGCATCCCTCGATGAATGTGAGGATCAGTCGGTTGCCGTCCGGCGACCAGGCGGCGCTGCCCGCGATCTGCTGCCGCTCGCCGAGCGACACCGCACGTTGCACGGCGCCGGTCGCAACGTCCAGGATGAGCAACTCCTTGTTCTGTGCGTCGCGGCCGACGGCGATGGCCACCCGGGTGCCGTCAGGCGAGAACGCCGCCCGGAAGACGTCTGCCTCAGCCACGTGGACGACCCGTAGACTGCCGTCCGGCACGCTGACGATGACGATGTTGTCCAAACGCGTCGAATCGTTGATCCGCTCACCGTTCGGGCCGGTGGTTGGCACCACGTCGTCCTGCCCGATAACGGCGACGGCGCTTTGGCTGTCGGGCGACCACACGGCTGGCCAATGTGACGAGACGGCAGGACTGAGCTTGCGGGACTGCCCGGTGACCAGGTCGACAAGGTTGTCGCCCAGGAGGTAGCGGCCGTCTGGCGACAAACTGCCCATCAACTCGCCGGGGTCGAGGTAGACCAGCCGGAAGGAGTCGTCCCGGCCCACGACCACCAGCGACGTATCCAGATCGAGACTGTGCCCTGTCTCGAACACAAGCTTCGCCGGCCCGTTCGGATCCTCGCTGAACGTCTGCTGCCACAGGTAGGGCTGGGCGGCCCAGGCTGGCAGCGTACGGTCGTCAGTACCGGCGAACTGCGACCCGGTCACATTCGGCGACGGCAGCCACATCGCGGTCATACTCACCAGCAGGCAGGCAAGAATCCCTGCGGCCCGGCGCCGCCAGCGGAGGCGACGTCCGCGCCGCCACAGGTCCTCCGGCATGCGCACGCTGGGCGCCTCGCCGGCGAGATCAACCAGAACTCGATGCAGCGTTGTAGTCATTTCGACACCTCTTGCAGGTCAGCCAGTTCGGGGGCGACGGCACGTAGACGGGCCAGCGCATCACGAGCCTGGCTCTTCACGGTGCCCGTCGACACACCCAGGACCTGTGCCGTCTGTGCTTCGGTCAAGTCCTCGAAGTAGCGCAGCACCAGCACGGCCCGCTGCCTGGGGGCCAGCCTGGCCAGCGCCTGGCGAACGGCGATCGCCGTCGTCGTCGGCCCGTGGGGGTCCGCCCCGGCGGCCTCCGGCACGGCGGCGACCGGCAGCGGCTCCCGTCGCCACCTTCTCCACCAGGAGACATGCTGGTGGTACAGGACGCGCCGCACGTAGGCGTCCGGGTTCCCGTCCGCGACGATCTGTTCCCAGCGGGAGGCAACCTTGGCCAGCGTCTGCTGAACCAGGTCCTCCGCCAGATACGAGTCGCCGGTCAGCAGGAACGCCGCACGCACAAGCGTCCCCAGGCGCGCGTGCACGTATTCCCGGAACGAATCCGCCGGACCGGCTGTCATCACTGGCCCATCAACATCACTGGCACATCTCATACACGCGCAGAAGGCGACCGCTGGAGGGGCGGCTTGGGTGTTTGTTGAAAAGCCGGTCAGCCAACGCCGCCGGCAGGTACGTAGCGATCACTGCCCGTTCAGCGCCGGGGCTCGGCCTCGCCGCAGACGGGGCATCGCATCGGCCCGCGGACCGACCAAAGCCCAGTTGACTGTCGCAACCAGCGACGACCACCTAGCCGAAGCACCAGACCCAATCGAAGAAGCTCGCTAGCGTTGATCGCTAGCGAGCTTCTGACGTGCAACTATCTGTGGGCGATACTGGGATCGAACCAGTGACCTCTTCCGTGTGAAGGAAGCGCGCTCCCGCTGCGCCAATCGCCCGCAACGGAATGGAACTCTACAGCACCTGCGGCACCCGGCGCATCTCGGTACCCCTCCCGCGTGTCGTACCGGACAAACTCCCCCAGACAGCACGAGACGAGGTGCTCATCGCGAGCACCTCGCCGGAGTGCTGACCGGATGCTCCGGTCGGAGTTGCCTGGCTCAGGGAGTGATCATCAGGGCTGACCGTCGCTGGTCAGCTGCTGATCATCGACCGGCGAGCAGCCGGTTGACTGCCGCGTCGACGTCGAGGTGGTCGGTCTCGCGACCGCGGGGTACCACGACGTAGGTGCGGCGCAGGAAGCGTACGAGCACGCTTCGTGGGACTTCGAAGAGCGCGTTGCCGTCGGGCGACGACAGGGCGAGCGCGACGAAGTCGCCGCGCGGGGTGGCCCAGGGCCAGACCCGCACGTCGCCGATGCCGGCCGGTTCGTCGAGTCCGGTGACCAGCAGTTCACGGGCGAACGACCAGCTCACCGCCTCGCCGCCGGCGGATTCGGCGTGGAAGAGCACATGCACCGCGTACGGGTCGACCGGGTCGTAGCGAAGACTCGCCCGCACCGGAAGCGAGGTCGCGTCGGGCGCGACCAGCCGCAACGATGTCTCGACCTCGACGGTCGTAGGACGGATAGCACTCATGGACGTACTCCCCCCGGCACTGCGGCGGAGCTTGACCGCCCCGCCCCTCCCATACTCAAGGTGACCCTCCCCTATACGCTCCGTCATCGTACGATCTCACCCGATAGCGGGAAGATCGATGATTACGTGGGCACGGACCCACCACAGGGAGTAAGATGCCGTGCTTTTGCCCGGTATTGCCGATCGTGCGATGCCGGCCAAGACCGTCGACACACTCCGGTAACGTCCAGTCATCGGGGTTGGTGACGGGTGATTCCGCGACCCCGGCGACATGGCTGACAAGGGTGGGGAGATGAGCGACAAACCGGACTTTCCGCGGGGCTCGAGCACCTGGCGGGACCGGGCACGGATAGCGCATCAGACCGTTCGGGCTAATCCGACCGGGGGAGCCGTCCTCAAAGTGATCATCGGTGCGCTGGGCGCCGTGGTGGTGGCGATCGGCATCCTGCTGATCCCGCTGCCGGGGCCGGGCTGGCTGATCGTGATCGGCGGTCTGGCGATCTGGGCGATCGAGTTCGTGTGGGCACGGCACCTGCTGCAGTTCACCAAGGACAAGGTGCGCGGCTGGACCGAGTGGGTCAAACGCCAATCGTTGCTGGTGCGCGTGCTGATCGGCTTGGCCGGCATGGTGTTCGTGGCCGCGGTGCTGCTCACCACGCTGCGGTACAGCTTCGGGGTCAACGTGGTCAGCCAGGCCTGGCACTACGTCAAAACCCGCTGACACCGCCGAACGCCAGGCCGTGGCCGCCGGTGAGCGGCCCCGGCCGAGCGCACCGGACAGCAGGGCCCGTACGTCCGGAGGACTTGACCGGACGCCCGGCAAGCGGTGTGATCAGTGTGATCCGGCCGCGCCCGTCAACCTCCCCAGGTCAGCGCGGCCGGGTCCGTGCGTTTTGGCTGATCCGTGGCTCAGCGACCCATCTTCTCGATGATCGGCTGCAGGTCCCGCCGTTCGATCGCCGCCGCCATCAACTCCGGGAACGCGTCCGGTGTGCACGCGAACGACGGGACCCCCATCGCCGCCAGAGCCGAGGCGTTGCTGTGGTCGTACGAAGGCTGGCCTTCATCGGACAGTGCGAGCAGGACGATCACCTGCACCCCGGCGGCGGTCATCGCGGCGACGCGGCGCAGCATCTCCGCGCGCACCCCGCCCTCGTAGAGGTCGCTGATGAGGATGAAGATGCTGTCCCGGGGCCGGGTGATCAGGCCCTGGCAGTACGCGATGGCCCGGTTGATGTCGGTGCCGCCGCCCAGCTGCGTGCCGAACAGCACCTCGACCGGGTCGTGCAGCTGGTCGGTGAGGTCCACAACCGCGGTGTCGAACACCACCAGGGACGTGCGCAGGCTTTTCATCGACGCGAGCACCGCGGCGAACACTCCGGAGTAGACCACCGACGCGGCCATCGAACCGGACTGGTCCACGCACAGCACCACGTCACGCTGCACGGCCTTGGTGGACCGGCCGTAGCCGATCAGCCGCTCCGGCACCACGGTGCGGTGTTCGGCCTGGTAGTGCTTGAGGTTGGCGCGGATGGTGCGGTTCCAGTCGATGTCGCGGTGGCGCGGGCGGGTGATCCGGGCGGCCCGGTTGACCGCGCCGGTGATCGCGGCCCGGGTGCGCTGCGCGACCCGGCGCTCCAGCTCCGCGACGACCTTCGCGACGACCATGCGCGCGGTGGTGCGCGCCTTGTCCGGCATCACCTTGTTCAGCGACAGCAGCGTGCCGACCAGGTGCACGTCCGGTTCGACGGCCTCCAGCATCTCCGGTTCGACCAGCAGCCGGGTCAGGTTGAGCCGCTCGATCGCGTCGGCCTGCATGACCTGCACCACCGTCGACGGGAAGTACTGCCGGATGTCGCCGAGCCAGCGCGCCACCTTCGGCGCGGAGCCGCCCAGCCCGGCGCTGCGCCCGGAACCGCCGTCGCCGCCGCCGTCGCGGTACAGCGCGGCCAGGGCCTCGTCCATGCCCTTGTCCACTCCGGCCAGCGTCACTCCGGTGCCCTCGGCGCCCTCGCCGCCGAGCACCAGCCGCCACCGGCGCAGCCGCTCCTCGTCGCTCACCGCGCTCCCCTTCCCGCTGCGAGCAGCAGTTCCAGCGTCGGCAGCACCCGCGCGACCCGCGCCGGGTCCAGCTCGACGTCATCCACATCGGACTGCGGCCGCGTGCCGCCACTGCCCAGCCGCCGGACCTGCTCGCCGACCGCGCGCCGTTCCGGTGCCGCGAACGCGGCGAAGGTACGCCGCAGCAGCGGCAGCACCGCCGTGAACACGTCCGGGGCGAGGCCGGACAGCCAGCGGTCGGTCAGGGCCAGCAGCGCCTCGTCGTGCACCAGCAGCAGTCCCCCGCCGGACAGGAAGCCCTCGACGTACCCGGCCGCGGTCACCGGCGGCACGCCGACGGTCAGCGCGCGGGCCAGCCGCAGTTCGGCGGCGTCGGCGTCGAGGGTGCCCGCGTCGCGCAGCAGCCGCAGCAGCCGCCCGGCGAGCAGGCCCGGCAGGTCCGGCCGGTCCACGAGCCGGGCCAGGGTGTCCAGCCACTCCGTACGCAGCGGCAGCCGCTCGGCGAGCAGGCTCAGCGCCTCGTGCGTGGCGTCGAGGTGGATACGCATGGCGCGGGCCGCGTCGTCGTCGAGGCCGGTGAGCGCGCCGGGCAGGCCCAGCCGGATCCGGGTGACCAGGCCGGTCAGCACCTCGGCGAGCGCGTCGGTGCTGGTGGCGCGTACGTCGCCGTAGCGCAGGGTGCGGGCCAGCGCCGGCACGGCCGCCATGAGCTGCGCGACGTCGGTGTCGACGGCAGCCCGGTCGGACAGCCGGCGCAGCACCGCGGGCTGCGCGGCGGGCAGCTGCGCGAGCAGGCACGACTCCAGCAGCCCGGTCAGCGCCGCCAGGTCGGCGTCCGCGGCGGCCTCGACGGCCTTGGCGGTCGCGGCCTGCTCGACGGTGGTGCCGTAGGCGCTGGCGGCGATGAGGTCGACCGCGTACTCGGGGTGCCATTGCAGCTGCCAGGACTCCCAGAAGGTGCCCTTGCCCGACTTGCGCTGCACGGGCGTGCCCCAGCCGACGCCGAGCAGGCGCAGCCGGTGCAGCAGCCGGCTGCGGTCCAGGTCGTTGGATTTGCGCAGGTCGAGGTCGTGGTCGGTGACCAGGGCCTGCTGGTTGAGCTTCAGCCGGCGGGCGGTCGCGTCCAGGTCGCGGGCCAGCGGCACCGCCGGGGCATCCGGGGGTACGGCGCCCAGCCGCTCCCCCACCACGACCCGCCGCTGCACCAGCTCCAGGCGGGTGTCGTCGCCCTCGCA
This sequence comes from Catellatospora coxensis, assembly GCF_016862635.1. Taxonomy (GTDB): domain Bacteria; phylum Actinomycetota; class Actinomycetes; order Mycobacteriales; family Micromonosporaceae; genus Catellatospora; species Catellatospora coxensis. The sequence goes on along the minus strand of NZ_BONI01000025.1, from coordinate 16,626 downwards.
CAGCACCGCCCGGGTCGCCTCGGTGACCTCGGCCAGGCCGGGCACGGGCCGTCCCCGCAGCACGGCGAGGGTGTCGGCCAGGCGCGCCGACTCGATGACGTGCGCGCTGGAGACCGCGAGGTCCTCGTCGCGCAGCACCCCGGCGACCCCGACGAGCCACCGCTCGACCGGCTGGTCCTCGGCGGTGAACAGGTGGTGGTACCAGCCGGGCGCGGTGACGCCCGCGCCGTAGCCGCTCCACGACGCCAGCCGCCCGTGCGTCCACGGCACCCACGTCACCGTCGCCGGGATGCTCGGCAGGCCCTTGAGCAGCGCCGCGTCGTCCTTAGCGGGCGGCAGGTCGCCGGCCAGCGCGGGCACGTGCCACGCGCCGCAGACCACCGCGACGCGCTGGTGGCCTTCCTTCAGCGCGGCGCGCAGCACCTGGCGCATGTACGCCTCGCGCACCAGGTCCTCGCTGATCGCCGGGGCGACCTCGCGGACCGCCGCCATCGCCTCGGCCACGGCCTCGAACGGCGGCACGTCGCGCCGGTGCTCGATCACGTCCTCCCACCAGCGCTCCGGGTCGTCGTACCCGGCCGCGTGGGCGAGCCCGGCGATCGGATCGACCCGCAGCTCCTCCTCGGCCGCCTCACCCTCGGGCAGGTCGCCCGGCTCCGCAGCCGGGTCCGCCGGGGTGGTCCCGTCGAGTGGGCCGGCCGGTTCGGCGGCGCGGGCCGCGAAGCGGTGGCCGGCGGGCAGGTCGCAGAAGCGCAGCGGCACGTCGTGGCTGACGGCCCAGCGCAGCGCCTGCCACTCCGGCGAGAACACGGCGAACGGCCAGAACGAGGCGTTGCGGCCCTGCTCGCCCTTGGCCGCGTTCGTCGGGTACGCCAGCAGCGCCACCGGCGGTTCGAGCCGCTCGTCGGCCGCGAGCGCGACCAGCCCGTCGGCCTCGGGCGGCCCCTCCACCAGGATGATGTCGGGCTTCAGCTCGTCCAGCGCGCGCACCAGGGCCCGGGCCGAACCCGGGCCGTGGTGGCGTACGCCGAAGACGTGCACCCGGTCGGTGCTCACTCCGCCTCCCGGGCGGCGCGGTAGAAGTCCTTCCAGCCGTCGCGCTCACGCGCCACGGTCTCCAGGTACTCCCGCCAGATGACGGCGTCGGAGACGGGGTCGCGGACCACGGCCCCGCGGATGCCCGCGGCGACGTCGGCGGCCCGCACGGTGCCGTCGCCGAAGTGCGAGGCCAGGGCCATACCGCTGGTCATCACCGAGATCGCCTCGGCGGTGGACAGGGTGCCGCTGGGGCTCTTCAGCTTGGTACGCCCGTCCGCGGTCAGCCCTTCGCGCAGCTCCCGGAACACGGTCACCACCCGGCGGATCTCGCTGATCGCGTCCGGCACGGCCGGCAGCTCCAGGGCCTTGCCCAGCGACGCGACCCGCTGCGCGACGATCTCCACCTCTTCCTCCACGGTGCCCGGCACGGGCAGCACGACGGTGTTGAAGCGCCGCCGCAGCGCGCTGGACAGCTCGTTGACGCCCCGGTCGCGGTCGTTGGCGGTCGCGATGACGTTGAAGCCCTTGACCGCCTGCACCTCCTCGCCCAGCTCCGGCACTGGCAGCGTCTTCTCCGACAGGATCGTCAGCAGCGTGTCCTGCACGTCGGACGGCACCCGGGTCAGCTCCTCGATCCGGGCGATCGCACCGGTGCGCATCGCGCGCATCACCGGGCTGGCCACCACCGCTCCGGCGGTCGGGCCCTCGGCGAGCAGCCGGGCGTAGTTCCAGCCGTACCGCATCGCCTCCTCGGGGGTGCCCGCGGTGCCCTGGACCAGTAGCGTCGAGTCGCCGCTGACCGCCGCGGCCAGGTGCTCCGACACCCACGTCTTGGCGGTGCCGGGCACGCCGAGCAGCAGCAGCGCCCGGTCGGTGGCCAGCGTCGCCACGGCGACCTCCATCAGCCGCCGCGGCCCGATGTACTTCGCGCTGACGTCCTTGCCGTCGCCGAGCAGGTACGTCACGACGGCCTGCGGGGACAGCCGCCAGCCGGGCGGGCGGGGCAGGTCGTCGGCTGCGGCGAGCTGCTCCAGCTCGGCGGCGTAGAGCTGCTCGGCGTGCGGGCGCAGCACCGTGGGCGTGGCGTCGAGGGTGGCGGTCATGAGAGCTCCTGGTGGATGTCGTGGCGGATCTGCAGCATGGTGATGAAGCGGACCAGCAGCTGCTGGTCCGGGATCGGCAGGGAGTCGTGCAGGGCGCGGGCCTGCGGCGCGTACGCCGGGTCGAAGCCCCACTCGGCGTGGCGCAGCAGCTGCCACCAGCCGGAGCGGCGGCGCTGGGTGTCGGCCAGGCACTCCAGGACGGCTTCGGGGACCGGCGCGGCCCACGGCGTGGGCAGCACGTCGAGCAGCCGGGTCGCGATGTCGACCTCGCGCCGCAGCTGTGCCGCGATCAGCTCGGCCAGGTCCTGTTCGGGCATGACCGCGGCGAGTTCCCGCAGCTCGTTCATGTCCCGGCGGCCGAGCCCCTCGTGGATGAGCACGGCGGCCCACGCCCCGTCGCGTTGCGTGATCGCGGCGCGGTTGAGCCCGGCCCGCAGCACATGGCCCCAGGTGTCGTCGAACTTGCGGCTGAGCAGCCCGGCCGGGGTCTCGTCGAACGCCGTCCAGCAGTCCAGCGGCGCGTACTCGATGATCTGGCGGAACCAGTGGGTGCGCTCGCCGACGCTCTGCGGCGGTTTGACGCTGATCCCGTCGCGGCGCATCGACTCGTCGCACTCGGTCGGCGCCGTCGCGACCAGCTTGCGTGCGGCGACGTGCACGCAGGCCAGCGCCCGTTCGGCCATGCGCTGCCGCCACGCCGACCCGGGCAGCACGGCGAGCAGCCGCGCGGCGGCCTCGCGGATCTGCGCCCGGCGGTCGTCGAGGGCCTTCTCGAGCCACGGCTCGTCGTCGGGTCCGAGCCCGGCGCCGCACGCGGCGATCAGCGCGGCCAGGTCGGCGGCCTTCTCCTGCGGCCACGCCTCCAGCAGCAGGTCCCGCCCGGCGGCGGCGTCGCGGGCACGCAGCTCGCCCAGGTAGCGGACCCGGTCGGCGGCCCGGCCGGTGTCCCAGTCGGCCGGCTGCGCCGCGTCCTCCGGCTGCACGGCCCAGGCCCAGCGGCCCGGCCCCTGCAGGGCCAGCCAGCCCAACCGCGTCCCGCCGACGGCGCGCACCACGGGGCGCACCGAGGAGTCGGAGCTGCCCAGGTCCAGCAGCGCGACCAGCAGGCCGGGCTCGGCGAGCAGGCCGCGCCCGGCGGCGATGCGCAGCCACTCCCCGGCCAGGTCCCGGGTCGTGGTCCGGTCCAGTTCGGCGTCCCCACCGGACAGCAGCGCCGCGAGCCGCTGCTGCGCGGCGGCGGACGCGTACGGCGCGGTCTCGGCGGTGGCCGGGTCGGGACGCTGCGTCCGGGCGGGAACCTGCCCCGCGCGGCGGGTGACGGTCACCGCGGCCGCGGCGGACAGCAGCCCGTCAGGGTCCAGTTCGGTCCCGATCGGAGACAGCGTCCCCGCCGGCGGACCGTCCAAGCCGCTCAGCACCGGCCTGCGCCGGTCGGTGCCGACGAGCGCGCTGGACATCAGATCGGACCAGATACTCGTGCTCATGCCCGCGGCCCCTTCTGCTCGGCGGTCGGCTGCGTGTGGTTGAGGTGAGACCTCATGGGCGTTGCTCCTTCGGCGAGGACGCGAGCCACGCCGTAGATATAAGGCGTCATGCGCGGACCACCTCCGTGCCGTCGTACACCGCGAGCGGGCGCAGCCCGGCCGGGCCCCACTCGGCGGCGAGGGTGATCTCGTGTCCGCCCGCGACGGCGGCCAGCCGCCACGGCTCGCCGAGCGCCGGGTCCAGGGGCAGCGCGTCGCCGTCGGGGTCGATCAGGTGCCACGGGCTACCGGGGGCGAGCACGCCGCGCAGCAGCACCGGCCACTGGAACAACCACGGGTCGCCGGCCAGGGCCGCGCCGACCTCGTCGAGGGCCTGCGCGACGGTCTGCGCCGGGCCGGGGGCCGGGCACGGCGCCGGCGCGCCGTGGCGGGCGGCGACCAGGGCGCGCAGCGGGGCGGCACCGGGGTAATAGGTCAGCTCGGCGTCGAGTTCGGTGCCGAGCACCAGGTCGACGGGCAGCGCCTGGCCGGGCATCGCGAACGACAGCACCAGCGCGGGGCGTCCGGTGTCGCGGCCGCGCAGCCATACCCTGCGGCTGGTCAGCTTGTCCTCGGTGTCGTCGCGGGTGCCGACGACCTGCCAGCGGTCGCGCACCGGCGCCCCGGCCAGGACCTGCTCGGTGGGCACGGCCTGGCCGACCCGGCTGTGCACGGTCGCGGCCAGGTCCTCGGGCAGCGCCTCGGGGTTCGCGGCGGCGCCGGCCAGCAGGTGCAGCAGCGACAGTTCGCCCAGCAGCCGCTGCTCCCAGCCGGGGCCGGAGCTGGGCACCGGGGCCAGCCGGCGCACCGCGCCCGCCAGACCGGGGGCCTGGGCGTCGACGAGCCGGGCCGCGACCTGCTCGAACGGGCGGTAGCCGGCCTGGTCGAGCCCGGCGATGCCGTGCCGGACCTGATCGGACAGCCAGGTGCGCAGCTCGGCGATGCCCGCGGCGACGGACTCCGCGCGTTTGTCGGCGCGGCGCTGCGCGGCGCGTTCCTGCGCCTCGGTGCGCGGCGCGGCGGCCTGCTGGGCCTTCTTCTCGGCGCGGGCCTCGCGGGAGGTGGTCCACTCGGTCATCCACTGCGGCGGCTCCTCGGCCGCGACCTGGCCGGACGACCAGCGCAGCAGCAGCGCGAGGGCGTGTTTGCAGGGGAACTTGCGGCTCGGGCAGGAGCAGCGGTAGGCGGGCTCGACCAGATCCACGCAGATCTGGTACGGCGTGCTGCCGCTGCCCTTGCACAGGCCCCACAGCCCCAGCGGCGTGCCGCCGTGGCCGGTGGCGCTCCAGCCGGACGCCCCGGCGAGTTTGCGGGCCGCGGCGAACGACGACGCGTCGGGGGCCAGCCCCTGGACCTGTTCGGCGGTCCAGGGCGGCTCGGTCGGTTCGGACATGCGCGCCACCGTAGCCACCCCGTCCGACAACGACGGTCGCGGCCCGTGCAACCCCCGCGCCACCTGTTCGCATGAAGTCGGCATGAGCGACAGTCACGAGCGAGACCACCGGCCCGGTTCCGGGGTGGGCGGATGAACGACTTCCGCGAATACGCCGGCTCCCGGCGGGCCGCCCTGCGCCGCACGGCGTACCTGCTGTGCGGGGACTGGCACCTGGCCGACGACCTGGTCCAGGACGCGCTGGCCGGGCTGTTCGTGCACTGGCGGCGGGTGCGGGCCGGCGGCGACGTCGAACCGTACGTGCGCCGCATGCTCGTCAACGGCTACCTGGCCACGCACCGCCGCAAGTGGCGGCGCGAGGTGGCCACCGCCGAGCTGCCCGAGCCGGCGGCCGCCGACCCGCACGACGACGGCACCCGCGACGTCCTGCTGCGGGCACTGGCGGGGCTGCACCCGTCGCAGCGGGCGGTCGTGGTGCTGCGCTACTGGGAGGACCTGTCGGTCGAGCAGACCGCGGCGGCGCTGGGGTGCGGCACGGGCAACGTCAAGAGCCAGGCCTCCCGCGGCCTGGCCCACCTACGCGAGGCGCTGGCACGCTCCGGCGCCCTGGAAGGAGAACCCGCATGACAGAACACCAGGACGTACGGTCCGCGCTGGCCGAACTGGTCGCCGACGAGCCGGACCTGCCCGCGGGCACCGCCGACATCGAGCGGCGCGGGGCACGCCGCCGCAACCGCCGGTACGCGGCGATCGGCGCGCTCGCGCTGACGCCGCTGCTGGCCGGGGCGGTCGCCGTGGCGGTCTGGCCGAGCGCGCCGCCGGCGCAGGTCACCGCGCAGCCGTCGCCGTCGGTGGAGCCGGTGTTCGACCCGAACGCCGGTACGCAGCTGGCCGTGGGCTTCCCGCTGGGCAGCGCGGTCGACGCCGTGTCGGGCGCGCTGCCGGCCGGGGTCGCGCTGGCGGAGCTGCCGATGGACCTGGGCTGGGGCGCGGGCGGCACGCTGGTGCTGCCACTGGCCTCCGGCGGCACGCTGACGGTGACGATCACCGACGGCGCCTGCGGGGTCGTCACGTCGCAGCTGACCCCCGCGCAGGCCACGGCCGCCGCGGACGCGGTCTGCGCGGCCTGGGTGGCGGCCGGGTCTCCCCCGGTCCTGCCCGCCGACCCGTCGGCGTCCGAACGCCCGGACCTGGCCGCCCGGTGACGCGCCGGGCGGCACGGCGGCCGCACTCCGCCGCTCGCTGAACCGCCGTGCATCGTGAGCAGCCGGGCCCGGCCGCTCACGCGCTCGCACCGTGTCGTGTCAGGACACGGGCGGGGAGGTCCGTCCGGCGCCGGGCGGACGTTCCCGTTTCCACCGGTCGGCGTGGCCTGCCCCGTTTCCGGCGGCACCGGCCGGCTCGGGCTACACCGTCCCGAGGTGGGCCGGCACCGGGACCGACGCCGCCGGAGTGCCCGCCGCCGGCAGCTGCGCGGGCGGCGGTTCGAGCAGCTTGGCGCGGTCGTCGGGCAGCCGGGTGCGTGCGGGGTCCAGGAAGTCGATCAGGTCGATCAGCGCGTGCTGTGCCCTGATCAGCCGCTCGTTGCCCGCCCAGTCCTGCGCCACGACCTCGGCGACGTCGTCGACCAACCGGCGGAACCAGCGGCGGAACTCGTCGTTGTTGTCCAGCTGCGAGCAGAACGCCGGGTAGGTCATGCTGTCGGCCCGGCCGCCGGTCGTGACGATCATCAGCTCGCCGATGGCGCGCTGCTGGCCTTTGAACAGCCGGAAGTGGTTGCCCGGCAGCTTCATCGAGGAGAACGCGGTGCCGACGAGGTTGAGGTGCCGGTGGAAGGTGCGGTTGCTGTCCTCGTCGCCGAGGTCGAGGAACCGCAGGTCACGCCGGATGATCTCGACCCAGCAGAAGTAGTCGGCCAGCACGTAGACGGTGTAGTCCCGGGCGTAGCGGCGCTCGTCCTCGTCGGGGTGGTTCAGGTATTCGGTCATGTAGACGCCGCCGACGGCGTTGTGCAGGCGGGACTGCAGGTTGAACGCGGCCAGCAGGAGCGGCTCGCGGTACCGGCTGATCACCTCCTGGGCCTGCTCGGCCTTGCTGGCCTCGTGGCGTTCGGCCGCCAGCCGGTGCTCGAACATGGCGTTGCGGCGCGCCGACCAGGTGGTCATGACGCCGGCGACGATCGCGCCGAGCACGGACAGTGCCGCCGAGACCACGGTGACGATGTCGCCCATCGATGATCCTCCAGAGGTGACGGGATGCCGTGCGACAGTGTGCCGGGCGGCTCGCGAGCGCGCCAAGCCGGTACACCCAAAGCAAGCACTCCATCGCCTTAAGTGACCTTGTCCACAATGGACATCCACCGCAGTGGACAGGAACTCAAGAGCCGACTAGGTTCACTGCCCGGAGGCATTGTCAGATAGCGACCTGTGGCGTGTCATGGTTCCGCTTCGTGCACCGGTTGGCCCCCGGGACACGATGTTTGACGTCGCGGTGAGCCGTACCTTGGACGTGGTCAGTGTGAGAAACCGTGGCTGGAGCATTCGCGCCAAGATCATGACCCTGGCAGTGGTGCCGTTGGTGGCCATCACCGGCCTCTCCGTATTCGGAGTGGCGGTCAGCGCCGGGGACGCGCTGAACCTGCTGGCCGCCCGCAACTACGAGCAGGTCTTCGGCGGTTTCGGCGAACGCCTCATGGTCGAGATCCAGAGGGAGCGGCGGCTGTCGGTCGCCGAGAAGCCCGGCTCGGTCCTGCTCAGCGACCAGCGCAAGAGCACCGATGAGCGCGAGCAGCAGTTCCGCGGCAGCCTGACCGGCAGCAAGCTGCGCGACGAGCTGCCCCCGGACCAGCTGCAGAACGTCGACGCCTTCGTCGCCGCGCTGAACACGCTGCCCCAGCTGCGGCTGGACGTCGACAGCGGCAAGGCCGAGCCCTTCGCCGTGGTGCGCGACTACTCCGAGATCGTCGACAGGCTCTACCGGGCCTTCACCCCGATGACCAAGCTGGCCGACCCCGACCTGGCCGAACTCGCCCACGGCATCTTCGCCATCAGCCGCGCCCGCGAGATGATGGCCCGCGAGGACGCCGTGATCAGCAGCGTGGTCGCCGACGGGCGGGTCACCGTCGCCGAGCAGAACCAGCTGCTGCGCACCATCGGCGCCCGCCGCCAGGTCCACGACGAGGCGCTGGGCTCGCTGCCCGCGCCGCACAACGAGCAGTTCCGGCAGATCTTCGACAGCGAGACCTACCGCACCCTGTACGCCATGGAGGAGACGCTCTCCACCACGCGACCCGGCAAGGTCCTGATCGACGCCGCGATCTGGCGCGGCACCAACGACGCCATCTACAAGCAGCTCGACGCCACCGAGGGCGCGGCCGCCGGCGCCACCTCCGATCTGGCCAACGAGCTGGGCATCGCGGCCTTCGCGCAGACCATCGTCGCCGCCCTGCTGGGCCTGCTGTGCGCGGCGATCTCCCTGGTCCTGGCCCTGCGCACCGGCCGTTCCGTGGTCCGCCGCCTGGAGCGCCTGCGGGTGTCGGCCCTCGAGGTCGCCCACGAGCGCCTGCCCCGTGCCATCGCCGCGCTGCGCCAGCCCGGAGCGCTGGTCAACGACCCGTCGCTGACCGACGTGCCACTGGTCGCCGTCGGCACCGACGAGGTCGGCCAGGTGGGCCACGCCTTCGGCGCGGTGCAGCGCACCGCGGTGCGCGCCGCCGTCGACGAGGCCGTGCTGCGCCGCGGCATCAGCGAGGTCTTCCTCAACATCGCCCGCCGCTCGCAGGCGCTGCTGCACCGCCAGCTGACCCTGCTCGACCGGATGGAGCGGCGCACCACCGAGCCGCAGGAGCTGGAGGACCTGTTCCGGCTCGACCACATGGCCACCCGCATGCGCCGCCACGCCGAGGCGCTGGTCATCCTCGCCGGCGCGGCTCCCGGCCGCGGCTGGCGGCACCCGGTGCCGGTCATCGACGTGGTGCGCGGCGCGACCTCCGAGATCGAGGACTACCAGCGGGTCACCATCGACCGCCTGCCCGACGTGAAGGTCGTGGGCCGGGCCGTCGGCGACGTCATCCACCTGCTGGCCGAGCTGCTGGAGAACTCCACCTCGTTCGCCCCGCCGCACACCCGGGTGCGGGTCTTCGCCGAGCAGGTCGGCAACGGCCTGGCCCTGCACGTCGAGGACCGCGGCCTGGGCATGAGCGACGCCGAGCTGGCCGAGGCCAACGGCAAGCTCGCCGAGCCGCCCGCGTTCGACCCTGCCAGCAGCTCCCGCCTGGGCCTGCTCGTGGTCGCCCGGCTGGCCGCCCGGCAGGGCATCACCGTGCGGCTGCGCTCGTCGTCGTACGGCGGCATCACGGCCGTCGTGCTGATCCCGGCGGAGCTGGCCCTGACCGACCCGACCGACAAGGGCGAGCCGCTGGGCATCTTCGCCCCGCGCGCCCCCCGCGCGGTCGAGGCCGCCCCGGCCGTGCCCGTCGAGGAGCAGACTGTCGACCTGGGCAACGGCGGTGGCGACGAGACCACCGCGCTGCTGCCCAAGCGGGTGCGCAAGGCCTCGCCCGAAACCGCTCCCGCCGCGGAGGAGACCACGGTCTCGCTCGGCGAGCCCGCCCCGGTCCCCCGCCAGCGCAGCGCCGACCAGGTCCGGACGATGATGTCCGCGTTCCAGTCGGGTACCGTGCGCGGGCGTGCGAAGGCCAGCACCGAGAGCACCGCGAACGGGGATGAACCCGCCACAGCACCGACCCCGCAAGACAGCGCCGGTATGGAAGACAGCTCCACCCTGGAAGGACGTGCCTGACGTGGTACCGACGACGACCCGACCCGCGACCGACTGGCTGCTCGACGACCTGCTCGCCCGAGTGCCACAGGCCCGCTGCGCCGTCGTGCTCTCCGTCGACGGCCTGCTCACCGGGGTCTCCAGCGGCCTGTCCCGCGACGACGCCGAGCACCTGGCGGCGATCGCGTCCGGGTTCTCGAGTCTGGCCACCGCCACCGGCCAGCGCTTCAAGGGCGGCCAGGTGCGCCAGACCATCGTCGAGATGGAGGACGCGTTCCTGCTGGTGAGCACGGCCGGGCAGGGTTCCTGCCTCGCGGTGCTGGCCGACCCGGACAGCGACCTGGGCATCCTGGCGTACGAGATGGCCATGCTGGCGACCCGCGTGGGCACGCACCTGGCCACACCGTCCCGGCCGGGCACCGATGTCCACTGACCCGCTCGACGGTGTCGAGGAAGGCCCGGCCTGGTGGGATCACGAGGCCGGGCCGGTGGTGCGCCCCTACATGGTCACCGGCGGGCGGGTCCGGCCCGTCACCGTCGACTTCGACCTGATCACCTTCCTGGTGGCCACGGCGACGCTCGCCGCGGACACCCCCAGCCCGGAGCACCAGGCGATCCTGGCGCTGACCCAGGAGCCCCGCGCGGTGGCCGAGGTGGCCTCCCGGGTGGACCTGCCCCTGGGTGTCGTCCGCGTGCTGTTGTGTGATCTGCTTTCGGACGGGCTGATCGCCCGTTACGATCCTCCCCCCACTGACCATCTCCCCAACGTCGAAACCCTGCAGGCGGTGATCCATGGACTCCGTGCGCTCTGACACCGCACCGGTCCCCCAGGCGCTCAAGATCCTGGTCGCCGGAGGCTTCGGCGCCGGCAAGACGACGCTGGTCGGCGCGGTGAGTGAGATCGCTCCACTGCGGACCGAAGAGGTGCTGACCACCGCGGGCGTCGGCACCGACGACACCACCGGGGTCGCCACCAAGACCACCACCACGGTGGCGATGGACTTCGGCCGGATCACCATCAACCCGAGCCTGGTGCTGTACCTGTTCGGCACCCCGGGGCAGAACCGCTTCTGGTTCCTGTGGGACGAGCTGGCCACCGGCGCGCTGGGCGCGGTGGTGCTGGCCGACACCCGGCGGCTGGCCGACTCGTTCGCCGCGATCGACTACTTCGAGCAGCGCAACACGCCGTTCGTCATCGCGGTGAACTGCTTCGACAACGACCAGCGCTACACCGTGGAGCAGGTGCGCGAGGCGCTGGACGTGGACGGCCACGTGCCGGTGCTGCTCACCGACGCCCGCGACCGGATGTCGGTGAAGAACGTGCTGATCACGCTGGTCGAGCACGTGCTGACGATGGTCCGCAGCTCCGTCCCGGCCTGACCTGCGACGACAGACGCCGGTGGACGCGCCCCGCGCGCGGCCACCGGCGTCTTCGCGTCACCTCTTGCGCTTCATCACCATGACGACGGCGATGACGATGATCGCGACCACCACGAGGCAGCAGATCGCGCCGAACAGCCCGAAGCCGCCGAAGCTGACGCCCTTCTTCTTGCGCACCACGTCGGCGACGCCGGACTCCTCGGCCCACGCGACCGCGGGCACCAGGACACTGGCCAGGAAACCGGCCACCAACGCGGCCCAAACACGAGAGATACGTTCCATGCGCGCCAGCGTAGAGGGCACGCGCCACGGTCAGTCCAAGCCACGTCTGCGTTCTGCTACCGTCGCGCCCGTGAGTGATCTTGAGATTCGGCGGGCCGTGCTCGCCGACGTGCCGGTCATCGTCGCGATGCTCGCCGACGACCCGCTCGGCGCGACCCGTGAGGGCGACCCGGCCGATCCGGCGTACACCCGGGCTTTCATCGCGATCGACGCCGACCCGCACCAGCTGCTGGCCGTCGCCGAACGCGGCGGCGAGGTCGTCGGTTGTCTGCAGGTCACCGTCATCCCGGGGCTCAGCCGCCGCGGCATGAGCCGCGCCCTGATCGAGGCGGTACGGGTACGCGCCGACCAGCGCGGCCACGGCACCGGCCGGCAGCTCGTCCAGTGGGCGATCGAACACGCCCGTGCCCAGGGCTGCGGCCTGGTCCAGCTCACCACCGACCGCTCCCGCGCCGACGCGCACCGCTTCTACGAGGGTCTGGGCTTCGAGGCGACGCACCTGGGTATGAAACTGGCACTGTGACCCCGCCCGCGCCCCGCCCGCTGCTCGTCGTCGACGCCGCCAACGTCGTCGGCTCCGTGCCCGACGGCTGGTGGCGCGACCGCCTCGGGGCCGCGACCCGGCTGCGCGACGCCGTGGCCCGCGTCGCCGAGCCCGGCCTGCCGCAACTGCCCGGACCGCTGGACGTCGTGCTCGTCGTCGAGGGCGCGGCCCGCGGCGTCGCCGGCACACCCGAGGTGCGCGTGCTGGCCGCGGCCCGCAGCGGCGACGACGCCATCGTCGACCTGGTACGCCAGGAGACCGCGCTGCGTCCCACGATCGTCGTCGCCACCGCCGACCGCGGCCTACGGGACCGCGTCACCGCCCTCGGCGCGCAGATCGTCGGCCCCCGCACCCTGCCCTACCCCTGACGCCGCCGACGCCCGTACGGCCCGCCTGCGGCGGCGCAGCAGCAACACCAGCAGCACCGGCGGAGTCAGGCACGCCAGCAGGCAGCCGAACGCCCACGGCTGGGCGGCCAGCGGGTTCGCCGAGTGGCTGGCGAACGTGCCGTGCTCGACCAGGTCCCGGGGCACGTTCAGCGCACCGGAGCCCCCGGCCAGGGTCAGCAGCACCCGCGCCGAGCCGTCCGCCTCGGCCGTCATCAGCTTCTCCGGCTCGTCGGTATCGGCGCCCCAGTGCACGAAGACCGGCGCGCCGTCCCGCCAGCCCACGAGCCCGGCCGGGCGACCCGGACGCGCGGTGGCGGCCTCGTCGACGACCTTGCCGCTGACCGCGTCGGCGTACTGCATCCGCCAGCCCCACAGGCTGCCCATCCCCGTGTCGCAGTCCACCCAGGCGCACCCCTCCGAGGCCAGCAGCACGACCGAGCGGCCATCGGGCGTCCACGCCGCCTCCCCGGCCAGCCGCTGGCGGCCTGTCAGCTCGGACAGCATGTTCGGCGTGCCGGTGGCGAGGTCGACTACCGTCAGCGTCTGCGGCCCGTCGCCCTTACCGGTGGCCACCACGATCCGTCCGCTGTCGGGCGAGAACGCCCCCGCCGCGGTGTCCGCATCGGTCGTCAGCAGCCCCTTCATCGTGCCGGTCGCCAGATCGAAGTAGCCGACGTCGTCCGGATGCGAGGGATCGCTCGGGCCGTCCGGGCCGTACGTGATGGACAGGTCGTCCTGGTAGTCGATCAGCAGCAGCCTGCGGCTGTCCGGCGACCACGCCAGCGGCCTGGCACGCTCCGCGGTCGGGGTGCGGACGCCGCTGACCAGGTCCACGATCTCGCCCCAGCGCGCCAGGTGACGCCCGTCCGGTGACACCAACCCGAAACCTTCGCCCGGGTTCATCGGGAACAGCCGGTAGGAGCCGTCCCGGCCCACCAGCACCCCGGTCGCCTCCAGGTAGATCGTGCCCGGGTCGATGAACGCCGCCACCACCGGCCCGTTCAGGTCCTGCTCGTACGTCAGCTGCCACGGATACGGCCGCCCCAGCGCCGCCGGAGCCGGGCCGCCGTCGGCCGACTGCAGGCCCACACTCCCCGCGACCAGCCCCGGCAGCGTCGCCAGCCCGGCTGCCAGCAGCACCCCGGCCAGCGCCGTCACCGCCCGGCGCACCCGCCGCCGGCGCCGGCCCCGCCGCCACAACTGCTCGCCCAGCCGCGGCGCGGGCGCGGACTCCGCGGCCCGCCGCAGCGCCTCCCGCAACGTCTCGCTCACCGGTTCACCTCCGCCAGCGACCCCGACAGTTCCGGGGCGATCACCCGCAGCCGCGCCAGCGCATCCCTGGTCTGGCTCTTCACCGTGCCGACCGCGACCCCGAGCACCGCCGCCGTCTCCGTCTCGCTCAGGTCCTCGAAGTAGCGCAGCACCAGCACCGCGCGCTGCTTCGGGGCCAGCCTGGCCAGCGCCTGGCGCACCGCCAGCGCGGTCGCCGCGTCGCCCGAGAAGTCGGCGGCGGCCCGCTCGGGCAGCACCGCGACCGGCAGCGCCTCCCGGCGCACCCGCCGCCACCAGGACACATGCTGGGTGTAGAGGATCCGGCGCACGTAGGCGTCCGGCTCCCGCGCGGCGGACACGTGCTCCCAGCGCGAGGCCAGCCGCAGCAGCGTCAGCTGCACCAGGTCGTCGGCCAGGTAGGCGTCGCCGGTGAGCAGGTACGCGACCCGGCCCAGCATCGGCAGCCGGGAGCGCGCGTACTCGTCGAACGACTCGGCGTCGGTCATCAGCACCTCCGCCTCGTACACGCGCCGGACGGGCTCCGCGGAGGGGTGCCCCGGACGGCCTATTCGATCGACTGATCCGCGGGGCGCGGCTAACGTGAGCCACGACATGGACGTGAAGAAGATAAGCAAGCAACTGGCGTACGTGCTACGGCACCGCCCCGACACCATCGGCATCACCCTCGGCCCCGGCGGCTGGGTGCCGATCGACACCCTCCTGGCCGCGATGCGCGCCCACGGCAAGGGCATCAGCCGGGCCACCCTCGACGCCGTCGTCGCCGACAACGACAAGCAGCGTTTCGCGATCGACGGCGACCTCATCCGGGCCAGCCAGGGCCACTCCGTGGAGGTCGACCTCGGGCTGACCCCGATCGCCCCGCCCGCCCTGCTCTACCACGGCACCGCCCGCCGTCACCTCGACTCGATCATGGCCGAGGGGGTCCACCGCGGCTCCCGCCACCACGTGCACCTGTCCGGCGACACCGGCACCGCCCACAAGGTCGGCAGCCGCCACGGCTCCCCCGTGATCCTGATCGTCGACGCCGCCGCCATGGCCGCCGCCGGCCACACCTTCTACCGCAGCGCCAACGGCGTATGGCTCACCGACGAGGTCCCCACCACCTACCTCCGCGGCGAAGCCCCACCCACCCCCTGACCCCCCGACGGGCGCAACTCTTGAAAAGTCGCGCTCTCCAGAGCACGACGAGGCCGCAAGTCCTTCAGAGTTGCGGCAGGAAACGCGGGAGGGGCCGGAAAGGCGAATCGCCGGTGACCCGTGAAGGGTCCCGGCGATTGCGGTGGAAGAGAGCGGATGACGAGACTCGAACTCGCGACCCTCACCTTGGCAAGGTGATGCGCTACCAACTGCGCTACATCCGCATGTCCCTCAGCCGACCTCGCGGCCCGCTGCCTGACAGGACAGAACTCTAGCGGGTCCCCGGGAGCAGCCGCCACCGGGTATCCCCCTTCGCGCCGCGAACCCGGTCGAGACGGTGATGCGAATCGCCCTCACCTGCCCGTACCCTCGTGCCGTGACGACCCCCCGCGCCGCGCGCCTCGCCCTCGCCCTGACCCTCGTCGCGGCCCTGGCGGCCTGCTCGGCCGAGAAGCCGGCCGTCTGGCAGCCCGCCGGCACACCCCCGGTGCCCGCCCCCGCCGGCAGCGCCGCGCCCAGCGCCCCGCCGGCCGCGGAGATCACCCTGGCGTTCGCCGGTGACGTGCACTTCACCGGACGCACCCTGCCGCTGCTGAAGAACCCCGACACCGCCTTCGGCCCGTACGCCGAGCAGCTGCGCGCCGCCGACTTCGCCATGGTCAACCTGGAGACGGCGGTCACCGACCGGGGCGCCCCGCAGCCCAAGGAGTTCCACTTCCGCGCGCCGACGACGGCGTACGCGGCGATCCAGGCCGCCGGCATCGACCTCGTCTCCATCGCCAACAACCACACCCTCGACTACGGCCAGGTCGGCCTGCTCGACACCCTCGACTCCGCGAAGACCGCCGGAATGCCGATCGTGGGCGCGGGCCGCAACACCACCGAGGCGTACGCCCCGCACCTGGTCACCGTGAAGGGCGTCCGGCTGGCGATCATCGGCCTGTCCCAGGTCCACGAGCTCAAGGAGCAGTGGAAACCCACCGCCACCCGGCCCGGCATCGCCATGGCGTTCGACCGCAAGCTGTCCGTCGCCGCCGTCAAAGCCGCCCGCGCGCAGGCCGACGTCGTGATCGCCTTCATGCACTGGGGCACCGAAGGCCAGGGCTGCCCGAACGGCGACCAGAAGAGCATCGCCAAGGCCCTGTCCGACGCCGGCGCCGACCTGATCATCGGTACGCACGCGCACGTGCTGCTCGCCGACGGCTTCCTCGGCGGCGCCTACGTGCACTACGGCCTCGGCAACTTCCTCTGGTACTCCACCTCCAAGAGCACCGACACCGGCCTGCTGACCGTGACGATCAAGGACGGGAAGGTCGAAACCCGGCAGTTCACCCCCGGCGTCGTCTCGAACAACGGACAGCCCAAGCCGGTCACCGGAGCGGCGCTGAAGGCCGTCCAGGGCAGGCTTGACCAGGCCGCACGCTGCACCGGACTGGCCAAGAACCCGGCGGCGTGACGCGCCGGGGGACCCCGGTTTGTCAAGACCTCCGCGGACCGGCTAAAGTTCTCATCCGTTGGGCAAGCACGCCGGAAGGCGGGCAAGCATGACAAGCGGATGTAGCGCAGTTGGTAGCGCATCACCTTGCCAAGGTGAGGGTCGCGAGTTCGAGTCTCGTCATCCGCTCGGAGAACCGCCGCAAGGCGTCACCACGGTGGAGTGGCCGAGAGGCGAGGCAACGGCCTGCAAAGCCGTGTACACGGGTTCAAATCCCGTCTCCACCTCGCAGTACAGCACGGGCGATTGGCGCAGTGGGAGCGCGCTTCC
>NZ_BONI01000024.1 GCF_016862635.1 Catellatospora coxensis | reverse complement strand
TTAAGAAGGTGCCCTTCCGCTACATATACCGTTAAGAAGGTGCCCTTCCTTCGCCGCAAGCGCGACCCGGCGGTCCAGGGCGTGCCGCGCTCAGGGCGGCGGCATCGTCGACAGCAGCTCCGCGGCGGCGGCCAGCAGCTGATTGGCGCGTACGGCGAGCGTCGTGGCGAGGCCGTGCGCGGTCCCGCCCGCGGTCTCGGCCAGCGCGCGCAGCGCCGTCAGGTCGTGGTCGAGCCGGGCGAGCGCGCCGGCCAGGTCGGCCGCGGCCCCGCTCTGCAGGTGCGCGGCGATGTCGTCGAGCGCCATGCCGCTGGACTCCAGCCGCTGCACGGTGGCGATCTGCTCGACCGTCGCGGGGTCGTACAGCCGGAAGCCGCCGGTGGTGCGCGAGGCGGGGGTGATCAGGCCGAGGTTGGTGTAGAAGTCGACGGTCCGATTGCTCACGCCCGCCGCGTCGGCGAGCTCGCCGATCCGCATCAGTGCCATGAGCAGCCCCTTTCCAGCAACCATACAGTTTCACGTGTTAGTGTCGCTCCCGTGGCTGATCCTACCGCCGCCCGCCGCGAACGGCACCGGTCCAGACCAGGGCCGACAGCGCCGCGGCCGAGCCGAGGAGCGCTGGCACCGCCGTGCTGATCCTCGCGGGCCTGGACTCCACCGTCGGCGCAGCCGCCTCGCCCTCGCACCTGCCGCGCGCCCGAGCGACGCCGCCCATGCCGCCCGCACACCACCGCCGCGGCTGAGGCCGGGGCGGAGTTCCACAGGAGAGGAAACCCATGGTCTTCAAGAAACTGCTCGCCGGGCTCGGACTGGGCGGCGTCGAGGTCGACACCGTGCTGTCGCCGCAGTCCGCGGTCCCGGGCGGTCAGCTGAGCGGCCAGGTGAACCTGCGCGCCAAGTCCGACACCGACATCACCGCGATCTCGCTGCTCCTCGTCGCGACCGGGCCGGCCGGCGAGCTGGAGCTGGCCCGCTACCAGGTGGCGCAGCACCTGCGCCTGCCCTCGGGCAGCAACCAGGCCGTGCCGTTCACGGTGCCGGTCCCGGTGCACGCGCCGTTCACCGCGCTGTACGGCCAGGCCTTGCCGGGTCTGGGCGTCGGGGTGCGCACCGAGGTGTCGGTCGCCTCCGGCAGCGCCAAGGGTGACTTCGACCCCGCGCGCATCGACGCGGCGCCGGTGCAGCAGCACATCATGGACGCGCTCGGCACGATCGGCTGCCGGTTCGTCCGCAGCGAGCTGCGCCCCGGCGGGGTGCCCGGCCTGCCGGTGCCCGCCGCCCAGGCGATCACCTGCTACGCGCCGCTGCCCGAGGGCGGGCAGCACGGCCCGCACATCCCCCTGCTCACCTTCGCGATCGCCGCGGCCGGGGACGGCCTGGTGGTGCTGGCGGAGCTGACCGGCCGGTTCGGCGCGCCCGACCGCCACGACCTGTCGGCGGCCGACCTGGCGCGGCTCGCCGAGACGGAGGGCGGCTGGATCGCCGAGGTCGACCGGTGGCTGACCAACGCGCTGGACAAGCTCGGCTCCCCCGCGGCGGCCGCCCCGGGCGCGTTCCTGCAGTCGCCCGCACCGGCCCAGCCGGGCTACGGCCAGCCCGGGTACGGCCAGCTGGCGTACGGGCACGGCCGTCCCGGATACGCCTACGGCGGGCACGGCGGCGGCTACAAGTACGGCGGCTACCGGGGCAAGCCGAGCATGGCCGGCGCGATGGCGGCCGGGGTCGGCGGCGCGGCGCTGGGCTTCCTCGGCGGCATGGTGATCGGCGACATGATCGGCGACGTGATGGCTCCCGACCTCGGTGACGCCGCCTCGGCGGCCGGGCTGGACCCGGGTGTGGCCGACGCCGGTTTCGAAGACTTCGGCGGCGGGGATTTCGGAGGCGACTTCGGAGACTTCTGACCGCCGACCGCGGGTGGTGCGGGCCTGTCCTAGCCGGAGGCCCGCACCACCCACCCCCGATGGACCAACCCCGCCCGTAGACGAAGGAGACCCTGCGTGAAGTCCTCTAACCCGGTGCTCGGGCGGATCACCGCCGCCGCGCAGCAGCCGACCTACAGCGTGCCCGGCGGCCAGCCCTACAGCTACGGCGGCCGGACCTACGAGCAGCCGGCCGGCGGTTACGGATACCCCGAGACCGTCCAGCACTCCCGCGACGTCATGACGATCGACGACGTCGTGGTCAAGACCGTGTCCCTGATCGGCGCGGCGGTGGCCGCGGCCGCCGCCACCTGGATCCTGGTCCCGCCGCAGTCGCTGGGCGTGGTGTGGATCGCCGCGATGCTGGTCGGGCTGGTGCTGGGCCTGGTCATCTCGTTCGCCCAGATCACCAACCCGGTCATCCTGTTCAGCTACGCGATCGTCGAGGGCGTGTTCCTCGGTGCGGTGTCCAAGGCGTTCGAAACCCGCTGGAACGGCATCGTCCTGCAGGCGGTCATCGCGACCCTGGGCGTCTTCTTCATCATGGCCGCGCTGTACCGGGCCCGGATCGTCCGGGCGACGCCGAAGTTCATGAAGGTCGTGATCGGGGCCGCGGCCGGGCTGGCCGTGGTCATGCTGGTCAACTTCGTCATCAGCATGTTCACCGGTTCGGCCGGTCCGCTGCGCGACGGCGGCGGCATCGCGATCATCTTCTCGCTGGTCTGCATCGTGGTGGCGGCGCTGATGTTCGTGGTCAGCTTCCAGCAGATCGAGGACGGCATCGCCGCCGGGCTGCCGCGCAAGTACGGCTGGCTCGGCGCGTTCGGCATCCTCGTCGAACTCGTCTGGCTCTACCTGGAGATCCTCCGGCTCATCTCGTACTTCCAGGAAGACTGACACCGCGACCAGGCGGCCCGGGTTCTCCCCAGCCCGGGCCGCCGTCGCGTCGGCATCCGTACGGATTGCCCGCAATGACCGGATACCGTGGCCGCCGCGCGCCGATACTGATCGTTGGACCAGGTCGGCCCCGGCCGGACCTGGCGAAGATCACGGAACGGGGAGAGCCATGCGAGCCACCTTGATCTACGGTGCCGGTGACGTACGGGTCGAGGACGTGCCCGACCCGGTGCTGCACGAGCCCACCGACGCCCTCGTCCGCGTGCTGCGCTCCTGCATCTGCGGCAGCGACCTGTGGCCGTACGGGTCCCGGCCCGCCAGCGAGCAGGGCGACCGCATCGGCCACGAGTTCCTCGGCGTCGTCGAGGACGTCGGCGCGGACGTCTCCGGGCTGACAGCCGGCGACCTGGTGGTCGCGCCGTTCGTCTGGGCGGACAACACCTGCGACTTCTGCCGCGAGGGCCTGCAGACCTCCTGCCGGCACGGCGGCTTCTGGGGCGCGAACGGCGTCGACGGCGGCCAGGGCGAGGCGGTACGCGTCCCGCAGGCCCAGGGCACGCTGGTCAAGCTGCCCGTCGGCGAGGACTCGGCGCTGCTGCCCTCCCTGCTGTCGCTGTCCGACGTGTATCCCACCGGCCACCACTGCGCCGTGACCGCCGGGGTGGGCCCGCGCACCACGGTGACCGTGATCGGCGACGGCGCGGTCGGCCTGTGCGCGGTGCTGGCCGCCAAGCGGCTCGGCGCGGAGCAGATCATCCTCATGGGCCGCCACCAGGGCCGCACCGACCTCGGGCGGGACTTCGGCGCGACCGACGTGGTCGCCGAACGCGGCGACGAGGGCGTGGCGAAGGTGCTGGAGCTGACCGGCGGCGACGGCACCCACACCGTGCTGGAGTGCGTGGGCCTGCGCCCGGCCATCGAGACGGCGTTCGCGGTGGCCCGGTCCGGCGGCACGGTGAGCCGGGTGGGCGCGCCGCAGTACCCGGAGGTGCCGATGGGCTTCGAGGAGTTCCGGCGCAACGTCACGCTCACCGGCGGCATCGCCCCGGCCCGCGCGTACATCGAGGAGCTACTGCCCGACGTGCTCGCCGGAGAGGTGGAGCCCGGCCGGGTGTTCGACACCGTGATCGGCCTCGACGAGGTGCCCGCGGGTTACCAGGCGATGGCCGACCGGACCGCCCTCAAGGTCCTCATCCGCCCGTGACCCGCGAGATCGTCGGACTTGCCGGGCACTCGAGCGAATCTTGAGCGTCCATACGCCCAGGTGCCAGGCACATCGGATGATCTTGCGGGGTCAGGGCAGCAGGCGGCGGGTAGGCGGCGAGGGACGCCAGGCGGACGCGGTGAACGTGGTGGCGTCGGGCGGCCGGTGTCGTCGAGGGCCCTCCACGGCCGGCTCGCCGCCGACGGCGCGGCGGACCAGGTCCGGCGGGGTCGCCCGGGGCGGGGCTCGGCGCGGCCGTCACGGCGATCTACGCGAGCCCGCAGGGCTGGCTGGTCGCCGTACCGGTTCCTGCTCTCTCGGGGATTCTGCACCTATCCAATCTGAAATAGCAGCAATTTCCCAGAAAGTGCAGCCTCCGGCGATGGCGGTCGGGCGGGGGGTGGGGGCCGGGTGGAGGAAGAACGTTGAGGCAGTACCGGGAAGTGCCGGGGCGCGGGCTGTTCGGCCGTTAGCCTTACAACCGGTACAAAATGCGCAGAGCAGCTGGCGGGACTGGTGAGACAGTGACGCAGGACGGGCCCACCGAACTCGACCGCACGGTGACCAAACGTGCCGTCTACCCGGTCTTCCAACCGGTCATCTCGCTGCGCAGCGGCCGGGTCGCCGGTTACGAGGCGCTGGCACGCGGACCGGCGGGCTCCGAGCTGCGCAACCCCGCCGAGCTGTTCGCGCAGGCCCAGCGCGCCGGCCGGCTCACCGAACTGGACTGGGTGGCCCGGGCGGCGGCGTTCCGGGCGGCACTGGCGGCGTGCCTGCCGTGGGACGTGCCGCTGTTCGTCAACGTCGAGCCGTCCACCATGGGCAGTGCCTGCCCGGCGGGGCTGGTCGACACCATCGACACGGCCATGCGCGAGCTGCAGGTCGTCATGGAGATCACCGAACGCTCGCTCAGCGACGACCCGGCCGCGCTGCTCACCTCCGTCGCCCGGGTACGCGGCCAGTCGACCCGCATCGCCCTGGACGACGTGGGCGTGAACCCGGCCAGCCTGTCGCTGCTCGCCCTGCTCAGCCCCGAGATCATCAAACTGGACCGGCACGTCGTGCAGGGCCGCCCGACCCACGAGACCGCACAGGTCGTCAACGCGGTGCTGGCCGAGTCCGAGCGCACCGGCGCGATCATCCTCGCCGAGGGCATCGAGACCGAACGACACCTCGCGGCGGCGATCTCGATGGGCGCGACGCTCGGGCAGGGCTGGCTGCTGGGGCGGCCCGGCCCGCTGCCGGGCCAGTTCGCACGGCCGGACACCGACCTGCCGTACAGCACCGCGCCGAACACGGGGGCGCGCACCCCGTTCGAGGTCGCCCGGCGGCAGCGCCGCGCCACCCGCGCCACCAAGCGGCAGCTCATCCCGCTCAGCAACCACCTGGAGAGCATGAGCGAGCACGCGCCCGAGGCGTCGGTGCTGCTGGGAGCGTTCCAGGACGCGAAACACTTCACCGAGCACACCCGGCACCGCTACCTGTCCATCGCCGGCAAGGGGGCGCTGACCGCGGTGTTCGGCCACGGGATCACCCCGCAGCCCGCTCCGGGCATCCGCGGTGGACCGCTGGCCGACGACGACCCGCTGATCGGGGAATGGTCGGTGATCGTGCTCGGCAGCTACTTCTCGGGCGGCCTGTTCGCCCGGCAACTGCCGACCGCGTCGGCCCGGGAGTCCGACCGGGAGTTCGACGTGATCATCAGCTATGACCGCTCGCTGGTCGCCGAGGCCGCACGCACGCTGCTGAGCAGACTCGCCCCGGTCGCCTGACCGGCCATGCCGGACCATTGCCATGCGGATCTAGAACAGTTGTGGTCGTCCCGGCGACTACAACTCTCTTCTAGATCCAGAGCCGGGCGGCCAGCCGGGCGCGGACCGCGACACAGCTATGGCTGGGCGGCCAGGCGGGCCAGGATCGCGGCGGCCGGGCCGTCGGCGGCCTGCCGGTAGCCGGTGCCGGCCCACAGGTGCACCCGCTCGGCGTCGCCGGCCGCGGCGGCCGCCCGGCGCAGGCCCGCGGTGAGGTGGTGCACGGCGGGATAACCGTAGGGGGCGAGTTCGGCATAGCGGTCGGTGAACTCGTTGCGCAGTGCCCGTGCGGGACGTCCGGTGAAGGCGCGCGTGACGACGGTGCCGGTCCGGTCCGGGTCGGCGAGCGCGGCCCGGTGGACCGCGGAGGTGCCCGCCTCGTCACTGCGCAGCAGCACGGTCCCCACCGCGGCGGCGTCGGCGCCGGCGCGCAACGCCGCGGCCACGTCCTGCGGTGTGGACAGTCCACCGGCGGCGATCGACGGCAGGTCCACGGCGTGCCGGACGGCGGCGACGAGGTCGGTGAGCGCGATGCCGGTGACCGGCGCGGACGGCGTGAAGGTGCCGTAGTGGCCGCCCGCGGTGGCGGCCTGCACGGCGAGCGCGTCGACACCGGCCGCCGCGGCCGCCTTCGCCTCGTCGAGGCTGGTGACCGTCTGCACCAGCAGCGCCCCGGTCGCGCGCAGCGCGGCCAGGTCCGCGGGACCCGGTATGCCGAACGTCAGGCTGATCACGGGCACCGGCCGGGCGCGCAGCAGGTCGAGCTTGTCGTGCCAGCGATCGTCGTCCTCGACGGGCGCCGGGTCCAGGGTGACGCCGTGCCGGTCGGCCTCGGCGGCGAGCAGCTCGGCGTAGCGGCGCAGCGCCGCGGGGTCGATCGGCACCGGATTGGGCACGAACAGGTTCACCCCGAACGGCACCGCCGCCGCCTCGACGGTCACGATCTCCGCGTCGAGTGCCTGGGGTGTCTTGTACCCGGCGGCAAGGAACCCGAGGCCACCGGCTCGGGCGGCTGCCACGACCAGGGCGGGCGTGCCGGCCCCACCGGCCATCGGCGCGGCGAACACCGGCAGGTCGACGCCGAGCGTACGAATGAATGAACTGTTCACGTCCACCTCCCGGGACCCGGCCAGCGGGCCGCCTGACCGGACCAAGACCGTCGGACTTGCCCGGCACCTGTGCTTATCAACGCGCAAGATACGCACAGGTGCCCGGCACATCGGTCGATCTTGAGCGTACGCGGCGCGCGGGCGGCGGGTGGGTCAGGGCTTGCGGGCGCGCAGGCCGAGGATGCGGCGGCCGGCGGCGAGCAGGTGGCGACGGAGCACGTCGGCGTCGTGGTGCTGCATCACCGGCGACGAGGCGGTGGTGGCGATGCCGGCCAGGGCGAGGGTCGCGTTGATCTCGGCTTCGGCGGAGCCGTCGAGGGCCATCAGCTCGCCGGGGCGGCGGAACAGCTCCATCACGTCGGGGTGGCTCTGCAGCGCGCTGGTCACGCCGGGGTCCGTGCCGATCATCGCGATCAGGCCGCGGTGCTTGACGGTCAGGTCGACCAGGCCCGACAGCATCGCATCGGCGCGCGCGGACGGGGTGCGCTGCGCCTCGGCGGCGGCGATGATCGCGTGCATCTCCTCGATGGCGGGCTGGATCACCGCGGTCAGGATGTCGTCGCGGGTCTTGAAGTGGTGGTAGACGGCCGCCTTGGTGACGCCGAGGGTGTCGGCGATCATCTGCAGCGAGGTGCCGGCGAAGCTGTGCATGGCGAACAGCCGGCAGGCCTCGTCCAGCAGGCGCTGCCGGGTGCGCTCCGGGCTGCGCGAGTCGGCGTGTGTCGCAGCTCTCACGGCACCCTCCTTACCAGATCAACGACGCCGGGGGAAGTCACCCGTCCTGAGCAAATCTAGCTGATCAGCAGCCTTCCGCCTAGCCGGTCGACAAGCTGGAAACCAGCCGAACGGCAAGCTGAAAACTTGCCGATCGACAGGTTCACTCCTTGCCGATCGGCTTGCTCACTCCTTGCCGAACGGCTAGGGTCGGCCGTGGTGCGGCGACCCCTGAACATGCACGTGAACAGCATGTTTCGCCGCGATGACAGCCACCCATCCCTCGTTTGGAGTACTCGACGTGGCGACCTTCCTCTACCGGATCGGCCGGTTCTCCTACCGCCGACGCTGGATCGTCCTCGGCATCTGGGTGCTGCTGCTCGCGCTCGCCGGGGCCGGCGCCGCGACGCTTTCCGGCAAGATGTCCAACGACTTCAGCATCCCGGGCACCGAAGCCCAGCGGGCCATCGACCAGCTCGGTGAGCGTTTCCCCGAGGCCCACGCGGGCGGGGCGCGCGCCCGGGTCGTGTTCGCCACGCCCGAGGGCAAGACGATGACCGACCCCGACGTGCAGGCCGCCGTCGGCCGCGTGGTCGGCGCGCTGAACGACGCCCCGCAGGTCGCGCGGGTGATCGACCCGTACACCGCGAAGTCCATCTCCCCCGACCTGCGCTACGCCTTCGCCCACGTCACCTACGGCGTGCAGGGCATGGAGCTGACCGACAGCGACCGGGCCGCGCTGCTGGACGCGGCCGCGCTCGGCCGCGACGCCGGGCTGACCGTGGAGGTCGGCGGCGACGCGCTGCGGGCCAACCCGAAGACCGGCGTCGTCGAGGTCATCGGCATAGCCGTCGCGGCCCTGGTGCTCATCATCACGCTGGGCTCGCTGGTCTCCGCCGGGCTGCCGCTGCTCACCGCGATCGCCGGCATCGGCATCGGCCTGTCCGGCGTCGCGATCGCCTCGCGCTTCGTCGACATCAACTCCAACAGCCTGATCCTGGCGCTGATGCTCGGCCTGGCCGTCGGCATCGACTACGCCCTGTTCATCGTCTCCCGGTTCCGGCACGAGCTGCTGGTCCGCAAGGACGGCGCGGAGGCCGCCGGGCGCGCCGTCGGCACTGCCGGCTCGGCCGTGGTGTTCGCCGGGCTCACCGTCATCATCGCGCTGGCCGCGCTGACCATCGTCGGCATCCCGCTGCTGGCCGGCCTGGGCCTGTCCGCGGCGGCCACGGTCGCGGTCGCGGTACTCGTGGCGGTCACGCTGCTGCCCGCGCTGCTCGGCTTCACCGGCGACCGCCTGGTCAAGGGACGCCTGTTCGGGCACGCGACCCCGGATCCGGAGTCCGACACCGGCCCGGTCCCGATGGGCGAGCGCTGGGCCCGGTTCGTGGTGCGGTTCCGCATCCCGGTGCTGGTGCTCACCGTCGCCGCGCTCGGCGTGCTCGCGATCCCGGCCGCGGACCTGCGCCTCGGCCTGCCCGACGACGGCATGCAGTCCGCCGACACCACCCAGCACAAGGCGTACGACCTGGTCACCACCGGTTTCGGGCCGGGCTTCAACGGTGAGCTGGTGGTCGTGGCCGACCTGCCCGCGGGCACCGACCCGCAGGCCGCCATCGGGCAGCTCGTCCCCCGCCTGACCGCCGTGGACAACGTGCTCTACGCCGCCCCGAACGGGGTGAGCCCCGACGGCCGCACCGTCCTGCTCGCGGTGATCCCGAAGACCGGACCGAACGACGAGGCCACCGCCGACCTGGTGCACGCCCTGCGCGACGAGCGCGCGGCGCTGACCGCCGGGACCGGCGCGACCATCGCCGTCACCGGCGTCACCGCACTGGCCATCGACGTGTCCACGACGCTCGACGAGGCGCTGCTGCCGTACCTGGCGGTCGTGGTCGGGCTGGCGTTCCTGCTGCTGCTGCTGGTGTTCCGGTCGGTGCTGGTGCCGCTGAAGGCGACGCTCGGCTTCCTGCTCAGCGTCGCGGCGACGTTCGGCGCGGTGGTGGCCGTGTTCCAGTGGGGCTGGCTCGGCGACGTGTTCGGCGTGCAGGAGACCGGGCCGATCATGAGCATGCTGCCGGTGCTGCTCATCGGCATCCTGTTCGGCCTGGCCATGGACTACCAGGTGTTCCTGGTGACCCGGATGCGCGAGGACTTCGTGCACGGCGCGCCGGCCCGCGACGCCGTGATCACCGGCTTCCGCCACGGAGCCCGGGTGGTCACCGCCGCCGCCATCATCATGATCAGCGTGTTCGGCGGGTTCGTGTTCTCCGGTGAGACGCTGATCCAGTCGATCGGCTTCGCGCTGGCGTTCGGCGTGCTGGTGGACGCGTTCATCGTCCGCATGACCATCGTGCCGGCGCTGATGTCGCTGCTCGGCAGGGCCGCCTGGTGGCTGCCGCGCTGGCTGGACCGCATCCTGCCCAACGTGGACGTCGAGGGCGAGAAGCTGAACCGGGCCGAGGAGCCGGTGCGCGAGCCGGTGGGCGCCGGCGTCTGACAAGCGAACGGTCGTGGCATACGGGCACATCCCGTATGCCACGGCCGTTCGCCGTGTTCGTCCCGTGTTGCCCGCCCTGACCGCTCGGCATAGCCTGCGCTTGACGATCTTCGGGCACCGGGCCCACGTCGTCACGACTGCGGGGAGGACACATGCGACTTGGTGGACGACTGGCCACTTCGGTAGCCCTGGTTCTCGGGCTACTGGCCCTGACAGGACAGCCGGCGCAGGCCGCCTACTTCAACACGTACACCGACATCGCCGACACACCGAACACCAGCTGCTGCACCGGAGTACAGGGATTCGCCGCCGGATCGACCTACCTGTACTCCATCAAGAATCACACCAATGTCGACGACGTGTCCGTCATCTACCGGGTCCACAAGACCACCGGCGAGCGCGTGCTGATGACCAACGGCACGAACGGCGGGACGACGAACACCTGGCTCGGACACGGCAACGACATGACGATCGTCGACATCGACGCTCAGCACCACCTGTTCGTCGTCACCATGAAGGCGAGCGGACCGCAGCTCGTGCGGCTGCGCTACGACGGCACCACCTATTACCATGCCGGGTCTTACCAGGTGCGGCTCAACGGGGCCGCCTTCGCGCCGTCCGGGATCAACCGGGTGTCGGTCAGCGGCACCACGATCACGTTCCTGTTCAAGAGCGGACGCACGATCTACAACGGCAGCCTGCCGCTGCGTGCGTCCTCCGGGACCATCGACCTGACGAAGGCGTTCGACCTGCAGGTCGAGGGCGCCCTGGTCAACGGCGCTCCGGTGTCGGACCTGGGGACCTTCCTCACCCAGGGGATCTTCTACGACGCGGCCAAGAAGGTCCTCTACTATCCGCTGACCAAGGACAACCGCAGCATCGTGCTGGTGTACCGGAACGTGTCGCCGACGACGACCGGGACCGCACCCGCCGCCACCGACCTGTCCTTCCGCATCACCTCCTCCGCGTACTCGGAGCTGTTCGAGATCGAAGGCGTCGGTATCAGCGACGGCAGGTTGTACTTCAACACCAACCGGGCCAACGAGACCGGCGCCCATGACGGGGTGCACGTGTTCAACGGCTACGTGGCCTGACGCAGGCCAGGCCGGGACCCGCTGCGGCGCGATCGATCCGCAGCGGGTCACCCGGTTCAGCTCCGGCGGACCGCCGTCAGCACGGCGTCGTGGATGGTGACCGGGTTGCCGTCGGGGTCGGTGACCTCGCGGCCGGGGGTCTCGGCGCGGATGTCCCAGTCGCGCTCGTCCAGCGTGGCGGCGACCTGCTCCGCCGTGAACATCAGCTCCGGCAGGCGAGGGCGGCCGATGGTGGTGTCGAGATCCGACGGGTGGTGCCCGACGATCAGCAGCGTGCCGCCGGGGCGCACCGCTGCGGCCAGGCGGCGGTGCAGCGCCTCCAGCGCGGGGCGGGGCAGGTGCATGAACTGCGCCGACACCAGGTCGTACTGAGCGGGCGCCGGGTCCCAGGACAGCACGTCGACCTGCTGCCAGGTGATGCGGTCGGCGAGCTGCTCGCCCCGCTCGGCGGCGTGCGCGGCGGCGCGTCGCAGCGCCACGGTGGACACGTCGACGCCGGTGACCCGCCAGCCGTTGCCGGCCAGCCAGACGGCGTCGGCGCCCTCGCCGCTGCCGACGTCGAGCGCGTCCCCCGGCGCGAGCCCGGCGACGGTGGTTACCAGGTGCGGGTTCGGGTTGCCGCTCCACACCCGGTCCTTGGAGCCGTACCGCTCGTCCCAGAACTCCGCGGTGAACATGATCTCGATTGCCTGCGCGTCGGTCATACCGACCACCCTGCCCCCGCCGCAGCCCGGCAGGCAACCAACGTTGCCACTCCAGCAAAAGACCACCGCCCCTCCGCGTTGATCATGAGGTTGTGCCGGTGACACGCCGTCGAGCCGTGCCATAAGTTCATGATCAACGCGGTGGGGCGGGGTGGGTGGGTGGGTGGGGGTGGGGATGGGCTAGAAGTCGTCGGGGGTGCGGATGCGGTCGCGGATCCAGGAGCCGGCGGGCTTGAGGCGGGTGGTGCCGGAGAACTGGCCGGTAGCGCAGGTGCCGGTGGTGAAGACGGCGCCGGAGCGGAAGTCGTCGGAGTAGTTCCAGTTGACCCAGCTGACCTTCCTGGCGGCCATCAGGTCGAGGTAGCGCTGGGCGTTGGTGAAGTCGTTCGGGCCGTCGCCGGTGGCCTGCTGGGTGCCGAACTCGGTGACGAACATCGGCAGGGTGTCCACGGCCTGGGCGAAGGTGTTGTAGTACACGCTGCCGTGCGAGGCGGCGTAGAAGTGGAAGACGTACATCAGGTTGCCGGCGGTGACCGGGTTGGCGGCGATGGTCGCGACGCCGTTGCCGTCGCCGGACACCGACAGCGAGGACCAGTCGGGGGTGCCGACGAGCACGACGGCCTCGGGGTCGCGCTGGCGGATGACCGGGATGACCTGGTCGGCGTAGCTCTTGATGGTGGACCAGCTGACCTCGCTGGGCTCGTTGGCGATCTCGTACAGCACGTTGACCTTGTTCGCGTGGCGCTGGGCGATCTCGGCGAAGAACGTCTTCGCGCGGGCCAGGTTGTAGTTCGGGTCACCGGGGTCGAGCATGTGCCAGTCGACGATGGCGTACATGCCGCGGGCCGTGGCCAGCTCGATGTAGTTGTGCACCAGGTCCGTGAAGCGGCGCGGGTCGGTCTCGTACCCGTCCTCCTGGATGTACATGGAGACGCGCAGCACGTCGGCCTTCCACTCGTTGGCCAGCACGTCCAGCGAACCGGCGGTGGCGCAGTTCGCGTACCACTGGATGCCGTGCGTGCTCATGCCGCGCAGCTGGACCGCCTTGCCGTTCTTGTTGCACAGCTGCCGCCCGCAGACCCGCAGCTGGCCGTTGGCGGCCACCGGAGTGCCGGGGTCGGCCGTCGGGCTGGTGCTGGGGCTGGCCGACGGCGACGCCGAGGGCGACGGCGGCTTCGAGGGCGACGCGGACGGTGACGGCGGGCGCGGGGACGACGCCGACGGGCTGGGCTGGGCGCCGCCGGTGCAGGGCTGGCCGTTGAGCAGGCAGCCGCTGGGGCTGCCGGAGCCCGCGCCGATGAAGCCGAAGACGACGGACGCGCCGGGGGCGATGGTGCCGTTCCAGGACAGGTTGGCGAAGACGACCTGCTGGCCGCTGCCCGAGCGGGCGGCGTCCCAGTGCGAGCTGATGGTGGTGCCGGCAGGCAGGGTGAACGACACCTGCCAGGTGTTCAGGGTGCTGCCGCCACCGTTGGTGATCGTGTAGCGGCCCTCGAATCCGGAGCCCCAGTCGGACACCTTCGTGAAGGTGGCGGTGGGGGTGGTCGCCGCGCTCGCGGAGCCGACCGCGACGGCCAGCGACACCGCGGCCAGCACGGACACCGCACCGGCGACCAGGACGTTCCTCAGTTTTCGTGACATGCGCGCCTCCACGGGCCGGACGGGACCGGCCCATCTGTTAGGAAAACTAACTTACTATTGACCACCCTAAGTTCGTCGATGCGAGGCCGTCAAGGCGAGCCGACTTAATGATCGCTTAAATCAACCTTCACCAGCTACGGAACCTGACGCGTAACGGTTCCGGCGGTTCCACATCGGACGTGGGAGCGCGCCCGGCCTGCGTCGATCCCGCCGGCAGGTGTTGACAGCGGTGCCCGCACGCTCGATCCTCGACGCAATAGTTAGTCAATCTTCCTAACAGTGTGCAGTGAGGAGCGAACACGTGTTCACCACTCATAAATCCCGGCTGCTGCTGGCCACGCTGGCGGCAGGGCTGCTGGCCACGGCCGCCTGCACGCCGGGCGAGCAGGCCGCTCCCCTGGCCAGTCCCGGCGTCGAGGCGTCCGGCGAGGTCGAGCTCTGGCACTTCTTCACCGACCGCGAGGCGGACGCGATCGCCGAGATCGTCAAGGACTTCGAGGCCAAGCACCCCAAGGTGAAGGTCACCGTGAAGGGCGGGCAGGACGACACCAAGATGCTGCAGGCCATCGGCGCGGGTCAGGGACCCGACGTCGGCCTGAGCTACTCCACCGACATCGTCGGCAAGTTCTGCTCCTCCGGCGCGTGGACCGACCTGACGCCGTACCTGCAGCGCGACGGGATCGACCTGAAGCGCTACCCCGAGGTGATCCGGTCCTACACCGAGTTCCGGGGCAAGCGCTGCGCGATGCCGTTCCTCGCCGACGTGTACGGGCTGTACTACAACAAGGCGATCTTCGCCGAGGCCGGCGTCGCCGGGCCGCCCAAGACGCTGGCCGAGCTGACCGAGCTGGCCAAGAAGCTGACGGTACGCAAGCCCGACGGCACCATCGAACGGGCCGGTTTCCTGCCCTCGTTCGGCTTCTACGAGAACTCGCCGTCGCACCTGGCCCCGATGGTCGGCGCGAGCTGGCTCAACACCGACGGCACCTCGGCCATCGGCAGCGACCCGAAGTGGCAGGAGCTGGTCCGCTGGCAGAAGGACCTGGTCGACTGGTACGGCTACGACAAGCTGGAGAAGTTCCGGGCCGGCCTGGGCGACGAGTGGTCCGCCGACAACGCCTTCCACAAGGGCAAGGTCGCCATGAACATCGACGGCGAGTGGCGCATGGCGTTCCTGCGCGACCAGGCCAAGGACGTGCGGTTCGGCGTCGCGCCGCTGCCGGTGGCCGACCCGGCCCGCTACGGCGGCGGCTACGTCACCGGCAACGTGATCGGGGTGTCGCGCACCGCGAAGAACAACGAGGCGGCCTGGGCCCTGGTGCGCTTCCTGACCACCGAGACCGCCGCCATCGTCAAGCTCAGCAACGGCATCCGCAACGTGCCCAGCACCACCGATGCGCTGACCAGCAAGGACCTGGTGGTGGACCCGGAGTTCCAGGTGTTCCTGGACATCTTCGCCCACCCGGCCACGGTAACCACGCCGCCGAGCGCGGTCGGGGCCGCGTACCAGGAGGAGCTGTCCGGGTTCCTGCAGTCCTATCAGTCCGGCACGGTCACCGACCTGGCCGGCGGGCTGAAGAAGGTCGACCAGCAGATCGACAACCTCGTCAAGCTGGCGGGCTGATGTCACTGCCGCTCACCGGGGGTGCGGGTCCGTCCCGCACCCCCTCCCCCAGGCTCACCCGGCTGCGGCGCAGGCTGACGCCGTACACCTTCGTCGCCCCGACCCTCGTGGGCCTCGCGCTGTTCCTGGTGTATCCGCTGGTGTCGGCGGTGTACTTCTCGTTCACCCGGTTCAACCTGATCCAGGCCCCGGAGTGGGTCGGGCTGGACAACTGGCGTTTCCTGTTCGAGGACGACAACGTGGTCCGGGCGGCGAAGAACACGCTGTGGCTGGTCCTGGTGATGGTGCCTGCGCGCATGCTCGGCGCGCTGCTCACCGCGCTGCTGCTCAACCAGGTCAAGCGGGCCCGCGGGGTGTACCGCACGCTGTTCTACCTGCCCGCGCTCGCCCCGCCGGTCGCCGCGACGCTCGCGTTCGTGCTGCTGCTCAAGCCCGGCACCGGCCCGGTGAACACGGCACTGTCGGCGCTCGGCGTCGACGACCCGCCGCTGTGGTTCAACGACCCCGCCTGGGCCAAGCCGTCGCTGGTCGTGCTGGCCATGTGGGGCATCGGCGACCTGATGATGATCTTCATCGCGGCGCTGCTGGACGTGCCCGCCGAGCTGCACGAGGCCGCCTCGCTCGACGGCGCGGGCAGCTGGCAGCGCTTCCGGTACGTGACCCTGCCCAGCATCTCGCCCGTGCTGGCGTTCGCCGCCATCACCGGGATCATCGGCACGCTGCAGTACTTCACCCAGGCCGCCGTCGCCGCCAGCGTCGCCTCCGGGCAGGTCACCGGCGGCGGCGGCATCTCCGACACGTTCGGCTACCCCGAGGGCTCGACGTTCACCTATCCGCTCTGGCTGTACGTGGTCGGCTTCCGCTACCACGTGCTCGGGTACGCCAATGTGCTGGCCGTGGTGCTGTTCGTGGTCTCGATGACCGCGACCGTGCTGCTGCTGCGCCGGTTCAAGGAGTTCACCCGGTGACCCGACGCAACGTCCTGCTCTTCGTCGCCCGCCACGCGATCGCGATCGCGCTGTCGGTGATGTTCCTGGCCCCGGTCGTGTTCCTCGGCCTGACCTCGTTCATGACCAGCGACCAGACCCTGACCTCGCAACCGTGGCCGACCTCGTGGCACCCGGAGAACTACGCCGAGGCGTTCGCCAAGGCCCCGCTGCTGCGCTACCTGCTCAACACCCTGCTGTACGCGGCCCTGGCCACCGGCTTCATGCTGCTGGCCAGCGTGCCCGCCGCGTACGGGCTGGCCAAGCTGCGCTGGCGCGGCCGATCGGTGACCATGGTCGCGATCGTCTGCATGATGATGCTGCCCCCGCAGGTCACCACCGTGCCGCTGTACCTGTTCTGGGCCGACGCCGGCCTCACCGGTTCACTGTGGCCACTGGTCCTGCCGATGCTGGCCGGAGACGCGTTCTCCATCTTCCTGCTACGCCAGTTCCTCGTCACCATCCCCGACGAGTACCTCGACGCAGCCCGCGTCGACGGCGCAGGCGAGTGGCGCACCCTGCGCAAGGTGGTCCTCCCGATGGCCCGCCCCGGCATCGCCGCCGCCGCCATGTTCCAGTTCTTCTACGCCTGGAACGACTACTACGGCCCCCTCCTCTACACCAGCGAAAACGAAGCGAACTGGACAGTGTCGCTAGGCCTGGCCAGCTTCCGCACCATGCACCACGTCGAGTGGCACCTGGTCAGCGCCGCCACGATGCTCACCATGATCCCCGTAGTAGTCCTCTTCTTCTTCGCCCAAAAAGCCTTCGTCCAGGGCGTAACCCTCACCGGCGTCAAGGGCTGACCCCCTCGAGGCGACGATCTTGCGCGAACTGTGGGGACGACACGCCCAATCCGGACGTATCGACAACAGTTCGCGCAAGATCGTCGCGATCTTCGCCGTGAGGCGAGGGACTAGCCGAGGTAGCAGCTGGCGAGGACTATCTGCTGGGTCACGATGCCCAGCAGGCCGAGCACCTCGACGCGGACCGCGTTCTGGACCAGGCGGCCGCCGGGGCCGGTGGTGCTCTCGTTCAGGTGGACCGTGGCGACGCCGGGGATGCCGATGGTGGCCGGGCTGGCGCTGATCGGGGTGCCGTTGATGGTGCCTACGACCTGGGAGGACCGGGTGTTGCCGCCGGCGCTGCCGACGCAGGTGCTGGAGATGGCGCTGAGCTGGATCGCGCCGCCCAGCAGTGTGGCCCCGTCAACCGAGGCGACCGCGGTGGTCGTGCCACCGGCGGCGGCGCAGCTCGCGTTCAGGGCGCCCGTGGTCAGCAGCGGGGGCAGGTTGACGGCGACCTGGGTCTTGGTCGCGCCGGGCGGGCAGACCGCCTCCGGGGTACGGGGGATCTTGACCAGGCCGGTCGCCTCCAGGGCGAACGCGCCGGCCGGGCCGTTGACCACGACCGTGTGGCAGTCGGTCACCTGGCCGGACCCGCCGCCGTCGGACCCGGCGGCGCGTACGCAGATCTCGTGGACGCCGACGCCCAGCGCCGGGGTGGCGACGCTGTAGCTCACGTTCACCGGCCCGTCCTGCGGCAGGTCCGGCGTGATCGCGGCGTTGCCGATCGGCGTGAACGCCCCGCCGTCGACCTGCATCGACAGAGTGCCGAGGCTGGACCCGATGACCGCGGGCAGGATCGCCGGCAGCGAGGCGACGTCGGTGACCTGCACGCAGTGCCCGCCGGGCACGGTCGCGGCGGTGATCTGCTCCAGGCTGCCCTCGTTGTTCGGCCCGGCATAGGCGCAGTCGGCCCCGCCGCCGACGGCGAAGGTGTAGATGTCGATGTCGTCCGGGATGCCCGCCAGCGGCACCGTGATGCTGCCGCCGCCCACCGCGAAGCCGTCGGACATGAACACCACGATCTTGCGGGCCCGGGTGGAGGCCTGGGCGATGGTGCGGGCCTTGGCGATCGCGTCCGCGAAGTTCGTCTGGCCGCCGCCGACGTTCTTGTTGGTGAACGTGGCGACCCCGTTGATGAAGGTCGACGAGATGACCTCCTCGATGTCGCGTACGCCGTCGCCGTCGTCGTCGGTGGCCGGGCCGGTGAGCAGCTGATCGCCCGCACCGGGCCGCACGTCGGCGGTGGCCGCGGTGACGCCGAAGGCCACCATGCCCACGTCGCCGATCGTGCCGCTCTGGGCCTGGGCGTTGAGGGCCAGCCCGGCGGCGATCTCGCACTGCAGGATGTTGCCGCAGCTCGGCGCCCCCGGGTTGGCGGTGCTGCTGGAGGCGTCCAGCACGTAGATGAGTGACGTGTCGGCCACCGGGACCCCGGTGCCCACCGAGGCGGTGCCGGTGACGGTGACCGGCCCCGGCGCGACCTCGGCGCCGTCGGCCGGGGTGGCGATGGTGACGGCGATGCTGGTGCCGCCGGGCAGGTTGCCGTCGGCGGCGAATGCGGGTGCGGCGACCAGTGTCGAAGCCGCGACGAGTGCGGCGAGCGCACGCTTCACAGCACACCTCCATGAATCGGAATCAATGCGAATTTCGATGCTAGAGATCGTTACACCGCATCGATGTGGCACACATGAGACATCCCAGACCATTGATGATCTGCTATGGCTGAGCGTGCGGGGCACTCGCCGGCGCCCCGCGGCGGTAATCCGATCGGGGGAAGCCGCATACGCCCTGTCGGGTGATCGGCGGCGCAGTGTTCAATGATCCGGTGGGAATCGCCAAGAGTCGCCGGAACCTCGGCCGGATGCAGCAGGAGTCGACCTTCGACGGCGGTGGCGCGTCCGTGCCGCGGCCCGAGCAGCCTGTTCCCGACCGGGCGTTCGACGATCGCCCCGCGGCGGACGAGCACTGGGGCCCGTACGCCCGCCGGTTGCAGGCGACCCGCGACCCGCGTGCGCTTCCGGCGCTGCTGGAGGCGCACGACACCCTGCGCCTCGAACCGCGGTTCTGCTGCGTCGGCGCGGTGCGGGCCGCGCTCTACGAGATCGCCACGGCGCGCGAGAACGCCCACAGCGCACCTGTCGCCGACCTCGTCGACCGCTGGTGGAACTCCACCGACCCGTGGGAGGAGATGGTCGCCGTCGCGGCCCGGGCCGGCGGGCAGGAGGAGACCGAGCGGCCCGCGCTGCTGGAGAAGGTGCGCTCGGCCCGGCCCACGGTGGTGACCGCGGCGATCGAGGGCCTGTGCGGCATGTCCGACGCCGCCGAGATCGAGGCGCTGCGCGAGGTCGTCAGCCGCCCCGACCCGATGCTGCACTGGGCGCACCAGGCCGCGGCCCGGCGGCTCGCCGAGATCGGCAGCCCCGAGGCGCAGGCCGCCCTGGCGCAGCGTTTCGTCGACCCGGACGACCTGTGGCGCGAGGGACCGGCCTGATCCGCCGCCCGGTCGACACCCCCGCCGCCGGACCGGCGCCCGCTCAGACCTGCCTGGTGTACCGGTGGCAGCGCACCGCGATCGGGCCGCCGGAGCTGCGCGCGGGGTAGTCGAACGCGCCCTCGTCGGTCCAGCCCTGGCGTTCGTAGAAGCGCCGGGCGCGGGCGTTGCCGCCGGCGACGGCCAGCCACGCCCGCGGGTGCCCGTTGCCGCCGACCTGCCGCAGCCCCTCGGCCAGCAGCGCGCCCGCGACACCGGTGCCGCGCCGGGCGGCGGCCACGTACACCTGCTCGACCTCGTCCGCGACGACCATGACGAAACCCGCGACCTCGCCGGCCACCTCGGCCACCGTCGTGTCGCCGACGCGCTGGGCGGCCCGCAGGTCGAACGATTCCGGCGTACGGATCGCGACCAGTTCCTCGGGCACGTGGCCCAGATGGCCGTCGCGCCAGCCGTCCCGCCAGATCGCGCCGACCGAGGGCGCGTCGGCGGCGGTCGCGGGCCGGATCCGGACGGCGTCGTCATCGGTGACCATGACCCGAGCCTAGCCGCAGCCGCGCCGGGCGGCCCATTGTGGCAGATTGCCGGGCATGGATGCGAGCACCGAACCGACCCGGATCGGCGTGACCGGACACATCGGCCTCACCCCGGACACCGCGGCCCTCGTCGCCGCGGCGCTGCGGGAACTGCTGGCCGGGTACCCGCCGGAGGAGCTGGTGGGCGTGTCCTGCCTGGCCGCGGGCGCCGACACGATCTTCGCGGAGGCGGTGGTGGCGCGCGGCGCGCGGCTGGAGGTCGTGCTGCCCTCCGCCGACTACCGGGCCCGGAAGGTCGCCCCGGAGCACGCCGCGGCGTTCGACCGGATGGCGTGGCATGCGGCGTCGGTGCGGGTGATGCCGCACGAGCGGGCGGGCCGGGCCGCGTACGAGGACGCCAACGCCGCCATGCTGGCCGGTTGCGACCTGCTCCTGGCCGTGTGGGACGGGCAGCCCGCCGCGGACGGGGGCGGCACCGCGGCCGTGGTCGCCCAGGCCCACGCGCTGGGCCTGCCGGTGGTGGTGGTCTGGCCCGAGGGCTCCCGCCGCGCCTGAGCCGGCCGGTGCGCCGCCGCCGTCGTCCGGCATCGAGAAATCCACCGGATTCGCGGGCGCGTCGGTGCGCTCGGCGGAGCCGTGTCCGTGCCGCAGGACATAAGGTGAGATCCCCGGGAACGGGTCGTGATGGGACGGTCGGGCGGGATCGGCGGAGGTGGCGGCGTGTACGCGGTGATCGATGTGGAGACGACCGGGCTGCGCACGAGCTGGCACGACCGGATCTGCGAGATCGCGATCGTGCACGTCGACGCGGCCGGCCGGGTCACCGGCGACTGGTCCAGCCTGGTCAACCCCGAACGCGACCTCGGCCCGCAGCACGTGCACGGCATCACCGCCGCCGAGGCACGGCGGGCGCCGGTCTTCGCCGACCTCGCCGGGCAGATCGGCGCGCTGCTGCGCGAGCGGGTGATCGTGGCGCACAACCTCGCCTTCGACGCCGCCTTCCTGGTCGCCGAGTACTCCCGGCTCGGGCTGCAGGCCCCGGTCGGGCACGAGTACGGCCTGTGCACCATGAACCTGGCCGCGCAGCTGCTGCCGTCGGCCGGGCGCAGCCTGCGCGACTGCTGCCAGGCGGCGGGCATCCCGCAGCAGCGGGCGCACAGCGCGCTCGACGACGCCCGCGCCGCCGCCGGGCTGCTGGCGCGTTACCTGCACCGGGTCGGCACGCCGCCGCCCTGGCAGCAGCTGGTGCTCGACGCGTCCACGCTGGCCTGGCCGCCGCTGCCGCCGGCCGAGGCGCTGCCGGTGGTGCGCCGCCACCCGCACGAGACCGAGGAGCACTTCCTCAGCAGGCTCGTCGACCGGCTGCCCCGGGTGCCCGCGCCGCCGCAGGCCGACAGCTACCTGTCCCTGCTAGACCATGCTCTGCTCGACCGGCACGTGTCCGCGGTCGAGGCGGACGCGCTGGTGGAGGCCGCGGACACGCTGGGGCTCAGCCGCGCCGAGGTGCTCGACCTGCACCGCCTCTACCTGCAGGCGCTCGCCGCGGAGGCCTTCGACGACGGCCGGGTGACCGAGATCGAGCGCGACGACCTGCACACCGTCGCCGCGCTGCTCGGCCTGGATCGCGCCGACGTCGACCGGGCGCTCGACCCCGACGCGGGCGACCAGCAGCGCCGTACCACCCGGCCGCTGCCCGCGCCCGCGTTCCGGCTGCTGCCCGGCGACACCGTGGTGTTCACCGGGCAGACCGCCGAGTCACGGGAGCTGTGGGAGGAGCGGGCGCGCATCGCCGGGCTGACCGTGGGCCGCGCCGTCACCCGGACCACCCGGCTGCTGGTGGCCGCCGACCCCGACACCATGTCCGGCAAGGCCCGCCAGGCCCGGCGGCACCGTGTCCCGATCGTGCATCCCGGCGCGTTCCTGAGCATGCTCGTGGCGCTGCGCGCCGCGGAGTAGCCGACTGTGTTGATCACCACGCCCGTGCCGCCGTAATTGCGTTGAGCTCGGGCCGGGCGGCCTTGCATGCTGGTGACCAGATCAAACCAGCTGCAAGGGGCCGTGCCATGCGTCTGTTCCGTGACCTGTGGGCCACGTCGCCCCGCCGCACCTTGGCGGTGCTGGTGCTCATCGTGGCCGGCGCCGGCGCGGCCGCGCTGTCCGCGGCACTGGCCGGCACCGTGCTGGTGAACCGGTCCGCTCTCGCCTTCGCCGCGCTGGCCACGGCGCTGGCCGTGGTGGTGCTCAGCGACCTGACGCTCAGCCTCATCATGTCCAGGCTCACCGCCGACTGGGCGGCCGACGTGCGCCGCCGGCTGTGCCGGGTCGCGTTCGGGCAGAGCCTGCCCGCGCTGGAGGGCACGCCGGTCGGCGAGCTGCTCGACCGGATCGACGGTGACGTGTACCAGGTCGGTTCGCAGCTGCGCGGCAGCGGGGTGCGGCTGGCCCAGTCCGCGGCGGTGGCGGTGCTGTCCGTGGTCACCGCGTTCGTGGTGTGGTGGCCCGCCGGTCTGGCCATGCTGCTGCTGTCGGTGGTGCTCGGGTTCGGGCTGCGCCGCCCGACCGCGGCGATCGGCCCGGCCCGGATGCACGAGGAGGAGGCCTGGTCGGACCTGGCCGCCGTGCAGGAGGAGTCGGTACACGGCCAGGACGACGTACGCACCAGCCTGGGCCGCCCGTACGTGCTGCGCCTGTACGCCCAGCGCTCCGCGGAGGTGCTCAAACGCGGCCGCCGGGTGTGGGCGCTGTCGTCGAAGGTCAGCACCATCGCGGGCGGCGTGACCCGGGCGGGCATCGCCCTGCTCGTGCTCGGCGGGGTGTGGGCGCTGTCGGCCGGCCAGCTGGACGCGGCCCGGCTCACCGCCGCGTGGCTGCTGGCGCTCGCGTTCGGCGGCACCGTCGAGCAGGTCAGCCGGATGCTGCCCGAGCTGCAGCACGCGCTCGGCGCGTGGGCGCGGGTGCAGCTGCTGCGCGACACCCCGCAGGAGCCGGTCGGCGGCGCGGCGCCCGACACCGGCAACATCGAGGTACGCGGGCTGACCTTCCACTACTCCGCCGACCGCCGCCGCCCCGCGCTGCGCGAGCTGGACCTGACCTTCGCGCCCGGCCGCTCGTACGCCCTGGTCGGCCGCACCGGCTCGGGCAAGTCGACGCTGGCCAAGGTGCTGACCCGGGCCGTGGACGTGCCCCGCGGCACGGTGTTCCTGGGCGGGGTGGACCTCAACGACCTGGATGTGGAGGCGCTGCGGCGCTGGATCGCGATCGTGCCGCAGCGCACCGAGATCCTGGCCGGCACGCTGGCGGAGAACATCGCGCTGTTCGACCCGGAGCTGCTCGACGCGGCCGGACCCGCGATGGACGAGCTGGGTCTGACCTCGTGGGTCGACTCCCTGCCCGACGGCCTGCAGACGTTGCTGGGCGAGGGCGGGCAGAAGCTGTCGGCGGGTCAGGAGCAGCTGGTCGCGTTCGCCCGCATCCTGGTCCGCGACCCGCAGGTGGTGATCCTCGACGAGGCCACCGCCCGGATGGACCCGGTCACCGAGTCCCGGGTGCAGCACGCCGCCCAGCGCCTGCTGCGAGGGCGGATCGGCGTGGTCATCGCGCACCGGCTGTCCTCGGTGCGCGACTGCGACGAGGTCGTGGTGCTGGCCGACGGCCGGGTCGTGGAGGCCGGGCCGCTGTCGGAGTCGCAGCGCTTCGCGCAGCTGCTGGCCACCAGCCACAGCGCGGCTGACGGCGAGCTGGTGCTGGCGACCGCGTACGGGCTGGAGTCGGCCGGCGAGGGTGCGTCCGGCGACGGACCGCAGGGTGTCCCGGCTCGCCCGAGCGGGAGCGCCGGTGCCGGCGCGGGCACCGACCTGGTCGCGCCGCCGAAGGCCGATCCGCCGCCGCTGCCCGCGCCGCAGCGGGTGCGCACCCTGCGCGAGATCTTCCGGCTGACCGTGAACGACTTCCGCTTCGGGCAGGTCTCGGTCGCGCTGTTCACCGTCATGGTGCTGTTCGGCCTGGACGGCACGGTGCTGCCGTGGCTGTGGGCCGACGTGGTCGACGGCGCGGGCAGCCCGTGGTGGCCGGCGCTGGGCATCGTCGCCGGGCTGGCCGTGACCACCCCGGCGGGCTACTTCGCGGGCCTGTGGTATCCGGAGTGGTGGGTCCGGCAGATGCTGCGGATCAACCTGCGCCTGGTGCACGGGCAGACCGGGCCGCGCCGGGTCAGCGCGCACACCCCGGCCGAGGTCGTCGCGCAGGGCGGCGACAACGAGCGGGTGGTCATGCTCGCCGACAACCTGGTCGACCAGTCCATCAGCATCGTGATGATCGTGGCGATGACGCTGGTGTCCGGTTCGATCGTGCCGGCGCTGTTCTTCGCGGGCACGATGGTGGTCTCCGCGCTGGCCGCGACGGTGTTCGCGCCGGTGCTCAAGCGCTCGGCCGCGCACACCGTGGCGGCGCGGGCCGCGTTCGCCACGTTCCTGGTGTCGTCGCTGTCGTCGGCGCGCACGGTCAAGCTGGCCGGCGCGACCCGGCCGGTGCTGAACCAGCTGGCCGGTCTGGACGCGGCACGCAGCGAACGGCAGCGGCAGGAGATCGCCATGCAGGTGTGGGCGCGCTCGACGCCGTCGCTGCTGGCGGGCCTGCTGCCGATCGCGGTGTGGGCCCTGTTCATGGCCGGTGAGCTGGGCGCGGGCGCGACCCTGGTCGCCGTGTCGACGCTGGGCTCGGCCCGGTGGTTCGCCTGGACCACGGCGTCGCTGGTGTCGCAGCTGCCGTCGGCTCGGGTGT
This sequence comes from Catellatospora coxensis, assembly GCF_016862635.1. Lineage (GTDB taxonomy): Bacteria > Actinomycetota > Actinomycetes > Mycobacteriales > Micromonosporaceae > Catellatospora > Catellatospora coxensis. The sequence continues at coordinate 83,367 of NZ_BONI01000024.1, read as the reverse complement.
GGACCAGGCGCACCGTGGCGATGGCCGGGGTGGGCGCGTACTCGGCTGCCGTGCCGGGCGTGGACCTGTCCGCGGGCACCGCGCCGGGGCCGGTGGCCGCGCCGCGCAACCCGCTGCACCGGCTGGAGCTGGCCAAGTTCGGCGCGGTGCACGAGGACGGCACGGTCGGCGTACGCGGCGTCGACCTCACCGTGGAGCGTGGTGACCTGGTGCTGGTGGTCGGGCCGGTGGGCTCGGGCAAGTCGTCGCTGCTGCGCGCCCTGGCGGGCATCGTGCACCACGACGGCGCGCTGCTGTGGAACGGCGAGACGGTCGGCGAGCCGGAGGTGTTCCTGCGCCCCAACCAGGTCGGGTACGTGGCCCAGCTGCCGCGGGTGCTGTCGGGCACGGTCGGCGACAACATCCGGCTCGGCCACGACGTCGACGCCGCGCAGGCGGTGGCGACGGCGCAGCTGGAGCACGACCTGGCGGCGGCGGGCAGCGGCATGGAGCTGCTCATCGGGCACAAGGGCACCCGGCTGTCCGGCGGCCAGCTGCAGCGGCTGGCGCTGGCCCGCGCCCTGGCGCCGGGCACCGAGCTGCTGATCGCCGACGACGTGTCGTCCGCCCTGGACGTGACCACGGAGCTGGCGCTGTGGCAGGCGCTGCGGGCGCACGGGGTGACCGTGGTCGGCTCGACGTCGAAGCGGGCGGCGCTGGTGCAGGCCGACCGGGTCGTCGTGCTGATCAACGGCGAGGCGGTCGCGCAGGGCTCGTGGGAGGAGCTGGAGGCGGGCTGGGGCCACCTGGCCGGTTGAGCACGTACGTGGGAAGCCCCGGCCGAGTTCGGTCGGGGCTTCTCGCATGTCGGAGCGCGTGCCAACTTGAACGCAATCTCAGTTAAGCGTATTTACAGTTAGGACTGTTTATTTTATGTTTTCGTGAACGAGTGTCGATGTCTCCTCTCACGACACCGGCACTCGTCCCACCGGTCGATCCATCCCGCACAGAAGCGGAGGAGCCGTGAGAAAACGGATCGTCCTACCTGTCCTGTCCATCCTCACGATCGTGATGTCCGGCATGATCGCCAACCCGGCGAGCGCGCACGGATACATCTCGTCCCCACCCAGCCGCCAGGCCAACTGCGCTCAGGGACGCGTCGCCAACTGCGGCGACATCGTCTGGGAGCCGCAGAGCGTCGAGGCCCCCAAGGGCTCGATGCAGTGCAACGGCGGCGGCAGCCGGTTCGCGGTGCTCAACGACAACAGCAAGCCCTGGCCCGCGGCCTCGGTCGGCAACAACGTCACGTTCAACTGGGTGCTCACCGCCCGCCACCGCACCAGCACCTGGGAGTACTTCGTCGGGAGCACCCGCATCGCGGTGATCAACGACAACGGCGCCCAGCCCGGTGCGACGGTCTCGCACAACGTCAGCCTCGGTGGACGCACCGGCCGGATCCTCGTCCTGGCCCGGTGGAACATCTACGACACCGCGATGGCGTTCTACTCCTGCGTCGACCTGCAGGTCGGCAGTGGTGGCGGCGGTGGCACCCCGACGCCGCCGCCGACCTCGCCGTCGCCGCAGCCGCCGCAGTCCCCGCCGCCGACCAACCCCGGCGGCACCTGGGCCGCGGGCACCGCGTACGCCGTCGGCGCCACGGTGACCTACGGCGGGCTCAGCTACCGCTGCCTGCAGGCGCACACCGCGCTCGCCGGCTGGGAGCCGCCCAACACGCCTGCCCTGTGGCAGCGCATCTGAGAACCGTCCCACCCGGTCCGCGGCTCCGCCCGAGCCGCGGACCGGCCACCGAGCCGCGGCGGGCCGCAGCCGCTCCGCCCGGCGCCCACGAGGAGCCACCGCGAATGAAGCGCTTCGTCCTGCTCGCCGTCACGCTGGCGACCCTGGCCGCGTGCGACGCGCCGCCCGGGGTCACCACCGCCCCGTCGTTCGCGCCGCCGTCCGGATCGCCGCCGCCCGCGGTCTCCGAGTCGGGCGGGCACAACCCCACCGACGTGATGTTCCTGCAGATGATGGCCGCGCAGTACGGCCCCGCCGCCGAGCTGCTCAAGCTCGCCGCCGGGCGCAGCGCGAACACGAAGGTGCGCGAGCTGGCCGCGGCGATGGACGTGACGCAGGCCGACGAGCTGGCCAAGGTGCAGGGCTGGCTGCGCGGCTGGTCCGAGCCGCTCACCCCCGCCGCCGACCCGAGCCTGCATGCCGGGCACGGCGGGCTGCCCGCGACCGGGCCGGACGAGGTCAAGGCACTGCGCGACGCCCCGGCGGCCGAGTTCGACAAGGTCTTCCTCAACCTGCTGATCGGCCACCAGCACCAGGCCGTCGAGTACGCCCGGATGGAGCTGACCGCGGGCGTCAACCCGCAGGTGCTGGAGTTCGCGACGCGCGTCGACCAGACCCGCACCGCCCAGGTCACCATGATGCTTGGCATGGTCTCCGGCTGACCGGCCGCCGCTCGTTCGTGGACGGACCACGGGTCCCCGCCGCGGCGCGGCTCGTGCGATGATCGGGCGCCGTCACCGCCGGGACCGACCTCGAGGAGCAGCGTGCAGACCCTCATCCCCGCGAGCTGGGCCGCCGTGGGCCACGGCATCCCGAGCGTGTGCAGCAGGCACGGGCTCGCCGCCACGCTGCGGGCGCGTACGAGGTTCGAGTCGGCCCCGGCCGGATGGACCTACGCGCTGATCCCGCTGGGACTCCTCGCCTTCCTCATCGTGCGGGCCGTCACGCGCCACGTCGTCGACGCGCCCGTGTGGCACTACTGCGACCGGTGCCGCAGCCGGCGTCGTCGGCAGCGGGTGGGTTTCGGGCTGCTCACGGCGGTCGGCTTCGCGATTCCGGTGGCCGCGATGGCGTCCGCGGCCGACGGGCCGGTCGCGTCCCTGCTGACGGCCGCGGCCGTGATCGCCCTGATCGTCGGGTACATCGGACTGGTCCGTGCCCGCTGGGAGGTCATCGCGCAGGCGCGGGTGACCCGGGACGGGCAGTGGATCGCCGTACGCGATCCGGCTCCCGAGTTCGACGCCGAGTTCACCGCCGCGATGACCGCCGCCGTGACAGGTCCGCAGCAGTACGCCCCGGCGGCGACGCCCGCCGTCCCGGCCGCTCCCGCGAGCGCGCACTGGTCCTCACCGCGCTGAGGCCGATCAGGGCAGCACCCGGCGGGCCGCCTCGGCCGACCATTCGACCAGCATCAGCGTCGCGTCGTCGCGGGGCGGGCCGTCCCGGAACTCGGCGACCCGGTGGGCCAGGATGCGTAGCGTCTCCGGGGCCGGCAGCCGCGCCTGTCCTGCCCGCTCGGTGAGGTCGACGAGCCGCTCGACGCCGAACATGTCCCCGTGCCGGTCGCTCGCCTCCACGACCCCGTCCGAGTACAGCAGCAGCCGGTCGCCCGGCTCCAGCGCCTCCTCGGCGACGTCGATGGTGTTGTCGTCCAGTCCCAGCGGCAGCCGGCGGCCCCCGGCCAGCTCGCGCACCGCCCGGCCGTGCCGCAGCAGCAGCGGGGCCGGATGCCCGGCGCTGATGAAGCGCAGCCGCCCCGTGCCGGTGTCCAACTCGCACAGCACACCGGTGACGTACGCGGTGTCGGGGAACTGCTCCTGCAGCGCTTCCTCCGCCGCCTGCGTGATCGCGTACAGGCCGCGGGCGTCGCGCCGGGCCGCGCGGATGGCGGCCAGCGTCGTCACCGTCATGACGGCCGCGCGCAGGCCCCGGCCCATGCCGTCGAGCACGCAGAACCAGGCGGTCTGGTCGTCGAGCGCGTAGTCGAAGGCGTCCCCGCCGATGTCGTAGTGCGGCTCCAGCACCGCGCTGATGACGAGCCGGTCGGAGGTGAACGTCAGCGGCGGCAGCGTGGACAGCAGCAGTTCCCCGGCCACCGTCATGGGTCGGGTCCGGCGGACCTGCTGCAGCGCGTCGCCGTACGGCATCTTCACCGCGATCAGGTGCCCCACCAGGTTCACATAGCTCTCGCACCAGTCCCGCAGCGCCTCGATGTCGCAGTCGTCCCGGACCACCACGATCTCGATCACGCCCAGCCGCTCGGTGCCGTCCACCAGCGGCACCCACAGCCGGCTCCCCGCGCCGGTGCCGGCCCGTTGGGTTTCCACGCTGGTGAAAGCACGCCCGGCGAGGGTGCCCTCCACGCCGAGCGGTTCGGCCGCCGCCTTGCCGAACTCCGGCAGCGGATGCAGCTGACGCTGCTCCTCGTCGACCAGGTAACACGTGGGCTCCATGCCCAGCGGACGCAGCGACGCGCTGACACACCCGGCGATCTGGTCGTCCTGTGCCTGCTGGGTCAGGTGCAGGAAGTCGAGCAGCGCCGCGTGCCACGGGTCGTACGTCACCTGGGTCATCCGCGCTCCTCGCCGTCCGTCACCGGCACGGTCGGCGCGGAGTTCCTCGCACCCCCGTGCATCTGCTGAATTTCCCCACCGGCTACCTGCTCAAACACCGGCTGAGGGCGAGGCGGCCCGGCGGGAGCCGAGCGCGGGCAGCGTCGCCGCGGCCACGGCCAGCACCAGGCAGACGCCGACGGTCGCGGCGAGGGTGCCCCACGGGATCACCATGGGCACGGCGACGCCGAGCTGCACGCTCAACCCGCGGGCGAGCGCCGCCAGAGCGGCGACGGCCACGGCCAGGCCCAGCGCCGCCCCGGTGGCGACCACTGCCGCGGTCTCGGCGGCGAGCAGGCCCAGCACCTGGCGGCGGGTCGCCCCGGACAGCCGCAGCACCCGCAGGTCCCCGGCCCGGCCGGTGGTGGACATGAGCATCGTGTTCACCACCGCCAGCAGCGCGAACCCTGCCGACACCCCGATCAGCAGCGCGGTGAACACCCACACCAGCCGGTCGTCCTCCTCCTGGCCGCTGCCCGCGTACGCGGCGGCGCTCAGCGGACGCCCGCCCAGTCCCGCGAGCACGGCTGCCGGGACGGGACGGTCGGAGTAGACGACCGAGGTCAGCGCCGACGGGTCCATCGCTCGCACCACCGCGCGGTCGAGCAGGATGCCGGCCGGCAGCGGGCCACCGGCGAGCACCGCGACCACCTCCAGCGTGATCGGCTGCCCGTCGGGGCCGGACACCGGGTGCCTGCCGCCGACGGCCCACCCCGCCGAGGCGGCGAACCCCTGCGCCACGGCCACCGGAACCAGGGGACCGGCCGGCGGCGTCCGGCCCGAACCGGCCGGCCCGACCGGAACGGCCGGCGGCGCGGCGCTCGTGGTTTCCGGGGAACCCCCCATCGGCGACCGGTGCAGGGTGGCCAGGTCGCCTTCGACGACGGTCAGCACGGTGTGCTCGGCCGGGGTGACGCCCGCGGCGGGCAGCGGCTCGGCACCCTCGTACAGGGTGGTGGGCAGGGCGGACAGGCCGCCTGCGGCGGCGACCGCGGCATCGGACAGGCCCGGCGTGCCGTCGGGCACGACCACGGCGGCGGCGTCCACGGCGGTGACCCGGTTCAGCCCGTAGTACGCGGTGGTGGTCTGCACCATCCCGCCGATGAGGACGGTGAACGCCACGCACAGCAGCACCGGCGCGGCGGCCGACGCCGAGCGCCGGGCCGCGGTGGCGACGTGCTGGCGGACCAGCAGCACGGTCGCGCCCCGGCCGCCCGCGAACGGCGCGCTGAGCAGCCGCACCGCCCTCGGCAGCAGCAGCGGGGCGAGCAGGCTGCCCGCGACGACCAGCAGCATCGCCGCGTACAGGGCGTAGGAGCCCAGGTCGGCCCCGGACGCCCGGGTCGCCGCCACACCCACCGCGACCGCGCCGACCAGGGCCACCGCACCGGCGAGCAGCCGCACCCGGCTCACCGGGCGGTCGTCGACGGCGGCCTCCCGCAGCGCCGCCAGTGGTCCTACCCGCGCCGCGCGTCGGGCCGCCGACCATGCTCCCACGAGCGCCACCAGCACCCCGGCGGCCAGCGCCGCAACGGGGACGACCGGCTGGTACAGGACGGTGAACGACGCCGGCTCGAACCCGGTGCGCACCAGCCAGCCCGCCACCGGCCCGGCGGCGAGCAGGCCCGCCGGAACTCCGATCGCCCCGCCGAGCAGGCCGAGCAGCAGCACCTCGCCGAGCACCCAGCCCCGCACCTGCCGGGGCACCGCCCCAAGCAGCCGCAGCAGCCCCAGCTCTCGGTGCCGCTGCCGGGTCGCGAACGCGAACGTCGACGCCACGATGAACACCGACACGAACGTGCCCAACGCGGCCAGGGCCGACAGCACCTGCAGGCCGATCCACCGGGTGCGGGCGTCGCCGACCGGCTCCAGCGCACCGCGCGCGTCGCCGGTCAGCACGACCCCCTCCGCACCGACCACGCCGGTCACCGCAACGGCAACCGCAGCGGGGTCGGCGTCCGCGCCGATCAGCAGGCCGATCACGGGAACCCCGCCGCCCGCGCCCCCGCTGCCCACCCGCGCGCTGCTCACGGCCGTCACCGCGTCACCCGCCCGGCTCCCGGGGCCGCCGACGGTCCCCGACACCGGGTCGCCCACCCAGATGCCGGAGCCGTCGACGGTGCCCGTCACCGTGAACGGCTGCGGCCCGGCCGCCGTCAGCAACTCCACCCGCGCACCGGGCGGCAGCCCAAGGTCCTCGCCGAGTGCGACGTCACCGGCGGCGGCCGGCGCCCGGCCCGCCGCGAGTCGGTAGCCGCCGAGGACCGCCGAGGACCAGCTGTAGGCCTCGTGCTCCCCCGTGACGGGCGCGCCGTCGCGCAGCAACTGGGCGTAGAAGCGGTGCACCGGCACTGCGGCCGACACCCCGGGCACGGCGGCGAGCCGGGCGGTCAGCGCCGCCGCCTGCTCCTTCGGCCACGGGCGCGGTTCGGTGAACGCCTCCGGGTCACTAGGCGGCACCGGACGGATCAGCACAGGGCTCGCCGCGTACCGGTCCGGGGTGACCGGGCGGGCCGAGACGAGCAGCAGGCCACAGATGGTGAGCACGGCGACCGCGACGGCGAGCGTGATCAGGGTGCCGAGCAGGCTGCGCCGGCGTTCCCGCAGCGAGGCGAGCGCGATCATGCGGCCACCGCCCCGCGGGCCAGCCGGGCGGCGATGCGTGCCGGGTCCGCGCCGGTGATCTCGTCGACCAGCCGCCCGTCGGCCAGCACCAGCACCCGGTCCGCGGCCGCGGCGGCGACCGGGTCGTGGGTCACCATGACCACGGTCTGCAAGTGCGCGTCGACCAGCCGCCGCAGCGCCGCCAGCACCACCGCCGACGACGTGCTGTCCAGCGCCCCGGTGGGCTCGTCGGCGAACAGCACCGCCGGCCGGGTGATCAGCGCGCGGGCGATGGCGACCCGCTGCTGCTCGCCGCCGGACAGCTGCGCCGGGTAGTGCCCGGCCCGCTCGGCGAGACCCACCTCGGCCAGCGCCTGCACGACCGCCGCGGCCTGCGGCGCGCGCCGGGCCAGCCGCAGCGGCAGCGCCGTGTTCTGCGCCGCGGTCAGCGCGCCGACCAGGTTGTACGCCTGGAACACGAACCCGATCCGGTCCCGCCGCAGCAGGGTGCGGGCGTGCTCGGACAGCCCGGCCAGGTCGGTGCCGTCGATGGTGATCTGCCCGCTGTCGACGGCGTCGAGCCCGGCCGCGCACTGCAGCAGCGTGGACTTGCCCGAGCCGGACGCGCCCATCACCGCGGTGAAGCTGCCGCGGGTAAACTCGGCACTCACCCCGCCGAGGGCGGTGACCGTGTTCGCGCCGGTCCCGTACGTCTTGCGGACCGCGTGCAGGCGGACCGTCGCCGTTGATGTCATGGGACCACCCCACCCGAACGCGGGGCCGGGCACACGGGTGCGGCGGCGAGGATCCGGACTAGTCCCAGCACTACTGTGCCGGGCATCGGTGCAGGTTAGGGTCGTGCGGTGACCCCTCGCACCGCCCTGTCCGCCGCCGCGACACCGCCCTGGCGGCTGGCACGGTCGAGCTGGCCGTGGCGGTCCCTGCTGTACCTGGCCGCGGGCCTGGTCCCGGCGGGGCTGCCGCTGGCGCTGCTGGCCGGGATCGAGCTGCTCCGCCCCGGACGCACCGCGCTCATCCTGCTGCTGGTCGCCGCGCTGCTGATCGTGGTCGCCGCCGGACCGCTGATCGCCGGGTTCGACCGGCGAAAGCTGCGCCTGGTCGACACCCGCCCGCTGCCCCCACGCCCGCCGCTGCGGCTCGGCGAGGCCGGCACCTGGCGCGAGATCGGGTATGCCGTGCTGAGCGCCTGCGTGGCCTGGTGGCTCGACCTGGCCGTGGTGCTGCTGTCGCTGCTCCCGCCACTGATGCTGATGTCCGCGCCGCTGCAGCCGTCCGGGCCGGGCGCGGAGCTGCCCGCCGACGCGTGGTTCACCGCGCTGCTGTGCGCCGCCGGGTTCGTGCTGCTGCCGTTCGCGGCGTACCCGATCACGGCCTGGGCCGGGGCGCGGGCCGCCGTCGCCCGCGCGGTGCTGGCCTCGGCGGACACCGACCTGGTCGAGGTGCTGCGCTCCCGGCAGCGGCTGGCCGCCGGCTTCGACGACGAGCGCCGCCGGATCGAACGCGACCTGCACGACGGCGCGCAGCAGCGGCTGGTCGCGCTGAGCGTCACGCTCGGCCTGGCCCGGCTGCGGGTCGCCGACGACCACACGGTCGCGCCGCTGCTCGACGACGCGAGGCAGCAGACCGCGGCGGCGCTGGCCGAGCTGCGCGAGCTGATCCGCGGCGTGCACCCGCAGGTGCTCAGCGACCGCGGCCTGGCCGCCGCGATCCGCGACATCGCCGGGCGCTCCCCCGTGCCCGTCGACCTGGACCTGCGGCTGGACGGGCGGCTGCCCGCACCCGTCGAGGCCACCGCGTACTTCGCGGTCAACGAGGCGCTGGCCAACCTGGCCCGGCACAGCAGTGCCACCGGCGGCCGGGTGCGCGCCTGGACGCAGGACCGGCAGCTGGTGCTGGAGGTCCACGACGACGGCGCGGGCGGTGCCGACCCGGCCCGCGGCACCGGGCTGACCGGCCTCGCCGACCGAACCGCGGCCGTCGGCGGCAGGCTGCTGCTGGCCAGCCCGCCCGGCGGGCCGACGCTGCTGCGGGTGGAGCTGCCGTGCGATCGCTGAGAGTGGTGCTGGCCGAGGACTCCGTGCTGCTGCGCGAGGGCCTGACCAGCCTGCTGCGCCATTTCGGACACGAGGTCGTCGCCGCGGTCGGCGACGCCGACGCGCTGCGCGAGCAGGTGCCGCTGGTGCGGCCCGACATCGTCGTCACCGACGTGCGCATGCCGCCCGGCTTCAGCGACGAGGGGCTGCGGGCCGCGCTGGCGTTGCGCGCCGAGCTGCCGCACCTGCCGATCCTGGTGCTCAGCCAGTACGTCGAGCAGACCTATGCCGCGGAGCTGATCGACGCGGGGCGCTCGGCGGGCACGGGATACCTGCTCAAGGACCGGGTCGGGGAGGTCGCCGAGTTCGTCGACGGGCTGGTCCGGGTCGCCGACGGGCACACCGTCATCGACCCCGAGGTGGTCCGCCAACTGCTCGACCGCCGCCGCGATCCGCTGCACCGGTTGACTCCGCGCGAGCGCGAGGTGCTCGGCCTGGTCGCGGAGGGCCGCTCCAACGCGGCGATCGCCCGCCGCCTGGTGGTCACCGAGGCGGCGGTGGCCAAGCACATCGCGGGCATTCTCGCCAAGCTCGACCTGCCGCCGGACGCCGACGACCACCGCCGCGTCCTGGCCGTGCTGGCCTACCTGCGCGGCTGACGCCCACCCCTTGACCCCCAGTTCAAGCAAGGGTCAGCGGTGTACTGGGCAACGTTTGCCGAGGTCACTGAAAGTATAAAGTGCCCCAGTCAAGGGGTCTGTGATTGCACCATTCCGGCACCACGTTCACCCACTTCACGACACATACCGCATGCAGCGTAGCGAATCGCATCATGCCAAACAGGACAAGATATGATTCCGCGCTCCCTCTAGTTGGCGACGTTGCCAACCCTGTGGCGACGTGCGGCATGTCCAATCCGTACCGGTAGGCACCGTCGTCGGTGTACTCGCACCTGTACGCGTCCTCAGCGCCGAGTAGACCCACCTCGTGGTCTCAGAGCTCCTGGAATGCGGCAAGCAGCGGCGCGGGCAAGCGTCGGCGCGACCGAGGCGACCGCCCAGGCGGGCAGCGTGAGGTCGATGTCGAGAACGCCGTCGTCGCCGACGGTCAGCGTGCTGCGGTGGAGGCCGTCGGCGACGTGGCGCAGCTCGGCGGTCTGTTCCCGCGTGATGTTGAGCGGGGCGCCCATCTGGTACCACGCCTCGGCGACGTTCCCGTGCTCCCAGTCGAGGATCTCCACGGTGAGCTCGGTGCCCGGGCGCAGTCCCTCGACCCGGTGCCGGACGCGGCGCTCAGGGCCCATCTCGGCGAGGGCTCGCGTCTCGGCGTAGCCGTTGCGGGACGCGAGCCCCGTCGTGCCCATATCGGCGGGGTAGTTGTAGAAGATGGCCGACACGTCACCCGTCGCGGACGAGCGGGTGATGGCGCCGTCGGGCAGCTCGGCCAGGAGGCGGTCACCGAGGCGGTGGAGCATGGCCATCGCGTGGAACGTCGGCTTGTGCAGGCCGTTCTCGTTGACGAACCCGAAGCCTCCGTGGAAGGGGCCGATGCCGCCGCCGCCCTCCTCGAACACGTCGGTGAAGGTCCAGTAGGAGATCGAGTCGGCCAGCGGCGCGCCCTTGAGGAACGCCCGGACGATGTACGCGGCGGCGAAGAGCGTGTCGTGGATCGCGTCGCGGCTCGACGGCGAGGTCGACCACTCGGTGATGTGCAGCTCGGCATCCGGGTACGGGCTGTTCTCGATGATCGTGCGCAGGACTTGCAGGTCGACGTACGTGGCGTCCTTCTGGCGCGTGATCGCTTTGAGAGTGCCCAGGGAGTCCGCCGCGTAGTCGGTCGGATACAGGTGGGTGGAGAGGAAGTCGATCGGCAGTCCGCGCTGCGCGCAGTACTCGATCAGCTCGTGGATCCACACCGGCTGCCAGTCGAGCTCGTCGGGGTCGGCGGCCACCGCGGTCTCGACCTCGAGCGACGGGTCGTGGGTCTCTCCGGAGTAACGGGCGTCGGGGACGAACACGCTCGTCGACGGGCCGCCGACCCGCAGCCGGGGGTCGATGGCTTTGATCGCGCGCGCCGTGGCCTCGTACAGCTCGAAGTACTCGGTGCGCGTCCCGGTCCAGAAGTTGGGCACGAGGTTCGGCTCGTTCCACACCTCGAACGGCCACTGCCGCACCTCGTCGATGCCGTACCGCTCGATCCAGTGCCGCACGGTGGCGTCGACCAGCGCGACCCACTGGCCCATCTCCTTGGGCGGGCTGCAGTGCGCCTTCCACCAGAACAGCGTCTCGGTCCGGGTGGCGAGCTCGCGCGGCATGAACCCGAGCTCCACGAACGGGCGGGCGCCCGCGTCGAGGATCGCGTCGAACACCTTGTCGACATATGCGAACGTGTAGACCGGCTCGGGCAGCGGCTGGTTCGGGCCGAAGCCGCCGCCGTCGTCGGTCCGGTAGACGAACATGTCGTCGTGGAACAGGCCGTGGAAGCGCACGTGCCGGGCGCCCAGCACCTGGACGGCCTCGCGGAAGTGCGCCTGCCAGTCCGCCCGCAACGCCTCATTCGCGCGCCCGGCACCGACGCACTCGTTCCACACATGATGCAGCCGCACCTCGGCGGGTTCCTGCCCGTCGATCAGCAGGGCTGACGTCGCCTGCTCAGTCATGAACAGCTCCTTCGCTCCGTCGCTGAGTAGGGCTTGCGAGCCTGGTGAGGTCGCTGACACGGAACCAGTCCACGTCGACGTGGCCTCCGGGCTCGGCAGTGGCGTAGTTGAAGAGGGCGAACCGGTACCCGGTGAAGTGCGCGAGGTCGTATTGCATCCGCAGGGTGTCGCCCAGCCACGTCCAGTTGCTGCCGTCGTACGAGTACGCGAACGACGCCGTGTCGACGGCATCCCGGAAGTCGACGTCAGCGCGCAGGTAGACGACGTCCGCCCGCAGCGGCACCGGTGCGCTGGTGAAGGCGGTGACGCCGTCGCCGCCCGCCCGGCGCATCACCAGGCTCTTGGTGCCGCCCTCCATCGTCACGGCGATGTATCCGTACTTGCGCTGGTAGGCGGAGATGCCTGCGACGTCCCCGTCCTTCAGGTGCGAGACGTCCAGCGAGATGGCGCCGGAGCTCGCGGGTCCGAGCGTGCGTTGGGTGAGCGTGTTGCGGGCATCGAGGATGCTCGACGCGACGCTGCCCGTGGTCAGCCGCAGGTGTCCGGGCCGCTCGGTGAGCGACCAGAACCGGTTGTCCGGGTTATGGTTCCACTGCCACTGGAGCCCCAGGTCCGACCCGTTCCATGCGTTCTCGGCGGACTCTGCCAGGAGGTCCGCGTTGGCCGTGTTCCAGTGGCCCGCGCGCTCGGGGAGGTTGTCGAAGTCGTCCGAGGCGACGACGGCGGCCCCGTCACCGGCCGTCCGTGCGGCCGCCGCGGGCGCTTGCGGATGGAGATCGAACACCGGCCACCCGTCGTCGTCCCAGGTCACGCCAATGAGCTGAGGCGCACGACCCAGCGGGCCCTCGTCCTGGAACAGCATGGCGTACCACTGTCCGTCGGATGTCTGGACGACTCCTCCCTGGGCGACGCCGGTTCCGGGTCGGCCCCCGACCGTCACGCCATGGCTGAGCACGACCCGGCCCTCCCACACACCGCCGGCCGACTGCGGCGTCAGCGACGTCGACCGCCACAGCACCTCCTGGCGAATGCCACCCGACGGCCACTCGATCATGAAGACGTAGTAGTAGTCCCCGATCCTGTACGCGTGCGCGCCCTCGGCGTTCAGTCCGCTGGTCTGGTCGACGTCGGCGTCCTCGACGAGCCGGGTCGCCGGGCCGTCCCAGGCAAGGGTCCCGTCGTCGTGCCGCCGCAGCCTGCGCAGGTCGATCGACCCGCCACCGTAGACAAGCCAGACGTCGTCGCCGTCGAACAGCAGCGACTGATCGTGGGCGTACCCGTCGAGCACCGACCTGGTCCACGGCCCGTGCTCGATGTCGGGAGTCGAGTAGACGTATGTCTGCCGCGTGGTGAGGCTGCCGACCGACACGTAGTAGGTCCCGTCATGGAACCTGATGCTCGCTGCCCAGCTGCCCTGGCCGTACGCGTCCTGGCCGTTGCGCAGCGCCAGCGCGTCCGTGTCGTCGAGGATCGCCGCGGTGTACCCGGCGATGGACCAGTGCACCAGGTCGCCCGAGCGCATGATCGGGACGCTCGGCGCGAAGTACATGGTCGTGCTGACCATGTAGTAGTACCGGCCGTCGAAGATGACGTCCGGGTCGGGCACGTCCGCGAAGATGACGGGGCCGGTGACGCCTGCCCGCACCCCGCCGTCGCGGATGTTCACCTCCGGTCGGTCCATCAGCGCAGCTCGAGCGCCACGGTGACGTAGGAGTGGGCAGGCAGCTCGACCTCGAGCCCCCGGGGGTGGGGGTGCACGCCGGCATGGTCGGTAGGGGCGACGGCGTCGAGCTGTTCGGGAGTGTTGTGCGCGTCGAGCGCCTTGGCGGTCAGCACCCGCGCGGTGTGCCCGACGACATCGCGGCCGCGCAGGTCCAGAACGAGGGTGCGGTCCGTGTCGGCGTCGAGGTTGGACAGCGAGACCAGGGCGGTGTCGCCCTTGACCGACGCGGACGCCGAGACGAGCGGCAGCTCGGTCGCGCCGACGGCGCGAGTCTCGACGTCACGCAGGTGCACCGCGAGGGCGGCGGCGTCGTGGTGGCCGGTGTTCATGGCGAACACGTGGTACGTCGGGGTGAGCACGAGCGCCCCGCTGTCGGGGTCGGTGAGGATCATGGCCTGCAGCACGTTGACCGTCTGGGCGATGTTCGCCATGACCACGCGCTCGGCGTGCCGGTGGAACGCGTCGAAGTGCACGGCGGCGACCAGGGCGTCGCGCAGCGTGTTCTGCTGGTACAGGAACCCGGGGTTGGTGCCCTTCTCCACGTTCCACCACGTGCCCCACTCGTCCACGACCAGGCCGACCTTGCGGTGCGGGTCGTAGCGGTCCATGACCGTGGAGTGCCGGGTCAGCAGCTCTTCCATGCGCCGGGCGCGGGCCATGGTCACGTACCACTGGTCCGTGCTGAACCCGGTGGCGTCGCCCTTGTCCGACCACGGCCCGGCCATCGTGTAGTAGTGCAGCGACACGGCCTGGAACGGGCCCGCCGAACCGGCTCGGTCCGCTGCCAGGTCGTCGAACGAGCGCATGAGCGTCTCGGTCCAGTGCAGGTCGGCCTCGTTCGCGCCCGCCGCGATCCGGTACAACAGGTTGCCGCCGTGGTTGCGGCAGTAGGTGGCGTACTGCCGGGCCAGCGAAGCGAACTGTTCGGCGCGCAGGTTGCCGCCGCAGCCCCACGCCTCGTTGCCCAGTCCCCAGAACGGCACCCGCCACGGCCGCTCGCGCCCGTTCGCCCGCCGCAGCGCCGCCATCGGTGAGTCGTCCGCCCGGGTCAGGTACTCCACCCACTCCGACATCTCCGCCACCGACCCGGACCCCACGTTCCCCGACACGTACGGGTCCGCACCGAGCAGCTCGCACAGGTCCATGAACTCGTGCGTGCCGAAAGCGTTGTCCTCCACCACGTCGCCCCAGTGCGAGTTGACCATCCGCGGGCGGCTCTCGCGCGGGCCGACGCCGGCACGCCAGTGGTAGTCGTCGGCGAAGCAGCCGCCCGGCCAGCGCAGGTTCGGTATCGAGATCGCCCGCAACGCCTCGACGACGTCCGAGCGGATGCCCCGCACGTTCGCGACCGGCGAGTCCTCGCCCACCCAGAACCCGCCGTAGATGCACCGCCCCAGGTGCTCGGCGAAGTGCCCGTACACGTGCCGGCTGATCGTGGCGCCGGGCAGGTCGAGGTCGATCACTGCGATCGTGCTCGTCGTCATCGTATTCCCATCAGGTGCGTGGTCCGTCATTGCTGGCCGCAGCGAGGAGCTCGCGGAGGCCAGACCCGCATCGGGCCGGGGGCACGGTTACCCCAGGTCGAGAACGGGATCGCTGTAACCGTTCGGGCTAAAGTGGCGCGCGGCGTTGCGCGCGTGAGTGCACGGCCTTACGCGCCACCGCGGGTGGAGCCACGCACCACGAGACTGACGGGCGCGACGACGTGCTCGGCCGGGCCGGTCCAGCCCGCCATCTGCCGGCGCAGCAGACCCACCGCGGTCTCGGCGACACCTTCATGGTCCGCGTCGACGGAGGTGAGGCCGGGCGGGACGAACCTGGCCATGTCGAGGTTGTCGAACCCGGCGAGCTGGACGTCGACGGGCA
This sequence comes from Catellatospora coxensis, assembly GCF_016862635.1. Classification (GTDB taxonomy): domain Bacteria; phylum Actinomycetota; class Actinomycetes; order Mycobacteriales; family Micromonosporaceae; genus Catellatospora; species Catellatospora coxensis. The sequence continues at coordinate 68,073 of NZ_BONI01000024.1, read as the reverse complement.
CCCGAAGCCCGCTCTCTGCCAGGGCCGCGATCGCGCCGAGCGCGATGACGTCGGTGACGGCGAAGACGCCGTCGAAGGGCAGCCCGGACGCGATGACGTCGAGCAGGGCATCGCGTCCGGCCGCCGACGTGTAGGTGGAGACGGGCACAACATGGCGTGCGTCGACATCGAGGCCGGCATCGCGAAGTGCGCGCTCCCAGCCAGCGCGGCGGTCCGACGACATCATGTGCGCGGTGTCGAATGTGCAGCCCAGTGCAAGGATGCGTCGCGAGCCGTGCTCGATCATGTGCGCTGTCGCGAGGCGGGCGCCCTCTTCGTTGGCCAGCCGCACGTGGTTGAAGCGGTCGGGCACGTCACGCTCGCCGAGCAGCACGATCGGCTTGGGCGTGCGCACGCGGTCCAGCTGGTCGCGGTCGAGGCCGGCGACGGACAGCAGGACGCCGTCGTAGTACTGCAGTCGCGCGACGCTCACCGCCGCCATCTCATGCTCCGGGCTGGCGCTCGTCCGCTCGAGGACGAGGTGCCGCCCGTCGGCCTCGATCAGCGGCGCGATCTTGTCGGCGATCTCACCGAAGTAGTCGTGGAAGCTGGGCACGATGAAGGCGACGGTGTCGGTCCGTCCCGCGCGCAGGTGTCGCGCGGTCAGGTTGACCTCGTACCCCAGAGCCGCGACGGCGGCCATGACGCGGGCACGCGTCGGCTCGTTGACCGGCAGGCGCTCGTTGAGGACGTTCGACACGGTCATGGTCGACACGCCCGCCTCACGGGCGACGTCCGCCATCGTCACCCTCGCCATGTGTATCCTCCTGTGCGCGACGTTCTGCCACCCCAGCAACCTCTGACGAGAGGCTCGCGGCTCGGCCATACCGCGGGATGCCGTCATATTATCGATAAAATGCGGCTTGGCAAGTGAGTCCACCGAGCCTGACGGGGCGAGCTTCTGCTGACCCTGTGGGGGCCCGGCACCATCCCACGCCTACGGTGCCACCACGGTCACCGTCGCGCCGGCCTGCAGCGACACCCTGCGCCTGATGCGCACCTGCCCGTCTCCGGGCACGTCGATGGTCACCTCACGCGTCGCCAAGGCGTGGAGCACCACGCTCGACAGCACCCTGTCCCGCCACTCGAGATCGACGGCGTCACCGCCCGGACGCGCAGTCCGCGTGCCTTTCCCGATGTCCATCCGGCGGGCAATGCCGGCAGGATGGTGACGATGTCGGCGTAGGAGCGAAGGTACACAGCCGGGTACGGCTGAACGTACCCAGCTTCTGCATGATCCATAGTCGACTGTCGAGACGCTGGATGGGACATGCCGCCTGTCGGCGTTGGGTAGCTCATCGTCCGTCGGAAGCGTCGGGCGGGGGGCTCGAACCAGCGCGGCTGGCCGGCCGCTTCGCGCACGCCGCGCCGGGCAGCTGTCAGGTCCCCGGACCTGGCCGCCACCAGGGGTACGTCCGGGGCCTACCGGTCACCGGCTGACTATGCCCGCCCTGGAAGGCCGACGACGGTGTATCCCTCGATCGAGCCCATTCCTTTCGCCGTGACCTCGGCCTACCACCGCCACCGCCGAAGTGGCCAAAGTGAACGGGCAGTCACGCTGCGGGATCGATCGCGTACGGCGAGCTGGGTACGTTCAGCCGCACCTACCTGTCCACGCCAACCCGTACGCCGACAGGGCGTCGTTCTGGAGGGCATCCAGCTGCTCTTGGTTGAGTGAGCTTTGGTGTGCTTCAGCGCCCGTTGGTGTGCCGGGCCGGCGTGTTGTGCGGCGGGTGGTGGTCGAGGTGTTGTCGTACTCGGTGTATAGCGTGTCCGATGTGGTTGGTGCTGTCGTGGTGCAGGCCTACCGGTTCGCCCTTGACCCAACCCCGGCCCAGGACCGGGACCTGCACCGCCATGCCGGTGCGGGCCGGTTCGCGTTCAACTGGGCTCTGGCCGCGGTGCGCGCCAACCTCGACCAGCGCGCCGCCGAACGCACCTACGGCCTGGACGGTGAGCAGCTGACCCCGGCTTTGGGCTGGTCCCTGCCCGCCCTGCGCCGCGCATGGAATGCGGCAAAGCCCCAGGTCGCGCCGTGGTGGGCGCAGTGCTCGAAGGAGGCGTTCAACACCGGATTGGATGGGCTTGCGCGGGCGCTGGGCAACTGGTCGGCGTCCCGGTCGGGCCGCCGTGCCGGGAAGCGGGTCGGATTCCCGCGGTTCCGGTCCCGGCGGCGGGTGACGCCGTCGGTGCGGTTCACCACCGGCACCATCCGGGTCGAGGACACCCGCCACCACGTCACGCTGCCCAGACTTGGCCGCATCCGCACCCACGAGTCGACCCGCAAACTCGCCCGGCGCCTACACGCGGGCACGGCCCGGATCCTGTCGGCCACCGTCCGCCACACCGGCGGGCGCTGGCACGTGTCCTTCACCGTCGAGGTCACCCGCACCGTACGCACCCCCGCCCGCCCGCAGGCCACCGTCGGTGTCGACGTCGGCATCACGAACTTGGCGGTGCTGTCGACCGGGCAGGTCGTGCCCAACCCCCGCCACCTGACCCAGGCACAGGCGCGGCTGCGCGCCGCCGCCCGGACCCTGTCCCGGCGCCAGGGCCCGGACCGGCACACCGGACCGCAGCCGTCGCGTCGCTGGCGGCAGGCCAAGACCCGGCTGGCCCGCGTGCACGCTCGGGTGGCGAACCTGCGCGCCGACGGCCTGCACAAACTCACCACCACCCTCGCCGCGGCCTACGGCACGATCGTGGTCGAGGACCTCAACATCACCGGGATGATCCGCAACCGGCGCCTGGCCCGGCACATCGCCGACGCCGGGTGGGCCACCCTGCGCCGCCACCTCGAATACAAAACCGCATGGAACGGCGGCCAGCTGATCGTGGCCGACCGGTGGTTCGCCTCCTCGAAGACCTGTTCATCCTGCGGCGTAGTGAAACCCAAACTGCGCCTGCAGGTACGGACCTACACCTGCGAACACTGCGGCCTGTGCCTGGACCGCGACCTGAACGCAGCGATCAACCTGAAGCAGTACGTCGCCCGGAGTGGCCGGGAGACGCAAAACGGCCGTGGAGCCGACCGTGAGACCACCTCGTGGTGGCTGGTGGCTGTGAAACGACCACCCCGCACCATCTCGGTGGGTTAGACGGGGACCGTCGGCTGGCAACGGCCGACTGCAACACGAGTGATCACTAGAGTCCACTCGATTGCAACGGTGTGGCGCATGCGGCTCCTTGCATGTGGACCGGGACGTCACGGCGGAGTCTCGGTTCGTGCGCGGGGCTTGACGGAACTCGATCGCCTCTCTACTTTATCGCTAAAATCACGCCGAGATTAAGACGCGAGGCCGAATTCGCGTCCACAGCGCACCTTCCGGGCAACATCGCCCGGAAAGTTTTCTCACAGCGGAGACATCAGGACAGTTCTCATAAGGAGAGACATGAAGCGCAACCTTGGACTCGGCGGCCTGCGCCGGGCCGGGCGGCAGCTCACCGTGGCCGCCACGGCCATGGCACTGATCGCCCTGGCTGCCTGCACGGAGGACGAGAGCACGGACGATTCGGACGCGCTGAGCCCCAGCAACCCGACGACGCTCTCGGTCTGGATCACCTCGGCCCAGCAGGCCCCGGCACCCGACAACAAGATCACCAAGCTGCTCAAGGACAAGCTCGGTGTCACCCTCACGTACGAGATCGTCACGCCGGACAACGAGGACCAGAAGATCGGTGTCATGCTCGCGGGCGGTCAGTACCCCGACCTCGTCGGCACCGGCGACCTGAAGCAGCGTTTCCTGGAGGGCGGCGCTCTGCGGCGCCTGGACGACATGCTGCAGACGGGGACCTACCCCAACCTCGCCGCGCACGTCAAGGACGACATCAAGAAGATGAGTTACTCGGGCGATGAGGTGGACAAGGGCCTGTACATCTTCCCGAACTACAACCGCTTCTACGGCGACATCACCGGCGGCACCTACTACGGTCCCGCGTTCTGGATCCAGAAGCGTGTGCTCGCGGACGCCGGCTACCCGGACCTCGGCAACATGACGCTCGACCGCTACTTCCAGCTCATCTCGGACTACAAGGCGAAGCACCCCCAGACCAACGGCGCCCCGACCGTCGGCTTCGAGATTCTGGCGTCCAAGGGCCGCGAGTGGGGCATGACCAACCCGCCGGCGCTGCTGGCAGGCTCCCCGAACAACGGTGGCGTCATCGTCGACGGCAACAACAACGCGTCGATCTACGCCGACAAGGACGTCGCGAAGAACTTCTACAAGGTCCTCAACCAGCAGTACAACGCGGGCCTCGTCGACCGCGAGTCCTTCACCCTGACGTTCGACCAGTACACCGCGAAGCTGGCCACCGGCGCCGTCCTCGGCATGCACGACCAGGGCTGGAACTTCGGGACCGCCACCCAGTCGCTGCAGAGCGCCGGCAAGGACGAGAACACCTACGTGCCCCTCATGCCCGTCTACGACGGGGTGACGCCCTGGTACGCCGACCGCGCCGTCATGAACATCAACCAGGGCTTCGGCGTCTCGGTCTCCAGCAAGCAGCCGAAGAAGGCACTGAAGTTCCTCGACACCATGCTCAGCGAGGAGTGGCAGAAGACGCTCTCCTGGGGCATCGCCGGCGAGGACTACCAGGTCGGCGCCGACGGCGTCTTCTCCCGCACGGACGAGCAGCGCAAGAACTACAAGGACATCACCTGGCGTTCGCACAACCGTCTCGATGCGCTGCTCGACATGCTGCCCAAGCACCAGGGCAAGTTCTCCGACGGCAACGCCTACAGCCCCGACGACCAGCCCGCCGAGTTCTACGCGACGCTGAGCGACTACGACAAGAACTTCATGGCCAAGTACGGCAACAAGAAGACCTGGCTTGACTTCGTGAACAAGGCGCCGGAGAACCCCAAGTACTACCCGGCCTGGAACATCAAGCTCTCCGACGCCGCCAACCAGGTCAACCAGCAGCTGACCGACACCAGCGTGCAGAACCTGCCGAAGATCATCGCCGGCAATCCCGCCGACTTCGACAAGAACTGGCAGGCCTACGTCGACTCCATCCACAAGGTCGACGTCAAGGTGTACGAGGACGCCGTCAACGCCGGCATCAAGGACCGTCTGGCCAACTGGTAACAGTCTGCGCGCAGTCGTGGTGGGCGGCGTGCGCCCCCACCACGACGCGTTCTCGATTACCGCCCACTGCTCCTGACGAGGTTGGACAGATGTCGGACACCACGGTCAGCGCCCCTGTGACCGCCTCCGGGGCCGAACCGGCCCCGGAGCCCGCGAGCAGCTCGCGTGCCCAGCAGCGCAAGGCCCGAAAGAACGCGTCGAAGGATCCCAAGCGCAAGATCACCTGGGACAGGGTCTGGGCGCAGCGAGCCCTGCTCGCGATGGCCGTCCCGCTGCTGCTGTACCAGATCCTGTTCAAGTACGTCCCGGTCTACGGCTGGGCGATCGCCTTCCAGCGCTACAAGCCGGGTCGCGGCAGCATCTGGAACCAGCAGTGGGTGGGCCTCGAAAACTTCCACAACCTGTTCACCGGCGTCAACGGTGAGCGGTTCCGCCAGGTCGTGGTCAACACGATGGGACAGTCGGTCCTGACCCTGATCGTCGGGACCTTCGGGGCCATCGTCCTGGCGCTGCTGCTGAACGAGGTCAAGAACCTGCCGTTCAAGCGGATCATGCAGAACATCACGTACATGCCCCACTTCCTCAGCTGGGTGATCGTGGCGAGCCTGGCATCGGTGGCGCTCTCGCTGCCCTCCTCCGGCGGGTTCATCAACCAGGGCCTCATTAGCCTGCACCTCGTCGACGAGCCGGTCCTGTTCCTGACCCAGCCGAACTACTTCTGGGAGATCGTCGCCGGGACGAACCTGTGGAAGGAGCTGGGCTGGAACACGATCCTCTACCTGGCCGCGATCACTGCGATCGACCCGGGCCTGTACGAGGCCGCCGAGGTCGACGGAGCGGGCCGCTATCGCAAGATGTTCAGCATCACGCTCCCGAGCATCAGGCCCACGATCGTCGTGCTGCTCATCATCAACAGCGGCTGGATCCTGTCCACGAACTTCGAGCTGCCGTACTTCCTCGGCAACGGCCTGGTGTCCGAAAAGTCCGAGACCATCGACGTCTTCGTGCTGCGCTACGGCTACCAGCTGGGCAACTACAGCCTCGCCGTCGTCGCGGGCATCTTCAAGACCATCGTCGCCGTCATCCTGGTGGGCTCGGCGAACCTAGCGGCCAAGCGCCTCAACCAAGAGACGCTGGTCTAGGAGGACTTCATGTCAGGCACCACTGTCGCGAAGCCTCTGCCGCGGCGCGCATCACGAGGCGGGTCACGGCGTCGCAAGCGGACGGTCGAGCAGATCATCTTCACGACGCTCAACACGACCTTCCTGCTGGCCCTCGCGGCGCTCATGATCTACCCGCTGCTGAACACGCTCGCCATCTCCCTCAACGACGGCAACGACGCCGTCCGTGGCGGGATCGGCATCTGGCCTCGGGTCTTCTCGCTGCAGAACTACCACGTCGTGTTCAACATGACCACGATCTACCAGGCGTTCGTCATGAGCGTCCTGAAGACGGTCGTGGTGGTGGCGACAAACCTGTTCTTCACCTCGATGCTCGCCTACGCGCTCAGCCGCAAAGAGTTCATCTTCCGCCGCTCGATCACCCTGATCTTCGTGCTGACGATGTACTTCGACGCCGGGCTGATCCCCAACTACCTGCTCATCAGGGACCTGGGCATGCTGAACAGCTTCCAGGCCTACTGGGTGCCGACGATCATCAGCGCGTTCAACCTGATCGTCCTGCGCACGTACATGAAGTCGATCCCCGACGAGATCATCGAGTCGGCACGGACCGACGGCGCGGGCGAGTTCCGCATGTGGTGGCAGATCGTGATGCCGCTGTGCAAGCCCGCGCTGGCCGTGGTGGGTCTGTTCGTGGCCGTGGCCAGCTGGAACTCCTGGCTGGACACCCTGCTCTACAACTCGGGCGATCAGGCGTTGTCCACCCTGCAGTACGAGTTGCAGAAGCTACTGGCGAGCTCGATGAACGCCGGCATGAACTCCGTGGCCGCCACGGGCAGCGCGCAGTCTGGCGGGCAGGTCACCACACCGATCGCGCTGCGATCGACGATCACCATGGTGGCGGCCGTCCCCATCCTGCTCGTCTACCCGTTCCTGCAGAAGCACTTCGTGTCCGGTCTCGTGATCGGCTCCGTGAAGGGCTGACGGCGCCGGGCTCCCGCCCGCCGGCAGGCCGACCCCATCCTCACGACCCCGCAACTCAGCACACGGAAAGGCGCCGACCATCTTCCGTTACCACCCCGCGTCGCGACTGTGGCGCATCCTGGACTCGCTCGGCTCCGTCATCGTGATCAGCCTGTTCTGGCTCGTGAGCCTCGGCCTTGTCGTGACGGCGGGAGCGGGAACGGTGGTCGCCTACGAGGTGTGCCGCCGGTACGTCCTGGGCAAGGACGCAGGCCCCTGGGCCATCGCCACGAAGGCCTTGCGGCAGAGCTGGAGGCAGGCGACCGTCATCGGCCTGCTGGCCGTCCCGGTCGCGGCCGTGGGCATCCTCACGCTCTCCTACCTGCCCACTCTCGGGCCAGCCGAAGTCTGGGTGCCGCTCCTTGTCGTCGGACTCTTCCTCCTGGTCCTGGTCTTCTGGTGCCTCCCCCTAGCAGCCCGCTTCACCAACCCCACCTGGCGCCAGGTGCTCAACGGGCTCACGTTGGGGCTGACGACGCCCAGCCTGACGTTCCTGCTCGGGATCGCCGTGGTCCTCGGAGGCGTCGCCATCTGGAACTTCATGCCCGCGGTGTTCGTGGCGCCCGGCCTGATCCTCCTGTGGTGGTGCTACCTGCTCGAGGGGTTCTTCGTCGCCCGGGGGTACGTGCAACCGGAGCCGAAGGAGGCGGAGATCTGACGCTCTCCAGCCGAGGCCGCTCAGATTGACGGGCTCGGCTGGTTCGGCAACTTCGTCCGGATCGTGCTGGTGCTACTTCGACACGGTCTTTGAAAGGAGTAGTCGTGGAGGTCCTGAAGGACTACGTCCTCGGGGACACGATCGCCCGCTACATGCGGCCTGGTCCGGGCGGGCCGGTGGGAATGATGCTCTTCCCGGCGGCAATGGCTGGCCAGGTCGCCGAGAAGTCGTCTGCCATCGACTCGCTCGTCCAGATCAAGACCGTCGGTGACACATACCCGGGCGGTTCGGCCGGTCGTTCGTTGCGGAAAGGGATTCGATATCTCGTCATCGACAGCGGCTGGTACAAGGCCGAGGGAAGCGAATGGTTCAACGGTCACGGCGACTGGGAGCTGGACCGCCGAACGTTCCCCGACGGACTGACCGAGGCGCTTGACCACGTGCGGTCCGCCGGCATGATCCCCGGCATCTGGTTCGAGTTCGAGACGGTCGGTTCCCGGGCCACGTCATTCCCGCTGACCGACCACCTCCTCAAGCGCGACGGCGTCCCCGTCACCGTAGGCGGCCGACGCTTCTGGGACTTCCGCGATCCGTTCGTGATCGGGTACCTCAAAGACCGGGTGATCGACTTCCTCAAGGCCAACGGCTTCGGCTATCTCAAAGTCGACTACAACAACAGCATCGGAATCGGGTGCGACGGAGCAGAGTCCCTCGGTGAGGGGTTGCGACAGCAGATGGCCGCAGTCCAGGCCTTCTTCCGGATGATCCGCGAGGAGATGCCGGAGCTCGTGATGGAGAACTGCGCGTCCGGCGGCCACCGGCTGGAGCCCTCGATGCTGGCCCTCACCAGCATGTCGTCATTCTCGGACGCGCACGAGTGCGCGGAGATCCCCATCATCGCCGCCAACGTGCAACGCGCACTGCTCCCGCGGCAGAGCCAGATCTGGGCAGTGCTGCGCGCGCAGGACTCCCCACAGCGGCTTGCGTACTCGCTCACCGCGACCATGCTCGGCCGGATGTGCCTATCGGGCGACATCCACGAACTGAGTGACGAGCAGTGGGCTGTGGTCTCCCGGGCAATCACCTTCTACAGGATGGCGGTCCCGGTGATCAAGAACGGTGTCAGTCACCGGTTCGGACCGAAGGTGAGCAGCTATCGGCACCCCGAAGGGTGGCAGGCAGTCCGGCGAGTGTCCAACGACGGGGCCCAGATCCTGGTCGTCGTCCACCGGTTCGGAGCCGCTGAGCGAACTCCGATCGAGGTTGCTTTGCCACCGGGTAGGTACGAGGTCAGCGACCTCTACTCCCACCGCGAGATCGTGGTCAAGCTGACCGAGGAGCTAGTAGTCGTGGAGCTGAATGAGCCGTTCTCTGCCGCGGCATTGCTGCTCACGCAGATCGAGTGAGATATGCCGGACGGCCCGATCCGCGCCGGCTGCCGTACGGACTCGCCACCGTCTCGCAAGGTAATCGCACTCAGACGCAGACCTCCAGGTACCGATGGAAACTCTAGAAATCGAGATCATCAATGGCCAGCAGCGCTCTTGCTTTCCCCGTCCCTCAGGCTGAGGTTACCGGCGTGTCGCTGCACGTCGCGAAGTCTGGTTCCGACAACGCCGCCGGAACCGCGCAGGCCCCCCTGCTCACGATCGGTGCTGCCGCGGCGCTGGCTCAGCCGGGGGACACCGTCTTCGTGCACGAAGGTGTGTACCGCGAGTGGGTCAACCCGCCGCGCGGCGGCACGGCTGCCGCGCCGATCACCTACCAGGCTGCACTGGACGCGGATGGCCTGTTCGAGAAGGTGACGATCTCGGGCGCTGAGGTGATCGGCGACTGGCATCCGCACGCCGGCCAGGCGGGCCGGGTCTGGGTGGCGACCGTGCCGAACACCCTGTTCGGGTCGCCCAACCCCTACCTCGAGCGCATCGGTGGGGACTGGTTCTTCGACCAGGTCAACACCTGGCATACGGGCGAGGTGTATCTCGACGGCAAGTCGTTGTACGAGTCGCTGACCATGGCCGGCGTCGAGCACCCCGAGGTCACCGTGGACTCGTTCGACCAGGCGGGCTCGCTGCTGACCTGGTACTGCGAGGTGGGCGACGACGTCACCACGATCTGGGCGAACTTCGGGGGCGCCGACCCGGCGGACCACCAGATCGAGATCAACGCGCGCAAGTCCGTCTTCTGGCCCGCCGCCACGGGCATTGACTACATCACGGTGCGCGGCTTCACCCTGACGAAGGCCGCCACGCAGTGGGCCCCGCCCACGGCGCTGCAAGAGGGCCTGATCGGCCCGCACTGGTCGAAGGGCTGGGTGATCGAGGACAACACGATCACCGACTCGAAGAATGTCGGCGTCTCGCTGGGCAAAGAGGCCAGCACCGGGCAGAACGAGGCCGCCGCAGGGCCGAAGGGCGCCAAGGGCGGCACACAGCGCGAGCGCGAGGTGATCCAGCGGGCGCTCGCCCTGCGCGGGCCCGCCGCGGGCGAGCCGCACCCGTGGGACCGGGATCACGTCGGCTCCCACACGGTGCGCCGCAACACGATCCGGGACTGCGAGCAGGCCGGCATCGTCGGGCACCTGGGGGCGGCGTTCTCGACCATCAGCGACAACCACATCTCCCGCATCCACGTGAAGCGCCAGTGGCACGGCGCCGAGGTGGCCGGCATCAAGCTGCATGCCGCGATCGACACCGTGATCAGCGGGAACACCATCCATCACACGCACCGTGCCCTGTGGCTCGACTGGCAGGCCCAGGGCACCCTGGTGCGGCGCAACGTCTTCTACGCCTCCACCTCCGAAGACTTCATGGTCGAGGTCTGCCACGGCCCGTACCTCGTGGACTCGAACCTGTTCCTGTCACCGTGGGCGGTCAAGGACATGTCCAGCGGCGGCGCCTACGTGCACAACTACATCGCCGGTCGCATCGCGAACTGCACCGAGCACCAGCGGTACACCCCGTACCACCTCCCGCACTCCACGGCCGTCTACGGAGTCTCGAACATCCTCGGTGGAGACAACCGGTTCTACAACAACGTCTTCGTCGGCGACGGCGCGCGCGCCGAGCACACCGAACCGCAGCCGGAACCGACGCTCGCGAGCTTCTGGTCCGGCGCGATCGACATGGACGGCGTGCCCGGGCAGGCCACCTTCATGCCCACCCCGGTGGGCAGCTCGCAGTACGACGCCTACCCGACGGCGCAGGAGTACCCCAACGAGCATGGCAGCGCGATGGCCGGGCCACGCCTTCCGGTCTGGATCGAGGGCAACCTCTACGCGGAGGGTGCCGAGCCGTTCCGCGCGGAACCCACGGCCATCATCACAGGCCCATCACCCGTGCGCGTCGAGGTGCTCGACACCGCAGCCGGCACCCTTCGCGTCGAGGTGACCCACCCGGGCACCCACGTGGTCGCCCCGGTGACCACCGACCGCCTCGGGACCAGCTACCAAGCCGAGATCGGCTACACCAACCCCGATGGGTCTGACCTGGACCTAAGCGCCGACCTCTGTGGGATCCTCCGAGGTGAGGTTGTGCCCGGGCCTTTCGCCGCATCGGCGCCCGTCACCCGGATACTCGCCGCGCCAGAACCGGCGGGCCGGCGCTAGGACCGTCCTGAACAATCCGGTTTCTGGGGCCTTGGCGTCGGCGTCACGGGCGTCCCGAGCGGCTCAGTTGCCGGTCGCCGCGGTGGCGTACTTCAACGTTCCGCCCGCGACGTGCGCTATGTGCACAGTCCCGTTGTCGTCGAATGCCAGGCTCGGCCAGCGACCGCCACTGTCGACATCCTGGATGTCGAAGGTGTTGATGCCGGTCCGTGTGGCGTACCGAAGTTTGCCGCCGGAACCGTAGGCGATGCAGAACTTGAACTGGAAGCTCGCGCCCACCGAGGACCAGACGTCGTCGTTGTCCACGTCCCCCGTCACGACCTCGACGGCTGGCGACTCCGGGAACGGCCCGAACATGCAGATCTTGAGCTGGCGGGCGTTGCGTTCGAAGTAGGAGATGGCTCCTCCACCGCTGATCGTGCGCGCCAGCGCAGGGAACTCCCCCAGAACGTCACCCCCGTCGATGACATCCACCGTCCACGTGTTGGGCACGCCCGGCTCGAAGCTCTGCGTCATCGTCGCCAGGCGCAACTGCCGCTTGGCCGCACCCGGAAGCTCGTCGAAATAGGCGATCCGCATCGTGTTGTCCTGTGCCCGGTCGAAGTCGAGCGTGGCGTACCAGCCCTTCTCCGTGACCTGGACCGGGTCGACCTCCTCGAAGTGCTTCTTCCAGACGGCACCTGCGGCTGGGTTGTCCCGGCGCGGCTGCTTGGCAAGGTGCTTCAGCGCCAGCCCCGCCTGGTAACAGAAGTGGGGCCGCCACTTGAACACGTCCTCGACCTCGAGGTCCCCGCGGTAGAGCTTCATGGCGGGGAACCGCACCGATCCGGCGAAGAGTCCAGCCTCGGTCGGCACCTCCTCGAACTGCCAGGACGAGTTTCGGAACCCGTACATCAGATGGTCGCTGGCCTCGCTGACGAAAGCGATGTGCGGTCTCGCATCGCCGTCGATGGCAAGCGAGACGCGATACAGTCGTCCCGGCCCCACCGCCCCGCCCCGCAAACTGCACCCGGTCTTCGCGGTCTGGATCACCCCTGAACAGCGCGGCGAACTCGCGCTCGTGGAGCAAGACGACCTCTCCCCGGCGCGATCGTTTGGGTGCCTGTGAGTCAGGTCTACCAGTTGCACCTGTTCCCTGCCGTCGCCGAGGCCATCGCTGGTCCCGACATCATCCGAGGCGGCCCCGGCGTGCTGCTGCCCGCCCTCACCGACACAACCTTCCAACGGGTGTAGACCCCAGCCCACGCTGGATCACCATCGACGGACCCGGCGGAACCGGCAAGACCAGCACCGCGGCGGCACTCGAACGGCCGCTCACCGCCACAGGCCACCACATCCTGCGAACGCAGCAGCCGTCACGCTCGCCGTTCGGCGCCTACGTCCGCCACGCTCTGCGTACTCTCAACGGGCTGCCCCTGGCCCACGTCGTCACCGCCGACCGCTACCAGCACGTACACACCGACATCCTGCCCGCTCTGACCAGCGGACAGACCGTCATCGCGACCGCTACGTCGCCTCCCTCGCCCTGGACACGCTGCGCAGAGTCCCAGAACAGGTCATGTGGGATCTCCACGCGGGCCTACCCCAGCCCGACCTCGCAGTGATCCTCTCCAGCAGCCCCGACGCGCTGGACGCCCGAATAGCCGCACGTGGGCCGCACAGTCGCTGCCAAGCCGAGCCAGGCAACGCCAGCCGCGAGATCCTCGCCTACCAGGCGGCCGCCGCCACGCTGGCTGCCATGGACTGGCCACTGCTACAGCTCCACACCGATCACACACCGCCGGCCGCGCCCGCCGACCGCATTGCCAGCACCCTGGAAAGACCCCCGGTCCCCAGGCCGCGCAACGCCCGCGCTTCCACGGAAGCACCCGGCCCACCGAGTCCACCAGCGGGGTGATCCAGCGACAGGCGGATCGCTGCAGCGGGACGTCGGCATGGAGATCCCCGGCCGACCAAGGCTTCTCTAATTGACACTTGTCACTCGATAACTCGCATTAGTCAAGGGGTCCACCAGCGGTGTACTTGACTTTGACCGACGACCCCGGAACGAGAAAAGAGGGTCTCCGTGGTCTGTGACCTGCGGAAACCCTCTTACTGTCGGGCTGGCCGGATTCGAACCGACGACCCCTTGACCCCCAGGTATATCAAGGGCCAGCGGTGTACTAGGCAACGTTTGCCGAGGTCACCAGAAGTATAAAGTACCCCCGTCAAGGGGTCTGTGATTGCACCATTCCAGGCGCCACATTACCCCAGTTCACCGCACATCCTGCATCCAGGACAGGTAATCACCGCATAACAAAATAGACAATCCGAATGGTTGAGAGCCTGACCTGACGGGCCGCCAACCGTGCGGCGCCTGCGTCCACGAAACGCGCCACGATCGAATTTGAAGCGCGGTACTACGGCGCATTCGCCCAGCGTCCACGCCCTCCGGTCACTACGGTGACGGCCCAGTCAAGTTGACTGAACCTCGCTCACGCCGCACCTGCGGCGTTGAGCGTTCAACCCAGCGCCTGACAACGGTGATCCGGTTCAAGCGGCCGGACAACGATGGCGGCGGTCGGCCCGGCTTCGCTGCCGCGGGACCGGCGGCGCCGACGGTCCGATCGCCCCGGTGAGCGGCAGTCGGCCGGTGACCAGAGCCGCTGCGTCGTCGGCGGCCTGCCGACGGCCCACTGCGTTGACCCGGGTGTAGTAGCGCATCAGTGTCGCGGGGTCGTGGCCCGAGCCGTTCGGCGACCTCGTGCACGATGTAACCGGAGTCCAGCAGGCTCGACGCCAGCATGTGCCGAACCTGGTGCGGTCCGAGCACCCGCACGCCCGCCGCCAGCCAACGACCGCCGACTCGAGGAGCCCTTCGGCTTGTCACGCGGCTCAGTGTTCGGTCGGGTGGAGGACCGCGACCGGGCTGTGGGCGTGGTGGACCAGGGCGCCGCTGACGGAGCCGAGCAGCAGGCCGGCGAATCCGCCCCGACCGCGGCACCCCACGACGGTCAGCGTCGCGCCGCGTGAGGCTTCGACGAGGCTGTACTCGCTGTTGAGGCTGCGGATGGCGCGGGTCTCGAGCTTCAGCTGCGGGTGGGTGGTGATCAGCGCCGAGGTGGCGTCGGCGAGCAGACGCTGCGCCCGGTCCTCGGCGGCACGCTCGGCTTCGGCCTGGGCATCGATGTCGTCAGCGCCGAGTTTCAGCCACGGCTGGGGCCAGTAGACGTGCGCTGCGACCAGCGGCACGTCACGGCTGATGGCTTCGGCAGCGGCGAAGGTCAGCGCGGCTTGTGCGGCCGGGGACCCGTCGATGCCGACCACGATCGGGCCGTGGGAGGCGGGCGGTGTCGGCTGTTCCGGTCCTGGTCCGATCATGTGGTCGGGCACGGGCGGGCGCACGACGATGACCGGGCCGTGGGCGTGGGCGGCGACCTGCGCCGACACCGAGCCGAGGAGCAGCTCGGCGAACCCTCCGACGCCGCGGCACCCGACAACGGTCACGGCCGCCGTGCGTGACTGCTCGATCAGGACCGGCGCGGGGCTGCCGGTGATCTGCCGGGCGTGGATCTCCCCGAGTTCGGGGTGCTGCTTGCGCAGGGTATCGACGGCGTCGGCAAGGCTGCGGTCGATCGCGGCGCGGGTGTCGGACTCGTCGTAGTAGGCCTCGGCCATCCCGACGGTGCCGTAGCCGAACAGGGGGCTGAGGTAGCCGTACACCAGGTGCAGGGGTGCCTGGCGGCGTACGGCGAGGTCGGCGGCGTAGGAGGCGGCGGCGAGGCTGGACGGCGAGCCGTCGACGCCGACGAGGATCGGCCGGTGGGCGGTCATGTCGGTCTCCTGTTCAGGGGGTGGGGTTGATGGATTCTTCGTACGGTCGGCGGGTGGTCGGCGGTGGCGTGCAGGGTTGGGCGTAGCCGATGCGTACGCAGACCTGCGGCTGGCCGAGTCCGGGCAGCAGCCGGCGCAGTTCGTCGCGGGTGCCGGGGACCTCGGTGACGTCGCTGATGGGTGCGCTGCCCAGGCCGTGGACCGTCGCGGTGAGCAGCACCGCCGACAGGGCCTGTCCGGCGTGCAGCCATGCGATGGGGGTGTCGTCGTCGGTGTACAGCACGAGGTAGCGGGCTCCGGCGTCGGTGTCGCGGCCCGGGTGCATGGTCTGGCCGCCGAAGGGGGCGTAGTCGCGGATCGGGACCTTGCGAGGGACTGCGCGTACGGTGGTGTCGGTGGTCACGCCTTCGCCGCTCCACGGTGGCCGGTGGGTCCAGTCGGCCAGTTCGGCGCGGTAGTCGGGGTCGGACAGTTGCAGTGCCCCGGCGCGGACCGCCGTGAGGGCGAGGACGGCGACCTGTTCTGGTCTGACCAGGTGGACGTGGGCGTGCTGGGTTTCTCCGGCGGTGATCAGTGCCCGGCAGGCGGCGTCGGTGACCGGTTGTGTGGTGAACGGTCTGCGGTCGGTGTGCCTGCGGGTGATGGCGGTGAATGCCTGCAGTTCGGCGAGTGCGGGTTCGTGCGGGCCGGCGATGCGGATCGTGGCCAGCAGGTCCGGGTCGGCCGGGTCGGGCAGTTCGGCGACGGCGGCGTCGAGTCCGGCGGCCGCCAGGGCGGTGCGGGCGTGGTGCAGTCCCGCGCCGCAGCTGATCGTCAGGAGCCGGCCCTGCGGGTCCGCGGTGAAAAGTTGGCGCCTGCGGTCGGCGTATAGGCGTAGCTGGTCGGGTTCGGCGTGCCAGCGCCACGGTTGGGTGTTGAAGATCGACGGCGCGGCGAGTGCGGTGCGGGCCGCGTCGTACAGCGCTGGGGCGCTGGTCGTCTCGTCTGCGGTCATGGCTTCACTGTCCGTCGGGATGATGGGGCGGGGTCAGTGCCGGCGGGCCTGGCGCGGCAGGGGCGGTGGTCCTGTCCGCGGACGGGTCTTTGGTCCCTTCCCGGCCCCGGTCTGGCAGAGAGACAATGCGGGTGTGATCCGTGTCTTTCTGCTCGACGACCACGAGGTGGTGCGTCGCGGCCTGCGTGACCTGCTGGAGGCCGCCGGTGACATCGAGGTGGTCGGCGAGTCCGGTTCGGCTGCGGAGGCGACCCGGCGTATCCCGGCGCTGCGTCCGGATGTCGCGGTGCTCGACGGTCGGCTGCCCGACGGCAGCGGCATCGACGTGTGCCGTGACGTGCGTTCGGTCGACCCGGCGATCAAGGGCCTGATCCTGACGTCGTACGAGGACGACGAGGCGCTGTTCGCCGCGATCATGGCCGGTGCCGCCGGGTATGTCCTCAAGCAGATCAGGGGCACGGACCTAGTCGACGGGATCCGCCGCGTCGCGGCCGGGCAGTCGCTGCTCGATCCGGCGATCACCCAGCGGGTCCTGGAACGGATCCGCAACCCGCAGCACGAACCGGACCAGCTCAAGTCCTTGACCGAGCAGGAGCGCAAGATCCTGGGCTATGTCGCCGACGGGTTGACCAACCGGCAGATCGCGGCGCAGATGTTCCTCGCCGAGAAGACGGTCAAGAACTACGTGTCGAGCCTGCTGGCGAAGCTGGGCCTGGAGCGGCGTACGCAGGCGGCGGTGTTCGCGGTGAAGCTGACGGGGCCGCCGCGTTAGCGGGTCGGCACGCTCCAGCGCAGCACGGTGCCGGCCGGGTCGCCGGGTGCGACGGTGAGCTGCCCGCCGTGCAGAGCTGCGCGTTCGGCGAGGTTGAGCAGCCCGCCGCGAGGCGTCGCGCCGCCGGTGCCGTCGTCGGTGACGGTCGTGTCGAGGGTGCTGCCGTCGACGGTGATCGCGACCTCGACCCGGCTGGCGTGAGCATGGCGTACGACGTTGGACAGCGCCTCGCGGACCACCGCGAGCAGGTCGGCGCGCAGTTCGTCGGGCACGGCGCTGTCCAGGGGTCCGTCCAGGACGAGACAGGGACGGAAGCCGAGTGATTCGGCGGCCCCGTCGACCAGGGTGCGCAGTTCGGCGCGCAGTGACTGCCCGGCCGGGCTGCGCAGTTCGAAGATCGCGCCGCGGATGTCGCGGATGGTGCTATCCAGGGCGTCGACCGCCGCCCCGATGCGCGAGGCCAGTTCGGGGCGGTTGGCTGCCATGGATGCGACGGTCTGCAGCTGCAGACCGGTGGCGAACAGCCGCTGGATGACGACGTCGTGCAGGTCGCGGGCGATGCGTTCGCGGTCGGACAGCACCAGCAGCTGCTCGCGGTCCTCGCGGGCGCGGGCGCGCAGCAGCGCCAGGCCGGCTTGGCCGGCGAACGCGGTGAGCAGCAGCTCGTCGTCGGAGCGTGCCGCACCGGTGTAGGCGACCAGCAGTACGCCCTGCCCGGCGGCGAACGGCGCGGCGACGCCGCGGATGTCGGGGACCGCCACCGGCCACGGCGCGGCTTTGCCGAGCTGGTCGAGGGTCACGACCTGCTGCTGGGACAGCACCGGCGCGAACCCGGTCTGGGCCACCGGCATGACCGCGCCTTGCAGGCCGGGCACGGGTTCGGCGGCGTCGACGACGGCGACGGTCAGCGTGGCGTTGTCCTCGTCGTGCAGCAGGACGGCGACGAGGTCGGCTGCGGCGACCTCGCGTGCCCGCCGGGCGACCAGCTGCAGGGCCTCGGCAGTCGAGGTGTCCTCACCGAGGGAGTTGATGATCTCGGCGGTGGCGGCCAGCCAGCGCTGGCGGCGTTGGGCGAGTTCGTACAGGCGGGCGTTTTCGATCGCGGCGCCCGCGGCGGCGGCCAGCGCGATGGTGATCTCCTGGTCGTCGTCGGTGAACTCGGCAGCGTTGTGCTTGTCGGCCAGGTACAGGTTGCCGAACACCTGGTCGCGGATGCGGATCGGCACGCCCAGGAAGCTGTGCATCGGCGGATGGTTGGCCGGGAACCCGACTGAGCGCGGGTGGGTGGAGATGTCCGGCACGCGGACCGGTTCCGGATGGCTGATCAGCAGCCCGAGCACGCCGTGGCCGGTGGGCAGGTCGCCGATGGCCGCGTGCTGCTCCGGCGACAGGCCGTGGGTGATGAACTCCACCAGGCGGTCGTCGGGGCCCAGAACGCCGAGCGCCCCGTAGCGGGCGTCGGCCAGGTGGCACGCGGCGACGACGATCCGTTCCAGGGTCGAGCGCAGGTCCAGGTCGGTGCCGATGCCGACGACGGCGTCCAGCAGGCGGCGCAGCCGCTCCCGGCTGGCCATGACCTCCGACACCCGGTCCAGCAGCTCCTGCAGGAGCTCGTCGAGTTGCACACGCGACAGCGGCGACAGACCGAGCGAACCCCACTGTTGTTCCACAGCCACGATGCTATGGCCCAGGCCGGGCGGCGGCCACGGACGGTCCGCGATGTGGCCTGCAGCGAAAGGCCGCCCGGCCCGGTTCGGTGCGCATCAGCGGGTGAGCAGCGAGACCAGGTCGCTGCCGGTGACGATGCCGGCCGCGCAGCCGCGACGGTCGACGACCGCGACGGCGTCGACGTGGGCGCCGCACATGAGCCGGGCGGCGTCGACGACCGTCGCGTCGACGTCGACGGCAGCCGGAGGGCTGTCGAGCACGCTGGACACCCGGCGGGCGGACAGGCATCCGGGTTCGGCCGCCCACGCCGCGACGATCGCGCGGTCGCTGATCACCCCGGCGCACCGCCCGGCCCCGTCGACGACGACGAGGTGGCGCAGCTTCGCGCCGGCCATGGTCGCCAGAGCGTCTTCCAGGGTCGACGAGGCGGCGACCTGTACCGGGTGGCCGCTCATGACCTCCCGTACTGCTCGCTGCGGCAGGCCCACCGCGTGGGCCGAGTCCGAAGTCGTTGGCATGGCGCTCCCCCGTTCAATCCGCCGGCGTTCACGGTGTGCGTTCGGTTCGTGGGTCCGGGACCACCAGTACGGGGCAGGCGGCGTGGTGCAAGGCCTGCTGGCTGACCGAGCCGAGCAGCAGCCCGGCGAAGCCGCCGCGTCCCCTGGCCCCGACGACGACCAACTGCGCGAGCTCACTGAGCTGCACGAGGGTGCGCCCGGGCCGGCCGCACACCAGCTGCTCCCGCACCTGCACCTCGGTGTGGAGTTTCGCGCCCGTGGACACGGTCTCGGCGAGCAGGTGCCGTTCGGCGTCCTCGACCGGTGTGCAGTCGGCCGGCACCGGTGGCGTGTAGAGCGTCGCCATGGCCGGGTAGGTCCAGGTGCGTACGGCCAGCAGTTCGGCGTGCCGTCGCTCGGCGGCGGCGAACGCGGCCTCGATCGCCGCTGCGCCCTCGGGCGAATCGTCGACGCCCACCACGATCGGGCCGCCGGCGTGTTCCTCGCCGCGAGCGACGAGGACCGGTGTCGTGCTGTGGGCGGTGACCTGGACGGCGACCGATCCCAGCAGCAGGCCGGTGAATCCGCCCAGCCCGCGGTCGCCGAGGACGAGCAGCTCGGCGTGGCGTGCCGCAGCGAGCAGTACCGCCGCGGGTGCGCCGGTGACGAGTTCGGTCGTGACGGTGACGTCGGGCTGCGTGGCCGAGGCGGCCGTGGCGGCTTCGGCGAGCAGCCGTTCGGCGTCGTGGCGCAGGCCGCCTTCGGGCACGGCCTCGGATGCGCCGACGTCGACGTGCATCAGCGGCCAGATGAACGCGTGCACGATCCGCAGGTCGAGGCCGCGGCGGGCGGCCTCGTGCGCGGCGAGGCGCACTGCGGCGAGTGCGGCGGCTGAACCGTCGACACCCACCACGACGGCTCGCTGCGGGTGCTCGGTGTTGCTGTCCATGGGTGACTCCTGTCCGTATGGATTATCGCTGGTGGTGGCGGTGTCGCAGGGCTGTCCGCCAGATGAGCGCCAGCCCTCCGGGCAGCAGGGCGGCCACGGCGCAGAAGGCGAGCTGGGTCGCGTTCAGCGGGGCGGTGCCCAGCAGGTCGCGCAGGGCGGGGATCGCGACGGCGGCGAACTGGGCGGCCGCCGACAGTGCGACGGCGGCGAGCAGGCCGGGGTTGGCCCACCGGGTGCCGTGGGGCCGGGTGGCGCGGGAGGCCAGGGCGATGCCGAGCTGGGCCAGGCCGAGCACGACGAAGACCATGCTCTGCCAGGGCCAGCCGGCCGCGGCGGCGTACAGGCCGGTACCGAGGGTGACGGCGGTCAGCAGCGCGCCGAGGGCCAGCACGCCGCGTAGCAGGCCGTCGCCGAGGATCTGCTCGTCGGGCGGGCGCGGCGGCCGACGCAGCACGTCGGGTTCGGCGGGTTCGGCGCCCAGCGCGACGCCGGGCAGGCCGTGGGTGAGCAGGTTGATCCACAGGATCTGGCCGGGCAGCAGCGGCAGGCCGAGGCCGAGCAGCGGCCCGATGAGCATGACGGCGAGTTCGGCGGTGCCGCCGGCCAGTCCGTAGCGCAGGAAGCGGCGGATGTTGTCGTAGACGCGGCGGCCTTCGGCCACGGCGTGGCTGACGGTGGCGAGGTTGTCGTCGACCAGGACGAGGTCGGCGGCCTGCCGGGCTACCTCGGTGCCGCCGCCCATCGCCACGCCGATGTCGGCGCGGCTGAGGGCGGGGGCGTCGTTGACGCCGTCGCCGGTCATCGCGACGACGTGGCCGTGGTGCTGGAGCTCGGCGATGATGTCGAGCTTCTGCTCGGGCTGGGTGCGGGCGAAGACCCGCACCTGGTGGGCCCGCTCCGGCTGGTCGCCGGTGGCGATCGGGTCGCCGGGCTGCCAGATGCCGACCTGGGCGGCGATGTGCGCGGCGGTGCCGGGGTGGTCGCCGGTGATCAGCATGAGCCGGATGCCCGCCTGGGTGAACTCGGCGGCGGTCGTGGCGGCGGAGGGCCGTAGCGGGTCCTCGATGCCGATGACACCGAGGGGCCGCAGGCCGGTCGGCGCGATCGGGTTCGTCGGCTCGGCGGTGGTGGCCGCCGCGATCGCGAGTACGCGCAGGCCTGCAGCGGTCAGGTCGGCGGCGGCTTGGCGGGCGGCGGGCAGGCGTGGGTCGGCCGGGTCGGCGACGGGTGCGGACAGGACGCTTTCGGGTGCGCCTTTGCAGATGGTCAGGTACGTGTCACCGTCGCGGTGGACGGTGGTCATCTGCCGGGTGGCCTGGTCGAAGGGGTGTTCGGCCCAGCGTGGCGCGGCCGCGCGGGTTGCGGCGGGGTCCAGGCCGCAGCGGGCGGCGAACGTGACCAGCGCCGCTTCGAGGGGGTCGCCGACGGCGGTCCAGCCCGGCCGGTCGGGTGCCGGTGGCAGGACGGCGGCGTCAGAGCACAGCAGTCCCGCGCGGGCAAGGTCGAGCAGGTCCTGTGGCAGCGGCCGGTCCGTGCCCGAGATCTGCCCGGCGGGTTCGTAGCCGGTGCCGGTGACCGATACGTCGGTATCGGGGGTGACGGCGCGGCGTACCGTCATGCGGCCCTCGGTCATGGTGCCGGTCTTGTCGGAGGCGACGACGGTCACCGACCCCATCGTCTCGACGGCGTGCAGGTTGCGCGGGATGGCCTTTCGGCGGGCCATCCGCCGGGCGCCCAGGGCCAGCGAGAGGGTCACCACGGCGGGCAGCGACTCCGGGACCGCAGCGACGACCAGGCTGACCGCCGTCAGGGCCATCAACAGCAGAGGCCTGCCCGAGGCCAGGCCCACGGCGAACACGACCAGGCACAGCGCCACGGCGAGGGCGCCCAGGACACGGCTGAGCCGGGTGAGGCGCCGCTGCAGCGGCGTCGGGCCGGCATGGGTGGTGGCGACGAGTTCAGCGATGCGGCCCAGGGCGCTGCGTGCACCGGTACGCACCACGGTGCCCGCGGCTCGGCCGGTCACCAGCACCGTCCCGGCGGACAGTTCGTCGCCGGCGGCACGGGCGACAGGCACCGACTCCCCGGTCAGGGCCGCTTCGTCGGCCTGGCACCGGTGGGCGTCGTGCAGCAGCAGGTCGGCGGGCACGATGTCACCCGCCTCGACCCGTACTTCGTCGCCTCGGACCAGGTCGGCGGCGGGCACGACGAGTTCGGTACCGTCGCGGGTGACCCGGGCGGTCGGTGCGGTGAGAGTGTCCAGCGCGGCGACGGCCTTGTCGGCGCGGACCTGCTGCGCGACCCCGATGGCGGTGTTCAGGCACACGACCACCGCGATGATCGCCGTGTCGGCCCAGTCGCCGAGCAGTCCGGTCACGGCCCCGGCGACCAGCAGCAGCGACACGAGCGGGTCGGCCAGCTGCGCCACCACCCGCCGCAGCAGACGCGGCGGCCGCGGGCGCGGGACGGCGTTCGGACCGTCGTGCGCCAGCCGTGTCGCGGCTTCGCCGCCGGTGAGACCGGCGGGTCTCTGCCCGATGTCCGGGGCGGGTGTCTCGGTGAGGGCCATGGTTCAAGGCTCGCGCCGTGATGTACCTGCGGCAAAGGGCAGCCCGCCCCGCCGCGCACAGGCCGGTGGGCCACGATGCCCCGGGCCGAAAGTCCCGAACCTGCGACCACGCCATCCCTGCGCGCGGCCCGCGGCCAGCCCAGGAGACGGCGCAGGGCCGAAAGTCCCGGACCGGCCGGGCTGCCCGGCCCTACAACCTCACAGGTCACAGCAGCCACGCTGACGAACATGCATATCGCGCAGGGCGCCCCGCTGGGCGCGCAGGAACTCGCCCGCATCGACGCGCACTGGCGAGCCGCCAACTACCTGTCCGTCGGGCAGATCTACCTGATGGCCAACCCGCTGCTGACCCAGCCGCTGCTGCCCGAACACGTCAAGCCGCGCCTGCTCGGCCACTGGGGGACCACGCCCGGCCTCAACCTGCTCTACACCCACCTCAACCGGATCATCGCCGCCCGCGGCCAGGAGACCATCTTCATCACCGGGCCGGGCCACGGCGGCCCCGGCCTGGTCGCCAACACGTGGTTGGAGGGCACGTACAGCCAAACCTATCCGCACATCGGCCTTGACGAGCGCGGCATGGGCCGGCTGTTCCGGCAGTTCTCCTTCCCCGGCGGCATCCCCAGCCACGTCGCGCCGGAGACCCCCGGTTCCATCCACGAGGGCGGCGAGCTCGGCTACAGCCTCTCCCACGCCTACGGCGCCGCACTCGACAACCCCGGCCTGCTCGTCGCGTGCGTCATCGGCGACGGTGAGGCCGAGACCGGACCCCTGGCGGCGTCGTGGCACTCCAACAAGTTCCTCGACCCGGTCGGCGACGGCGCGGTCCTGCCGATCCTGCACCTCAACGGGTACAAGATCGCGAACCCGACGGTGCTGGCACGGCTGTCCGACGACGAGCTGACCGCGCTGCTGACCGGGTACGGGCACAAGCCCTACCTCGTCGAAGGTGACGACCCGGCGACCGTGCACCAGCTGCTGGCCGCGACGCTGGACGCCGTATGCGACGAGATCGCAGCGATCCAGGCCGACGCCCGCACCGGCGAGCTCGCCGACCGGCCGCGCTGGCCGATGATCGTGCTGCGCACGCCGAAAGGCTGGACCGGCCCGAAGCAGGTCGACGGCATTCCCATCGAGGGCACGTGGCGCGCGCACCAGGTGCCGCTGTCGGCCGCCCGCGACGACACCGACCACCTGGCCATGCTCGCCGACTGGATGTGCTCCTACCGGCCGCAGGAGCTGTTCGACAGCACCGGCGCGCCACGGCCGGAGGTCGTCGGCTGGCTGCCGCAGGGTGAGCTGCGCATGGGCGCCACCCCGCACGCCAACGGCGGACGTCTCGTCCGCGACCTGGAGCTGCCCGACTTTCGGGCGTACGGCGTCAAGCCCGGCCCGCCGGCCGAACCGACGCGGGTGCTGGGCTCCTGGGTGCGCGACGTGATGGCGGCCAACGCCGCCTACCGCAACTTCCGGATGGTCGGCCCCGACGAGACCGAGTCCAACCGGCTCGGCGCGGTCCTGGACGTCACCGGCAAGGCCTGGCAGGCCCACACCCTCGACACCGACCTGCACCTGGACCGCCACGGGCGGGTGATGGAGATCCTGTCCGAGCACACCTGCCAGGGCTGGCTGGAAGGCTACCTGCTGACCGGGCGGCACGGGCTTTTCTCCTGCTACGAGGCGTTCGTGCACATCGTCGACTCGATGGTCAACCAGCACGCCAAGTGGCTGAAGGTCACCCGGGAGCTGGACTGGCGCAAGCCGATCCCGTCGCTGAACTACCTGCTCACCTCGCACGTGTGGCGCCAGGACCACAACGGCTTCTCCCACCAGGACCCCGGTTTCATCGACCACGTCGTCAACAAGAAGGCCGACGTCATCCGGGTCTACCTGCCGCCGGACGCCAACACGCTGCTGTCGGTGGCCGACCACTGCTTGCGCAGCCGCGACTACATCAACGTGATCGTGGCGGGCAAGCAGCCCGCGCCCACGTTCCTCGACATCGACGAGGCGGTCGCGCACTGCACCCGCGGGCTGGGCATCTGGCCCTGGGCGGCCGACGACGGCGGCGACCCCGACGTGGTGCTGGCCGCCGCCGGCGACGTGCCGACCATGGAGGTGCTGGCCGCCGCGGACCTGCTGCGCGAGCACCTGCCGCAGCTGCGGGTCCGGGTCGTCAACGTGGTGGACCTGATGCGGCTGCAGCCACAGACCGAGCACCCCCACGGGCTGCCCGACGCCGAATACGACGCCATCTTCACCACCGACCGGCCGGTCGTGTTCGCCTACCACGGCTACCCGTGGCTGATCCACCGCCTCACCTACCGCCGGGCCGGCCACGAGCACCTGCACGTGCGCGGCTACAAGGAGGAAGGGACCACGACCACGCCGTTCGACATGCTGGTCCGCAACGACATGGACCGCTACCACCTGGTCATCGACGTCATCGACCGGGTGCCGGGCCTGGCCCGCAAGGCCGCCGCGCTGCGGCAGGCGATGGTTGACAAGCGCACCGAGCACGCCGCCTACATCCGCGAAACCGGCCAGGACCTGCCGGAGATCCGCGACTGGACACCGACCCGCCGCTGAGCGCATCACCAGAGGAACTCGCGGCACAGGCGCTGCTCGACGCCGCCATCGCCGGGGCCCGTCGCCACCACCCGCACGTCCCGGTGATCCAGCGGCTGATCCGCACCGGCGCGGTGGGCACCACGCTGATGCATCAGTCGGCTGAGGCGGGACTCGTCGTGGTCGGCAGCCGCGGTCACGCCGGCGCCGCCGGTCTGCTGCGGGGTTCGGTCAGCCAGGTGCTGCTGCACCACGCGGGCTGCCCCGTCATCGTGATCCGCTGAACACGCCCGCCGACGACCGGGCGTCGCCGCCGCGGACCGGCCCGCGCCACGGGCCGGTCCCGCAGATTCGGGACCAACGGCACTGACCAGTGGCACCGGGCGGCATCGACAGTGGAGGCATGCATACGCCAGCAGCCCTGCAGGCGGACCTGCCGACGGCCGTGAGCGCCGCCGTGCGGGCTCCGTCGGTCCACAACACCCAACCGTGGCGGTTCCGGCTGCAGGCCGACGCCATCGACGTCTTCGCCGACCCGGACCGGCAACTGCCCGTCGCCGACCCCGACGGCCGCGCCCTGCGCCTGTCGTGCGGCGCGGCCGTGTTCAACACCCGCCTCGCCCTGACGCATCAGGGCTGGGCGCACCAGACGACGCTGCTTCCCGACCGTGCCGACCCACTGCACCTTGCCCGGATCCAGGTGACCGGCACGCACACCGCCACCCCTGCCGAACAGCAGCTCTACGGTGCGATCGCGCACCGGCACAGCAACCGCGGCCCGTTCATCGACACGGCTGTCGCGCTGAACGTGCGTGCCAGACTCGGCGACGCGGCACGCGCCGAGAACTGCTGGCTCGACCTGATCGTGGGACCCGTCGCCCAGGAGATGGTCGCCGAGCTCGTCGCCACCGCCGACCGGCTGCTGCTGGCCGCACCCGGCTACCGCGCCGAGCTCGCCGCCTGGACACGCGAGCAGCCCAGCACCGACGGTGTAGCCCGCGACGCCGCCGGCTGCGCGCCTGAACCGCAGGACCTTCTCACCCGCCGCGACTTCGACGGCCCGGCCCGCCGACCGGGCCGCGACTACGAGACCGACCCGTTCGTCGCGGTCCTCGGAGCCTACGGCGACACCCCCGCAGACGACCTGCAAGCGGGCCAGGGCCTGCAGCGGGTCCTGCTGACCGCCACCGCCAACGGCCTGGCGACCTCGCTGATGTCCCAGCCGATCGACGTGCCCGCGATCCGCGAACAGCTGCGCCTGGGACTGCACCGCGGCGCCGCCGCAGATCCTGCTGCGTGCCGGTTACGCCGTCGCAGGTGGTCCGAGCCCGCGTCGGCCGGTGTCGGAGGTGCTGGCCCGCTCGCCGGAGGTCGTGTAGAGCCGCGACACCGGTGACACGGCACCAGCTGACCGAGGCACACCTGCGCCGTACCGGGCCGGTCGGCCCTTGACGCTGTCGGCAGGGTCGAAAGTCCCTGCCGGAAGGACCCTTCGCTCCTGGCATACGCAGGCGCGCGACGCGTGCAATTGAGGCAACGAATCCTGGAGGCAGACGATGACCACGACCACCGGTGAGCACCGCCAGTCGACCGCGGCGGCCTTCGCACAGGCCGTCGACGCCGCGCGGCGCGCGCCTTCGATCCACAACACCCAGCCGTGGCACTGGCGCATCCACCCCGACCGGCTCGACCTGTACGCCGACACCAGCCGCGCGCTGCCCGGCACCGATCCCGACGGGCGGATGCTGCTGGTCAGCTGCGGGGCGGCGCTGCACCACGCCCAGGTGGCGCTGCGCGCCGCGGGCCACGAAGTCGCCGTGCGCCCGCTGCCCGACCCGGCCGACGCCGACCACCTGGCGACGGTCACGGTCGTCGGCGACACGCCGGTAACCGCCGGCGCGGTGCGCCTCGTGCAGGCGATGCAGCTGCGCCACACCGACCGGCGGCCGACCGTCGACGTGCCGGTCACCGCGGAGCAGGTCGACGAGCTGCGCAGGATCGCCGGCGCCGTCGGCGTACACCTGCACAAGCTCACCCCCGACCAGGTCACCGACCTCGTCGTCGCGGTCTCCCACGCCGAGGACGCGGCCGCGGCCGAACCCGCCGCCCTGGCCGAATCACACCTGTGGGCCGGACCCGGACACCCCGCCGGCACCGGGCTGCCGCCAGAGGTCATCCCGGACCGGCGGCCCGAGACCGACGTCGGCGAGCGGGACTTCGGCGTGCGCGGCACCCTCATGACCGGTGGCGGCCACGATAAGGCGTCCACCTACGTCGTGCTGTTCGGCGCCGACGACGACCGCGCCGCGTGGCTGCGCGCCGGGCAGGCCCTGTCGGCGGTGTGGCTGGACGCGACCATGCAGGGCCTGGCCGTGCTGCCGTTCAGCCAGGTCATCGAGATCGACGGCACGCGGGCCATGATGCGCCGGCTCCTGTCCCACCTCGGCTACGCCTACCTGGTGCTGCGCCTAGGGGTCGCCGACCCCGAGCACGCGCTGCCCGGACACACGCCGCGGCTGCCGTTCGAGGCCACCGCCACGATCGACGAGACCGGCCGGTGACCTGCACGAGCGCCGACGGCCGGAACAGGAACCCGCCATGATCCGAGCCTTCGTCCTCGACGACCACGAAGCGGTCCGCCGGGGGCTGATCGAACTGCTGCAGCAGCCCGGCGACATCGAGGTCGTGGGCGAGTCCGGGTCGGCCGTCGAAGCGATCCGCTCGATCGTCGCGCTGCGCCCCGACGTCGCGATCCTCGACGCCCGGCTGCCTGACGGAGACGGCATCGACGTGTGCCGTGACATCCGATCGACCGACCCCGGCATCCAGGGACTGATCCTGACCTCGTACGCCGACGACGAGGCGCTGTTCGCCGCGATCATGGCAGGCGCCGCCGGATACCTCCTCAAACAGGTCCGCGGCACCGATCTGATCGACGCCGTCCGCCGTGCCGCCGCCGGCCAGTCGCTGCTCGACCCGGCGGTCACCGCCCAGGTCCTCGAACGCATCCGCCGTGGCGCGGGCCAGCCACCCGAACTCGCCGCCCTCACCGATCAGGAGCTGCGCATCCTCAGCCAGATCGCCGACGGGCTGACCAACGACGAGATCGCCGAGAAGATGTTCCTGACCGAGAAGACGATCAAGAACCTCGTCACCAGCATCCTGGCCAAACTCGGCCTCGAACGCCGCACCCAGGCAGCGGTGCTCGCGATGCGGCTGCTCGGCGGCACCCGGCGCTGAGGCCGAGCCTCTCCTCAGGGCACAGCCAGGCGCCTTCCGACCAGGCCCCAGGTCAGGACCAACGTCTCGCCCCCACGCACACAGCCCATGACCGCCTCGCGGCGCATCCGCAGTGGGCCGACGAGCCCAGGGGCCACACGGCCGGTCCGCTCAGGGCCGATGGTCCCATCACGACAGGTCTTCGCACTCTGCTGTGGCGGCGGGTGCGCACGGGACTCTGGGTCCAGACAGCGACCCCCTTCCCCCGAAGGAGAAGACCATGAAGCGCAGGACCCTCGACCTGATGTTCAGCCTCGGCGGCATGGCCATCGCCGTCCTGCTCGCGATCGCCGGATTCGTGCTGCAGGCCAACGCGAACTTCGCCAACGACTACGTCGGCTCGCAGCTGACCGAGCAGAACATCACCTTCAAGGCCCTGGACGCCCTCACCCCCGAGGAGCGTCGGCAGCCCGGACTGGTCGAGTACGCCGGCCAGAAGCTCACCACCGGCAAGCAGGCCGAGGTGTACGCGATCCAGTTCATCGGCCTGCACCTGAAGAACACTGCCGACGGCAAGACCTACGCCGATTTGGGCGTGCCGCAGAGCCAGCTTCGGGCACAGGTCGCCGAGGCCGCCAAGAACAACGACCCGAATCTGGCCGCGCTGCAGCAGCAGCTGGCCGACGTCACCGCCCAGCGGGAGACCATGTTCAAGGGCGAGACCCTGCGCGGCCTGCTGCTGACGACCTACGGGTTCAGCGAGTTCGGCGTCAAGGCCGGCCAGGCCGCGCTCGTGGCCTTCCTGTCGGCACTGGTGATGCTCCTGCTGTCGGTCGCCGGGTTCGTCCACGCATGGGTCACCCCTCGCACACGGGCCTTCGCGCCGGTCGAGGCAGCACCGGACCGCGAGCGGATCAACGCCTGACAGCCCCTGGGGGCGGCCCGCCGACCGGCGGGCCGCCCCACGCCCGAGCCTGCGCCGCAGACCTCGAAGAAGTGAGGTGCTCGGGTTCGCCGCGTCGGTGTAAGGCCTCGTCTTGCCAATCTTCGAAACCGTGCGCCGGGCCGCCGACGACTCACCCGAGGTCGTCAAGCTGTGGCAGACGGTGAAGTCCAACCGGAGCCCGGATGGTGGTCGAACACGCCGCCAGGCTCGGACCGCTCACCCTAATGCATCACCGAACAGGCCGTCGACCTGATGTGGCTACTCAACGACCCCGTGCACTACGCGGCGCTGGTCGACGAACCAGGCTGGCCTGTCGTTCTCAGGACCAGGTGGGCTGCAGCACCGCCTCGGTCAGCGCGCTTGTCCGCGAGTGGGCGATCTGCCGGTGGTCCGGGTCGCCGACCATCCTGCTGATCAGCTGCGCTTGGCCATGTCATCCCAGGTGCTGGTCGTCATGAGCATGATCAGCCTATTGGCGCGCTGCTCGTGCCAGAGCCAGGTGTCCGGGTCAGCCAGCGCTGCCGCGACCTCCTCGTCGGTCATGGGCCCGGCACTGTTCCATTCGCCGTCGTGGGGTTCTCGGATCTCGATCCAGCCCCGCTCGATCAGGTCAGCCACAACATCGGCGAAACGCGGTATCAGGAAACGCACCATCTCCTCGGAGATCGGCGGCGCCACCAGCCCGGTACCGGTCGGCACGGCGTTGGTGTGGAAGTTGTGGTCGTATATGACCCCGCTGAGATATGCCTCCTCAGTCGCGTTGACCATCACGGCGTACTGCTCTGCGGTCAATTCCTGCCACACGTCCACCGGAACATGCTGGCAGTCGGCCGCCGGAACCGGAACAGCGGCTGCTCGATCCGGCAGCACCGACGGCCCGGTGCCTCCTCGCTCCGGCCGGCTCGGGACTCGACGTCACGGGGACGCGCCGAACGCCGGTCCGGTCGGTGTCATCACGCCGGGAGCCGGTGGCTCTACCGGTCGCGAGAGATCATCGCTGTCACCACGCTGCCTCTGCTCTCACTGATGCGGGTGCCGATGTGCATGCCGTCGGCGAGGGTCCGGACGAGCCACAGACCGCGGCTGTCAGCCGAGCCGGGCTCCGGCTGCTTACGCCCGTCGACTCCAGGCGGGATTCCCGGGCCTTCGTCGCTCACCCGGCAGTAGACCGCGCCGGCGGCCGCCCACAGCGCCAGCTCGCCTGAGCCGCCGCCGTGGCGTACGACGTTGGTGGCGAGCTCGTACGCGACGAAGACCAGCGCGTCGACGCGTTCTGCGCGCAAGCCGACGGCGTCGGCGTGGGCAGCGACCGCCGATCGCAGGCTGACCAGGTCCGCTTCGGCGAACAGCAGCTCAAGGAGCAGCACGGCATCCGCCGGGAGGCCGTCTGGCGGCGCCTGCCGGGATCGGCTGCCGGGTTCAGTCGTCATGGCGGACCGCTGTCATGGTCACCTTTGCCAGCTCTTTCAGCCCCAGCGCAGCGAGCAGGTCGAAGGAGATTCGGGTACAACGCACGGTCATACGCTGCCGGGCGGTCAGGCCGAGCGCGGTCTGCATGATCACGCCCGCCGTGGTCGTATCCATGAACCTCAGCTGAGTCAGGTTCAGGTCGACGTGGTCGTCGAGCGCGAGGGTCTCCGTGAGAGCCGTGGTCAGCGGTTCGATCGCCCGGTAGTCGATCTCCCCGGCGACGCGGACGCCGGTGGGCACGTGTTGGCGGCAGATTCTCAGCAGGGCGTCGTCGTGATAGGTGACGGCGGTGACGTTCATGCCGTGGGACTCTGCTGCCGCGGCCAGCGTCACCGTGTCGAAGCACTGGCGGTCGTACTGGCAGGCCGCTGTCGCGTTCTGCTCGGCGAGCATCCGGGTCAGCCGTGACTCGTACTCCATCAGATCGGCCACGCCGGTGATCGGGCGTAGCGCCCAGCACATGTCGCCGGTCACCCGCAGGCCGCCGTGTCCGTCGCGGGTGGCCTGATCGATGTGCGCCTGCCACCGGTCGAAGGTGGCCGCCGGATTGAACGTGCCCTGCGGTGCGAAGAACAGCCCGCTGGGGCTGATCTGCAGCTGCCTCGATCGGACGGCCGATTCGATGGCCAGGCCGCGTGCGGTCAGCTCATCTGCCAGTGCCGGGTGGCTGACGGACTCCGTCAGGCACAGCACCTTCTGCCCCAGCCGGAGACCATCGCGCACGAACGCCGCGACGATGTCCAGGCGCTCGTCGTTGTCGGAGAACGTCAGACAGGCGTGATCACCCGGCTTCAGGTCCTCCACCGACGTACCGCTCACTGCTACTCCTCACGCTGACACAGCGAGCACCACCGTAGTCGCCTACCAACGGCAAGCTTTGTCTACCCGGTCGGTGTCCGACGAAACCCGCCTCCGGTATCCATGCGACGTCATCGGCACGCGGGAGTGGTCGATCGCCAGGTCGAACGTCGGAAGCACATCCGAAACGTCCTGCACCGGTTCAGTGAAGATTCCATAAGGTCACTTAAGGCATTTCTCGTGAACCAATCTATCAAGGCATTATGTGCCAGGTTCAATGTACACTCTTGAAACTTAAGCGGTTCAGTGATGAGCTGGCGAAACCCGATCCCGGGTCACTTCCGTCCCTACAGGAAGGTGATCATGTTTCACGCACGTCTTCGCCGTGCCGCCGGTCTGGTGGCGCTGACCGTCGCCGCGGCCGTGCTGTCGGCAGTCCCGCCGGCACAGGCCCACACGGTCTCCCCGGCCAACCCCAACGCCTCGACCGCCGCGCGCTCGGTGCTCAACTGGCTGGCGCACCTGCCGAACCGCAGCGGGAACCGGATCGCATCCGGGTTCTTCGGCGGCTACAGCAACAGCGGCTTCTCCCTGGCCCAGACCGAGGAGCTGCGTAACGCGACCGGCCAGTACCCGGCGATCCTGAGCTGTGACTACGGCTCCGGCTGGGCCACGGCCGCCGACATCACCACGCTGGTCGATTACTCCTGCAACGCGTCGCTGAAGAGCTGGCACACCGCCGGCGGCCTGGTCACCATCAGCGTGCACCTGCCCAGCCCCGCCAACGCCAACGGCGGCGGCCTCAACACCCCGATGGGCAACTTCGCCGACCTGCTGAACTCATCCACTGCGGCGGGCTCACGCTGGCGCGCGCTCATGGACAAGATGGCCCAGGGCCTGCAGGACCTGGAGAACGCGGGCGTGCCGGTGCTGTTCCGGCCGTTCCACGAGGTCAACGGCGACTGGTTCTGGTGGGGCAACCGCGACACCAACATTTTCAAGCAGGTGTGGCAGCAGCTGTACACCTACTTCACCGCCACCAAGGGCCTCGACAACCTGCTGTGGGTGTACTCGGCCGACTTCAGCCGCGGCAACCGCACCGCGTACTACCCCGGCGGATCGTATGTGGACGTCGTCGGGATGGACGCCTACGACGACAACCCGCAGACCTCGGGCATCCAGTCGGCCTACGGCGAGCTGGTCGGCCTGGGCAAGCCGTTCGCGTTCGCCGAGATCGGACCGGACAGCCAGGGCTCGTTCGACTACGGGCGGTGGGTGACGGCGTTCCAGCAGAACTACCCGGCCACCAGCTACTTCCTGGCGTGGAACGACGGCTGGGGCCCGGCGCGCAACCAGGGCGCGTCGACCCTGTTCACCAGCTCCTGGGTCCTGAACCGCGGCGAGGTGGACCTGGGTTCGATCACCGAGCCCGGCGGCGGTGGCGGATCGGCGACGCTGCTCCACGGGTTCGAGTCCGGCCTTGAGGGCTGGTCCGGCAGCAACGTCACGGGCGGCCCGTGGCGGGTCGGCGAGTGGGCGGTCCAGGGCAGCCAGTCGCTGAAGGCCGACGTCAACCTCGCCTCCGGCGTGTCCTACCTGCGCCGTACGGCGACGCAGAGCCTGTCCGGGCGAACCAGCCTGCGTGCCGTCGCCCGGGTCGCGCCGTGGGGCAGCCACGCCGCGGGCACCCAGGCCAAGCTGTACGTCAAGACCGGCTCGTCCTGGCAGTGGCACGACGGCGGCACGGTCACGGTCACCTCGGCCGGGGCAGCGCTGTCGCTCACCCTGACCGGGGTGGCCGACCTCGGCGACGTACGGGAGATCGGCGTGCAGTTCATCCCGGCCGCAGGCGCCGGTGGCACCTCCGCGATCTACGTCGACGACGTCACCGTGTCCTGACCGCAGAACCCGTGCGCCGTGGCGTCGGCCGCGTCGCGGCGCACGGCAGCCGTGCGCTTGCCAGACACGTCACCGGCCGGTGATGTGACCAAGGTCCTGCCCGACGGGTCCTACCGGCTCTGCCCCGGCCGAGCCGGCCGAGCGCACGGTGAGAGCATGGTCACTGAACAGTTCCTGGTCAAAGCACGCGAGCACGGCGTGTGGGCCGAGGTCGTCACCGGCGAGGCGTCGTTGCAGCTGCTGTCGCGGATCGTTGAGGCCGCCACCGCCGCCCTGCGGGGTGACAGCTCCTACCGCCTTCGGCCGGTCGGCGGCACGGCGTACTGCCCGAGGGCGCATGCGTGGGAGGGCGTGGCGGGCACCTGCCGCGCCGGTCCGTGCGGCCCCGACCGCGGCTACGCGGTGGTGCTGGGCACCGACGCCGACAGCGCCGACGACCGGTCACGGGCCGGACAGGTTGCCCGTGACCTGCTGGCCGAATCGGCCAGGGTCGGGCTGGTCGCCTCGATCCACGCCCAGCCCGCTGCGGTCCCGCTGGCCCGGGACCATCTGCAGCTGATGTTCGGGGAGTCCGGGTTCGCGCAACTGGTGGTATTCGTCCGCCCACTGCGAACCTCGGTAGGGGTGTCGGAGCCCGGCCAGTGCCCGGTGTGGCAGGCGGCGCAGTCTCCCGTGTCCGCGTGAGCGCCGCCGGAGTGTCCCGGCAGCCAGGGCCCGGTGGCGGGTCAGCTGGTGTGGACGACGGCGACCGGGCCGTGGGCGTGCTCGACCAAGGCGTGACTGACCGAGCCCAGCAACTTGCCGGTGAAACCGCCCCGCCCGCGGGAGCCGACGACCGTCAGCGCGGCGTCCCGGCTGGCTTCGACGAGGGCTCGCTCGGCATTGAGGCTGTGCACCGGCCGCAGCTCGACTGCCAGTTCGGCATGACCGGCACGCCACGGCGCGACGGCGTCGGCGAGCAGCTGCTCGGCTTCGGCGCGGGCTGCGTCGGCGGGGTCCACGGCGGGCTTGTCACCGCGATACCACGGGGCCTGCCAATGGACGTTGACCATGATCAGCGTGGCCTGGCGCAGCAGGGCCTCCTGGGCGGCGAACTGCAGTGCGGCCTGGGCCGGTGGTGAGCCGTCGTAGCCGACAAGGACCGGCCCGGCAAGGGTCGCAGCGGGTTCGGTGTCGGTGTCGGCGGGGCGGTAGACGACGACGGTGGTGTGGGCGTGGGCGGCGACCTGCGAGGACACCGATCCCAGGAGCAGGCCGGTGAAACCGCCTGCGCCGCGGCTGCCGACGACGACGATCCCTGCCCGGCGGGACTGCTCGATCAGCACCTGTGCGCCCGCCCCGGCGACCAGATGGGCACGAACCTCGACGTCGGGACACTGCTCGCGGAGCTGCGCCGTGACGCCGGTGAGGGCCTGCTCGGCGGCGTGGCGGGCTTCGCCCTGATCGGCGGCCAGGTATTCGCCGCCCAGCCACGGCGGAGCGAACCCGTACAACGCGCTTTGGTAGCCGCAGACCAGTTCCAGTGGCGCGCCACGTTCGCGGGCCAGCAGGGCCGCATGGCGGGCGGCGAGGATGCCGCATTCGGAGCCGTCCACTCCTGCGATCACGGGATGGTCCGGCCCGATAGGGCGCGGTACGGCCGTTTCAGGGTCCATACGTCCACGATGCCGCCCAGATGGCGCTGCCGGTGACCAAACCGGAAGATCGGCCTTCAACGGCGCTTGCGGTGCAGGCGCCGATTCGTCCCAGGCCGTCGCACCGCCCACTGATCGCGATCGCCTGCCATGCCCGGCACCCGGAGGCCGCCGAAGGCGACCGCGTGGACTCGGTCGGCCCGCGTTGCAGCCCTGGCCGCCTGCACGGCACGCGTGGCCGTCACGGCGGGTCGAGCATCTGCGCGGCCGGGCGGCGCGGGCTCTGCGCCGGCCGCCCCGGCGGCGGGTGCCCGACACGGACCAGGATCTGCGGCTGACCCGGGCCGGAAAGCAGCCGGGCCGCCTGCGCCCGCAGGTCGGCGAACTCGACGACGTCGCTGATCGGCGCCGATCCGAGCCCGGCCGCGGTGGCGGTCAGCAGGACCGCCGACAGGGCCTCCCCTGCGCGCAGCCGGTCGGTGAGCGTGTCGGCGTCGGTGAACAGCAGCCCGTACACCGCGCCGACGTCGTGTTCGGGCCCGGCGGAGAACCCTGAGCTGAAGTAGGTGAAGTCCCGCACCGGCACCCGCCGCTCGGACGCGGTCACCGCCGTGACCGCGGGAACGCCGTCGCCCGCGTCCGGGGGCCGGTTCGTCCAGCGCAGCAACTCCTCCTGGTAGCGGGGATCGGTGGCCTGCCGGGCGGCCGCCTCCCCGGCCAGCTCACGCAGGACCGTCAGTTGGTCGCCGGTCAGCGGCTGCAGGTGTGCTCCGTGCTGCTCGGCGGCGGCGACCAGGGCACTGACGGTGGCGCTGTTGACCGGTTCGGCGGTGAACGCCCGGCGGTCGGTACGGCGGCGGGCCATCGCCCGGTACAGGTTGACCTGTGTGTCGTGTGCGGCGGATTCCCCTACCGTGACGACGGCCAGCGGTCCCATGGTCGTGGCTGCCCGCTGGCGTCGCACGTCGGGGACCAGGCGGTTGGCGGCCAGCGCCACGCAGGCGTGATGCAGGGCGCAGCCGCAGCTGATCAGCAGTTGCCGGCCGTCGGGATCGGTGGCCAGCCGCCGGTGCTCGTCGGCGAACAGCTGCAGGTCCTCGGTGCTGGTACGCCAGATCCACGGCTGGGTGTTGAACACCGACGGCGCGGCCAGCGCGTCACGTGCCGCCTCCAACAGTGCACCGCGAGTTTGCAGCCCGGTGACGTTCATGCCCCCACGGTATGCCGCCCACCGCCCCACCCAGGGCAAGTCTTCACAGGTCAGGACCGAAGTCCCGGCTGGCGCTGCCGACCGGCCCTGTCCCCGACGCACTGGACCGGCGTGTCATGGAGGCAAGGACAAACGGAGGGAGAAGATCATGACCGCGCTCATGCCCCGCCTGTTCGGGGACTTGGCCGACCTGTTCGAGTCCGACCGGCCCATGTCCGCCGGCCACGTCATCCGACTGGAGGACACGCTCACCGACGAGCAGTACCAGATCCGCGCGGAGCTGCCCGGACTCGACCCGGAAAAGGACATCCAGGTCAGCTGCGACAACGGGGTCCTCAGCATCCACGCCGAACGCCGCGTGGAGGACAGGGGCCGGACCCGTTCGGAGTTCCGCTACGGGATGTTCACCCGATCCGTGCGCCTGCCCGGCAACGCCGATGTGTCCGCCATCCGCGCCGGGTACGACAAGGGCGTTCTGGAGGTCACCGTGCCGCTGAAGGCGACGGAGCCGGCGGCCAAGCAGATTCCCATCACAGCCGGCTAGCCACGACCACGACCGCCTGTGGACGAGGTAGACGCGAACCTGCGCATCACTCCGTGATGCGCGGCAGGCGGTTGATGACCTGGACGGCTACGGCTGCGGGATCTGGCCCGGCCACGTGGTCCGCTCGGCGGGCAGCCGCGGCGTGCCGGGCACCGGCGCCTGGTCGGGGTCGGCCAGCCCGAACCGCAAGACCAGCATCGGGTGGCCGGCTCCGGCAAGCATCCGGTGCAGGATCTGGCGCGTCACGGGCACCTCGACCACGGAGCTCAGCGGCAGCACCGCCACCCCGAGGTCGGTTGCCTTCAGCCAGCAGGCCGACAGCGCCTCCCCCGCCCGCAGCCAGTCACCGGGCTGGTCACCGGGGGTGAACAGCAGCCCATAGACGGCCGAATGGGCGTGACCGTGCCCGGGTTCGAGGGTGCCGGGCCGGCCGAAGTCCCGGCCCGGCACATCGGTCTGCGGCGGCGACTGCGGCACGGCGTCTGACGGCACGCCGGTGCGGGTCGGGCGGGTGCCGCCGACCCAGTAGTCCATCTCGGTCCGCTGGTCGGCGTCGTTCAGCCCGATCTCGTTGGCGCGGGCCGCGGCGACGGCCAGGTCGTCGAGATCCGGTCCGGCGAGCCGGTGCAAGCCGGCGCCGTGGTTGACCGCTGCCTGCCGGATGAGTTCCAGGGCGTCGTGGGGCACCTTATGCCCGATGGTCGGGCGCCGGTCGGTATGCCGGACGTCGATCTCGTCGAACAGCCGCCGCTGCTGTGCCGTGGCCGCCTGACGGCCGCTCACGGTGATCTGGGCCAGGGCGTCGGCTGAGCGGGCGTCGGGCATCCGCACCACCTGCGGCACCCATCCGGCGGCGTGCAGCGCGAGCAGGGCGTGGTGCAGCGCCGCGCCGCAGCTGATCGTCAACAGCCGGCCCTCAGGGTCGGCGACACGCAACTGCCGGCTGCGGTCGGCGCGAAGCTCCAGGCCGGTGCGGGTGGCAAGCCATCGCCACGGCTGCGTGTTGTGCACTGACGGCGCGCGGCCGCCGACCTCCGCCGCCCGCCGATATGCCTCGATCACTTCATCGGCCTGCGGTTCCGGTCCGTCTGTCATCGCCTGCCCTCCTTGCGCCACCACCAGTGATAACGCACCCGGGGCCGCCGACGTGTCGATATACCGGGAAGGGCCCATGGTCCTGGCCGGCCGGGTCGACGTGCTCTGCCCAGCCCACCCGCCCGCACGCACCCTGGAGGCGAAAGGCAGAACCCGCACAGCGGAGGTTGAGATGAAAGCGATCTATGCCACGCCGGTACTGTCCGACACGCGGCGTTGCGCCTGGACCCGCCGGCCCGTAGCCGAGGTGATGAGCAGCCCGGTACTGGCGGCGCCCGCGTCGGTGACCCTCGATGAGGCGCTGCGGCAGATGCTCGCCGCCGGATTCCGGCACCTGGCGATCGTCGACGGCCGGGGGTGCTGCGTGGGGGTGCTGGCTGCTCGCGCCATCGCCGCCGCGTCCGCCGGGCAGCGCGGCCTCGCCGATCTGACCGCCGCGGAGGTGCTCGACCACGAGGCCGCGGTGCTGGACTCCCACGCCGTGGTCGTGGACGCCGCGCGGCTGATGAGGTCGACCGCGGTCGACGCCGTCGCGCTCGTCGACGGCAGCGGCAGCCCGGTCGGCATGCTCACCAGCAGCGACCTCATCAGGCTCATCGCGTCTTGACCAGCGCCATTTACACGAACAGCATTTCGCGTATACTGGATCGCAGTTCGAGGGGGAGTACCCGAAGCAGGACGCGACTTCGCCAGTACGGTCCGGCCATCCGGGCCCGGAGCCGCGGCCATCCGACAGGGGTGGTTCGGGGAGACCGTCGGCCGTTCAGGTCCGAGCCACCGGCTCAGACCGGTCGAAGGAGTCTTCCATGTCCGTGTCACTGTGGGCCTGGGCTGCCGTGATGGGTGCCGTCGCCGTCATGCTCGCCATCGATCTGTTCCTGCATCGCGACGGCCACGAGATCGGCTTCCGCGAGGCGCTGACCTGGTCGGGCATCTGGATCGCAGCCGGGCTGGCGTTCGGCGGCGTGCTGTGGTGGTGGCAGGGCGGGGAGGCGGCCGGCACCTACTACGCCGGCTACCTGATCGAGAAGGCGCTGTCGGTCGACAACGTGTTCATCTTCGCGATGATCTTCACGTTCTTCGCCGTGCCCAGCGCTTTCCAGCACAAGGTCCTGTTCTGGGGCGTGATCGGCGCGCTGGCCTTCCGGCTGGTCTTCATCTTCGTCGGCGCGCAGCTGCTCGACGCCTTCTTCTGGACCGCCTACCTGTTCGGCGCGTTCCTGATCTACACCGGCTACAAGATGGCTTTCAAACACAACGGCGACATCGACCCGCACCGCAACCTGCTGGTGAGGATCGTGCGCCGGGTCGTGCCCACCGACCCGGCCTACCACGGCGACCGGTTCTTCACCCGGATCGGCGGCAGGCGGGTGGCCACGCTGCTGTTCGTCGTGCTCATCGCCATCGAAGCCACCGACCTCATCTTCGCCATCGACTCCGTCGCGGCGATCCTGGCCATCACCACCAGCACCTTCATCGTCTGGACCGCCAACGCCTTCGCCGTGCTCGGCCTGCGCAGCCTCTACTTCTGCCTGGCCGGGCTGCTGCGCCGGTTCGTCCACCTGCACTACGGCCTGGCGGTGCTGCTCGGCTTCGCCGGAGTGAAACTGATCCTGTCCGAAACCCCGGTCGGCAAGCTGCCGATCCCGGTCACGCTCGGCGTCATCGTCGCCACCCTGGCCGTGTCGATCGGTTGGAGCATGATCGCCACTCGCCGCGACGTGCCTCCCGCACACACCGCCCGGCCAGACGGCCAGGCGCCCGCTCCGCCCCGCTGACGTCCCCGCCCGCAGCCGCTGCCTGGCCAAGGCCGGGCAAACGCCGCCCGGAACGGTTGCGGGGACCGCCGAGCGTTCGGTCATGGAAATTGCGATGTGGAGTACGCGAATCCGCGCTCGTAGAATGTGCGCATGGCCCAGACGGCTTCCGGCAGCAGGACCTGGACGTTCCTGACCAACCACGCCCATGTCCTGCTGGCCCTCGCCAGGCAACCCGACGCCCGGCTGCGCGATGTGGCGGTCGAGGTCGGCATCACCGAGCGGGCCTGCCAGGCGATCGTCCTGGACCTGGAGACCGCGGGCTACCTGGTCCGCCACCGCGTCGGACGGCGCAACCACTACACCATCGACCCGGACGGACCGTTCCGCCACCCGGCCGAGGCCGACCACCGCATCGGCGCCCTCATCGCCCTGCTCGCCGCGCCCCGCGCCGAACGCCCGGCGCGCAGAGAACCGGAACCCGAGCAAGCCGCGCAGCCCCCACAGCCAAGTAGGCCGCAGAGGTGATGAGCGCAATCATTCACTTCGCGGAAACAAGCCCACGTCACCGCGGTCGATACGATGTGTACACCAGCGATGGCAGTGGGTGAGTCTCTCGCAGGGTTCGGCTGCGAAGGGACGCGCGAGGAGGCAATCGGTGCAACCAACGGAGTCGGCACGAAGGCAACTGGCCGCGGCGACGTTCCTGATGTCGGAGCACCAGCCCGCAGGACGCAGCCTGTGCACGTGCGGGCGCCTGCTGCCGTGCACCGTGGCCCTGGCCAGCACCCGAGCGCACGAACACAACAGCACCGTGCTGGCTCTGCTGCACGCCACCACCGAACTTCCCATGGTCCCCGCGCGATGACCACACAGGAGATATAACGGGTCAGCGGTGTAGCAACCCGCAGGGCGAATCGTCACCGAATGCCGCCGAGGACACGGCCCGCTCTGAACCGTGAAATGCCACACAGGCTTTGTGGTGATCAGGCGGAATAGGCCTCGTGTATGCCGATAAAATCGGCAGTGGCTCCATTCTCAGCCGAGCTGCGCCGACTCAGCAGCAGTTGCGATGTCGGTTCTTGGCCGCGGCCGCTCCACGACCGACGAGGTGACCACGCCGCCATGCCGCTGAGCGCACAACCGGCGCCCGAGCCGCCGCTTCCGAACGCCGACTGCCTGGCAGACAGGACCTGCAAGTTCCTGTACGACCTCACCGGATCCGGCTGGCTCGCCGAGGGCGGCTACTACCTGCTGGTCAAGCCGGTCCGCATCCTCCTCATCATCCTCGGCGCGATGATCGTCCGGGCGCTGCTGAACCACGGCATCGA
This sequence comes from Catellatospora coxensis, assembly GCF_016862635.1. Classification (GTDB taxonomy): domain Bacteria; phylum Actinomycetota; class Actinomycetes; order Mycobacteriales; family Micromonosporaceae; genus Catellatospora; species Catellatospora coxensis. Next base: position 26,805 of record NZ_BONI01000024.1, on the reverse strand, counting down.
CCGGTTCGTCGACCGCACGGTGAAGGGCAAAACGCTCCTGCGACCCATCCGCGAGAAGGTCCCCACCTCGGTCGCCACAGCCACCACGGTTTTCGCCGACCGCCGCAGCCAGCGGGCCGAGGCACTGGGATCGGTGCTCAAAAGCGTGGTCACCGCAACGGTTTTCTCCCTCGCATTCCTGATCGTGCTCAGCGAGCTGGAGATCAACGTCGGGCCCCTTCTCGCGAGTCTCGGCGTAGCCGGCGTGGCGCTGGGTTTCGGCGCCCAGTCGCTGGTCAAGGATCTGATCGCCGGGATGTTCATGCTCCTGGAAGACCAGTACGGCGTCGGCGACACCATCGACACCGGCGAGGCCCTCGGCGTGGTGGAGACGGTCGGCCTGCGCATCGTCAGCATCCGCGACATCCACGGCGTGCTGTGGCACGTCCGCAACGGTGAGATCATCCGTGTCGGCAACAAGAGTCAGGGCTGGGCCACGGTCATGATCGACGTGCCGATCGGGTTCGTCGGTGTCGACAAGGCCACCGCCGTGCTGCGCCGGGCTGTGGACGCGTTCGCCCACGATCCGCAGTACTCCGGATACTTTCTCGAATCACCGCAGGTGCTAGGCGTGGAGAACATCAGTGTCGACGGCGCGGTGATCCGCACTGTCTGCAAGACCTCCACCGACCGGCAGTGGGACCTTCAGCGCGAGATGCGCCGACGGCTCACGGAGGCACTAGAGGCCTCGGGTATCGCGGCGCAGATGCAGGCATCCCGCACGCTGCGGGCGTCCCTGCCGATCCAGGAACCGCCCCCGGACCGCTGAGCGGGCACCACACGGTCGGCCGCTCAGGCAATCACGGCCCGCCGCGAGGCTCGCGCGTACCCCAGCCCGGACAGTAGTGGGCTTGTCGGTTCGGCGGACTACTGCCGGACCATAGCGATCTTGAACCGTTCGTCGGGGTTGATCAGGTGGTCTGCATCTTCGGCATCCTGGCCGAGAGTGATCTCGACCCAGTGGACCCGCCCGGTGAACGCGGCCTCGTGGGGGCCGTAGTCCGGGCTGACCATGGTTGCCGTGTCATTGCCGATGTCGGTGGTCTCGTCGGCGGAGAACACCATCGGCACGGTGGCGTCGACCCGGCCCGCGCCGACCTGGACGCCGTCCAGGTAGAGCATGACGGTGCCGCCCTTGCCGAGGCCGCCGCCGTCGTAGACGAACTCCATCCTTACCTGGTGATCACCCGCCGGGATGGGCTCGGAGCCGACCACGATGAACGTCTTGAGGCCGAAGAGGTTGTAGCAGTACGCAGGTCTGCCGTCTTTGGCGTACAGCGACCAGCCGCCGAACGCGCCGCCCTGCGCCACGACGACGCCCTGGGCCCCGTCTTGTGGAACAGTGACCTGCGCGGTGACCGCGTGCGACTTGTTCTTGACGATGATCACCGAGTTCTCGCTCAGCCGGCCCATGCCGCCGTAGATCAGCTGCCTGTCGCCGCGGATCAGGGTCGGCCGGCCGGCCAGGTCGGCGTTGAATCGGTCGGGTCGGCGGTCGTCCAGCGGCAGCACCTGGTACTTGGCGGCCTCGACAAGGAACAGCCGCTGCAGTTGCCGCAGCTTCTCGGGCTGCTCGGCGGCCAGGTCGCGGGCCTGGGTCCAATCGTCGGGTCCGTACAGTTCCCACGCGTCGTCGTCGTAGGCGGGCAGTCGCCCCTGGACGAACGACCACGGCACCGAATGCCGGGTGACCGCCGTCCAGCCCTTGTGGTAGATCCCCCGGTTGACGAACATCTCGAAATACTGGGTCTCGTGCCGCTCATCGGCGCCCGGGTCGTCGAAGGAGTACGCCATCGACACGCCCTCCATCGCGGCCTGCTGCACCCCGTGGACGAAGCTCGGCTGCGGCAGCCCCGCCGCCTCCAGCACCGTCGGCGCCACGTCGATCACGTGGTGAAACTGGTGGCGCAGCTCGCCGCGGGCCGTAATCCCAGCGGGCCAGTGCACGATCGTGCCGTTGCGGGTGCCGCCCCAGTGCGAGGCGACCTGCTTGGTCCACTGGTACGGAGTGTCCATCGCATGCGCCCAGCCCACGGCGTAGTGGTTGTACGCCCTGGGCGTGCCGAAGTCGCCGATACGGGACGCCATGAACTCGGCGGTTTCCAGGCCCTCGATGCCGTTGAGGATGATGTGCTCGTTGAAGGTGCCGTGCAGGGTGCCCTCGGCCGACGCGCCGTTGTCGCCGATGATGCAGTAGATCAGAGTGTCGTCCAGGACCCCGAGGTCGGCCAGCGCGTCGATGAGCCGGCCCGCGTGGTGGTCGGTGTGCTCCAGGAACCCGGCGTAGACCTCCATCTGCCGCGCCAGCACGGGTTTGAGGTCGTCGGGCATGTCCGCCCAGGCCGGAATCTCGGCAGGGCGAACGGTCAGCTGCGCGTCGGTCGGGACGACACCTATCTCCTTCTGCCTGGCGAAGGTGCGCTCGCGCAGCCTGTCCCAGCCGTCGTCGAACCGGCCCCGATACCTGTCCGACCACTGCGCCGGAACATGGTGCGGCGCGTGCGTGGCACCAGGCGCCCAGTAGACGAAGAACGGTTTGGCGCCCATCAGCGCCTTCTGCTGGCCCACCCACGCGATGGCCTGGTCGGTCATGTCCTCGGTGAAGTGGTAGCCCTGCTCCGGAGTCCGTGGCGGCTCCACCGGCACGGTGTTCCGGTAGATCGACGGGGCGTACTGGTTGGTCTCACCGCCGATGAACCCGTAGAAGTACTCAAACCCGCCGCCGGCGCTGGGCCAGGCGTCGAACGGTCCCATCGGGCTGGTCTGCCAGACCGGCACCTCGTGGCACTTGCCGAACTGCGCGGTCGAGTAGCCGTTCAGCTTCAGGATCTCCGGCAGCGGCGCCTTGGTATTGGGCCGCACGGAGCTGTACCCGGGCGCGGACGTAGCCATCTCGGTGACCCCACCCATCCCGACCGAGTGGTGATTGCCTCCGCTGAGCAGGGCCGCCCGCGTCGGCGAGCACAGGGCGGTGGTGTGAAACCGGGTGTAACGCAGCCCGCCTGCCGCCAGGCGATCGAACGTCGGCGTGCTGATCGGACCGCCGAACGCGCTGGACGCACCGAAGCCGCAGTCGTCGATCAACATGACCAGAACGTTCGGGGCCTGCCGCGGCGGCAGAAGCGGTTCGATCGGCGGGTACGACGTGTCGGGATCCTTGGCGTCGTAGGTCGTCAGACCTGGACGGTCGACATGCGGAATCGGCAGCACATCCCGGCTGACGGGCTCGCCCATCGTCACCACCTCCGGCTGATCGGCCCGTCTTCCACGATAGGTAACCCGGGGCCGTGCCTACCGGATGTTTCCGGTCCAGTGAGCCGATTCCGGCCATAGGATGGCTGGTAGCCCCGTCCGTGCACGGGCTTGGATGTTCACTGCCAGGGAGGGCGTGGTTGTCATGGCCATGACCGACGAGGAGTTCTTCGGGTTGCAGCGGGACGTCGAGGTTTTGATCCTCAAGAAGATCAAGACTGCTCTCGACGATGAGCGATACTCCCCGGAGCACCTCGAGGCGCTCGCGAACGCCTTCGCCATCGTGCACAGCGAGAAGCCGGCGGACATCGGCAGGGGTTGACGGGCGGGGCCACTTCGGTGCACGAGTGCCCGCTAACCTGGGTCACAGCAGCTTATCCGGCTGGTTGAGCAGGCGTTCGACGGCAAGCAGGTAGCGGGCGCCGCTGATCCCGTCGGTGACCCGGTGATCTGCTGCAAGACTGGCAGTGACCGTCGGGTGTACGCCCAGGAGCCCGTCGACGGCGCAGGGCCGGTCGCGGATCGCGCCGAACCCGACGAGGGCCACCTGCGGCGGGTAGATGACCCCATGGATGGTGTCGACGCCCTGCTCGCCCAGGCTGGACACGGTGATGGTGGGGTCGGCGAGTTCGGCGGCGCGCAGCCGCCCGGCGCGGGTACGCGCGACCAGGTCTTTGAGTGCGGCCATGAGTTCGGGCACGGTGAGCTTGTCGGCGTCGTGGATGGCCGGTGCCACCAGTCCGCCTTCGCGCAGCGAGATCGCCACGCCCAGGTGCACGGCTGCGCTGCGGTGGAAGGCCGTGCCGGTGTGGAAGCCGTTGAGGTCGGGCACCGTGCTCACGGCCATGGCGGCGGCTTTGAGCAGAAGCGCGGCGGGCAGGACGCGCTCGGCCACGGGCACGGTGCGATTGTGCTCCCGCAGCCGGCGCAGCGCGGCCTCGAGGTCGATCGTCTGGGCGAGGTAGTAGTGCGGTATCTCGCGCTTGGCGCGGGCCATCGACGTCGCGATCTGCGCCCGGATCGCCATGGTGCGATCAGCCGTCTCGGCAGGTGCCGGAGCGGCCGTGAGCGCCGCGGCCGTGGCCGTCACGTCGGCGGCGCGTACCGCTCCACCAGGGCCCGACCCGGCGATGCCGGTCAGCGGCACACCGAGCTCCTGCGCCAGCTTGCGGGCAAGTGGTGAGGACCGGATGCGGACCGCGGCGACGGCCGCCGGGGTCCTCTCCGTCGTTGATGAAGCCGCTCGGACGTCCGCGTGGGTGACGCGTCCGCCGGGCCCGGTGCCGTGCACGGTGCCCAGGTCGACGTGTGCGGCGTCCGCCAGGCGGCGTACCAGGGGTGAGGTGACCGGCGACCGGACGGCTGCGGTGGCAGGTGCTGTGGGTGCGGGCTGCGGGGCGGCCGGGGCCGGTTCCGGCTCCGGTCCGCCGGTGGTGATCGTGGCGAGCACGGCGCCGACCGGCACCCGGACGCCCGGCTCGACGAGCAGCTGGTCGACGACGCCGCTGGTGAAGCACTCCACTTCGACGTTGGCCTTGGCGGTGTCGACCACGGCGACGACGTCGCCCCTGCGCACCTGCTGGCCGGGATGCACCAGCCACTCGACGAGGGTGCCGTGGTCCATGTCGGCGCCCAGCGACGGCATGCGGAACTCCGACTTCACGCGACCACCGCCCGGACCGCGTCGACCACTGCGCCGGGCTGCGGCAGGGCCGCCTGTTCGAGGTGGGCGGCGTACGGCATCGGCACCTCGGCGGAGCAGACCCGTCCCACCGGGGCGTCGAGGTCGTAGAAGGCCTGCTCGGTGATGCGGGCGGCGATCTCGGCGGAGAGGCTGCCGCTGCGCCAGCCCTCGTCGACGACCACCGCCCGGTGGGTGCGGCGCACCGACTCCATGATCGTCGCGTCGTCGAGCGGACGCAGAACCCGCAGGTCGATGACGTCGGCGCTGATGCTCTGCTCGGCGAGCCGGTCCGCGGCGGTCAGGGCGGTGCCCAGGGTGCCGCCGTAGGCCACGATCGTCACGTCGGAGCCGGTGCGGCGGATCGCCGCGGTGGTGATGTCGGCGCTGTCGTGCCCGGCCGGCGAGCCGGTGGCGTTGTAGAGGCTGCCGTGTTCGAAGATGAGGACCGGGTCGGGGCAGCGCAGTGCGGGCCAGAGCATGCCGCGGGCGTCGGCGACGGTGGCCGGGGAGAGGATCCGCAGCCCGGGGATGTGCGCGTACCAGCCTTCCAGGCTGTGCGAGTGCTGTGCGGCCAGTTGCCGGCCGCCGCCGGTGGTCATGCGGATGACCAGCGGTGCGCCGAACTGCCCGCCGGACATGTGCAGCAGCGTCGCGGCGTTGTTGAGGATCTGGTCGAGGGCGAGCAGGCTGAAGTTCACGGTCATGATCTCGACGATGGGCCGCATGCCGCCCATGGCGGCGCCGATGCCCGCGCCGACGAACGCGGACTCCGACAGCGGTGTGTCGCGGATGCGGTCGGCGCCGAACTCCTCCAGCAGGCCCAGGCTCACCCCGAACGCCCCGCCGTACTGGCCGACGTCCTCGCCCATCAGGAACACGCGCTCGTCACGGCGCATCGCGTCGCGTATCGCCTCCCGGACCGCCTCGCGGTAGGTGAGCTCCGCCTGCGCGGTGGCAGTCGCCGGGGTCATGGGAGGCCTTCGTTGTCTGCGTAGACGAAGCGGGTGAGCTGGTCCACCGGCTCGACCGGTGCCTGCTCCGCGGCGGTGACGGAGGCGGCCACCTCGGCTTCGACGTCGGCGTTCAGCTGCGCCAGCCCGGGTTCGTCGAGTTCGCCGTCGGAGATCATCCGCCGGGCGAGGGTGTCGATCGGATCGCGCTGCTGCCAGCGGGCGATCTCCGCCTTGTCCCGGTAGCGGTCCGGGTCGTACATGGAGTGGGCCCGGAACCGGTAGGTGCGCAGCTCCAGGAAGTACGGGCTGCCTGTGGCGCGCACCGCAGCGGCCGCTCGGCGTGCGGCCTTCTCCACCTCGAGGGCGTCCATGCCGTCGACGGCGTGGGCGGTCATGCCGTATGTCGCGGCGCGGGCTGCCAGGTCGGTGTTGGCCTGGGCGCGGTCGATGCGGGTGCCCATGGCGTAGAGGTTGTTCTCGCACAGGAACAGCACCGGCAGGTGCCACAGGGCGGCGAGGTTGAGGCATTCGTGGAATTCGCCCTCGGCGACCGCGCCGTCGCCGAAGAAGCAGGCCGTCACCCGGCTGCGGCCGGCCATCCGGTCGGCCAGGGCCAGTCCGACGGCCAGGGGCAGCCCGCCGCCGACGATGGCGCTGCCGCCGTGGAAGTTGGTCGCCCGGTCGAACAGGTGCATGGAGCCGCCGCGGCCGCGGCTGCACCCGGTGGCTTTGCCGTACATCTCGGCCATGATCGCGTCCATGGGCACGCCCCGGGCCAGGGCGTGGCCGTGCTCGCGGTAGGTCGACACGACCGCGTCGGCCGGTTCGAGGGCGGCCATCACCCCGGCCGCGACGGCCTCCTCGCCGATGTACAGGTGCAGGAACCCGCGGATCTTCGTCGCGCTGTACAGCTCGACGCACCGCTCCTCGAACCGGCGGATACGCAGCATCTGGCGCAGCAGATCACGCCGGTGCGCAGGACCCGCCCGTCCGGCGGCCGCCGGGCGCGCTCCAGCCGTCGCGGTCTTCACCGCCGCTCCCCCGTCTCCAGCGTGGACAGGTCACCTTCGGGCAGGCCGAGTTCGCGTGCCTTCAGCAGCCGTCGCATCACCTTGCCGCTGCGGGTGTGCGGCAGGCTGTCGTCGAAGGCGATCTCCCTGGGCGCCACGGCGCCCAGCCGGCGCCGCGCGAAGCCGAGCAGCTCCAGGCGCAGCTCGTCGGTGGCTTCGACGCCTGGCCGGATCGATACGAACGCCTTGACGATCTCACCGGCGACCGGGTCGGGTCTGCCGATGACTCCGGCCTCGGCGACGGCCGGGTGCACCATGAGCACGCTCTCGACCTCGAACGGGCCGATCAGGTGACCCGCAGACTTGATCACGTCGTCGGCGCGTCCGACGAACCAGAAGTAGCCGTCGGCGTCGCGGCGTGCCAGATCGCCGGTGAGGTACCAGTCCCCGGCGAAGCTGTGCGCGTAGCGCTCCGGTTCGTGCAGGTAGCCGCGGAACATCGACGGCCAGCCCCGGCGCAGCACGATCTCACCGACCGTGTCCGGTCGTGTCACCAGCTCGACGCCCGAGACGGGCGTGACCCGGGCCCGCCCGTCCTCGCCCTGCACCGCGAGGCCGGCCTCGACGCCGGGCATGGGCAGACCCATCGACCCGGGCCGGATCTCGACGCCGGGCATGTTGCCGATCATGATCGCGCCGGTCTCGGTCTGCCACCAGTTGTCGTACACCGGATGGCCCAGCACCTGCGCGCCCCAGGTCACCACCTCGGGGTTGAGGGGCTCGCCCACCGATGCGATGTGCCGCAGCGCGGACAGGTCGAACGAAGCAGGCAGGCTCGCCGGATGGCGCATCAGCATGCGCAGTGCCGTCGGCGCGGTGTACCAGACGCTCACCCGGTGTTCGGCCAGCCGCGCATACCAGCGGCGGGCGTCGAACTCCTCCGCGTCGACCAGCACCGTGGCACCGAGCGCCAGCGGAGCGACGATCCCGTACGACGTGCCGGTCACCCAGCCCGGGTCTGCGGTGCACCAGAACACGTCGTCGGCGCGCAGGTCGAGGGCCAGCTGCGCGGTCGCGCGGTGCGCCACGACCGCCTCGTGCACGTGCACGGCGCCTTTCGGCCGGCCGGTCGTGCCGCTGCTGAAGTGCAGAAGTGCGATCTCCTGCGGATCGGTCGGGGGCACCTCGAACGCATCGCTCATGTACGACAGCTCGACATCGAGGCTGAGGGCGCCTGGCGGCGGGTCCTCCCCGGTCACCAGGACGTGGCGCAGCATGGGCAGCTGATCTCGGATCGGCGCCACCCTGCACTCGTACAACTCCGGCGTGGTCACGAGCACGGCGGCGTCCCCGCGCGCCAGGCGCTCCCGGACCGGTTCCGGGCCGAACGCGGCGAACAGCGGCGAGTAGGCGCCGGCGTGCCGCAGTGTTCCCAGCGCCGTCACGTACAGCTCCGGCACGCGGCCCAGCAGCGAGAACACCCGCTCGCCACGGCTGACGCCCAGGTGGGTGAGCAGGTTGGCGAACCTGCTCGTGCGCGTCAGCAGCTGGCCGTAGCTGACGTCGACGACGCCGTCGCGGGACACGCAACGCAGCGCCGTCCGGTCCCCCGCTCCGGCGAGCACGTGGCGGTCGACCGACTCGTAGCCGATGTTCACCCCGCCGTCGGGCAAGCCAGCCAGTGCCCGGCGTTCCGCGGCCCAGCTGAACTGCTCCCGCAACCGGTCATACCGTACGACGGTCGCTGACATGGTCTTCACGGTCACCCCCCGTTCTCCGACCGTCGCTCTCACCCCGCCATTGCGGCTAGGGACCGAAGTCCTGTGGCACCGTGCCGAGGTCCCCGAATCGTTCCCGTCCGTGCAGGGCAGGCGGCGGCGTGGGCTCAGCCCGGCCCCGCCGGCGCCTTAGCCGCAGCCGCAGGCTCGTGGTGCGGCCGGGGCACGACCAGCACCGGGCATGGCGCCCTGCGGATGCACTCCTCGCTCACCGAACCCGCGCGTGCGGCGCTAGCACGGCTGTGCCCGTGACGTCCCAGAACCAGCAGCGCCGCGCCGGCCGACTCCGCGCACAGCACCTCGGCCGGCCTGCCCCGCACGGTCTTCGTACGCAGCGGCACGGCCGCCCGCTGCCGCGCGGGCAGGGCCTCGACCTCCCGAGTGAGCATGTCGGACAGGTGCCGCCGCTCGTCGGCTTCCAGGGTCGTCGAGAGGTCGTCCTCGGGCCAGTGCCATGCCGCGACCGCCAGCACCGAACCGCCGACGTCGGCGGCGTGCGCGACCGCCCACCTCAGCGCTTCCCGGCCGCCGTCAGACCCGTCGACGCCCACCACCAGCAGCGTGCCGAAGGCTTCCGCGGGCTCCCCCGCAGGCCGGCCCGCCCGCTCGTCGTCGATCTCGAACCTGATGTGGTCGAGTACGGCGGTGACCCCGGTGACCGCCTCGGCGAGCCGTACCGCGATCTGGCCCTTGCTGGCCTGCCGGACCCTGCCGGTCAGATTGACGACGCCGTCGCGGACGTCGACGGTGACGGCGTCCGGTTCCAGGTGCAGCGCACGGCGCAGTATCGACTCGACGATCTCGGCTCTGATGTCGGTGTCGGCGCGCTTGAAGACCGCGAGCAGGTTGCGCCGCGCGACGATCCCGACGAGCCGTCCCTGCCGGTCCACCACGGGCAGCTGTTTGATGTTCCGGTCGGCCATGAGCCGGGCTGCGTCGGCGACCGCGGCGTCAGGCGACACGGTGACGGCGGGAACGGTCATCAGCTGCCGGGCGACCGCGGCCCTGGCCTTCTCGCGTGCGGCTCTGCGCGAGGGCCGTTCCAGCAGGTGCGTGGCGTCTGCGGGCTCGCCGAGGAACTCGACGCGCCGCAGCAGGTCGCCTTCGGTGACGATCCCGGCCAGGCGGCGTAGATCGTCCAGGACGGGCACGGCGTTGATCCGGTGCCCGGCCAGCAGTGCGGCGATCTCGGCGTAGGGCATGTCGAGGTCGACGGTCAGGACGTCGGCTGTCATCACATCACGTACCGCGGGCTGGTCCATCGTCTGCCTCCGGCTGCCCCTCACATGATCCCGCGGGACGTGTCGTCGCGGGGCGGATCGTGCGGTTCCGCGCCGCGCCCGCGCCCACCCGGCCCTCGCAGCGGCCCGGGCAGGCAGAAATCCCCTCTTCAAGGGCTTGCGCCCCGTCGACACCGGGCGCGACTCGGCGCAGGATGAAAGGTGGAGGTCTGATCACTCATACGGCAGAGGTGACACCAGGGGCTATGTCGGGCGTCGACCTCATCTCGCTGCTCGCCCGGTCCGGTTGACGATGCGCGGCAGCAGGACGGGCGGCCGTGACTGGACGCCGCTGATCGCGGTGCTGATCGCGGTACTGCTGGTGTGGGCGGCTTGGTGGCTGGTCGCGAACTGGTGACACCGACCGCTCACGGCTGCGGGAACGGTCCCGGCCGCACCACCCGTTCGGTGGGTAGCCGCGGTGTGCCAGGCACCGGGGCCTGGTCCGGGCCGGCCAGCCCGAACCGCAGCACCAGCAGCGGATGGCCGACGCCGGACAACATCCGCCGCAGGACCTCGCGGGTCGCCGGGACCTCGATGACCGAGCTGAGCGGCAGGACGGCGACGCCGAGGTCGGTGGCCTTCAGCCAGCACGCCGACAGCGCCTCTCCCGCCCGCAGCCAGTCCTCCGGGCCGTCACCGGGACGGTAGAGCAGGCCGTACACCGCTGAGCGGGCGTGGCCCTCCCCCACCCCGAGGGTGCCGGGGTGGCCGAAGTCCCGGCCGGGCACGTCGGTCTGCGGCGCGCGCTCGGGTACCGCGTCGCTGGGCACGCCGGTGCGGGCCGGGCGGCGGCCGCCGACCCAGTAGTCCATCTCGGCGCGCTGGTCGAGGTCGGCCAGCCCGATCTCGTTGGCGCGGGCGGCCGCAACTGCCAGGTCGTCGAGGTCCGGTTGGCCGAGCCAGTGCAGCCCGGCGCCCTCGTCGGCGGCGGCCTGCCTGATCAGCGCCAGCGCCTCGGCCGGCACCGGCAGCTCCACTGTGGGGCGGCGGTCGGTGTGCCGGATGTCGATCTCCTCGAAAAGGCGGCGGTCCTGGGCGCTGGGGGCCGCATGCTCGGCAACGGTGATCCACGCCAGCCTGTCGTCCGACCTCGGGTCGTGCAGGCGGGCCACGTGGGGCGCCCAGCCCGCCGCTGACAGCGCCAGCCGGGCGTGGTGCAGTGCCGCTCCGCAGCTGATCGTCAGCAGCCTGCCGTCCGGGTCGGCGGTCGGCAAGTGGCGGCTGCGGTCGGCCCGCAGCTCCAACCCGGTCCGCCCGGCGTACCAGAGCCAGGGCTGGGTGTTGTGCACCGACGGTGCCCGCCCGCCGACCTCGGCGGCATGCTGGTAGGCCTGCACGATGTCATCCGACTGCCCCGTCTGCACCTGATTCATGATGTCGGCCCCTTCGACCCTGCCTCCTTTGGTGATACCGCACGACCGTCGTCGGAAACGGCGAAATGCGCTCACCCGCCGTCGGCAAGGGACGGGGTACCGCCCATCGGTCTTACACAGGCTCCACAGACCTGACTGCCCGCCAGCCCGGCGGTAGGCCCGGCCGGCTTGGTTTTCGTCGGTCAAGCCACAACAAGTTAGCACACCTGTGCCAATTCTCAGGTGCCTATGGGCAGGCGGGATCTGCTTCGCTGGGCGATCATGACGGGATGGTTGATTGCCCGTTCTGCCTACCAGTGATGGAGCCCCAGATCGTGTTATCTGATCAGTGGTGTTTCGCGATGTTCACGCGGGACACGGGGACGCCGTCCGGATCGGCCATGGTTTTGCCTGTGGCGCACCGGGTGACGGTGTTCGATCTGACGGAGCAGGAGTGGGCGTCGACGGCACGGTTGCTTCGGGGGATGAAGGCGCTGATTGCGGATCGGTATGGGCCCGATGGCTGGAATGTCGGCTGGAATGTGGAGCCGGTCGGTGGGCAGAGCATCCCGCATGCGCATTGTCATCTGGTGCCGCGGTATGCGGGTGAACCCCTGGCGGGTCGTGGAATCCGGTCGTGGATCAAGGATCCGGCCAACCGGCCGCCAGATGGGCCCGGCATGTAGCCGGTTCCCGGCGGTCAGGTAGTGGGCAGGCATGCGGGTATGCCACCGTGGCACAGGTAGATCATTTCGGTGAAGTTGTCGAGGCGGGCGTAGCCGTGAGCGCGGTGCTGGATCAGGCGGATGCCGGCGTTGATGCCTTCGGCCAGGGAGTTGGACAGGCTGGCCGCTGTCGTGATCGGTGACGATGGTGAGGAACTTGCGGCCTTTCGATAGGCGATCTCGTCCACGCCGATGCGGTAAGCGAGCGCCGGGCCGGGCGAACGGCATCCACTCGGTACGCACCCGGCCGCAGCCGCGGCAGTCGACCCGGCGGACTTCGGCGTGAATGATGACCTTCCACTTGCCGAAGTCCAGATGCCGCCACGAGCGCCACGACCGGTCGTAGGCAGCGACGCTCTGCCGACCACACGGGCAGACCAGCTTGCGAGAGCGAAGTCGCAGGGCGATGACTATCCAGTCGGCAGCGAAGACGATTTTGTCCACGACCTGAAGGCCGGAGTATCCACGGAGGTATTCGATGTCCCGGCTCGGTCACAGCTTGTATCCGAGTTCGCGGAGCAGCTCGCGCCGGGTGTCGGCGTCCGCATCCGTCTCCACGCCCAGCGGCGGCCCGCCGTCGACGACGCCGAGCACCCCCCGGCCCAGCTCGGTCACGGCGACCAGCACCTGCACCGGGTTGGCCGTGGCGCAGAAGACCGTGCATACCTCCGGCACGGACTTGACCTGGTTCAGCACGTTGACCGGGAAACCCTCACGCAGCATCACCACGAAGCAGTGCCCGGCACCGATCCGCCGTGCCGTCTCGACCGCCAGCCCGGTCAGCTCGCCGTCGTTGCCGGAACGTCGCACCAGCCGAGCACCGGACGCCTCACAGAATCCGATGCCGAAACGCAGCTGCGAACCGACCCCCACCAGCGCCTCGTGCAGATCGTCCACCGTCTTGATGAAATGCGACTGCCCGATGATCACGTTTACGTCGTCGGGCAGGTCGACAGCCACCACTTCGATGGCCACGGACCCGGCTGCCATGTCGCGCCCCCTCGCGTTATCACCCTCCCAACCTGGCACTCTAGACCGAAATGCGTCGCCGATTCGCGGTCGATCGAAGTCGCAGCACAGCGACGCCTTCGTCACCGTCAAGCAGGCCGCGGGCACTGCACGATTTCATCCGCCGGATGCGCCGGCCGATCGAATCGGCACACGGCCTCCACGACCGTCAGCGGCTCGGCATGGGGCGTGGTATCAGCGACCGCGACCTCGTGCCTACTGCCGGATCGCAGGTGCCCGGTCTGGCAGTGGCGCTGCCATCGCCTGCGATCGTGCTGCACCGAAGTCGCCCGTGCGCGGGCTAACGGCTCCATCCGGGCTGGCCGACCCGGACAATGAGGTTAACCGGGCGGTCAGGTTCCGGCTACGATGCCACGGAGGGGTGATGACCATGTGCCGTCGTCACAGCGATGCTCGCGGGTCCAGGTCGGGCACCGTGGCCTGGCGGCCTGACCCCGAGCCGTGGGCCTGATGCGGGACAGCGATGTCGCCCCGGTCCAGCCGCTCGGCACCGCAGCCCGGCATGCCAGCCTGCGCGTGCCGGTAGCCGCTCCGCACGACACCGTTGACGCTGTGCTGGCCGCCATGCGCGGGCAGGACTACGACAGCGCGGCGGTCGTCGCGGTCTGCCGGGCGGGCGTCCTCGTCGGTCTGGCCACCATCGAACGCCTGCTCGCCGCGCCCGGCGACCGGACGGTCGGCTCCGTCATGGACCCCGACCCGCCGCGGGTAGCCCCAGGCACCGATCAGGAACGCGCCGCCTGGAAGGCCGTACAGCACGGCGAACCGGGTCTCGCCGTCGTCGACGGCCAAGGACGTTTCCATGGCCTCATCCCGCCGCAGCAACTTCTCGGAGTGCTGCTCGAGGAGCACGACGAGGACCTCGCACGGATCGGCGGCTTTCTGCACACCACCGCCGGAGCCCGCACCGCCAGCGAGGAGAGCGTCGCCCGCCGGCTGTGGCACCGGATGCCGTGGCTGGCCGTGGGGCTGGCCGGTGCGCTGCTGTCCGCCGCGATGGTGGCCGGCTTCGAAGACCAGCTCGTCGACAACGTCGCCATCGCCTACTTCATTCCAGGCATCGTCTACCTCGCCGACGCGGTCGGCACCCAGACCGAGACCGTGGCCATCCGAGGGCTGTCCGTCGGCGTGGGCATCGGCCGCATCGCCACCCGCGAGGCACTCACCGGGCTGCTGGTGGGACTGCTGCTGGCGGCCGTGCTGCTGCCGGTCCTCGTTCTGGTGTGGGGCGAGCCCGCCCTGGCCGCCGCCGTGGCCGTCGCGGTGCTGGCCGCCAGTGCCATCGCCACGCTCGTCGCGATGGCACTGCCCTGGCTGCTCGCACGGCTCGGCTTCGACCCCGCTTTCGGCTCCGGTCCGCTGGCCACCGTGGTGCAGGACCTGCTGTCCATCCTGATCTATCTGGTGGCGGTCAGCCTGCTGCTGGGGTGAACGGTCATGGCGGAAGCAGTGCTGCCGGGAGCACGTGTTCGACAGCGGACGGCCTTCTCCTCGGCGTATACAGAGGCTGTGGTCCGGCGAGGGTGGCAGGTGAGCTGACGTGCTGGTCCAGACCTTGCGAACTGCGGCCGACTTCACGGCGCTGCTGGAGCGGATCGGCGACGCGCGGCTGGTGCTGCTCGGCGAGGCAAGCCACGGTACCCATGAGTTCTACCGGCTGCGCGAGCAGCTGACCCGCCGCTTGATCGCCGAACGCGGGTTCTCGTTCGTCGCGGTCGAGGGCGACTGGCCCGACTGCAACCGGGTGCACCGCGCGGTCACCGGCGCGCCGGGCAGCCTGGATCCGATCACGGCGCTGCACGAGTTCGCCCGCTGGCCCACCTGGATGTGGGCCAACACGGAGGTCGCCGCGTTCTGCCGCTGGCTGCGCGCCTGGAACCTCAACCAGCCGCCCGCCGGACGCGTCGGGTTCTACGGCCTCGACGTCTACAGCCTCTGGGAGTCGATGCAGGTCATCGTCGAGTACGTCCGCGAGCACGACCCGGCCGGCCTGGACGCCGTCTGGGACGCCTACCGCTGCTTCCAGCCGTACTCGCGCGAACCGCAGGAGTACGCGCTGGCGTGCCGGTTCGTATCGGCCGGTTGCGAGGACGAGGTCGCGCGGCTGCTGGCGCAGGCGCGGGCGCAGATGTCGCTGGACGGCGCGACGCGGTTCGACGTGTGGCAGAACGCCCAGATCGTCGCCGACGCCGAGCGCTACTACCGGGCGATGATCGGCGGCGGGGCGCACTCGTGGAACGTACGCGACGTGCACATGGCCGACACCCTCGACCGGCTCCTGAACCACCACGGCCCCGCGGCCAAGGCCGTGGTCTGGGCGCACAACACCCATGTCGGCGACGCCCGCGCCACCGACATGGCCGCGGCCAACATGGTCAACATCGGGCAGCTCGCCCGCTACCGGCACGGTCGCGACGCCGTGGTCCTCGTCGGGTTCGGCTGCCACCGGGGCCAAGTCATGGCCGCCCCGGGCTGGGCCGCGCCCCGCCAGGTCATGACCATGCCACCGGCGCGGGCCGGGTCGCTGGAGGACCTGCTCCACCACCGGCTGCCCGGCCCGTCGCTGCTGGTCTTCCCCGACACCGACGGGCCGCCCTGGCTCACCGAGGTACTTGACCACCGCGCTGTCGGCGTCGTCTACCACCCCGGGCGCGAACGGTCCGGCAACTACGTGCCCACCCGGCTGGGCGAACGCTACGACGCCTTCGTGTGGTGCGACCAGACCACCGCCGTCCACCCGCTGCACGCGCAGCCCGCGCCGGGCGAGATGGAGACCTATCCCAGCGGGGTGTGAGGCGGCCCGGCGACGCTGTCACCGCCATGGCACCGGCCATGCCGCTCCGGTCTGCGCGATCGGCCCGACGGCGACCCACCCAGCGCCTGATAATCGGGTGAAGCGGGTCGTGACGAGGAGGATGGCGGGGCGGTGCCGGACGGGATGCGGCCTGGCCGCAGTGCGTTGGAGGAACTGGTCGCGCGCGAGGGCGACACCGGCGTGCTGGACCGGCTGCGGCTAGCAACTGTGGGCGGCGCGGCGGTGGCGGATGCCGGGTTGCCCACCGCGGCCGTTCACGGAACCGTCGGCTACTTCCGGGATCTGAGCGCCCCGCGGGGTGCGCGGCACGTGCGGGTCTGCGCGGGCACCGCCTGCTTCATCGCCGGCGGCGGGCAGCACGTCGCCCAGGTCGAGCGGGCCCTCGGTGTGGCCGCGGGCACGTGCAGCGCCGACGGCTCGACGTCTCTGCAGGCGGTGCACTGCCTGGGGTTCTGCTACGGCGGCCCGGCGGTCCTGGACGGTGACACGCCGCTGGCCGGCAGCGACGTCGCCGGACAGCTGACCGGCCGGGCCCCGCGCCGGGCGCCGCCGATCCCGGTCCGGGCGGCGGCCGGCCCCGTGGCGCTGCGTGGGCTGGCCGCCGGACCGGGCTGGCGTGTCTGGTCGCGGCTGGCAGGCCGGGTCGACGCCGCTGCGCTGATCGTGGACGAGATCAACCGGTCGGGCCTGCGGGGGCGGGGCGGCGCGGGGTTCCCCGCCGCGCGCAAGTGGCAGGCCGTCGGCGCGCAACCGGCGCCGCGCTACGTGGTCGCCAACGGCGACGAGGGCGACCCCGGTTCGTACGCCGACCGCCTGCTCATGGAACGCAGCCCGGACCTCGTGCTGGAGGGCCTGGCCCTGGCCGGGCTGGCCTGCGGCGCGAGCCGCGGGTTCGTGTACGTGCGCTCGGAGTATCCGCAGGCGTTGGGCAGCATTCGCCGCGCGGTCGAGCAGGCCCGTGCGGCAGGGCACCTCGGGCGGGCGGTGCACGGGGGCATGGACTTCGACGTCACCGTCGTCGAGGGAGCCGGCTCCTACGTCGCCGGTGAGGAGACGTCGCTGCTGCGCTCGATGAGCGGGCTGCGCGGCAGCGTGCGGCTGCGCCCGCCCTACCCGGCCGAGTACGGCCTGTTCGGGCGGCCGACCGCGGTGAACAACGTGGAGACCCTCGCCGCCGTGCCCAGGATCGTGGACGCCGGCGGGGACGCCTACGCCCGGCTGGGCCGCGCGCCCGAGACCGGCACGCTGGTGGTGTGCCTCAACGAGCGCTTCACCCGTCCGGGCGCGTACGAGGTCGAGCTGGGCACGCCGCTGCGCGACGTCGTGTACCACCTCGGCGGCGGCCTCGCGGCGGGCCGGCACCTGCGGGCCCTGCAGGTCGGCGGGCCGCTGGGCGGCTTCCTGGCCCCCGACCAGCTCGACCTGCCGCTGCTGGCCTCGGCGCTCGACGCCGCCGGGGTCGCGCTCGGCCACGGCGGCATCATCGCCGTCGACGACTCGGTGACCGCCGCGCAGCTGCTGGCTCACCTGTGGCGGTTCTACGCGAGCGAGAGCTGCGGCGCGTGCACCCCGTGCCGCGAAGGCACCCGCCGCGGTGCCGCCGACCCGGCTGCCGCCTCGGCGGACACGCCGCTGCTGGAGCTGATGGAGGTGGCGAGCCTGTGCCCCTTCGGCCGTGGCGTGCCACGCGCGGTGCGCAGCCTCCGGCGGGCGCTGGGCGAGGACTGCGGATGAGGGTCACCGTCGACGGCCGGGAGGTCGAGCCGGCGCCCGGCGCGACGGTGCTGGAGGCGGCGCGGGCAGCCGGTGCCGCGGTGCCGACCCTGTGCCACGACGACCGGTTCAGCCCGTCGGGCAGCTGCCGGCTGTGCCTGGTACGCGTCGACGGCCGCGGCGTCGTCGCGGCCTGCGCGACGCCGGCTGCCGACGGCGACGTCATCCGCACCCGGGAACCTGATGTCGTCGCGATGGCGCGGCAGGTGCTGGAGCTGACCGTCGAGCGGCTGCCCCGCGAGGCGCGGGAGCTGCCCACGGAACTGGCCGCGCGATGCCGCGAGCTCGGCGTGGACGCCGGGGCGTTCGCGGCGGCCGGGCGCGGGCTGGGCCGCGACGACTCGCACCCCTACGTGCACCTGGACCGGGATCTGTGCATCGCGTGCGTGCGATGTGTGCGCATGTGCGACGACGTGCAGGGCACGTTCGCTCTGACGCTGGCCGGCCGCGGCGCCGACACGGTCGTCGCGCCCGGTCCGGGCAGCTGGGCGCAGTCGGCGTGCGTCTCCTGCGGCGGCTGCGTCGACACCTGCCCGACCGGTGCCATCACCCAGGCGGGACGGCAGGTCGCCCCCGTTTCGCCGATCGCGGTGGACACCACGTGCGGGTACTGCGGTGTCGGGTGCGCGCTGACCGTGCACGTCGCCGACGGCGGGGTCGACCAGATCACCCCCGATCGCCGCGGTCCCGTCAACCGCGGCCACGCCTGCGTGAAGGGCCGGTTCGCGTACGGCTTCGCGACCTCGCCCGACCGGCTGACCACCCCGCTGATCCGCGACGGTGACCGGCTCGCACCGGCGAGCTGGGAGGACGCGCTCGCGTTGATCGGCGAACGCATCGGCGGTGTCATCGGCCGCCACGGACCGGACGCCGTCGCGGCGATCTCCTCGGCCCGCGCCACCAACGAGGAGAACTACCTGATGCAGAAGCTGATGCGCGCGGTGGTCGGCACCAACAACGTCGACAACTGCTCGCGCATCTGCCACGCGCCCTCGGCAGCCGGGCTGACAGCGGCGTTCGGCCTGGCGGGCGGCACCAACCCCGCCGAGGACATCGAGCGCGCCGGCTGCCTCCTGGTCGCCGGAGCCAACCCGACCGAGGCGCACCCCGTGATCGGCGCGCGTATCCGGCAGCGGGCGCTGTCGGGCGCGAAGCTGGTGGTGATCGACCCGCGCCGCACCGAGCTGGCGGCGCTCGCCGACGTGCACCTGGCCGCCCGCCCCGGCAGTAACGTGGCGGTGTTCAACGGTCTGGCCCGGATCATGCTGGAGCAGGGCTGGACCGACCCCGGTTTTCTCGCCGACCGCGCGGACGGGCTCGACATCCTCCGGGAGCAGCTGCGCCGGTTCTCGCCGGAACGGGTCGCGCAGCTCAGCGGGGTGGCGCCGCCCGCGCTGCGGGAGGCGGCCCGGCTGTACGGCACGGCACAGACCCCGATGATCATTTACGGGTTGGGGGTCACCGAGCATGCGCACGGCACGGACGGTGTGCGGACGCTGGCGAATCTGGCGATCCTGCGCGGTGCGGTCGGCACGCAGCACGGCGGCGGCGTGAACCCGTTGCGCGGGCAGAACAACGTGCAGGGCGCGTCCGACATGGGCGCGTTGCCGGATCTGCTGCCCGGCTACCGGCCCGTCGCCGACGCCCAGGCGCGGGCACGGTGTGCGCAGGTCTGGGGCTGCCCCGTACCGGACCGTGCGGGCCTGCGTATCCCGGAGATGTTCGACGCGGCGCTCGACGGCCGCCTGCGGGCGCTGTACGTCTTCGGCGAGAACATCGCGCAGACCGACCCGGACAGCGGCCACGTGCGCGCGGCGCTGGCCGCGTGCGAGTTCGTCGTCTGCCAGGAGATCTTCCTGACCGACACCGCGCGGCTGGCCGACGTGGTGCTGCCGGGCGCGTCGTTCCTGGAGAAGGACGGCACGTTCGTCAACTTCGACCGCCGCTTCCAGCGGGTCCGTCCCGCCCTGCCGACACCGGGATCGGCACGGGCCGACTTCGCGATCATCCAGGCGGTGGCGGCCGCGCTCGGCGGTGATCTCGGCTGTGCCACGCCCGCCGCGGCGCTGGACGAATGCGCCCGGGTCGCGCCGCTGTTCGCGGGGGTCTCGCACGCGCGCCTGGACCGCGAAGGACCCCTGCACTGGCCGTGCCGCTCCACCGACGACCCCGGGCAGCCGCGCCTGCACCTGCGGTCGTTCGCCACGCCGAACGGCCGGGCGCAGCTCGCCGCCAGAGAATGGCTGCCGCCCGGCGAGCAGCCGGACGAGGCCTACCCGTACGTGCTCATCACGGGACGCCGGCTGACGCACTACAACGCCGGCACGATGACTCGGCGCACACCCAACCTGGCGTTGCAGCCGCACGAGACCCTCGACATGCACCCCGCCGACGCCGCGGCGCTCGGCCTGCGCGACGGCGCGGCCGTAGAGATCACCAGCCGGCGCGGCAGCGTCACCGCGACGGCCCGCCTGACCTCGGAGATGGCCCTCGGGCAGGTGTTCATGGCGTTCCATTTCCCGGATGTGGCCGCGAACCTGCTCACCTCCGCGGCGGTGGACGAGGTGACCTCCTGCCCGGAGTACAAGGTCACCGCCGTACAGCTGCGGCCGCGCTGAGCCGACCGCCGCGCCACGCCTTGTGCGCCGCATCGGCCAGCAGGAGCACGGGCACGGCCAGGGCCGCCAGCGCCCAGCCGAAGGCGGGCGGCCACGACCCGCCCAGCGTCCGTGCGACGACCGGCACGCCCAGGAACGCGCACAGCAGCACCAGTTCGGTGGCCACAGCCCACAGCAGCAGCGGGTTACGGCGCGGATCCAGCAGGAACGCCGGGCGCACCTCGCTGCGGCACGCGAAGGCGTTGGCCAGCTGCCCGAGCACGATCGCGGCGAACGCGGCGCCCGACGCCGCGGCCAGCAACTCCGCGGACGGCGTCAGACCCCAGCGCCACCCGCCCGCGATCAGCACCGCTGCGAACGCGCCCAGCGACACCATGACCTCGGCCGGGCCGAGCACACCGAAGGCACGCGCGAGCAGCCTGCGGTCGATGAGCTGCCCGGTTCGCGCCGGTCCGGCCAGCGTGCGCGGGTTGGGTGGTTCGGCGCCGAGCGCCAGCGCCGGCAGCAGGTCCGTGCCGATGTCCAGGGCCAGGATCTGCAGCACCCCGATGGCCAGCGGGAACGCCCCGCCGGTCAGCGCCCAGACCACGAACGGGGCCAGCTCGGCCACGTTGTCGGTGAGGTGGTAGGTCAGGAAGCGGCGGATGTTGGCGAAGGTGGCCCGGCCGGTCTCCACCGCGGCGACGATGGTCGCGAAGTGGTCGTCGAGCAGGACCAGGTCGGCGCTCTCCCGGGCGACGTCGCTGCCGGAGGCGCCCATCGCGATGCCGATGTCGGCCTCCCGCAGTGCGGGTGCGTCGTTGACGCCGTCGCCCGTCATCGCCACCGCGTGCCCGCGCGACCGCAGCGCCCTGGCGATCCGCAGCTTCTGCTCCGGAGTGACCCGCGCGACGACGACGCCGTCGCGGTCCACCAGCTCGCCCAGCTCCCGATCGCTGGCGGGCAACTGGTCGCCGGTCACCACGACCGGTTCGGAAGCACACAGCCCCACCCGCACGGCCAGGGCCCGGGCGGTGGCCGGGTGGTCACCGGTGACCATCGCGAGGCGGATGTGGGCGCGACGGCAGGCGGCCACGGCCCCGCCGACGTCCGGGCGGGGCGGGTCGAGCAGGCCGACCACCCCGAGCAGGTCGAGGGAGGAGGCGGTAGGCGCGGTGGCCGCCGTGACGCCGGGCTGGCGGGCGACGGCGAGCACCCGCAGGCCGTCGTCGGCCATGGTGTGTGCGGCCTGCAGCGCGGCCTGGATGTCGCCGCGGCAGTCGGCCAGCAGCCGCTCCGGGGCGCCCTTGACGTACAGCGTTCCGCCGCACAGGCTCGCCGCACGCAGCCGCTGCGGATCGAAGGGCAGCCACAGCTGCTCCGGCTCGCGCTGCGAACGAGCATCCACGTCGACTCCCGCACGCAGGGCGAGGACGTGCAGCGCCACCTCCATCGGGTCGCCGTGCGGCTGCCACGCCTCGCCATGGGGGGTGAGCCTGCCTCGCGAGGCCCGCACGGCCGCGTAGGCCAGCTCGGCAACCTGCGCGGCGACGGCGGGCGCGGCGTCGATGCGTCCGTGGGGGTCGTAGCCTTGGCCGGTGACGCGGGCCTGTCCTGCGGGGGTCCACACCTGTGCCACTGTCATCTGGTTACAGGTGAGCGTTCCCGTCTTGTCGGTGCAGATGAAGGTCACCGAACCCAGCGTCTCCACCGCCTCCAGACGGCGGACGAGGGCGTTGCGGCGGGCCATCGCGTGCGCGCCGTACGCCAGGGCCAGCGTCACCGTGGGCAGCAGGCCCTCCGGCACCAGGGCGACGGTCACCCCGAGCGCGAACAGGAAACCCTGCCGCGGGGGCAGCCCGAGCAGGAGCCCGACGCCGAACAGCACGCTGCCCGCCGCGACCGCGGTCACCGCGACGACCTGCACCACGCGGCCCAGCCGCACCGCCAGCGGGCTGGGCGGGCGGCGGGCCGCCTGGCTGATCGCGGCGATGCCGGCCAGCCGGGTACGCGCCCCGGTAGCCGCCACGACGGTCTCTGCCGCGCCCTCCACGACGAACGTGCCGGCGTACAGCACCTGTCCGGCCTGCGCCCGGCGGGGCACGCTCTCCCCGGTCAGCAGCGACTCGTCGACCGCCAGGCCGGCCGCCGACAGCAGGTCCAGGTCGGCGCTGACCCGGTCACCGGCCTCCAGCAGGACGACGTCGCCGGGTACCAGGTCGGCCGCGGCCACGGTGCGGCGGTGGCCGTCCCGGCGTACGACGGCCTGTGCGGGCAGCAGGTCACGCAGGCGCTCCACCGCCCGGTCGGCGCGGTACTCCTGGACGAACGCGAACACGCCGTTGACCAGCACGACAATGATGATCGCGACGCTGAGTTGCGGCATCCCGGCGAGCAGGGCGAGCGCGGCCGCCAGCCACAGCAACAGGGCGAAGAAATGCGTGAGCTGCCGGATCAGCAGCAGCCAGACCGGCGGCCGGCGGGCCGCGGGCAGCGTGTTCGGGCCGGACCGGGTGCGTTGGCGGCCCACCTGCGCTGCGGTGAGCCCTCCAGCAGGCACGCTCGCAGCCGCCGACTGCGCCGCAGGACGGGTGTGCGGTCCGCTCATCGGACGGATTCCGCGGTACGAGATGTGCTAGTGCGCGTGGTGTGGCGCGTGGGGCGGCTCGATGTGCGCCTCCGAACCCGGGAACACCATGCTCTCGCGGTCGGTGTCCAGCCACCGCACCATGTAGGGCGGCGTGCCGTCCGGATGGCGCAGCTCCGTGATGACACCCACCCGCCGCGGCTCGCCGACGTGGATGGCTTCGAGTACCAGGCGGTCTCCGACATGTGCCCTCATGCCTCCACTGTGCTCCCGACGTCCACCGACCGGCCTGGGAACCCTGAAAAGTCCCGAACCTCCCAGACTGGGCGATACCGATCAGCCCGACCGTCGGAACTCGCGATGGCGGCCGGCTGCCAGGCGGTGCACCACCCCGTCGACGCAGATACTGATCGGCGCCGCCTCGCAGGGCCGCAGCGCGACCCGCAACCGCTGATGGTCGACGTCGATCACGACCCAGTGCCCGCGGTAGAGCACTTCCACGTGCAGCGCGCGCAGCTCCGCGGGCAGGAGCGGGTGCAGGTAGAGCACGTCGCCGCGGGTCTCCAGGCCCGTGTAGCAGCGCATGGCCAGGTCGATGGTGCCGGCCATGGCGCCCAGATGCACGCCGTTGCGCGTGCTGCCGCCGCGGGTGTCGGCGAGGTCGGCGCGCAGCGCCTCGGCGAACAGCTTCCAGGACTGCTCGCGGTCGGCGCGGGCCTGCACCCAGCTGTGCACGATCCGGCTCAGGCTCGACCCGTGGGCGACGCGGGCCAGGTAGTAGGCGACGGTGCGCTCGACGGTCGCCGGTTCCAGCGGGTAGCCCAGGCGGCCGAACAGCTCCCGCAGCTCCTCGGCCGACAGCAGGTACAGCAGCATCAGCACGTCCGCCTGCTTGGACAGCCGGTACCGGTTCGGCGAGTCACCCTCCCGGCGCAGCAGCGCGTCGATGCCGACGAGGTCGCCGCAGCGCTGCCGGTAACCGGCCCAGTCGAACTCCGCCAGGTCGCCGTAGCCGGCGAACTGGCTGATCACACCGTCGTGGAACGGCACCCGCATGCGGCGGCTGATCCGCTCCCACCAGCGGGTCTCCGTCTCGCTGAGGCCGAGCCGCGCCCACAGCCGGCCGCAGTGGTGGCCGGCCAGCAGCGCGATCACGTCGAGCGCGCGGCAGAGCACCCACGCGGTCATCACGTTGGTGTACGTGTTGTCTCGCAGGCCCGGCTCCGCCGCGCCCGGGTAGGCGTCGTGGTACTCGTCCGGCCCGACGACGCCGGAGATCCCGTAGCGGTCGTCGTCGGGGTCGTAGTCCGTGAGCCCGGCCAGATACCGGGCGATCTCGACGACCGTCTCGGCGCCGTACTCGGCGAGGAAGTCCACGTCACCGGTGACCTGGTAGTACTGCCAGATGTCGTAGACGATCGTGATGCCGACGTGGCGCTGCAGATGCGAGAAGTCCGGAACCCACCGGCCCATGACCTGGTCGTACAGCTCCAGCGGCGTCTCCTCCCGGCCGTCGCTGCCGCTCTGCCACGGGTACATCGCCCCGGCCCGGCCCGCGGCCCGCGCGGCTCGCCGGGCGGCGTCCAGCCGCCGCCACCGGTACAGCAGCAGCGCCCGCGACAGCGCGGGCAGCCGCAGATTCAGCACCGGGAACACGAACATCTCGTCCCAGAACACATGCCCGTGGTAGCCCTCCCCGTGCAGCCCGCGGGCCGGCACCCCCGCGTCGAGCTGGGCGGTGTGCGGCGACAGGGTCTGCAACAGGTGGAAGGTGTGCAGCCGCAAGGCGAGCACCACCTCGTCGTCGGCATCCACGGCCAGGTCGAACCGCTCCCACAGCGCAGCCCACGCCGCCTGCTGGGAGTCCAGCAGCTCGGCGAAGGCGCCCGCGCCCGCCACGGCTTCCCTCGCGGCCAGCATCGGCTCGCTGATCCCGGGGTCACGCGAGGTGGCCACCGCGACGACCTTCTCCACCACCAGCGGCCGACCCCGCGCCAGCTCGCATCGCAGCGCCTGCCCCGCAAAGCGCTCCCGAACCACCGGATCGCGCGGCACGGCCAGCGGGCGGCCCGCGCCGTCGCGGACGACGGTGCGGGCCGCGGTCGCGATACGGACCCGTGACTGCGTCGTCACGACGGTCAGCGCGGCGAGGTCGCCCTCGGCCATGGCGCTCTCCCCCAGCAGGTGCGTCTTGGCCAGCGGGGCGTCCTCGGGCAGGTTGGCGTTGACGACCTCCCCGTCGACTCCGCAGCACACCTCGACCGTGCCGGACCAGTCCTCGGCCGTGAACACGGTCTCCAGCGCGGCCAGATGCGACCAGCCCATGTGCACCAGGCGCCGCTGCGTGACCGCCGTGTGGCGGCCGCGCCTGTCACGGAACCGCAGGCTGCGGGTGAGCACGCCGCAGCGCAGGTCGAGCTCGGTGCGGTACGCGACAAGGTCGGCGGTGGACGGCTGGAACCAGTCGTCACCCTCGGCGCGGAACCGCAGACACAGCCAGTTCGGCACGTTCACCAGGTGCTCATGCTCCAGCGTGCGGTCCTCCACCCGGGTGAGCAGCCGGTTGTAGACACCGGCGAGGTAGCTGCCGGGATAGTGCACCCCGTCGGCACGGGCTTCCGGCACGGCGCCGCGCGTGCCGAGATATCCGTTGCCGGTGGTGCACAGCGCTTCCCGCAGGCCTTCTCGGGCGGGATCGAAACCCTCGTAGCACAGCACCCAGCCGTCTCCCGCCTGGCCGCCGCCGCAGAAGTCGCGCCCGGCCTCGGCCAGGCCGGGCGGGCGGCGTGGATGAGACGGGTCCAGGGTGAGGGCGGCCAGATCGGTGACGACCAGATCGGCGCCCGCCGCCTCCAGCAGGCCGGGACGGCCCCGCCGGTCCACGCCGACCACCAGACCGAACCCGCCCCGGCGGCCCGCCTCGACGCCGGCCAGCGCGTCCTCGACGATCACCGCACGGTCGGGCGAGACGTTGAGACGCCGGACCGCTTCCAGGTACGTGGCCGGGTCGGGTTTGCCGGGCAGGCGCAGCGCCGCCGCGTCCTCACCGTCGACGCGCGCGTCGAACAGCTCGGCGAGGCCGGTCGCGGCGAGTACCCGCCCTGCGTTGCGGCTCGCCGTGACGACCGCGGTGGCCACGCCGGCGGCCCGCAGCGCCCGCACGAGGTCGACCGAGGAGTCGAACGTACGTACGCCACGCTCGTCGAGCAGTTCCGTGAACAGCTGGTTCTTCCGGTTCGCCACTGCCCACACCGTCTCCACGCCGGGCGGGTCGGCGGGACTGCCGTCCGGCAGCAGCCGGTGCCGTGACGCGAGGAACGCCCGCGCGCCGTCCAGACGTGGCCGCCCGTCGACGTGAGCCCGGTAATCGGCGTCGAGGTCGAACGGTGTGAAACCCGCGCCGTCGTGAGCGCGCAGGGCGTCGTCGAAGGCCTGCTTCCAAGCGGCGGCGTGCAGCCGCGCGGTATCGGTCAGCACGCCGTCGAGGTCGAACACCACCGCGTCGACCTGGTCGACACGCAGCACCCCGGTGTTCTCCGGGCGAGCCGCGGCTGTCGCGCTCACGACGGACTGACGAGCACCTGCGCCAGAACCGAAGGCCCGGCGAGCTCGCCACGTGCCGACTCCGCCCACGCCCTGCGCGCCTGGAGGGCTGCGACGTCCATGCTTACACGGTATGCGCCGCCGGCCGTACGCCATCAGAAATCGCCGTGTCCGAGGTACCTGCGACCGGGCTGTACATCGGACCCCGACAACCGGCACCCGAACTGACCCGCAGCACCGCGCTGGTGCGCCGAGCAGCTCGGCTATGGGTGCTTGGCCACGGTGAGAAGCACGACGGCATTTTCCGTCGCGGTCAACGTTTGACATCCTCCCCGCACTAATGGACGGGGATTCCCTTGGTCGCCCTCGGGGGTTCCTGTTTCGC